>JBKBRJ010000046.1:0-35636 GCA_046292285.1 Mesorhizobium sp. | reverse complement strand
CGATGCCGCGCGAGCCGCCCGTCACGACGACGACCCTGTCCTTCAATCCCAGTTCCATGCCCGTCTCCCTTGTCGCGGCAGGTTTGCCCCGCGCGGGGGCAGGTGTGCAAGGGGCAAGGACGAATGGCGGCCGGTCGGGACGGTCAGCGAGCGATGACCGCCGGCCGCGGTTGCGATCCTGGAGATCGCACCGTCGACCATTGGTGCCGCCGTTCCAGCGCGATGCCGCCCCAGACCAGGCCGAGCAGGAGATAGAAATGGCGCCAGTGATCGGTATCGATCACGGTGCCGAGCAGCACGTGGCCGACAAAGACGACCCAGGCGCAGAGGAGATAGGGCTGCCAGGGCCGGTCGCGAAACAGGATGCGAAGGCCGGCGGCGAGCGTCCAGACGATCATGGAGAGCCAGCAGGCGAAGCCGAGCCAGCCATAGTCCATCAGCGCCTTCAGCCAGATGTTGTGCGTGTCCTCGCCATAGAGCTTGCCGAACACCAGCGGGCCGATCCCAAGCGGCTTCTCCATGGCGAGCATGAAGCCGATGCCATGGCGCGCGAAACGTCCGAGGCGGGCGCCGTCATACTCCTGGACGAGTTGCGCGCGCGCCGAGAAGAGGTCGGCGATGGCGGGAATCTGCAAGGCCACCAGGAGCCCGATCGCCAGCAGCCCGAAGGCGGCCCCGCCCATCAGGAGGATGCGCAGCCGAAACAGCCCGCCGCGGCCGTGGATGAACAGAAGCAGCGAAAGAAGAACCGCCGAGAAGGCGAAAAGGCCCCAGGCGCCGCGCGAGAACGACAGGAAGACGCCGAAGGCGATGATGCCGAGCGGCAGCGCGAGCAGGGGCATCCGCGACACCGGCCCGGTGATCATCCGGTAGAGCAGGTAGATGCCGGGCAGCGTGATGAAGGGACCGAAGACGTTGGGATCCTGGAAGGCGCCGGCCGCGCGCTCGTACTTCGTGAACATCTCCGCGCCTGGAAAGACGTGGAAATAGCCGAGGATGCCGAGGACGGAGGTGAAGACGGCGGCGGCCACCCAGGCGTGGAAGATGAGGCGATAGAGCTCCGGCCGGCCGTCGAGCACGGCGGCGAAGAAGATCGCGGTGAAGGCGAGGAAAAGCGAGACCGCGATGTAGAGCGGCGCATCGCCCAGCACCGGCATCTGCGTGGCGGCGATCATGCCGCCGATGTTGAAGACGACCAGAAGCACCGCGAGCGGCGCGATCGCGCGCGAGATGCGCAGGCCGAACAGCGCCCAGATCGGGATCAGCGCCACCATGTAGAGTTCGTAGGGCGCGGGCTCGCGAATGACGAAGCCCGACAGGAAGACGCCGAGCGTCACCGCGCCCATCGACACGAGCGACACGAGCTTGGCGTTGACGTCCGCGCGGGAGGGAAGGTCCCTCGGGAGGGCGAGGCTCGCGCTCAATAGGCGTTTTCCGTGTCGAGCAACCGGATCGGCGTCAGGAACAGGATCTTGAGGTCGAACCAGAGCGACCAGTTCTCGATGTAGAAGAGGTCGAACTCGGTGCGCTTGCGGATCTTCTCGTCGGTGTCCATCTCGCCGCGCCAGCCGTTGATCTGCGCCCAGCCGGTGACGCCCGGCTTGACCTTGTGGCGGGCGAAATAGCCGTCGACGACCTCGGTGTAGAGCAGGTTGTGCGACTGCGCGGCAATGGCGTGCGGCCGCGGGCCGACGAGCGAGAGGCTGCCGAGGAGCGCGTTGAAGAATTGCGGCAGTTCGTCGATCGAGGTCTTGCGGATGAGTCGGCCGACCCGTGTGACGCGGGGATCGCCCTTGGTGACGGCGCGCCTGGCAGTCGGGTCCGACTGGTCGACATACATCGAGCGGAACTTGTAGACCTCGATCACCTCGTTGTTGAAACCGTGGCGCTTCTGCTTGAAGAGCACGGGTCCCTTCGAGTCGAGCTTGATGGCGATGGCCGTGACGAGCATGATCGGCGAGAAGACGACGATGCCGACGAGCGAAAAGACGATGTCGAAGGCGCGCTTGGCGACCGAATCCCAGTCGTTGATCGGCTTGTCGAAGATGTCGAGCATCGGCACCGAGCCGACGAAGGAATAGGCGCGCGGCCGGAAGCGCAACTCGCTCGAATGCGCCGACAGCCGGATGTCGACGGGCAGCACCCAGAGCTTCTTCAGAAGCGAGAGCACGCGCGATTCGGCCGTCAGCGGCAACGAGACGATCAGCATGTCGATGCGCGCGACCCGGGCGAACTCGATCAGCTCGGAGATGTTGCCGAGCTTGGGATACCCAGCGACGATTGGCGGCGAGCGCGTGTCGCTGCGATCGTCGAAGATGCCGCAGATGCGGATGTCGTTGTCGGGCTGCTGCTCAAGCGAGCGGATCAGCGTCTCGGCGTCCTTGCCGCCGCCGACGATGACGGCGCGACGCTCCATGACGCCGTTGCGGGCCCAGCGCCGGATCAGGCGCGCCATCACCAGGCGAAGGCCGAAAAGGCTGACGAGGCCCGTCGCGTACCAGGTCGCGAACCAGAGGCGCGAGAAATCCTGGGAGGTCTTCATGAAGAAGGCGGCGAGCGCCATCAGGGCGAAGACGCCCGACCAGACCAGCGCGATCCTGCGGGCGTGCGCCAGAGGGTTGCGTAGCGTCGCCATCTGATAGGCATCGGTGAACTCGAGCAGGATGACGGCGAGAAGCGCCCCGCCGAGACTCGTCCAGACGTAGTTCCAGTCGAGCCCGATCCGGTCGTACTGGATGGCGAGCGCAAGCGCCCCGCAGAGCGAGAGAACCACGAACTCGAGGATGCGCAGCTTGCCGCTGACGATCACCGGCGACATGGTGTCCATGCGGTACTGGGCAGCGACGCGCCTGGCGAAGGCGCCGAGCTCGGCCGCGCCGCGGCGCGAGGCGCCATGGTCGTCGAAGCGGCGAACGGCGTCCGGCGTGAAGCGCGATGACGGATCGATCTGGTTCATGTCGCTGGGCCTGTTGAGACTCTTTCGATAGCCGAAATGGGCTAACATTCCCTTGCGTTCGAATGCGGCATTGGAGCGATAAGTGATGCCGCTTGGCGGATCAGGGCCGCGCCATGGCGCGCCGGTACACCGCATCGATCTCCCGCGCCATCGTCGTGATCGAGAAGCGTGCGAGAAGGTCTTCGCCGGATGGCATCGCCTTCGCCCAGGCGTCCGGATCGCGAGTGGCCATCATCATCTTGTCGGCGATTTGGCGCGCGTCCGGCCGCACCAGCGCCGTGGACGCGCCCTCGAAAATCTCGGGAATGCCGCCGACGGCGCTCGCGATCATCGGCCTGCCGGCGGCCAGCGCCTCGAGCACGATGTAGGGCAGGGCTTCCGCGCGGGATGGAACCACGACCGTGCGGGCGAGCGCGAAGGCCTGCCGCGCCGGCATGGGATCGAGGAAGGCGACCCGCTCGGCTAGCCCGCGCTCGGCCACCATCGCCTTGTAGCGGTCAAGGTCGTGGCCGGAGCCGACCATCGTGGCGGTGAGCGGCCGCCCCAGTTCCTTTTCGGCGATGGCGAGCGCCTCGATGAAAAGGTCCGGCCCCTTCAGGTCGCGCATCATGCCGATGTAGAGAAAGTCGGAGGCGTTCGCGGACACGGACACCGGCTCGAACTCGGCCGGCTTCAAGCCGTTGTAGATGATGCTGAACGGCACCTTCGGCCCGCCGATCTTGCGGCGGTAGGAATCCAGTTCGTATCGCGATACGAACAGGATGTGATCCGAAAGCCGTTCGACCAGGCTTTCGAGGAGAAACACCGCGCGCCCTGCCAAGGTGGGGGCGTCGTAGTGCAGGCTGCCCCCGTGGGGCGAATAGAGGCGGGCTACGCGAGACCTGAATACCCGCAGAAGTGAGCCGAACACGCGCGAATAGACGCCACCCTTGGCGCTATGGCCGTGCAGGATGTCCGGCTGCAATCCTTTGATGATTCGAAATGTCCGCCAGGCGGCGGCAAGGTCGCCTGGGCCGATGTGACGCTGCATCGGCGTCCGCCAGACGCCGAGTTCGAGCTTTGGTTCCAGTTCGCGGAAGAGCCGCGCCTCGTACTCGCCGCCGGTCGAGGAGTCGCAGACGATCCCGACCTTGTTCCCGGCCGCGACCTGTGCGTCCACGAGGTCGCGGACATGGCGGAAAATCCCGCCGACCGGAGAGCGGAAGCAGTGGACGATGCGCAGGCTCTGGCTCAAGGGCTGCGGGACCTGTGCTGGTCAAAACAGGCGCTCGCGGACATAGACCGTGTCTCCGGGCAGGATCGGATCCGATGTCAGCACGCGACCGGTCATGACCTTGCCGTTGATGTCACGGGTGATGTCCACGTTGGCCTGGTAGGCCCGCGCCGAATAGCCACCGGCCGCGGCGATGGCCTTGTGCACCGTCATGCCGGGAACGTAGGAATACTGGCCGGCGGCGCCGACCTCGCCCATTACGAAGATCGGGCGATAGCGATCGATTTCGACCGAGACGTCCGGGTCACGCAGGTAGCCGCCGCGCAATTTCTGCGCGAGGTCGCCTTCGATCTGCTGCGCGGTCCGGCCACGCGCCGCGACCGCGCCCACGAGCGGGAAGGCGATGTAGCCGGCCTGGTCGACGCTGTAGACGTTGGACAGCCCATCCTGTTCGAAGACGGTGATGCGGATGCGGTCGCCGGCATCCAGCACATAGGGCTTGGTGATCGCGGCATGAAACGCCGGCGCGACCGGGCGATAGCTCGCGCAACCAGCCAGAAGCAGCACGGCGAAAGCAGCGGTCGAGACAGCGAACGGGCTTTTCATCGGAGGCAGGCACCCTTTGACGGATCGCCGGGCGCCCGGTCGATCGAAGACGTCACCGTTATCCACTCGTTAGGGTTAATGCCCGGTAAAGGTCGCGTTCCGAGCCGCTGGAATGTCGGAGGAGGGTCGCGGGGAACTAGAATTAACAGTTTGTAAATCTGTATGAATTTCCTGTAATCCCGGTCTTAACCGCGCAGTTACCATAGATGTTTACGGTCCGGAGTCACGAACGAGTGGAGTGACCCCAAATGGCCGTCGTCGACGCCTCCCGCGCGGATCTCGACATCGATATCGGCGCCCTGATTTCGAGCCTGGCGCGCGACTGGAAGCGGATCGCGGTCGTCGCCGTCTGCGTGACGGCTTCGGCCTTCGCCTTCGCCAGCCTGTCGACCAAGCATTTTCAGGCCGAGACGCGCATCTTGATCGAGACGCGGGAGTCCATCTTCACGCGGCCCGAAGCACGCGGCGACGATTCGACCCTCCTCGACGACCAGGGCGTGACCAGCCAGGTGGAGGTCATCGGATCGGCGGACCTGCTCAAGCAGGTGGCCCGCGATCTCAACCTTGCCGCGATTCCGGAATTCAAGGCGTCGGGCGAGGTGTCGCTGCCCGGACGGATGCTGATCTTGCTGGGGCTCAAGTCCGACCCTGTCGAACTGCCGCCCGAGGACCGCGTGATCAAGGCGTTTCGCGAGAAGCTGACCGTCTACCGGGTCGAGAATTCGCGCGTCATCGTCGTGCAGTTCTCGTCGGAGGATCCGGCGCTCGCCGCGCGCGTGCCCAACACAATCGCCGACGCCTATATCGCCCTTCAGCGCAATGCCAAACTGCAGTCCAACGCCGACGCCACCGACTGGCTCGAGCCGGAAATCGCCGACCTGAGCGCGAAGGTGAAGGAGGCGGAGGGCAAGGTGGCGGACTTCCGTTCCCGCTCCGACCTGATGCTCGGAAACAACAACGCCGCGCTCGCCACGCAGCAACTGTCCGAACTGTCGAGCGAACTCTCGCGGGTCAAGGCCAGCCGGGCCGCATCCGAGGCGACCGCGTCGGCCGTGCGCAGGGCGCTCGCCGCGGGCGCCTCGATCGACGCTCTGCCTGGTGTGCTGGCCTCGCCGCTGATCCAGCGGCTGCGCGAGACCCAGGTTCAGCTCCGGGCCGACATCGCCGACCTGTCGGCGACACTTCTGGACAACCATCCGCGCATCAAGGCGCTGCGCTCGCAGCTCGCCGACCTCGATTCCCAGATCCGCAACGAAGCCGGCAAGGTGCTCGAAGGTCTCGACACCGAAGCCGACGCGGCGCGCCTGCGCGAAGTGGAGCTCACCGCCGAGCTCAACCGCTTCAAGGCTGAATCGGCACGCGTTGGCGAGCAGGAGGTCGAACTGCGCGCGCTCGAACGGGAAGCCGCCGCCCAGCGTGACCTGCTGGAATCCTATCTGACGCGCTATCGCGAAGCCGCGTCCCGCAAGGACAGGAACTATCTCCCGGCCGACGCGCGCACCTTTTCCCGCGCCAGCGTTCCTTCCGAGCCCTATTTTCCGAAGGTCGTCCCGATCACCGCCGCGGCTTTCGTCGCATCGCTTCTCGTCATGGCCCTGGTGACGCTGCTCAGCGAACTGTTCAGCGGGCGGGCGCTGCGCCCGGCGGCGACGGCCGAGCCTGTTCGCGACGTGCCGATGCCCGGCTTCGCCCCGGCGCGGGCGGATGCCGGTCTCGATGCATACCCGGGCGCCGCCGGTGGCGCCGCGCCGCCCGTCTTCACCAAGGGCCAGATCACCGTGGAAGCCGCCGCCGAACGGTTGGTCGCACGGGGCGCCTCGCGCGCGATCTTCGTCTCGCCGGAGGGCGACGAGGGCGCGGCCACAGCCATCATGGTGGCGCGCGAGGTGGCCGACGCCGGCCTTCGCACGCTGCTGCTCGACCTGACGTCCACCGGCGCGGCCTCGCGGCCGATGCTCGACGGCGCCACCCACAAGGGCATCACCAACCTTTTGTGCTCGGAAGCCCAGTTCACCGACATCATCCATCCCGATCTCTACTCGGACTGCCACGTGATCCCGGTCGGCACCGCCGACCCGGCCCGCGCCATGCGCGCCGTGGACCGGCTGCCGATCATCATGGACTCGCTGACGACCGCTTATGATCTGGTGATCGTGGAATGCGGGCCGGCGGAGCCCGCGAGCCTGCAGCGTCTCGTCTCCGGCGCGACGGAGGTGATCATCAGCGTGATCGAGGAAGGGGACGAGGCGATCTCCTCGACCGAGCGGAGCCTGAGGTCGGTCGGCTACGACAAGGCCTTCCTGGTGACGCCGGTTGGCTATATGCCGCCCCGCTCGCCCGCGCCGGACGAACGCTCCGCCGCCTGAGGCAACGAAACGGCGAACTGGCACAAACCTCCGCAGGTGACGGCGCCGATTCTGCCCGCTAGAAGCGATGTTCGTGTATACATCGCTTGACGGGAGGCTCGATGACCATCGCCGACGGTGATTTTCTTTGGGAGGGCAGTGCGGAGTTCAAGGACGCGTCGAACACGGCGGCGTTCATGCGCTGGCTGCGAGCCGAGCGCGGCCTCGACCTGCCCGACCACGAAGCGCTGCGGGCCTGGTCCGTCGACGACATCGAGGGCTTCTGGGCGGCGATCTGGGACTATTTCGACATCATCTCGGATGATGGCTACGACAGCGTGCTGGAGAGCCGCGTCATGCCGGGGGCGCGCTGGTTCACCGGCAGCCGCGTCAACTACGCAGAACACATCCTGCGCCGCGAAGCCGATCATCCCGAGCGCACGGTCTTTCACCACGTCTCTGAACTGCGTCCGCGCGCGGACATGACCTGGGGCGAGCTTGGATCGAAGGTGCGCGTCCTGGCGACCTGGCTTCGCGCGCGCGGCATAGGCCCGGGCGACCGCGTCGTCTCCTATATGCCGAACGTTCCCGAGACGATCATCGCCATGCTGGCGGTTACCGCGATCGGAGCGGTCTGGTCGTCCGCCGCGCCGGAATTCGGGGTCAAGACGGTCGTCGACCGCTTCGCGCAGATCGAGCCGAAGCTCTTGTTCGCCGCCGACGGCTACCGCTTCGCCGGTCGCGATTTTTCGCGCGTAGCGGAGATCGAACAGATCGTTGCCGCGTTGCCCGGGTTGGAGACGGTCGTCTGGCTCGACTATGCCGGCAGCGGTGCGCGGCCGAAACTCAACGACGTCGCGATCATCGCCTGGGAGGAGGCGCTGGCGGGTCCCGCCGTACCCATGGACGGCTTCCGTTACGAGCGCGTCGCGCCCGATCATCCGCTCTGGGTGCTGTTCTCGTCGGGCACGACCGGCCTGCCCAAGGCCATCGTGCACGGCCATGCCGGCATCATCGTCGAGCACTACAAGACGGCGGCCTTCCACCTGAACCTGAAGCCGCATTCCTGCATGTTCTTCTACTCGACGACGGGTTGGGTGATGTGGAACTCGCTCCTCTGGGGGCCGCTGATGGGCGGGCGCGTGCTGCTCTATGACGGCGCGCCATCTCATCCCGGACCGGACCTGTTGTGGCGGCTGGCCGCCGAGGTCGGTGCGACCTCGTTCGGCGCCAGCCCGACCTATGTCGACACGATGCGCCGCCAGGGCGTCGTGCCGAAGGACATCTGCGACGTCTCGACCTTCGAGAACGTCTTCCTCGCCGGCTCGCCCTCGACGCCGGAAACCTTCGCCTGGCTGCGCGAAGCGGTGAAGGAGGATCTCTGGATCACCTCGCAATCTGGCGGCACGGAGTTCTGCAGCGGCATCGTCGGCGGCACGCCGCTGCTGCCTGTCCATGCCGGCGAGATCCAGACGCGGTGCCTTGGCGTCGACGTGCGGGTCTTCGACGACGAGGGACGG
The DNA here is from genome assembly GCA_046292285.1 of Mesorhizobium sp. Lineage (GTDB taxonomy): Bacteria > Pseudomonadota > Alphaproteobacteria > Rhizobiales > Rhizobiaceae > Aquibium. The sequence goes on along the minus strand of JBKBRJ010000046.1, from coordinate 26,996 downwards.
GACCTGGTCGGCGAGGTCGGCGAGATGGTGATCGTGAAGCCTATGCCGTCGATGCCGATCTTCTTCTGGGGCGACGAGGATTTTTCGCGCTACCGCGAGGCCTATTTCGACACCTGGCCGGGCCTCTGGCGGCACGGCGACTTCATGGAGATCAACGCGCGGGGCGGCTGCTTCGTTCACGGCCGGTCGGATTCGACGCTCAACCGGTTCGGCGTGCGCATCGGCTCGGCCGAAATCTACCGGACGGTCGACAACATCGAGGCGATCGCCGACAGCCTGATTGTCTGCATCGAGGAGCCCGGCGGCGGCTTCTACATGCCGCTCTTCGTAGAGTTGCGGGAGGGAGCGGCGCTCGACGAGGCCCTGCTTCAGGACATCCGGACACGGCTGCGCACCGAGCGCAGCCCGCGCCACGTCCCCGACGAGATTCTCGCCGTACCGGCGATCCCCTACACCCTGTCGGGCAAGAAGATGGAGGTGCCGGTGCGCAAGCTGCTGATGGGCTGGCCGGCCGACAAGGCCTTCAGCGCCGACGCGATGCGCAATCCTGCCAGCATGGACTGGTTCGTCGACTTCGCGCAGAAGCGAAGCGCGAAAGGCGAGGGGCTCTACCGGAGCCTCGCCGGCCGCTGACGGAAGGGGCGGGCTTTCGCCCGAGCCCTCAGGCGAGCTTGAGCAGCTTGGCCGCGTTCTGCTTCAGCACCAGCGGCTTGACCTCGTCCTTGATGCCGATGGTGTCGAAATCGGACAGCCAGCGCTCCGGCGTGATCGCCGGCCAGTCGGAGCCGAACAGCATCTTGTGCTTCAGGATCGAGTTGACGTAGCGCACCAGGATCGGCGGGAAATATTTCGGCGACCAGCCCGACAGGTCTATGTAGACGTTGGGCTTGTGGGTCGCCACCGACAGCGCCTCTTCCTGCCAGGGGAAGGAGGGATGCGCCAGGATGATCGGCATGTCGGGGAAGTCCACCGCCACGTCGTCGAGATAGATCGGGTTCGAGTACTTGAGCCGCATGCCCATGCCGCCGCGCATGCCCGATCCGACGCCGGTCTGCCCGGTGTGGAAGAGCGTGATGGCGCCTTCCTCGGCGATCGCCTCGTAGAGCACGTAGGCCGAACGGTCGTTGGGATAGAACCCCTGCATGGTCGGGTGGAACTTGAAGCCCTTGATGCCGAAGTCCCGCACGAGCCGCCTGGCCTCGCGCGCGCCGGCCTTGCCCTTGGCCGGATCGATCGAGGCGAAGGGGATCATGATGTCGCTGTTGGCGGCGGCGAGTTCGGCCACTTCCTCGTTCTTGTAGCGGCGAAAGCCCGTCTCGCGCTCGGCGTCGACGGGGAAGATCACGCAGCCGATCCTGCGCTCGCGGTAGTAGTCCGCCGTTTCCTGCACGCTGGGCAGCATGCCCTTGGCGCCGGCCGGATTGCGGAAATAGGCGGCCATTCCGGCCTGGAACTCGTCGTACCCGTCGTCGCGCGGGCCGCAGCACGGCTCCTCGGCATGGGTGTGGATGTCGATTGCCAGCAGTTCGTCGAGTTTCATGCGTCCATGCCTCTTGGATTTGCCGGCACATTCCCCAAACGGGGGTGCCTTGTAAACACAAAAAGGCCGGCCGGCGCGATGCCGTGCTCAGTCCTCGGCGTCAGGCGCCTTCGGCGATCGCGCGCCTTTACGCCGACGCAGGGCCTTGACGGCGTTGAAGAGGCGCGGATCCGACTTGACGAAGCGCTTGGCCCCGACCAGGCCGTGCCGCCATGCGACGGCGATGCGCCCCTTCGCCGTCAAGGGGACGGCGACGTCGAACTGGAAGGTCTCAATGTCGCACCACTGGCGCTTGTAGCCCTCGTCGCCGACGCTGAAGTCGAAGACGGCCAGGCCGCGTTCGCAGGCCTCGCGGATGTTCTCGAAAAACAGGAAGTCGCCGGGGCTGGCCGAGGCCAGTTCGTCCTCTGCGATGGCCGCGAAGTCGCAGACGATCGACGAGGGATTGTGGCTGCTGCCGGTGACGGCCCGCACGATTCCGCCCACTTCGAGCGCCTGCAGGAGGAAAGCCGGTCGCCCTTCACCCTCGGCGGCACGTCCGAACAGGTCCTTGAAGAAGGCGCGGACCCGCTCGTCTCCGAAGGCGTCGGCGATGCCCATGGCGGCGAAACGCGCCGACTTCATGCGAAAGAAGGCGTCGAGCAGGCGCTCCGTTTCGCCGCGCCCGGTCGCGGTGATGCGCCGGTATCCGCCCGCCGCCTCGAACTTGCGGATCTGGGAGCGGTGCTTCTTGCGCTTGCGCTTGCCGCTCGCCCGCGCGAGAACGCCCTCGAAACCGGGCGCCAGGTCGATCGCCAGGGCGGGATCCGGGCTTTGCCACGAGCGGACGGGAAGAAACGGATTCTCGACGCCCTCGAAACGCCGCGCAAGCCGCTCCAGCATCAAGAGGTCCACGTCGGGACGGACGGCACGAACCGCCGCTGCGATGGCTTCGATGTCCGGTCCCTCGAGTTCCATGGTCTGCCCGTCGGCGAGCGCCGGGAAATTCCCGTTGGCGTGCGAGCCGCCAACGATGCGGGCGGCCCGGACCATGCCGCCGGGGACGACCTCGAGGCACAGCGCCAGCCGCGTCCGTCCATCCTCCGCGAATATCAGGCACAGGATGTCTGGATTGCAGTGGCGGGCCCAGGCGTCGATCCAGTCGGGGCTCTGCGGCGGCGCATGGAGCGCTGCGCGGCAATGCTGGCGGTAGAAGGCGAGGGCTTCGGACCCCAGGAGGCAGGCGGCGAGACGATCCCGCCGCGACGGCGCGCTGTCCGCCGGCTGGCCCTGCGAAGGGTTGCGGGCGACCGCATCAACCATACCTTTAACCTTCGAGGTTACTGCTACCTTCAGCGTGGCGTCGCGCTTGCCGATGGTGCAGCCTAGCGGGAAATGGTGAAAGAATGATCGACAGGGGAGAGCTGCTCCGAAAGCTGGTGCTGCACGCGGCCCGGCTGAGCCTTCTCGCCCCGATCGCCGGCCGGCTTTACGGCGGCATCGGCGCCATCCTGATGCTGCACCGGATCAACGACGACCACGCTCGCGGCATCGGCGTCAACCGCCACCTGACCGTGACGCCGGCCTTCCTGGACGCCGTCCTGACGGAAGTCCGGCGGCTGGGCTATGTGTTCGTCTCGATGGACGAGGCGGTCGATCGGCTGAAGAGCCGCCGCCCCACCCAGAAATTCGTAGCCATCACAGCCGACGACGGCTACCGCGACAACCTGACCGAGGCGCTGCCCGTGCTGGAGCGCCATGACGCCCCCATCACCGTCCATGTGGCGCCCGCGCTGACGGAAGGCACCGTCCTGCTCTGGTGGGACCTGCTGGAAGAGATCGTCTCGACGCGCGATGTCGTCTACCTGTCGATGTCGGACGGCCCGGCCGTCTTCGAATGCGACACGCCGTCCTCCAAGTTCAGGGCCAACATCGAGATCCATAATTACCTGACGGAACGGGTCGCCGAGGAGGACCAGGTCCAGGTCATCCGCGGCCTCGCACGCTCCTGCGGCATCGATCCCATGCAGGCCGGGCATGCTTCACTGATGGACTGGAACGAATTGCGCCGCTTCGCCGCGCATCCGCTCGTCACGATTGGCGCGCACTCGGTCCATCACTACAACCTGCGCCGTCTTTCGGCGGAGAAGGCGTTGCGCGAACTGGTCGACGCGCGGCGCATCCTCGAGGTGGAGCTCGGCGAGGCCCCGCGGCATATGGCCTACCCCTACGGATACGAATCCGCGGTCGGGCAAAGGGAGGTCGACCTTGCGCGCAAGGCCGGCTACGTCTCGGCCGTGACCACGCGCCACGGGCTCTTGCAGACGGAGCATGCATCGCATCTTCACGCGCTGCCGCGGATCTCGATCAACGGCCGCTATCAGCGCGTCGCCCACATCGGAACGATGCTCTCCGGCATCACCACGCCGATCGCCAACCGGGGCCAGCGCGTCGTCACCGTCTGATCCGGCGGGAGGCCGCTGTTCAGCCCTGCGCCTTCGGGCCCGCCATCCACTTGATGAGGGCCATCGCCGGCAGCACCCAGAGCAGGCCGGTGAAGAAGAAATAGGCGAGGTGGACGACCCAGGACGATTCGGCCAGTTGCGCCACCGCGACGATGGTGGCGACGATCGCGTAGACCACCACGAGCGTGACGAGGAGGATGGTGCCGATCAGCTTTTTGAGGCGCAGGGGCATTGACGCTTCCTTTTCGGCTTGCATGTACGCACGCACGCGCCAAAGGCAATCCCGAATACGCGTCACGGGGGCGGCGCGACCGCGTGCCGCGCGGACGAGACTTGCAAGCGCCCGGTCGATCGGCCACGAGAAACCGCCGCATGAACCTCTGGACCGCCCCATGACCGCCATCGCCGAAACCGCGCTGCACGATGCCATCGAACGCCAGGAGCGCAACCGCGCCCTGGTCAAGGGCTGGCTCTATGTCGTCCTCCTCGTCCTGTTTGCGCTGGTCGTGGTCGGCGGCGCGACGCGCCTGACGGAATCCGGGCTCTCGATCACCGAGTGGAAGCCGGTCATGGGCGTCCTGCCGCCGCTGACCGAGGAGGCGTGGGAGATCGAACTCGAGAAGTATCGCCAGATCCCCGAATACCAGCTCATCAACAAGGGCATGAGCCTCGACGACTTCAAGACCATCTACTGGTGGGAATGGAGCCATCGGCTGCTGGCGCGCGGCGTCGGCGTCGTCTTCGCCCTGCCGCTCGCCTTCTTCTGGCTGACCGGTCGTCTCGAAGCGCACCTGAAGCCGAAGCTTCTCGGCCTGCTCGCGCTGGGCGGCCTCCAGGGCGCCGTCGGCTGGTGGATGGTGGCGTCGGGCCTCGTCGACCGCACCGACGTCAGCCAGTACCGTCTCGCCATCCATCTGACGATCGCCTGCATCATCTTCGCGGCGACCATGGTCGTGGCGCGGGGACTCGCGCCGCATTCGGCCGCTCCGTCGAAGGAGGGGACGCGGACCTTCGCGCTGGTGCTGATGCTCATGGCGCTGGTGCAGATCTATCTCGGCGGCCTCGTCGCGGGTCTCAACGCGGGCCTTGCCTACAACACCTGGCCGCTGATGGACGGCGCGATCGTGCCGGGCGATCTCATGATCCAGCAGCCCTGGTGGATCAATTTCTTCGAGAACGCCAAGACAGTGCAGTTCGTGCACAGAACGGGCGGCTACCTTCTTTTCGCGGCTGCCCTTTGGCACATGATCCAGGCACGCAGAGAAGAACCGGGCACCACCCATGCGCGCCGCGCGCTGGTGCTGTTCCACCTCGTGCTGGTGCAGGCGGCGATCGGCATCACCACGCTGCTTTACGAGGTGCAGATCGGCTGGGCGCTGCTGCACCAGGCCTTCGCGCTGGTCGTGCTCGGCTTCGCGGCGGCGCACTGGCGCGGAACGCGGGGCAGCTACCCGGCGGAGACGGGAGTGCTCGTCCGGAGCTGAGCGACGAGCGGACCGGCGAGGCGCCCGCCGCGCCGCGCCCTTCAAGCGGAGGCTCAGGCGGCGCGGCCGAGCATCAGGTCCATGTTCTGGACCGCCGCGCCCGAGGCGCCCTTGCCGAGATTGTCGAGCACGGCGACGAGGTTCGCCTGTCCCTTGCCCTCCGTGCCGAAGACGTAGAGCCGCATGCGGTCGCTGTCGTTGAGCGCGGTCGGGTCGATGCGGGCGATGGCGGCGCTTTCGGCGAGCGGCACCACCTCGACCACCGACTGCCCGGCATAGTGGGCGACGAGCGCGCCGTGCAGGTCGGCCAGCGACGGCGAACCGTTCAGGTCCGACAGGTGCAGCGGCACCTGGACGATCATGCCCTGGGCAAAGCGCCCGACGCTCGGCGAAAAGATCGGCCGGCGCGCGAGCAGCCCGTGCGCCTGCATCTCCGGCACGTGCTTGTGGGTGAGCGTCAGCCCGTAAAGGAAGTGCGGCGCGGCGATGTGGTCGGGGTTCGACGCGTCCTCCATCTGCGCGATCATCTGCTTGCCGCCGCCGCTGTAGCCCGAAACGGCGTTGACGCTGACGGGATAGTCGGCGGGCAGGATGCCGGCCTCGACCAGCGGCCGTATCAGGCCGATGGCGCCGGTGGGATAGCAGCCGGGATTGGCGACGAGCCGCGCCTTCGCAACCTTCTCGCGCTGGCCGGCGGTCATCTCGGCGAAGCCGTAGGCCCAGCCGGGATGGACGCGGTGCGCGGTCGAGGTGTCGATGATACGGGTGGATTCAAAGCCTTCCAGCAGCGCGACCGCCTCCTTCGCGGCGTCGTCGGGCAGGCACAGGATCGCGATGTCGGCCGACTTCAGCATGTCCTCGCGCAGCGCCCTGTTGCGCCGCTCCGCCTCGGGAATGGACAGGATGTCGAGGTCGTCGCGCTGGCCGAGCCGGGTGCGGATCTGGAGGCCGGTCGTGCCGTGCTCGCCGTCGATGAAAATTTTCGGTTTCATGACTGTCTCGCCTGAAATGAAGGGCGTTCAATGGGTTGGAGTCGTGCGCGGACTCGTGCCCCGAAGGCGTTGATCAAGGCCGTGAGGCTCCTGAATCAGGATGCGAACGTCTCCGGGCGTGCCGCCTTGGCGGGTCGTCGTCGGGTCATCGCAGGCGCGCCTTCTTTTCCGCGAGCAGGCCGAGATACATCTGGGCCACGGTTGCGCCCGCGATCGCCGTGATGTCGGCATGGTCGTACGGCGGCGACACTTCTACGATGTCCGCCCCCACGATGTCGAGTTGGCCGAGCTGGCGCAGCACCGAGAAGATCTTCGCGGAGGACGGGCCGCCCGCGACCGGCGTTCCGGTGCCCGGCGCGAAGGCGGGGTCGAGGCAGTCGATGTCGAAGGTGACGTAGGTCGGCGCGCCGGCTGTGCGTTCGACGATGGCGGCGACGATCTCGGAGGCCTTCATCTCCTCGAGGTCGTACCCGTAGAGAATCTTGATGCCGCAATCCTCCGGCGCGTGGGTTCGGATGCCCACCTGGATCGACTTCGACGGATCGATGACGCCGTCGCGCACGGCCCGGCCGACGAAGGAGCCGTGGTCGATGCGCTTGCCATCGTCGAACCAGGTGTCCTGGTGGGCGTCGAACTGCACCAGCGCCAGCGGCCCGTACTTGGCGGCATGCGCCTTGAGCAGCGGCCAGGTGACGAAGTGGTCGCCGCCGAGCGAGACGAGGAAGGCGCCCGATTTGATCAGCCTCGCCGCCTCGCGCTCGATGCGCCCCGGCGTCTTCTGGTGGTCGCCGGTGTCGAGCAGGCAGTCGCCATAGTCGACCACCGCGAGTTCGCCGGTGATGTCGCGGTGGAAGGGGTATTGCGGATCGTTGTCGAAGATCGCCGCGGCCCGGCGGATCGCCTGCGGGCCGAAGCGCGCGCCGGGACGGTTGGTCACCGCCGCGTCGAAGGGGATGCCCCACACGATGGCGTCGGCGCCCTTGACGTTCTTGGTGTAGCGCCTGCGCATGAAGGAGAGCGCGCCGGCATAGGTCGGGTCGCCCGCGCTGCCGGTGAGGCCCTTCGCGGTGAAGGCGTAGTCGATCGTGGACGCGGGCATGGCGGGTCTCCGGCTGACGCGTCGTACCTATCGCATGGCAGGGGGATGCTCAAGCAGGCCGGAACGCGACGAGAGGGCGGCAGCCATCGCAACGCGGCCTTCAACGAAAAGGGCCGCGCGAGGCGGCCCTTCGGAAGGTGTCGGAGGAGAGCACGAAGGTCTCCAGGGAAGTGATCAGCGCTTCGAGAACTGGAACGAACGACGGGCCTTGGCCTTGCCGTACTTCTTGCGCTCGACGGTACGCGAGTCGCGGGTCAGGAAGCCGCCCTTCTTGAGCACGCCGCGCAGCGCCGGCTCGTAGTAGGTCAGCGCCTTGGAGATGCCGTGACGCACGGCACCGGCCTGGCCGGAGAGCCCGCCGCCGATGACGGTTGCGACGATGTCGTACTGGCCTTCGCGGTTGGCCGCGACGATCGGCTGGCGCAGGATCATCTGGAGCACGGGCCGGGCGAAGTAGGCCTTGTACTCCTTGTCGTTGACGATGACCTTGCCGGTGCCGGGGCGGACCCAGACGCGGGCGATGGCGTCCTTGCGCTTGCCGGTCGCGTAGGCGCGGCCCTGGGCGTCGAGCTTCTGGACATGGACCGGGGCGGCCGGCTGCGCGGCGGAAACGCCGGTCGCGGCGCCGAGGTCGGCGAGGGAATTCAGATCAGCCATTGACCGGGGTCCTTACGTTCTTCTTGCTCATCGCGCCGACGTCGAGCGTCTCGGGCGTCTGAGCCTCGTGCGGATGCGCGGCGCCCGCATAGACGCGCAGGTTCTTCATCTGGCGACGGCCGAGCGGGCCGCGCGGGATCATCCGCTCGACGGCCTTTTCGAGCACGCGCTCGGGGAAACGGCCTTCCAGCAGGTCACGCGCCGTGCGCTCCTTGACGCCACCGGGGTGGCCGGTGTGCCAGTAGTACACCTTGTCGGTGAACTTCTTGCCGGTGAACGCCACCTTGTCGGCATTGATCACGATGACGTTGTCGCCATCGTCCACATGCGGGGTGAAGGTGGGCTTGTGCTTGCCGCGCAGGCGATTGGCGACGATGGTGGCGAGGCGGCCGACGACGAGACCTTCGGCGTCGATCAGCACCCACTTCTTCGTCACCTCCGCAGGCTTCTGCGAAAAGGTTTTCATGGTGGTACTTTCCTGTCGGACCGTCCATCCGGTTGGGGAGGGAAGGCGTTTCTTGTTGCTTGCGTTGGCCGGCATGCGCGCCCGCCAACAGGGAGGCCACGGCCGATGGCCGCTGCTTCGGCGGCGTCTATAGTGGAAGCCGCGGCGAGCGTCAAGCACAAGAAATTCACGAGACGGAAAATAGCTAAGCATATTCAGTCGCTTAGGATTAAGGTATTATTTTACCGCAAAACTTGTGTCGTCGCCAGTCGGCGGAGGGCGAAGGGCGCGTTCCCGCCCAGGGCCGGATAGAGGGTCTGTCGCTTCGGGAGAAGCACGATCCCAGGGGAAGGTGAGAAAAAACGGCATCGGCGTGGCAGAGTATAAAGATGGAGTGTGAGATTATTCACTTTCAGCAAGCGGCCTATATTAAGTGAAATAGTTCACAATGAAAAAATAAATACTTGAATGAACGAAAAATGAACGAAGAGATCAGTTCCGGTTCAGGCTGGTGGCAGTAGAACGGCGGTCATGGGGCAAGCAACTACGAACCCTGAAACCTGAACCTGAAAGGAAACGACCATGACCATCCGCAACACGATCATCGCCACCGCCGCCGCTCTCGTCGCCGCCACCGCCGGCACGGCCACCTTCGCCGGGCAGTTCGTCGCCATGCCCGCCTCGGGCGGAGGCGCCGCCATCAACTGCTCGATCCCCAACAACGTGGTCTGCACGATCACGAGCGCCAAGGGCCTGAAGTCGGTGAGGATCAACTCGAACACGCCGCAGGGCACGATCGCGGTCGTCAACAAGAACTACCGCAACTGCCCGAAGTCGGTGCAGGTGTCCTGGGACTCGGCCTACCAGGCCAGCAGCACCCAGATCGTCGAGTGCTCCGGTGCCATGGGCCTCAAGTCGAACTGATCCCTCGCGTTCGAGGCAATGGACGGGCTCCGCGCCAGGCGCGGGGCCCGTTCAGCGTTTCGGGGGGATCGAATAGGTGCCGGTCGCGTGGGCGACCGTGAGGCGGTCCGGCCCCGCCACGATGTCGATCTCGTAGACCATAAGGCTCTTTCCGAGCTTGATGATGCGGCAATGGCCGTCGACCGGTCCCGGCTCGGCCTTGCGGACGAAGTTGATGTTGAGGTTCGTCGTCACCGATAGGGCGTCCGGGCCGGCATGCGAGAGCACGCAGACATAACCGCCGATGTCGGCCAGCGTGAAAAGGCACGGGCCCGACACCGTGCCGCCGGGCCGCAGATGCCGCTCGTTGGCGTTGAGCCTGACCGTGCATCCGCCCGGAAAGACCTCCGTCGCCAGGTAGTCGGAATATTCGCCGTTGAGCTGCGGATAGACCGACACCATCAGCCGGTTCACCTCCTCGGTCGTCATCACCGGTGTCGGCGGGTTGTTCCTCGTCCGTGCGTCCATCGCCGCCCTCATCCCTTCGGCGCGTTGATCGGTCGGTTCTGCGTCCAGTCGAAGGTGCCGAGGTCGCGTTCGCGCACGGCGTGTTTCCAGCCCATCGCCTCGGCGCGATGCTTGAAGTTTAGGCCTTCCGGCGAGTGCCGGGTGATGCCGTCGAACAGGGTCGCGAACATCTGCGTCTGTTTCAAGCCCATTGCCTCGATCGCCTGGTTGACGACCAGCTTCTGCATCATCAGTTGGTTGACCGGAACGCCGGACATGCGCTCGGCCAGCCGCTCCACCTCGGCGTCGAGATCCGCGGCCGGAACCGACTTCAGCACCAGGCCCATCGCCTCGGCTTCCTTGCCCTTCACCTTGTCGCCGGTGAACAGCATGCGCTTGGCCCGCTCCGGGCCAAGCCGGTAGACCCACATCGCGGTCGTGGGGCAGCCCCAGACGCGGATCGGCATGTAGCCGATCTCGGCGTCGTCGGCCATCACGATCATGTCCGAGCAGAGCGCGATGTCCGAGCCGCCGGCCACCGCGAAGCCGTGCACCTTGGCGATCACCGGCCGGTGGCTGCGCCAGAGCGACATGAAGAGCTCGGTGTTGCGCATCATGAAGGCGAAGTCCTTCATTGGGTCCCAGGGCATGTCCTGCGTCATCGCGTTGCCGGCGCCGGTGTCCTGCTCGGCATAGTAGGCGAGGTCGTAACCGGCGCAGAAGGCGCGGCCGGCGCCCGAAAGGACGATCACGTGCACGCCATGGTCCGCATTGGCGCGCGCCACGCAGTCGGCGAGTTCGACCGGCAGTTCGTCGTCGATCGCGTTCAGAACGTCCGGGCGGTTGAGGGTGATGCGGGCGATGCGCCCGTCCTTCTCGTACAGAACCCTTGGCACGCAATCCTCCCTTGTTCCGTTTCCGTAAACGTCAACCAGCTTGATCCATTTCCAGGCTTTCCTTCAACCCGCTCCGTGATAGTTCTCTTGGTCCAAGGCAGGGAAACGTCGAGGAACAGTCAAATGGCCGAAATTCTGGCGATGAAGCGCGCGGACGCGGAAGGACCGGTCCATACGGACCTGAGCGGCGGCATCCTGACCCTGACGCTTGCCAATCCGCCGGCCAACGCCCTCTCGATCGCCACTATGGAAGCGTTCCAGGCGGCGCTGGACCGCGCGCGCGACGACCGCGCGGTGCGGGTCGTGGTGGTGGCGGCCGCGCCAAGCAAGGTGTTCTGCGCCGGGCACGACCTCAAGGAAATGCATGCGCGCCGGGTCGACGCCGACGCCGGCGCGGTCTTCTTCCGGCGCACCTTCGACATCTGCTCGCGCCTGATGCAGTCCATCGTCGGCCTGCCCAAGCCGGTGATCGCCCAGGTCGACGGCATCGCCACCGCCGCCGGCTGCCAACTCGTCGCGACCTGCGATCTCGCGATCGCCACCGACAGCGCCACGTTTGGCGTCAACGGCATCGATGTCGGCCTGTTCTGCTCGACCCCGGCGGTCGCGCTGTCGCGCGGTGTGAAGCCCAAGCATGCCATGGAAATGCTGCTGACCGGCGAGATGATCGACGCCACGACGGCGCGCGAGTTCGGCCTCGTCAACCGCGTCGTGCCGCCGGAATATTTGAATCAGATCGTCGGAAAATATGCGCAAGCCATTGCCGCCAAATCGCCTTCCGCGCTGGCATTCGGCAAGCGGTCCTTTTACGCCCAGGCGGGCATGGACCTCGCCGACGCCTATGCCAGCGCCTCGCGCACGATGGTGGAAAACATGCTGGCCCGCGACGCCTGCGAGGGCATCGACGCCTTCATCGGCAAGCGCAAGCCGGAGTGGACGGGGGAGTGAGGGAGCCCCGCGTCTCGATCGTCACGCTCGGCGTCGACGATCTCGACCGTGCGGCCCGCTTCTACGAGGCGATGGGGCTAGAGCGTCACACCGGCATCACCGAGGGCGTCGCGTTCTACCAGATGGGCGGGATCATCCTGGCGCTGTTTCCACGCACCGAATTGGCGAAGGATGCGGGCGTGGCGTTCTCGGCGGGGTTCGCCGACGTTGCGCTCGCCTACAACACCCGCTCGGAAGCGGAGGTCGACGACGTTCTCGCACGGGCAGTCGAAGCGGGCGGAACGATCGTCCGCCCGGCAAGCCGCGCCTTTTGGGGTGGGCGCACGGGCTATTTCGCCGACACCGAGGGACATCTGTGGGAGGTCGCGCACAATCCCTCCTTCCCGATCGCCCGGGATGGGACGATCGCGCTGCCCGGCTGACAGGAAAGCCCCGGAAACGCCGCGAACCGGCCGGTTTGCAGTCAAGCCCGCGCCACGCTCGGGGCTATCATCGCCCGTGGGCAATGATGGGTGGGCGAGGCGATGGCGCGTCTGGCGACAGTGGCACTGGCGGGCTGGATGGTTAGCGCGGCGGACGCCGCGGCGCAATCCGTGCACCATTCCGACCTGGAGCCGCCGCTCTATCCCGAGATCATCCTCGAAACCGACGACAGTTTTTCCGCCGATCCGGAGCTGAGCGAATTCCGACGCGCACTGGCTGATGCCGCCGGCTATCGGTGGGGGAAGGTGCTCGATCCCGAGGCCGTTCTCCCGTTGATGGCGGAAGAGGTCGAATTCCTCGTCGGCCAGAAGGGGCGGAGCTACCGCGAGGAGTTCGTCTCTCTCGGCCTCCATCCCGCCCGCCGCGTGCTGGAAATGGCCGGTCGTCTGTCGCGCGCCAGCGATAGCGCCGATCCGGGCGTGCAGAGCCGCTACGGCCTCTACGTGCTGGCCGACCTCGTCGTCGAGCCGACCGTCGGCCGGTCGCCCTGGCTCGACGGCCGCATCTGCACGGCGAGTTACGGGCGCATCTCCTGGCCCGACTGGACCGCGCTCGATGGCAAGCTGCTCTTGATCGACCGGGAGCATTGGCGAATTGCCGCCGATGTCGACCCGGACGGCGTGGAGGGGTTGCCCGTCGGCGACTGGCCGAAGCCCTATCAGATGGTGCCGGTTTCGCCGGAGCAGAAGCGCTCGGGCGGATCGCTGGGGATCATCCATCCCGCCGGTGGCGTCGTCTTCTTCGGCACGTTCCGTGGACCCGACGCCAGCCACTTCGCGCCCTACCTCAACTCGCACCTCTGTTTCGAGGAGCGTGACGGTGCGTGGCGGGTGACGGCGATCGCGATGCGGCTTGATTGAACCCCGCCATTGCGGCACAGGAAGCGGATGAACCACGATTCCTACGACAATGCCTACATCGCCGGCATCCTGAACGACGTGAAGTCGGTGGCCATCGTCGGCGCCTCGGCCAACGACGTGCGGCCGTCCTATTTCGTGGCCAAGTACCTGATCGACAAGGGTTATACCGTCTTTCCGGTCAATCCTGGCCAGGCCGGCAAGGAGATCCTCGGCCGGACGGTCTACGCCCGGCTCGCCGACATTCCCGAGCCGATCGACATGGTCGACATCTTCCGCGCGTCGAGCGCCGTCCCGCCGATCGTCGACGAGGCGCTGGCGCTCGACCCCAGGCCGAAGGCGATCTGGATGCAGCTCACCGTCCGTCACGACGAAGCGGCGGCGAAGGCCGAGGCCGCGGGGATCAAGGTGGTCATGGATCGCTGCCCCAAGATCGAATACGGCCGGCTCTCCGGCGAAATCGGCTGGACCGGCGTCAACAGCCGCGTCCTCTCCTCGAAGAAGCCGCTGTTGCGGGCCGGCTTCCAGAGCTTCGGCATCCGGGGTCGCTGACGGCGCGGACGAATCGGCCCAGCCGCATCCGCTTCGGGGAACGGTTTTCCGCCGGCCCGCCGGTGCGAGCACAATTCCCCTTTGATTTCCCGATTGCGCTTTGCGAAAACCCCCGCAACGACAATCCGCTGCCTTTCGCAGCCAGGGAGGACACGACATGACACAGCGCACGCCCGGATTCGACACGCTCGCCATTCACGCAGGCGCCCAGCCCGATCCCGCGACCGGCGCCCGCGCGACGCCGATCTACCAGACGACGTCCTTCGTCTTCGACGATGCCGACCATGCAGCCTCGCTGTTCGGGCTGAAGGCCTTCGGCAACATCTACACCCGCATCATGAACCCGACCCAGGCCGTGCTCGAGGAGCGCGTCGCCGCGCTCGAGGGCGGCACCGCGGCGCTTGCCACAGCGTCGGGACACGCGGCGCAACTGCTCGTCTTCCATTCGATCATGCAGCCGGGCGCCAACTTCGTCGCGGCGAACCGGCTCTACGGCGGCTCGATCAACCAGTTCGGCAATGCCTTCAAGAGCTTCGACTGGCGCGTTCGCTGGGCGGACGCGGCCGATCCGGCCTCCTTCGAGGCGCAGATCGATGGCGACACGCGCGCGATCTTCGTCGAGAGCCTGGCCAATCCCGGCGGCACCTTCGTCGACATCGAGAAGATCGGCGACATCGCGCGCAAGCACGGCATTCCGCTGATCGTCGACAACACCATGGCCACGCCGTATCTTCTGCGCCCGATCGAGCACGGCGCCGACGTCGTCGTCCACTCGCTGACCAAGTTCCTTGGCGGCCACGGCAATTCCATGGGCGGCGCCATCGTCGACGGCGGCACCTTCGACTGGTCGAAGAGCGGCAAGTATCCGATGCTGTCGCAGCCGCGGCCCGAATATGCCGGCCTCGTGCTGCACGAGACCTTCGGCAACTTCGCCTTCGCAATCGCTTGCCGCGTGCTCGGCCTGCGCGACTTCGGCCCGTCGATCTCGCCCTTCAACGCCTTCATGATCCTGCAGGGCATCGAGACCCTGTCGCTCAGGATGCAGCGCCATTGCGAGAACGCGCTGAAGGTCGCGACCTGGCTGAAGCAGCACCCGAAGGTCGCCTGGGTTTCCTATCCCGGTCTCGCCGGCGACCCGAACCACGCGATGATGAAGAAGTATTCGCCCAACGGCGCGGGCGCGGTCTTCACCTTCGGCCTCAAGGGCGGCTACGAGGCGGGCGTCAAGGTGGTCGAGGGCGTCGAGCTGTTCTCGCACCTGGCCAACATCGGCGACGTGCGCTCGCTGATCATCCACCCGGCCTCCACCACCCACCGCCAGCTGACCGACGAGCAGAAGGTCGCGGCGGGCGCCGGGCCGGACACGGTGCGCCTCTCGGTCGGCATCGAGAGCGCCGATGACATCATCGCCGACCTGGAGCAGGCGCTGGCGAAGGCGTGAGGCGATGGCACGGTTCGCGGCGATCGACATCGCGGCCATCGCGCCCGAGCAGGGCGCCCCCCCGGCCGACCGGCTGATATCCGGCGCGCCGCGCTTCACGACCTGGAATGTCGAGGAGGCCGGGGGCGGCCTCCATGCCGGCATCTGGGAATCGACGCCGGGCAAGTGGCGCATCGTCTACGACGAGTGGGAGTTCTGCCACATCCTGTCCGGCGTCTCGGTGATCGCCGAGGACGACGGCGAGGCGCGAACGGTGAAGGCCGGCGACAGCTTCGTGCTCAGGCCCGGCTTCAGGGGAACCTGGGAAGTCGTTGAAACGACTCGCAAGGAGTATGTGATCCGGGTGTAGGATCGGCGCGGCGAGGCGTGCGGGAGGAACCACCGTCCGGTACGCGTATTGACAACGTGGATACGTGGAAGCATATCAGGAGCATGACCAAGGCAGGCGCTTCTTCCCCCCACCGCTCTGATCGGGGCGCCGTCGCGGTCGCCGAGCGGGCTTCCGAGCCGAAGGGCAGCATAAACCTGCGGATCGAAGCGAACACCCGCCAGCTCATCGACGATGCGGCCGCGGTGCTTGGGAAGACGCGCACGGAGTTCATGGTCGAAATCGCCCGCCGGGAGGCGATTGACGTGCTGCTCGACCGGCGGCTGTTCGCACTGGACGCGGAGCGCTACGACGCCTTCATGAACGCGCTCGACAATCCGCCCGCACCCGGGCCGAAGCTGCGGTACTTGCTGCGCCGCGAGCCGGCATGGCGGAAATAGGCGAGGCGCCGCAACCCCGGGACGGAGGTCTTTCCGCTCCCGTCCCCCTGACTGCCGACCACGATCTGTCCGAATTCGACTGTGGCGAACCGGCCCTGAATGACTGGTTGCGGCACCGTGCGTTGAAGAACGAGAGCCGCTTCTCGCGCACCTACGTCGTTTGCGAGGGCAATCGCGTCGTGGCCTATTTCTGCATCGCGGCGGGCGCCGTGGAGCGCGGCGCGGCGCCCGGCAAGGTCAGGCGCAATGCGCCCGATACGATCCCGGTCTCGGTGATCGGGCGTCTGGCCGTCGATAGGGCCCATGCGGGGAAAGGTCTCGGCGCCGACATCCTGTCGGACGCGTTGCGGCGGATTGCGGTCGCGTCCCAAGGCATCGGCATCGGCGCCGTGCTGGTCCAGGCGAAAGACGATGCCGCCAGGCGCTTCTATCTCCGCTGCGCCGAATTCATCGAGTACCCCGAAGACAGCCGCACGCTGTTCTTACCGATCGAAACCGTCGTTGCCGCGTTCGGCCAGGATTGAGGGGGGAGCGGCACCCCCGCGCTCACCAGCTTGCCATCAACCGCTCCAATCCATGAAAATGGTAGTTGTCGCGATAGACCGGCGGCTCGGCGAGACGCAGGCCGGGCAGGCGGGCAAACAGCACGTTCAACGCCACCTGCAGCTCCAGCCGCGCCAGCGGCGCGCCGATGCAGAAGTGGATGCCGGCGCCGAAGGTGACGTTCTTCTGGTCGGCGCGAGCGGGGTCGAACAGGCGCGGCGTGACAAAGGCGGCCGGATCGTTGTTGGCCGCGCCGAGCAGCAGCGCGACCTGCTCGCCTGGCTGCAGTACGACCCCCGGCTCGATCTCGACGGTCTCGTAGGCGTAGCGGGTGAACATGTGCAGCGGCGCGTCGAAGCGAAGGCATTCCTCGACGGTGGCCTCGGTGGCCGCCGCGTCGCCGAAGAACCGGCGCGGGTCGCCGCCCTGTTCGAGAATCGTCTTCACCGCATTGCCGGCCTGGTGGACCGTCGCCTCGTGACCGGCATTGAGCAGCAGGATGACCGAGGTGAGCAGTTCGTCCTCCGACAGCCGCTCGCCGCTGTCGCTCGCCGAGATCAGCAGGCTGAGAAGGTCGTCGCCGGGCGCCGCGCGCCGGCGGTCCACGTAGTTGCGCAGGAAGTCGGCGAATTCGCGCGACGCGGCGTTGGCGTCTTCCTGGACGGCGCGGCTGGGGCGATGCGTGTACATCCGCACCATTCTGTTCGACCAGTCGACGAGTTTCGGTCCCATGTCGACCGGGACGCCCAGCATCTCCGCGATCACCGTCACGGGGATCGGCGTGGCGAAGGCCGGCAGGAGATCGACCTCGCGTGTCGCCTCAAAGCCGTCGACCAGTTCGTGAGCCAGTGCTTCGACGCGCGGTCGCAGCCGTTCGATCTGGCGCGAGACGAAGGCGCGGTTGACGAGGCCGCGCAGCCTGGTGTGCACCGGCGGCTCCCGCTCCAGCAGCGAATGGCGCTCGATGCGATCGAAATCGGCCAGGTGCTCGCGCCCCGCGACGTCGACCATCGGCGGCCCCCAGCGATTCTCGCGGCCAAACCGGCGGTCGCGCAACAGCCTGTTCACCGCGTCGTATCCGGACAGGCACCACAGGCCGTAATCCTCCCAGAAGAAGGTCGGCGAAACGGCCTGCACGGAGGCATAGGCGCCATAGGGGTCCTGAACGAAGGACGGGTCGCGCGGATCGAGGATGACCCGGCGTGTTGCCGGATCGATGGCGAGGGAGGCTGTAACATTCTGGCGTGAGGTCATGATGCGCACCCATATTCGGCTTGCGTCGGAAGTTCCACCGCGTAGTGTCCGCCCCGTTCGTCGGGGCGCGGGAACTGGACGGAGATCGCAACATGGACGTCATCGTCGCCGGCGCGGGCATTGCCGGCCTGTCCACGGCCTGGTCGCTAACCAAGCGTGGCCATTCTGTGACGCTGATCGAGCAGGGGACGATCCCAAATCCGCTGTCGGCTTCCGGCGACCACCATCGCATCATCCGCCGCGCCTATCCCTCGGCCACCGGCTACGGCCGGGCGATCACCGAGGCCTACCAGGCCTGGGACGAACTCTGGAACGATCTCGGTGAAAGCCACCTCGACGCTCGCGGCTTCCTCTGCGTGTCGCGCGAACCGGGCGACGAGGCCGAAGACTATCTCGAAGGCCTGAAGGCGGGCGGCTTTCCGTTCGAGATGCTGACGCCGGAGGATGCCGCGCGGCGCTGGCCCTTTCTCGACGCCTCCGCCATGCGTTACGCCTATGTCTCGCCCGAGGGCGGTGCGCTGCATTGCCGGCGGATCGCCATCGGCATGACCCGCTGGCTGCGGGCGCATTGCGCGTCGGTCCTGGAGGACACCCGGGTCGCCGCGGTGGACGGCGATGCCGGCGTCGTGACGCTCGCCGACGGACGGGCGCTGTCGGCGGACCGGATCGTGGTGACGGCCGGCGCCTGGGTCACGAAGCTGTTTCCCGACCTCGCATCGGACCTGACCACCTACCGCACGGCCGTGGTCTATCTCGATCCGCCGGCCGACCTGAAGGCCGCCTGGGATGCCGCGCCGGTGATCCTCGACGTCGGCGGCAAGACCGACGGCTACATCATCCCACCGTCCGGCGAGGGCGGGCTGAAATTCGGCTCCGGTCTCCACAAGTTCGGGTCCGCGGACGCGGATGCGCATCGGGCGCCGGAGCCGGGCGAGGGCGAGGCCATCCGCGACCTGTTCGCTCCGCCGATGGTGCGGATCGGCGAGTATCGCGTGGAGAATGTCGTCACCTGCGCCTACACGTTCACCGCCGACGAGCGCTTCTTCGCGGCGGAACGCGGCCGATGCCTCGTCGTCTCGGCCTGCTCGGGGCATGGTTACAAGTTCGGCGCGGCGGTCGGGCGGCGGGTGGCGGCGCATGTGGAGGCGCCCGATCTCGTCGGCCTCGTGTCCTGGCTGCGGGCGGAGCCGGCGTAAACCATTTCTCCGCTTTCGGCGGGAGCCTCATGGCTGACCCTTGCGCTGGCCCGATTCCGCACCTTATCTAGCTCTAACCTGCCACTTGCCGATTCTGCGGTTTCATGCGCCCGAATCGCTTCCACGAAGGAAACGTCCCATGCGAAATCCCGTCGAAACCGCGATGAACCTCGTCCCGATGGTCGTCGAGCAGACGAACCGCGGCGAGCGCGCCTACGACATCTTCTCGCGCCTGCTCAAGGAGCGCATCATCTTCATCACCGGTCCGATCGAGGACGGCATGGCGACGCTGGTGTGCGCCCAACTTCTCTTCCTCGAGGCGGAGAACCCGAAGAAGGAAATCTCGCTCTACATCAACTCGCCCGGCGGCGTGGTGACGAGCGGCATGGCGATCTACGACACGATGCAGTTCATCAAGCCGGCGGTGGCGACGCTGTGCATCGGCCAGGCGGCCTCGATGGGCTCGCTGCTCCTGTGCTCCGGCCACAAGGACATGCGTTTCGCGACGCCCAACGCCCGCATCATGGTGCACCAGCCGTCCGGCGGCTTCTCCGGCCAAGCCTCCGACATCGAGCGTCACGCCCAGGACATCATCAAGCTGAAGCGTCGCCTCAACGAGGTCTACGTCCAGCACACGGGCCAGGACTACGAGACGATCGAGCGCACGCTCGACCGCGACCATTTCATGACGTCCGACGAGGCGCAGGCCTTCGGGCTGATCGACAAGGTGATCTCCACCCGCGAGGCGCTTGAGGGTCCTTCCGCAGCGTGAAGCCGGCTTTCCACACCGCCGTGGGGGCAGTGCCGCAATTTTGAAGCAATCTGCGGCATTTCTGTCACAAATGGGTGTTCCCACGGGGCTGCCGGCATCCTACGTTAAGCCTATGTTGAGTTTCGGGGGACTAGCGTCGACCGACCTGGGCGAATCATTGCCGCACCTCGTGTTTTGTGTTTCGTTCGTGGGCGCTCGGCCCGTTTCTCGGGAAAAGGGCGCGGCGCATCGGTCTTCCAGAATCGATGCCGCAGCCCGACAGGTCTGGCGACCGGCCGGCAGGGACTGAAAGGACTGAAGGGCATGAGCAAAATCGGAAACAGCGGCGGCGGCGACTCCAAGAACACGCTCTACTGCTCTTTCTGCGGCAAGAGCCAGCATGAGGTGCGCAAGCTGATCGCGGGGCCGACGGTCTTCATCTGCGACGAGTGCGTCGAACTCTGCATGGACATCATCCGCGAGGAGAACAAGACCTCGATGGTGAAGTCCCGCGAGGGCGTGCCCACCCCGCAGGAGATCCTGAAGGTCCTCGACGACTACGTGATCGGCCAGCCCTACGCCAAGCGCGTGCTGTCGGTCGCCGTCCACAACCACTACAAGCGCCTGGCCCACGCATCGAAGAGCAACGACGTCGAACTGGCGAAGTCGAACATCCTGCTGATCGGCCCGACCGGCTGCGGCAAGACGCTGCTCGCGCAGACGCTCGCCCGCATCATCGACGTGCCGTTCACGATGGCCGACGCGACGACGCTGACGGAAGCCGGCTATGTCGGCGAGGATGTCGAGAACATCATCCTGAAGCTGCTCCAGTCGGCCGACTACAATGTCGAGCGGGCGCAGCGCGGCATCGTCTACATCGATGAGATCGACAAGATCAGCCGCAAGTCGGACAACCCCTCGATCACCCGCGACGTGTCGGGCGAGGGCGTCCAGCAGGCGCTGCTCAAGATCATGGAAGGAACGACGGCGTCGGTTCCGCCGCAGGGCGGTCGCAAGCATCCGCAGCAGGAATTCCTGCAGGTGGACACGACCAACATCCTGTTCATCTGCGGCGGCGCCTTCGCGGGCCTCGACCGGATCATCTCCGATCGCGGCCGCAAGACGTCGATCGGCTTCGCGGCGAACGTCGCCTCGCCGGAGGACCGTCGCACCGGCGAGCTCTTCCGCCAGGTCGAGCCGGAGGACCTGCTGAAGTTCGGGCTGATCCCGGAGTTCGTCGGCCGCCTGCCGGTGCTTGCCACGCTGGAGGATCTCGACGAGCCGGCGCTGATCCAGATCCTGACCGAGCCGAAGAACGCGCTCGTCAAGCAGTACCAGCGCATGTTCGAGATGGAGAACGTCGAGCTGACCTTCCACGAGACTGCGCTGTCGGCCATCGCCAAGCGCGCGATCGAGCGCAAGACCGGTGCGCGCGGCCTGCGTTCGATCATGGAGGCGATCCTGCTCGACACCATGTTCGAACTGCCGGCGCTGGAGGGCGTCCAGGAAGTTGTCATCTCGGACGACGTGGTGACCGGCAAGGCCCGCCCGCTCTACATCTACGCCGAGCCCAAGAAGGAAAAGGCCAACGCCACCGCGTGAGGCGTTCCGGTCGTGGAAAACCGAGGGAAGGCGCCGCGGCTACGGCGCCTTTTCCGTTTCCGGCGGGCGCTGGGCGGGGTGGGCGCGGCAGGTCGAATTTCCTCCTCGTCCGGTCCTTTGCCGGCCCTTGATCTTTTGGCACGGGAGTTCCACCTAACGCTTAACAGGCGGCAAGCCCTTCCGTGCTTCTTTCCTCCCACACCCTCGCGGGCATAGGCGGATCGGCGTGCAGCCGCTAATATGAGATTCGCGGTTGGCTGATGGCGGCCGCGAAGTGAAAGGCAAATCGATGTCCAACACCACTCGATCCACTGGCGAAACCGGCACGGCAAGCGTGTACGCAGTCCTCCCGCTGCGCGACATCGTCGTGTTCCCGCATATGATCGTGCCGCTCTTCGTCGGTCGCGAGAAATCGATCAAGGCTCTCGAAGAGGTCATGGGTGCCGACAAGCAGATCCTGCTCGCCACCCAGAAGAACGCTTCGGACGACGATCCGGAGCCGGACGCGATCTTCGAGGTCGGCACCCTCGCCAACGTGCTGCAACTGCTCAAGCTACCGGACGGCACCGTGAAGGTGCTGGTGGAAGGGACCGCGCGCGCGCGCATCGCCTCCTTCACCGATCGCGTCGATTTCCACGAGGTGCGCGCCGCCATCCTGCCGGAGCCCGAGGAAGAGGAAGTCGAGGTCGAGGCGCTGGCCCGCTCGGTGGTTTCCGACTTCGAGAACTACGTCAAGCTGAACAAGAAGATCTCTCCCGAGGTCGTGGGCGCGGTCGGCCAGATCGACGATTATTCCAAGCTCGCCGACACCATCGCCTCGCATCTTGCGATCAAGATCCCCGAGAAGCAGGAGATGCTGGCGACGCTCTCGGTCAAGGAGCGGCTGGAAAAGGCCATGGGCTTCATGGAGGCCGAAATCTCGGTTCTCCAGGTGGAGAAGCGCATCCGCTCGCGCGTCAAGCGCCAGATGGAGAAGACGCAGCGCGAGTATTACCTCAACGAGCAGATGAAGGCGATCCAGAAGGAACTCGGCGAGGGCGAGGACGGCCGCGACGAGGCCGCCGAGATCGAGGAGCGCATCAAGAAGACCAAGCTCACCAAGGAAGCGCGCGAGAAGGCGAACGCGGAGCTGAAGAAACTTCGCTCCATGTCTCCGATGTCGGCGGAGTCCACGGTGGTGCGCAACTACCTCGACTGGCTGCTGTCGATCCCGTGGGGCAAGAACTCCAAGGTCAAGCAGGATCTGGCCTTCGCCCAGAACGTCCTCGACACGGATCATTTCGGCCTCGACAAGGTCAAGGATCGGATCGTCGAATACCTGGCCGTGCAGAGCCGGCAGAAGAAGCTGAAGGGGCCGATCCTGTGCCTCGTCGGCCCTCCCGGCGTCGGCAAGACCTCGCTCGGCAAGTCGATCGCCAAGGCGACCGGCCGCGAATTCGTGCGCATGGCGCTCGGCGGCGTGCGTGACGAGGCCGAGATCCGCGGCCACCGCCGCACCTACATCGGCTCGATGCCCGGCAAGGTCATCCAGTCGATGAAGAAGGCGAAGAAGTCCAATCCGCTCTTCCTGCTCGACGAGATCGACAAGATGGGCATGGACTTCCGTGGCGATCCGTCGTCGGCCCTGCTCGAGGTGCTCGATCCGGAGCAGAACGCGACCTTCATGGACCACTATCTCGAGGTCGAGTACGACCTGTCGAGCGTCATGTTCGTGACGACGGCCAATACGCTGAACATCCCCCCGGCCCTGATGGACCGCATGGAGATCATCCGTATCGCCGGCTACACCGAGGACGAGAAGGTCGAGATCGCCAAGCGGCACCTGCTCCCCAAGGCGGTTCGCGACCATGCGCTCCAGCCCAGGGAGTTCTCGGTCACCGACGACGCAATCCGCGCCGTCATCCAGACCTACACCCGCGAGGCGGGCGTGCGCAGCCTCGAGCGCGAGCTGATGAAGCTCGCCCGCAAGGCGGTGACGGAGATCCTGAAGACCAAGAAGCCTTCGGTGAACATCACCAGGGAAAACCTGTCCGACTATCTCGGCGTGCCCCGCTATC
Organism: Mesorhizobium sp.; assembly: GCA_046292285.1. Lineage (GTDB taxonomy): Bacteria > Pseudomonadota > Alphaproteobacteria > Rhizobiales > Rhizobiaceae > Aquibium. Next base: position 3,577 of record JBKBRJ010000046.1, on the reverse strand, counting down.
GCTTCGGGCAGGTCGAGGGCGAGGACCAGGTTGGCGTCGTTACGGGTCTGGCCTGGACCGAGGTCGGCGGCGAACTGCTGACGATCGAAGGCGTCATGATGCCCGGCAAGGGCAAGATGACGGTGACGGGCAACCTGAAGGACGTGATGAAGGAGTCCATCTCGGCGGCGGCGTCCTATGTCCGCTCGAGGGCGATCGACTTCGGCATCGAGCCTCCGCTCTTCGACAAGCGCGACATTCACGTGCACGTGCCGGAAGGCGCGACGCCGAAGGACGGACCGTCGGCGGGCGTCGCAATGGTCACTGCGATCGTTTCGGTGCTGACCGGCATCCCGGTCAAAGCCGATGTCGCGATGACGGGCGAGATCACGCTGCGCGGACGCGTCCTGCCGATCGGCGGCCTCAAGGAAAAGCTGCTCGCCGCCCTGCGCGGCGGCATCAAGAAGGTGCTGATCCCCGAGGAGAACGCCAAGGACCTGGCCGAGATCCCCGACAACGTGAAGAGCGGAATGGAGATCATTCCGGTCAGCCGCGTCGGCGAGGTCTTGCAGCACGCGCTGCAGCGGATGCCCGAGGCGATCGAGTGGGTCGAGCCGGTCGACGCCGCCAAGAAGGCGGCCGGCGAAGATGCGGGTGCGGCGTCTTTGGCGCACTGATCCGCCCTCTGGAAGCATGAAAACGCAAATGGCCGGACGAAAGTCCGGCCATTCTGCTGTCTGGAGCTTAAAAAACCGCGCAATTGCGCGGTTTTCGGGTTTTTCGGACTTGGTTGCCGCACGCTATCTCAATAAAGTCCCGGCGCGGCCGTCGAGTCGCAGACAATGCGGTCAAGAAGATAAAATGAGGTTTTCATGAACAAGAACGAACTCGTGTCGGCCGTTGCGGAGGCAGCCAAAATGTCTAAGTCCGACGCACAGTCGGCGGTCGAAGCCGTGTTTTCGGTCATCACCAACGAACTCAAGAACGGCGGCGACGTTCGTCTCGTGGGCTTCGGCAACTTCGAGGTGACCAAGCGTGAGGCCTCGACGGGCCGCAATCCTCAGACGGGCCAGCCGGTCCAGATCCCCGCGCGCAACGTGCCGAAGTTCTCGGCCGGCAAGGGGCTCAAGGACGCCGTCAACTGATCGTTCGCCTTCGAAATTCTGCGAAAGGCCGGGCATGTCCCGGCTTTTCTCTTTTTTCGGCAGCAGCCGTCGCCTCTCCGGCGGTCGAAGCCCGAGCGCGGTCAACCCGCGCGTGACCAGGCGCCGTCCTCGCGGCGGGCAAGCAGCGGCGTGCGGATGGCGCCATGCAGCTTGCCGGGCAAGGCCGGGTCGATCGCTTCCAGCACGGGGCGCCATCGCTCCGTCTGCAGCATCGCGAAGACGAGCGCGACCGGTTCCACCCCGGCCTTCGCGAGCAGCGCCAGAACCGCGCGCATCGAGGCGCCCGAACTGACGACGTCGTCGACGACGGCGACGCGGCGGCCTCGCAACAACGGCAGCATGCGCGGATCGAGATAGAGCCGCTTGATCTGGTCCGGGCTCGTGATCGACGACATGGGTTCCGAGAGACCGTCGTCGTACCAGAATTTTCGCGACGTCCCGAGCGCCACCATGCGGGGGTGCCCGAGCCGGCGCGCAACCGCGTTCGCGAGGGGAAGGCCGAGCGTCGGTACGCCGACGATCACGTCGGCATCGAGCGGCCGAAGGGCTCGCGTCATCGCCTCGGCCAGAGCGTCCTCGACGGCGAAGCTCGCCTGGTTGACGATCAGCGAGGCGACGGCGCGCGACCCGTCGCCGGGCAGGATCCGGATCGGCAGCGCGATCTGTCGCCCGTCCGGCAGCCGGGCCGGGTAGAGATCGCGAAAGCCGTCGGCTGGATCGTCCGGAAATGTAGAGGGCGGATGGATTTCCTGCCAGAACTGGTGTGGCGCGAGTGACACGACAGGCCTTTCTGCTAGAAATCATCGTGGAACAACAATCGGATGAAGCCGGCGCAGACCGGCAGGCGGAGTGTATTGATGGCGCGGGCCGATGACCACATCGACGATCTCGATTTCCTCGTCCGGTTGCGCCGCGACCTGCATGCCCATCCCGAACTCGGCTTCGAGGAGGAGCGAACAAGCCGCATCGTGCGCGGGCTTCTCGAGGATGCCGGCCTCGCGGTGACGACGGGTCTCGGCGGCACCGGGCTGGTCGCCACGCTTCAGGCTGGAAACGGCCATCGCCGCATCGCGCTGCGCGCCGACATGGATGCGCTCGCCATGAGCGAAACCGCGACGGACCGGCCGCATCGCTCCACCGTGGACGGCCGCATGCATGCCTGCGGCCATGACGGACACACGGTGATGCTGCTCGGCGCGGCCCGCACGCTGTCCCGCTCCCGGGCCTTTTCGGGAACGGTTCACTTCATCTTCCAGCCGGCCGAGGAAGGACGTGGCGGCGCTGCCGCAATGGTCGCCGACGGCTTCTTCGAGCGCTTTCCCGTCGATGCCGTCTACGGCCTGCACAACATGCCGGGCCTCGCCGTCGACGAGATCGCGGTCGTCGAAGGCCCGCAACTGGCATCCTCCGATCGCTGGCACGTGACGTTTCGCGGGGAGGGGACGCATGGCGCCAAGCCGCATCTCGGCCGCGACGCCATCACCGCGGCCGGCCAGTTCCTCACCGCGCTGCACACGATCGTGGCGCGCCGCGTCGATCCGCTTCAGCCGGCCGTCGTCAGCGCCTGCGCACTCAAGGCCGGCGATTTCGCCGCGTTGAATGTCATTCCCGACGAGGTTTCGATCGGCGGCACGGCGCGCGCCTATTCGGCCGAGGTGCGAGCACAGATCGAGGTGGAGATCGGGAAACTGGCGGAGGGTACGGCGGCGATGTACGGCATCGCCTGCGACTATCGCTACCTGCGCCAGATCCCGCCGGTCATCAACGATCCCGATGCCACGCGCCGGGCGCTCGCGGCGGCCCGAGCCGCCGCCGCCACCGTGCGCACCAGCTTCCCGCCCTCGACCGCAGGCGACGATTTCGCGGTGTTCTCGGGCCGGGTGCCCGGCTGCTACGTTTGGCTCGGCAATGGCCCCGCGCAGGACGGCGCGCTGCATCACAACAGTCGCTACGACTTCAACGACGACGCGATCCCGACCGGGGTCCGGTTCTGGACGACGCTCGTCGAGCAGGAACTGGGGGTGGAGTAGCGTTCAGGGCCGGGTGAGCCGTTCGGCGAGCAGCGACAGCGCGCCGGCTCCGTTGACGGTCAGCGCGACCGACACCGGCGCGCGCCCGTCGGCCGCCGGTTCCAGGCTGCCCGCGTCGGTGGTTGAACCGCAATCGACGGCGAGCGCCATGTCTTCGCAACCGAAGAGGTTGGGCGCGAGCGCCAGGAGCATCACGCACGGGTCGTGCAGCGGACGGCTCTCGCCACCCGTCGTCGTCTGGAAATAGGCGGCGATCAGGTCGGCCGAGGCGCGGGACGCAGCCGTTCCGGCATGGCGCAGCGCTTCGACATAGGGGCGGTCGGCGCGCACCTTCCGCGTCACGTCGAGCGGAACGAGGGTGAGCGGCAGGCCGGCGGCAAGCACCGCCTCGACGGCCTCCGG
>JBKBRJ010000045.1:0-37240 GCA_046292285.1 Mesorhizobium sp. | reverse complement strand
GTTGAACAGAACCGTCGGCGAGCGGGCCACGCCCTCGTAGACGACGAGGCGCACCGAGTTCGACCCGATGTCGATGATCGACAGCGGCCGGCGATCCTGCAGCCGGCCCTGGGAAGCGTGAATCATTCCGGCTGCGCCGCGCTGGCCTTCTTGCGCCGCTTGTGCTGGGCGATGCGCTTGGGCGCGTGGGATTTCAGGGCGTCGCCTCGACCGGACAGGCTCGGATTCGTCATGAAATATTCCTGCGCGTTGAACGGTTCCTCTCCCTCCTCCGGCGCCATGCGCCGCGAGGTACCGTCCGCCATTACTTCGAAACTCTGCTGGTTGTCCATGATGTTTCCGATCATGATCTGGCCCAGCACCTGTTCATGCACAGTCCGGTTGACCAGCGGCACCAGGGTCTCGACGCGGCGGTCGAGATTTCGCGGCATCATGTCGGCCGAGCCGATGTAGACCAGCGCCTCGTCGGACGGCAGGCCGTGGCCGTTGCCGAAGCAGAAGATGCGGCTGTGTTCGAGGAAGCGGCCGATGATCGACTTGACGCGGATGTTGTCCGACAGGCCCGGCACCTGCGGGCGCAGGCAGCAGATGCCGCGGATGACGAGGTCGATCTCCACGCCCGCCCGGCTGGCCTCGTAGAGCGCGTCGATCACCTGGGGGTCGACCAGCGAGTTCATCTTCATCCAGATCTGCGCCGGCCGCCCCGCCCTGGCGTGCTCGATCTCGTCGGCGATGTGCCTGAGGATGCGCTGGCGCAGCGTGAACGGCGAAACCGCGATCCGCATCTCCTCGGCCGGTTCGGCATAGCCGGTGATGAAGTTGAAGATGCGGGCGACGTCCTGCGCGATGGCGGGATCGACGGTGAAATAGGACAGGTCGGTGTAGATGCGCGCGGTGATGGGATGGTAGTTGCCGGTGCCGACATGCACGTAGCTGCGCAGCTTCGCGTCCTCGCGGCGCACCACCAGCGACAGCTTGGCGTGCGTCTTGAGCTCCAGGAAGCCGAACACCACCTGCACGCCCGCGCGCTCGAGGTCGCGCGCCCAGCGGATGTTGGCTTCCTCGTCGAAGCGCGCCTTGAGCTCGACCAGCGCCGTCACCGACTTGCCGCTCTCGGCCGCGTCGATCAGCGCGCGCACGATCGGGCTGTCGTTCGAGGTGCGGTAGAGCGTCTGCTTGATGGCGACGACCTCAGGGTCGGCGGCGGCCTGGCGCAGGAACTGCACGACCACGTCGAAGGACTCGTAGGGGTGGTGGACGAGGATGTCCTTCTCGCGGATCGACGCGAAGCAATCGCCGCCATGCTCGCGGATGCGCTCGGGAAAGCGCGGATTGTAGGGCTTGAACTTCAGGTCGTCGCGCTGGACGCCGACGATCTCCGAGATCTGGTTCAGGGCCAGCGGCTTGTTGAGCAGGCTGACGCGGGAGGACGCGACGCCGAGCTCGGTGGCCACGAAGCTGCGCAGCGCCTCGGGAATGTCGCGGTCGAACTCGATCCGGATTACCGAGCCGCGGCGGCGGCGCTTCAGCGCGGTCTCGAAGAAGCGCACCAGGTCCTCGGCCTCCTCCTCGACCTCGATGTCGCTGTCGCGGATGATGCGGAACGTGCCCATGCCCATGACCTCGTGGCCGGGAAAGAGCTTGTCGACGAACAGGCCGACCGCGTCCTCCAGCGCGATGAAGCGCACCGACCGCTCGCCTTCGGGCAGGCGGATGAAGCGCTTCAGCGCCACCGGCAGGCGCAGCAGCGCGGTCATGCGGTAGCCGTCGCGCAGGTTGCGCAGGTCGAGCGCGATCGAGAAGCCGAGGTTCGGGATGAAGGGAAAGGGATGCGCCGGGTCGATCGAGAGCGGCGTCATGACCGGATAGATCTCGTCGTCGAAATGCTGTTCGAGCCAGCGCTTTTCGACGGGCGAGAGTCCCTCCGCCCGCACGAGCTGGACACCCTCCGGCTCGAGCAGTTTCAGCAGGGCCGAGAAGCTCTCCTGCTGGTCGGCCTGGAGGCGGGCCACCTTCAGGAGCAGCTGTTCCAGCTGCTGTTCGGGCGTGCGGCCGTCGGCGCTGAGCGTGGCGATGTTCTCGCGCACCTGGCCGGCAAGGCCCGCAACGCGCACCATGAAGAACTCGTCGAGATTGGCGGCCGAGATCGACAGGAAGCGCACACGCTCCAGCAGCGGGTGGTTCGGGTTCTGCGATTCCTCGAGCACCCGCCGGTTGAACTGCAACCACGAGAACTCGCGGTTCACGAACCGGTCCGGATTGCCTTCCACCAGGTCCGGCCCGGGCGGCAGGTCCTTCTGGAATTCGCTCCGCTCGGGGACAGGACTATCCATCTCGGTCACGTTCTCGCTCACATTCTTCTTGCGCCGCCGGCAGCGCCGCCGGAGCCGCGATTCGATAGCGGGGCTGCGTGACGGACTGATATCACAGGCTTGCAAACAAGCCGATTATGATACAGATGCGTGCCGGGCGTCACCACCCCGCACGATGCATTCCAGGAGATGACGATGGCCGGACACACGATCCCCCATTTCCAGAACGACGCCGGGCATCCGGTGGTGGAGATCGGGGTGAAGGAGTTCATGTGCGTCGGCGCGACCGAGCCGTTCGACCATCCGCACGTCTTCCTCGACATGGGCGACGACGTCGAGAAGGTCTGCCCCTACTGCTCGACGCTCTACCGCTTCGACCCCGCGCTGAAAGCTTCAGAAACCCGTCCCGCCGGCTGCGTCTACCTGACGCGCGCCGCGTAGTCCCGCGCGGACTACCCGCGTGAAGGCCTTGTCGCCGGACAGACCGATCCTGGTGGTCGGCGCCGGCATCGCCGGCCTCACGGTGGCGCTCGCGCTGGCCGAGCGCGGTTTTTCCGTCAACGTCTTCGAGCAGGCGCCGAAGCTCGAAGAGGTCGGCGCCGGCCTGCAGCTGTCCCCCAATGCCACCCGCATCCTCGACCGTCTCGGCGTGATCGAGCGGCTGCGCGCGGCGTCCGTGCAGCCCGACGCGATCGTGCTGCGACGGGCGCGGTCGCTCAAGGAGATCGCGCGCGTGCCCCTGGGGCCCGCCGCCGTCGCACGATGGGGCGCGCCCTACCTCACTGTCCATCGCGCCGACCTGCAGAGCGCGCTCGTCGGCCGCGTTCAGGGCGAGCCGTCGATCCGGCTGCTGACCGGCGCCGCCGTGCGCGATGCCGCCTACCATGCCCGTGGCGTGACGCTGTCGATCGATCACGCCGGCGCCATCATCGAGGCCTTCGGCGACCTCGCCATCGCCGCCGACGGCGTGTGGTCGACCATGCGCGGAACGGATGGCGCGACGCGCCACGCCTTCAGCGGGCTCACGGCCTGGCGCACCACCCTTCAACGCGCCGCCGCGGCCGACGGGCCCGATCCGGTGCTGTCCGGTTCCGTCGTCACCGCCTTCCTGCATCGCCGCTTCCACCTCGTGTCCTATCCGATCCGGGCCGGCCAGGCCGTCAACCTGGTCGCCGTGACGCGCGGCGCGGCGCTGGCGCAATCGTGGTCGCATTCCGCCTCGAAGGATGAACTCGCCGGGGCGCTCTCGGGCGCGCCGGCCCTCGCCCGGCTGGTGGCCGAGGCGGGACCCTGGACGCGCTGGCCGCTCCACACGGTCGACCCGGACGGCCCCTGGACGAGCGGCCGCGGCATCGCGCTGCTGGGCGACGCGGCGCATGCGTCGACGCCCTTCGCGGCGCAGGGGGCGGCGATGGCGATCGAGGACGCGGACGTGCTCGCCGACGCGCTGCACCGCAACCGGAACGATTTTCCGGCTGGTCTCGCGCTCTACGAACGGGCGCGAAAGCCCCGGGTGAAACGCATCGTCCGACGCGGCGCCTTCAACCGCTTCGTCTGGCACGCGGCGGGACCCGTCGCGCTCGGCCGCGACATCGTGCTGAAACTACGCTCCCCCGAGCGAACCATGGCCGACTTCGACTGGCTCTACGGCTGGCGCGGGCCGGAGCCGGCGGGCTGAGGTCGAAGGACACGCGACGCGGACGCTGCGGAGATCCTCCGGCCTGCTCCGACGAGCCGTGGCGCGATGGTGGGATGGCCTAGCGGTGGAGGGCGAGCGACGATCCGAGGAAGAGCGGCAACGGCGTCCAGAGCCCGGTGCGGATTCCAGCGGCGCGAAGGGCAGCCGCCGTCCAGATGTTGCAGCCGGCCAGTGCGTTGAACCAGCCGTGGGCTTCGTAGAAGCGGTCATGCTCGCCGTAACCGGGCGCGGCCAGGCGGAAGCCGCCCTGCTCCGCGACGAAACTGCCCTCCATGAAGACGAGCAAGGCCTCGAATGCCCCGGCGTCGAGATCCAGCACCGTCACGGCCGGATGGACGAGCGAGATGTCGCCGGCGACCGCGACATGCATCACCGACCTGTCGATCGTGAAGGCGCGCAGCACCGGTAGCGGCTTCAAGTCGGTCCAGGTCGGCGTCTCGACGTAGAAGGAACGCCCTCCCCAGCCGAGCACCAGCCAACGCACCGCGGCATCGTCGACCGGCAGGCCATCGGACGCGAGCGTCGAGAAGCGGGCGAGGACATCGGGATCGGGCGGAATCGCGATGTCGGTGTGGATCGGGTTCGACAGCATAAGCACCGTGCGGCGCGCCGCGCCCGCCTCGCCCGCCACCGGCGAGGACAGGAGCGGACGTGGCACGACAATCCCGGACACGACCGCCAGGAGTGCGACCGCGACGACAAGCAGGAGCGTGCGAAGCGGCCGGCGCATCCGGTCTTCTCCAGCCGCCGCGATACGCCCCCGTCAGTGCAGGATCTGGCTCAGGAACAGCTTGGTCCGCTCGTGCTGCGGATTGTCGAAGAACTCGTCGGGCCGGTTCTGCTCGACGATCTGGCCCTGGTCCATGAAGATGACGCGGTTGGCGACCTGGCGGGCGAAGCCCATCTCGTGGGTCACGCAGAGCATGGTCATGCCCTCCTCGGCCAGCCCGACCATCGTCTCCAGCACTTCCTTGATCATTTCGGGGTCGAGCGCCGAGGTCGGCTCGTCGAACAGCATGATGCGCGGGTTCATGCACAGCGAGCGCGCGATCGCCACGCGCTGCTGCTGGCCGCCCGAAAGCTGGCCCGGATACTTGTTGGCCTGCTCGGGAATCTTGACGCGCTTGAGGAAGTGCATCGCCACCTCCTCGGCCTGCTTCTTCGGCATCTTGCGCACCCAGATCGGGGCAAGCGTACAGTTCTCCAGGATCGTCAGGTGCGGGAAGAGGTTGAAGTGCTGGAACACCATGCCGACTTCGCGCCGCACCTCATCGATCTTCTTCAGGTCGTTGGTGAGTTCGATGCCGTCGACGACGATCTTGCCCTTCTGGTGCTCCTCCAGCCGGTTGATGCAGCGGATCATCGTCGACTTGCCGGAGCCCGACGGGCCGGCGATGACGATGCGCTCGCCGCGCATGACCTTCAGGTTGATGTCCTTCAGGACGTGGAAGTCGCCGTACCACTTGTGCATGCCGACGATCTCGACGGCGACGTCGGTGTCGGAAACGTGCATCTTGGACCGGTCGACGGCGATGTCTTCCGCGGCGGCAACGTTTTCAGCCATGTGGGTTCCCCTTGTTTTCTGCGACGGCCATCTCTTCGCGGCGGCCTATCGCTTGTGTCCCGTATCCAGCCGTCGCTCCATGAAGATGGAATAGCGCGACATCCCGAAGCAGAAGATCCAGAAGACGAAGCCGGCGAAGACCAGCCCCGACATCGGCGTCTGCGGCGAGGCCCAGGCGGCGTCCGAGAAGTTCTGGCGCACGATGCCGAGCAGGTCGAACATGCCGATGATCGAGACCAGGCTGGTGTCCTTGAACAGGCCGATGAAGGTGTTGACGATGCCCGGGATGACGAGTTTCAGCGCCTGCGGCAGGACGATCAGGTTCATCTTCTGCCAGTAGCCGAGGCCGAGCGAATCGGCGCCTTCGTACTGGCCCTTCGGGATCGCCTGCAGGCCGCCGCGGATCACCTCGGCCATGTAGGCCGACGCGAACAGCGACACGCCGACCAGCGCGCGCAGGAACTTGTCGAAGTTGACGCCGGCCGGCAGGAACAGCGGGAACATGACGCTGGCCATGAACAGCACGGTGACCAGCGGCACGCCGCGCACCGCCTCGATGAAGATGACGCAGAGCATCTTGACGACCGGCATCTTGGACCGGCGTCCGAGCGCCAGCATGATCCCGAGCGGAAGCGACACCGAGATGCCGACGAAAGACAGGACGAGCGTCACCAGCAGGCCGCCCCAGAGCGATGTCTCGACATAGTCGAGCCCGAAGGATCCGCCGACCAGCAGGAAGAACGAGACGATCGGGAAGACGCCGAAGAAGACGATCGCGTTGAGCCCCTTGTGCGGGATCTTCGGGATCAGCAGCGGTGTCAGAAGCGCCACGAACATCGCGCCGACGAGCATCACGCGCCAGCGTTCGTCGATCGGGTAACGGCCGAACATGAACTGCTCGAACTTGGCGCCGACGAAGGCCCAGCAGGCGCCCGACCAGCCTTCCGGCTGGATTCCGCCCTGGGCGAGCGTTGCGCAGACCGAGCGGTCGGGACCGGTCCACACCGCACTCACCAGCGCCCAGTTGACGAAGGGCGGCACGATCAGCGCGACGATCAGCAGGCCGACCAGCGTCAGCACGATGTCGGCCGGGGTCGCCAGCATGTTGACGCGCAGCCAGTGGACGATGCCGCGCTGGCTCGCCGGCGGCGGCGTGTTGGCCACCATCTCGACGCGGACGAAGGAGATGTCGTGCTCTTGCATCCGGGACTACCGCTCCACCAGCGCCATGCGGGCGTTGAACCAGTTCATGAACACCGAGGTCGTCAGGCTCAGCCCGAGATAGACGACCATCCAGATCGCAACGACCTCGATCGACTGGCCGGTCTGGTTGAGGATCGTGCCGCCGATGGCGACGAGGTCCGGATAACCGATGGCGACGGCGAGCGAGGAGTTCTTGGTCAGGTTGAGATACTGGCTCGTCAACGGCGGAATGACGATGCGCATGGCCTGCGGCACGACGACGAGCCGCAGCGTCTGGCCGGCGCGCAGGCCGAGCGCGTAGCTCGCCTCCGACTGGCCGTGCGACACGCCGAGGATGCCGGCGCGCACGATCTCGGCGATGAAGGACGCCGTGTAGAAGGACAGCGCAAGGTAGAGCGCCAGGAATTCCGGCTTCACCGTCCAGCCGCCGACGAGATTGAACGCGCCCAGCACGGGATAGTCGAAGGAGAGCGGGAAGCCCGTCACGACGAAGGCGATCAGCGGCAGGCCGAGGATCAGGGCGATCGAGGTCCACAGCACCGGGAAGGTCTGGCCGGTCGCCATCTGCCGCGCCCGGGCGCGCCGGGCGACGAACCAGGACATGGCGATGCCGACCACCAGAGCCACCGCGATGAGCCAGGCGCCATCCGCCCAGATGGCGCGCGGGAAGAAGAAGCCGCGGCTGTTCAGGTAGCTGCCGAAGGGCAGGTCGATGGAATCGCGCGGCAGGGGCAGCACCGACAGGACGCCGAGATACCAGAAGAAGATGACGAGCAGCGGCGGGATGTTGCGGAAGACCTCGACATAGACCGTGCAGATCCTGGAGATCAGCCAGTTCTTGGAGAGACGCCCGACGCCGATCAGGAAGCCGACGATCGTGGCGGTGACGATACCCACCGCGGCGACCATGAGCGTGTTCAGGAAGCCCACGAGGAGGGCCCGGCCGAAGGTCGAATCCGAGGTGAAGGGGACGAGCGCGACGGCGATGTCGAAGCCGGCCCGGCTGCTCAGGAACGCGTAGCCCGACGAGATGTTGGCGCGCCGCAGATTGTCGATGGTGTTGTTGACGATCCAGCCGACCGCGATGACCAGAACGACGAAGACCACGATCTGGAAGACGATGCCGCGAACCTTGGGATCGTAGAAGAGCGACGAGCGGGAGGCACTGTCGTCGTGCAGCGTTTCCTGGGAAGCCATCGGTTACCTTTCGGGAAGGGTCCGGAGGACGACAATTCGCTCCCGGGTTCCGGTCGGAAAGTATACGGGGGACGCGGTGCGCCCCCCGGTTCCGGTGACTTGGCTTAGCGGATCGGCGGGGCGTACATCAGCCCGCCCTTGGTCCAGAGCTGGTTGAGGCCGCGGGCGATCTTCAGCGGCGAACCGGTGCCGATGTTGCGCTCGAAGCTCTCGCCGTAGTTGCCGACGGCCTTCACGACGTTGACGACCCAGTCCTCGGAGAGACCGAGCGAGGCGCCGAGCTTGGAATCGGCTTCCTGGCCGAGCACGCGCTTGATCTCGGGGTTGGACGAACCCTTCATCTCCTCGACGTTCTCGGAGGTGATGCCGAGTTCCTCGGCCGTGATCATGGCGTAGAGCGTCCACTTGACGACGTCGAACCACTGGTCGTCGCCCTGGCGGACGGCGGGGCCGAGCGGCTCCTTGGAGATGATCTCCGGCAGGACGACGTGATCGTCCGGCGCGGCGAGCGTCAGGCGGATCGAGTACAGGCCCGACTGGTCGGTGGTGTAGACGTCGCAGCGGCCGGAATCATAGGCCGCGTTGACCTCCTCGAGCTTCTCGAAGACCACCGGGTTGTATTCCATGTTGTTGGCACGGAAATAGTCGGCGAGGTTGAGCTCGGTGGTCGTGCCGGTCTGCACGCAGACCGAAGCGCCCGAGAGCTGCAGGGCGGAGTTCACGCCCGGCAGGTTCTTGGCGTTGATCATGAATCCCTGGCCGTCATAGTAGTTCACGCCGGCGAAGTTGAAGCCGAGCGAGGTGTCGCGGCTGAGCGTCCACGTGGTGTTGCGCGACAGCAGGTCGATTTCGCCGGATTGCAGCGCGGTGAAGCGCTCCTTGGCGGTGGTGGGGGTGTACTTCACCTTGGTGGCGTCGCCAAAGACGGCCGCGGCGACCGCCTTGCAGATGTCGACGTCGAATCCTGCCCATTCGCCCTTGTCGTTGGGAGCCGCGAAGCCCGCGAGACCCGTGTTGACGCCACACTGGACGAAGCCCTTGGCTTTTACGTCGTCGAGCGTCGCAGCCGATGCGGCGGAAGCGGCGAGACCGAGTGCGGCCACGCCGAGAACGCCGGTCAAGATCGTCGTTTTCATACCTGAAACCCTTTGTTGTCTCCGGTGGATCCCGGATTTCGTTACCCTCGCGGAAGTTGTTGCAGGCGCCAAACCCTCCGGCGTTCGCGCACCCTACGGCACGCTCCCCTGCATCTCCCGTCACGCAGCCATCGAAGGCGATTATGACCGATTGGTCAAGGGCGAATGGATGATTGGGCCAGCGTTTCACCGCGTTTCATGCGCGAATTCGGCTCGAAACCCAGCGCGGCGGTCGCAATGCCGCCGATTTCGGCAGATGTGAAGCCCCGCTGCCAACGGGATGGGCTGCGTCGAGAGGCTCCGGCGTCGGTTGTTGCGCGCCGCGCGCCACCGTCCTATGGCTCGACCATCGCAACCGACGCACAGGGAGTGGCCGATCGTGGCGGACCGGAACGAAATGACGGGCGTGAACACCCGTCTGGCGCACATGGGCAACGATCCGCGCGACTATCACGGCTTCGTCAATCCGCCGGTCGTGCACGCCTCGACGGTGCTGTTTCCCGACGCGGCCACCATGGCCGCGCGGAACCAGAAATACACCTATGGGACGCGCGGCACGCCGACGACCGATGCATTGTGCGCGGCGATCGACGAATTGGAAGGTTCAGCCGGGACCATCCTGGTGCCGTCGGGGCTCGCGGCCGTGACCGTGCCCCTGCTCGCCTTCCTGTCAGCGGGCGACCATGCGCTGGTCGTCGATTCGGTCTATAATCCCACGCGGCGCTTTTCCGACACGATGCTCAAGCGGCTCGGCGTCGAGGTCACCTACTACGATCCCCATGTCGGGGCGGGCATCGCCGCGCTGATGAGGCCGAACACCAGGGTCGTGTTCACCGAGGCGCCGGGCTCCAACACGTTCGAGATGCAGGACATTCCGGCGATCGCCAGGGCCGCCCACTCCGGCGGCGCGGTGGTGATGATGGACAACACCTGGGCGACGCCGCTCTACTTCCGCCCGCTCGACCACGGTGTCGACATCTCGATCCACGCCGCCACGAAGTATCCGGCCGGCCATTCCGACGTGCTGCTCGGCACCGTCTCGGCCAACGCCGCCTGCTGGCCGCAACTGCACGAGACCTTTCTGACATTGGGCTGCTGCGCCGCCCCCGACGACGTCTACCAGGTGCTGCGCGGGTTGCGCACCATGGGCGTGCGGCTCGACCGGCACCAGAAGAGTGCGCTGGCCGTCGCCCGCTGGCTGGAGACCCAGCCCGGCGTCGCGCGGGTGCTGCATCCGGCACTCGAAAGCCACCCCGGCCATGCGATATGGAAGCGCGACTTCACCGGCTCGTCGGGCATCTTCTCGATCGTACTCGAAGGCGGCGGCACGAAGAAGGCGCATGCCTTCCTCGACGCGCTCAAGATCTTCGGCCTCGGCTATTCCTGGGGCGGCTACGAGTGCCTGGCGGTGCATGTCTGGCTCGGCGACCGCACGGTGGCCAAGGGCGACTACGAAGGCCCGGTGCTGCGCCTCCAGATCGGCCTCGAGGACGTCGAGGACATTCAGGTGGACCTCCGGCGTGCACTGGCGGCCGCTGCGGCGGTGGCGGACTGATCGGCGAAGTGGAAGCAACGGCGGCGTGGGGGCGTCGGGCTCCGGATCGGTCGATCGTCGAATGGGCGGCGACCCAACCCGGTCGAAGCGAAACGGAACCTTTGCGACACTGTGGTGTTATCGAGACCCTCGCCAATCGTTAGCGTTTTGAGGACAAGTGGAATTGACGGCAAGGCAGCAAATCAACGTGTTGATCGTCGAAGACGAATTTTTGATCGCGCTCGACATGGAAGCGGCCCTTCAGGACGCAGGTTATACCGTATGCGGAATCGCGACGACGCGTGCCGAGGCGCTTGCTCGCGCACGCGCGCATCGCCCCGATATCGCCCTCGTCGACGTGCACCTCGCCGATGGCGTCACGGGACCCTCGATCGGAGCGGACCTCGTGGAACAGGGAACGAGGGTCATTTTCGTGACGGCCAACCCGGCGCTCGTGGCTGGCCGGTTGGACGGTGCGCTCGGCGTCGTTAGCAAGCCGGCCGAGACCAGAACGATACTCGATGTCATCGGTTGGGCGCTGGTCGGCGACCCGGGCAGCCGGCCCGCGGGCCTTCAGTCACTGTCGAACTGAGCGGCCTACGATCTGGCGAGCCGGGTGGCCTCGACATCGAGGTCCACTTCGAGGCCCGTCGTGTTCCAGCGGCGCCGGATCGTTCCGCCCATCTGTCTCTCGACGCTGAGATCGGCCAGCAGCGTACCGAAGCCCCGATGGGTCGGCGGCGCGGCGATCTCCGGTCCGTCGCTTTCGCGCCAGCGAAGCTTGACGATCCCGTTTTCGACCGTCATCTCGATGTCGACGGTTCCTTCCTCGCTGGTCAGCGCGCCATATTTGAGGGCATTGGTGAGAAGCTCGTGGATGACGAGTGATACGGGCGTGGCACCTCGGTCGTCGATCGCGATTGCCCCTCCCATGATCCGGATGCGACCGTCGTCATAGGCGGGATATGGTTCGGCCAGCCGCGTTACCAGGCCATTCAACGTCGTCTCCCCAAGTTCGGGCTTCGATCTTTCGCTATGGGGGCGGGCATACTCGTTGGCGCGGCCGAGCGCGCCCACCCTTTGGCGCAGCCTGTCGGCAAAGGTGCCTGCTTCGGGAAACTGCCGCGCCGAGAGAGCGATCAAGCCCGACACGACGGCGAATATGTTCTTGATGCGATGGCTGAGTTCGCGGCTGAGGATTTCGTTCTGCTCCGCGACGACCTTGGCGTCATGGATATCGGTGCAGGTGCCGATCCAACGCACGATGTCGCCGCTGTCGTTTCGGATGGGGTGCGCCCTGCCGATCGTCCAACGGTAAAGTCCGCTCCTGTGCCGGAGACGATACTCCACTTCATAGGGATCACCCGTTTCGAGGGATTGCCGCCAGCGTTCCCAGGCACTCGGCTGATCGTCGGGATGGAACATGCCCGCCCAGCCCTCCCCGTCCGTCGACCCGGGGGGTACGCCCGTGAAATCGTACCACTTGGCATTGTAGTAATCATGATACCCGTCCGGCCGCGTGGACCAGACCATTTGCGGCATTGCGTCGGTCAGGCTCCTGAAGGTCGAATCGTCAATCGGAAGATAGGGGATATGGTCGGCTACAGCGTTGTCCAAGGAGATCTCACAGGAAACAGTTCGAATTGACGTGAGTGTGAAAACGCGGCGAGCGCGATTTCGATCCACCGGAAAGGAGCCGGATCGCATGAAATCGTCCGGGGACGCCAATAGCCGACTCAGGTCTGCGGTCCGGTGAGGATTCAAATCGTTGCCCGGATGATGCAAGAGCGGCCGAGGTAACCGTCTTCCAGAAGAACGTTTCGATCCGCCCGGACACCTACTCCTTGTCTTCCAGCGCGCGGCGCAGTCTCCGTATCATCGCCGCCCGGCTGCGCTCGTCGACGGCGGCATTCACCTGGTCGGCGACCTCGATGAGCAGCTTCGACAGATCGTTGTGCCAGTCGAGCCGGGCAACCTTCTCCGGCATCAGCCGGCGCGGCCTGTTGACGTCGACCTGCCGTGCGCCGGAGGGCCGCAGTTCGTAGGCGTCGTCGATCAGGGGCATGACGATGCGATCGGGCGAATGTGTGGATGACAACCGGGCGCGAAGACCGGCAAGGCTCGCTTCCTCGCCATGGGTCAGGAAGATGGAACCCCTCACCGGCGATCGGCTTGCCACCCAGGACACCAGTTCCGTCGCGTCGGCATGGCCGGTGTAGTAGTCGAACTGGACGATGCGCGCCTTGACATCCACTTCCTCTCCCTGGATCCGCACCCGCGACGCGCCATCGACGAGAATGCGTCCGAGCGTGCCCTGCGCCTGATAGCCGGCCAGCATGATCGTGGCGTTGCGGCGCCAGAGATTGGCCTTGAGATGATGGCGGATACGGCCCGCGTCGCACATCCCGCTGGCCGATATGACGATGTGGAAGCCCGTGAGCCGGTTGATCGCCTTGCTCTGCTCGGTGGTCTCGGTAAACCGGATGTCGCTCGAATTGAGCGCCTGGAGCAGCACGTCGCCCCCTTCGATCTCGCCGGCGTGGCGCTCGAAGATCGCGCTGGCGCGCGTCGCAAGCGGGGAATCGACGAAAATGCGCGCCGACGGGATCGCGTCGTCGTGGGTGAGCAGGAAGAGATCGACCAGCAGTTCCTGGGTTCGTTCGACGGCGAAGGAGGGAATGATGAGCGGTCCCTGGGAGGCGGCCGCGCGCCGCACCTCCTCGCCCAGCAGGGCGCGGCGCTGATCGCGCGAAAGCTCAGCCCGGTCGCGGTCGCCATAGGTCGATTCGCAGATCAGGTGGTCGATGCCGCTCGGGCCTTCCGGCTCGGCCTGCAGGAGCTTGTGCCCAGGCCCTATGTCGCCGGAAAACAGGATGCGAAGCGGGGCGCCGGTTTCACCATCGATCTCGACCTCGACCGAAGCCGACCCCAGCAGATGCCCCGCGTTCCAGTAGCGCGCGCGCACGCCCGGAGCCACGGCCGTCCATTCGCCATACTGCACGGGACGGAAAAGGGTCATGCAGGCGGCGGCGTCCGCGAGAGAATAGATGGGCGACACCTGCGGGCGGCCCCGCTGTGCGTTGCGGCGGTTGAGGTTCTCCACCTCCATCTCCTGGATGTGCGCGGAGTCGGGCAGCATCACGGAGCAAAGGTCGATGGTGGGCAGTGTCGCGTAGATCGGGCCTGCGAAACCGAGCTTCACCAGCTTGGGAAGCAGGCCACTATGGTCGATGTGGGCGTGGGTGAGGATTACCGCATCGATCGCTTCGTGATTGAAGGGAAAGGCGCCGTAGTTGAGTTCCTTTTCGGATTTCGATCCCTGAAAAAGGCCGCAGTCGACGAGGAACCGGCATTTGCCCGTCTCGATCTCGTAGCATGAGCCCGTGACGCCATGGGCGGCGCCGTGGAAACGCAGGATCGGATGCATGTCTTCCTCCTCGGCGCCCGCAGGAGAGCGGGCGTCATCGTGCGTCCAGTTGGACACAGACGGTTGACGAAGCGCAATGCCGCGTTCCGGAAAAGTTCGCCGCAGGTTTCCCGATCCCCGAAGCCGCACCCGAGCACGACCATCGTTTCGCGCCCATCAACATCCTGGCCGCACCCCAGGGTGGGGCAAGCCGCGCGGAGAGCCGGTGGTCTGGGGGAACGGGGAAGGTGACGTCGAAGCCTTTACCCGACGCTCACTCCGAAGATGGCGCCGACCGCGGCGGTTACGCCCATGGCGAGCGCGCCCCAGAAGGTGACGCGAACCGCCCCTCGTATCACGCCCGCTCCTCCGGCCGTCGCGCCGAGGCCCCCGAGAATGGCCAGCGCGACGAGGGTGGACCCCGCTACGAAAGCGCTGGTGTACGCGGCGGGAGATGCCAGCGCGACCAGCACCGGAACGACCGCGCCGGCCGCGAATGTCAGGGCCGACACCACCGCCGCCTGCACCGGACGAGCGGCGACCGTCTCGGAAATGCCGAGTTCCTCGCGGGCGTGTGCCCGCAGTGCGTCCCGCTCGGTCAACTGCACCGCCACCCGCGCGGCGAGTTCCCGGTCCAGGCCGCGTTCGACGTAGATCCGCGTCAGTTCCTCCAGTTCGGACTCCGGCGTCTCTGCAAGTTCCCGGCGTTCGCGATCGAGGTCGGCGTTTTCCGCGTCCGTCTGCGAACTCACCGACACATACTCGCCGGCCGCCATTGACATCGCGCCGGCGACAAGACCCGCGAAACCGGCGACGAGAATCTCGGTCGGGCCGGAACCGGCGGCCGCGACTCCCACGACCAGGCTCGCCGTCGAGACGATGCCGTCGTTGGCGCCGAGCACGGCCGCGCGCAGCCAGCCGATGCGCTGGACCATATGGACTTCGGAGTGCGAAAGGCGGCTCATGTCTGGCTCCCTGCGACAGGTCGACTCGTGTGCGGAAACGTCAAGCGCGAGCTACCATACGCCGACCGGCGAGAAGCGAAAGCGCGCGGAGCCCCGCACGAGCCACGCCCCCGCGTGCGCGACGGGCCAGCGACATCGCTCCATCCGGTCATCGGGCAGGAATGCGCTCGAATCCCTGTCCCGCGATTTTGCTAACCTATTGATTGTATGGCGATCCCGGCAGGATTCGAACCTGCGACCATCGGCTTAGAAGGCCGGTGCTCTATCCAGCTGAGCTACGGGACCGTCCCGCCGGCCACGGGGAGCCGGGTCGTCGCGACCGGGGCGCTCAGTGCGTCCACGGCGCCTTGCGGTCATAGCGGAAATTGTCGGAATAGGAAATCTGCCGGCGCTTGGCTTCCTTCGGCTCCTGGACGCGGAACGGGATGCCGTGCTTGCTGGCATAGGCGACCGCCTCCTCGCGGGTGTCGAAGACGAGGCGGATCTGGCTCTTCATGTCGGCCGAGGTGGTGTATCCCATCAGCGGATCGATCTTCTTCGGCATTTCCGGATCGAACTCCAGGAGCCAGCGGCCGGTCTTGGCCTTGCCGGACTGCATGGCGGTCTTGGCGGGGCTGTAGATGCGGGCTGACATGTCGGTTCCTTCCGAAAGATCGTCGCGTCCTGTAACCCCGGTCGAACGCAAAAGGCAACCGGAAAGCCGATCCGCGACGATTTCGAACGCGGATCTTGCTGTTTGTAGCGGGAACCGATGCGTCAATGCGTGTCGAAGACATCCTGGAACAGAGCGAGTTTCGCTTCGGTCGCCGCCACCTCCTCCGGCGTAGGCTTCAGCGGATCCCCGGCGGGCGGTAGCATGCCGAACTTCATGATGCAGAGCATCAAGAGGAGCCGCGCCTTGACCGAAGTCAGGTTCGAGCCGGCGATGAACGGTCCGCCGCGGATCGCGAAACCCTCGGTCGTGCCGCGCCCGACATTGACGACCGGGAAGCCGCTGAAGACAGCCCTGAGCAGGATGCGCGACTTCGAGGTGGCGGCCGCCTTGCCATAGGGGTTCAGACCCTCGAGCACGAAGCCGGACAGCGGCGCGTGCTTGAGCTTGTAGTCCATGAAGGCGATGGTATCGACCTCCTGCGCTGGATCGCTGTCCCAGTCGTCCTCGATGTAGCTCGCATCCTTGACGATGGAAACTTTCGGGATCGCCGTCTCCAGGATGTCGCCGGCGGCGTCCTTCACCGCCACCTCGACGGTCTCGATGCCGCTCGCGCCAAGACGGATGCCGGTGACGGAGGACGGCAGCTTGGAGACGTTGACCTCCGACTGCCAGGTGTGCTTCGTCGCCGGCACGTAGCGCAGCACCGAGCCGGTGCCGCCGCCCCCTGCCCCCAGGATACCGCCATGGCCGCCGGCGACGGCATAGCCGCCCGGCCGCGCGTCCACCTTGGTCACCTCGCGCGCGGCGAAGACGCGCTGATCCTGCACCATGACGACGCCGACGCGGTTGCGGCCCGCCTCGTCGGCCCAGACCCTGGAGGAGAGCCAGTCGACCGAATCGGCGAGGTTCTTCGGCCCGTCATTGCTGATCTGGCCGTGGTAGCGCTGCGACGCGTTGCCGACGACCGGGACCGTGACGTCGAGGGCGAGGTTGAACCAGTAGACGGTCTCCTCGACGCGCGGGCTGCCCTGCGTCCAGATTGCGCCATCATAGTCGCCGGACGACAGGATCTTCTGCGCCATGTTGGTGATGCGCGCGAGCGTCATGCGCGGCGGTGACTGGTTGAGATGCGCCGGGCGATAGGGGAAGAAGTGCGTGCCGGCCACCTCCGGCGCGATGTCGCCCTCGCCCTCGTCTGTGCGCTCGGCCGCCGGCAGGCCCTTGGTATAGCCGGCCGAGGGAGCGAGACGGAAGAAATCGACGTCGGCATGGTTGGAGATCGTGTTGCCGATGCCCATGCCGTCGACGCCGAGGCGGTCGACCTCCTCGAAGGTGCGCGACCCGTCGGGCAGGAAGGGTTGGCGCGAATGGGCGCGGTCGGCGCGCATCGTCGTGCCGTCGGTCTCCCAGGCAGAGCCGTCGGCCTGGCGGGCCATGTAGGGCAGCGGATAATAGCCGTCCTCCGGGCCGATCTCGATCTTGTAGACCGGCTTGTCGTCGGGCGATGTCTTCTCGGTTGAGAAGGTGCCGGCGGCGCTGAGATAGCCGTCTGCCGGGGCATAGAGTTCGGCGACGTCCTTCTCGAGCGGATGGGCGGAGAACTGCTCCACATAGACGGTGACGGGGGCGGCCAGCATCTGCGGCCGAAGCGGGTCAAAGCGCGACGGCTTGCCCTCCACGTCGGTCAGCAGCGGCAAGCCGTGCGCGGCGCGGGCCTTGTTGGACGTCACCAGCGGCGGCGTGTTCTGGATCGTGGCGTTCGGCCCCGCCAGATGCGCGATCCTGATCTTCTTCCCGTTGCCCTTGCTCGTGGTGGCCATGATGCTCGTCCTTGCTGATGTGGCGGCGGTCTTTGGCGCCGCGCCCGGTCAAAGTTCGGTGTCGTCGATGGTGAAGACGTGCCGCTCGAAGCGGTCGGTCAGCGCGCCCATCTCGGCGCGCTGGCGGCCGAATTCGGGGCTGGCGTCGCGCGCGGCGAGATCGGCGGCGAAGGCCGCCTCGTCGGCAAAGGCGCATTCCCAGCGCACGTCCGGCCCGGCGCCGCCGCGGTTGACGAGAATGCGCCCCGCCGCAAGCCCGAGCGAGACGCGCAGCCGCGATCCCTCGCGGCGCCGTTCCAGAACCGCCTCCGCGAGGCCCGGCTTGGCGAAATAGTTGGTGGTCTCGACGATCATGGCGCTCCACTGCCCCTGCGCGGTCAAGCGGCTACTGCTGGTAGTCGAGCGTGAGGATCGCCTCGGGCATCGCCTCCATCCCCAGCGCCTTGGCGCCCGCCGTCTCGAGCAGAAGGTCGAAGGTCTTGCGCAGCGTCGCTTCGTCCGCCTCGCCGAAGGAGCGCAGCATGTCGCGCCGCATCTGGTCGCGGTAGAAGACGATCGCCTCCGGCGAGAGCTTCATGTTGGTGCCCTGCTCCTGCCAGACCGCGTCGTCCTGCATCAGGATGTCGTAGACCTCCTGGTAGGCGGCGACGAAGGCCTTCACGTTCTGCGGCTTCTCGGCGGCATAGCGCTCGGTGGTTCCGATCATGAGATAGGGCGCCAGCGGCAGGCCGAGTTCCTCGGCGACGTCGCGGATGGCGAAGGCGTTGCGGAACTCGCCCGTGGCCAGCATGTCCGGCGCGATGGACGAGAACATGATCGTCGCGTCGATGGCGCCCTGTTCGAGCGAGCCACGCAGCAGGGGCGGAGCCGCCTCGACCAGTTGCGCGTCCCGGGCGAGGTCGAGCTGGTACTTCTTGCGGGCCAGCGTGTCGACGAGGATCCAGTCGGTGCTCTGACGCGAGAAGATACCGAACTTCGTTCCCTCGAGATCGCCGACGCCATCGATCGGAGACTCGGTCGGGACAACGATCGTGCTCACATAGGTGATGAACGGCGCGATCCCGATGACGTCGATGCCGCCATTGCGCATCAGGGCGAGGGAATTCCAGTCGAACAGCGCGATCTCGGCGCTGCCCGACTGGACGGCTGCGGCCGCGGCCTTGCTGTCGGAGAAGACGATGCGCTCGAGCTGAAAGCCGTACTTGGTGTCGAGGTCGAACTTGTCGATCACGAAGGGGATGAAGGATTGCGAGCCGTAGGGGCTCGCCATCATGCGGATGACGCCGCCGTCGCCGATGGGATCGGCCGCGCGGGCGCCCGGCGCTGCCCCGAGAATGCCGAAGGTCAGCGCGAAGGCGGCCGAAGCGGCGGCGCGTGCGAAATGGAACATGACGGTCGGTTCCTGTGAGCGGGTGTGGGGAGCGGGAGGGAGGCGGAGAGGCGGGCGCACCTGCCGGCGCGCCCGCCGCGCGGTCAGGGCTGGTAGTCGAGGGTGAAGACGGCGTCGGGCATGGCGGTCATGCCCATGATCTCCGGCCCGGCGGTCTCGAGCAGGATCTTGAAGGTCTCGTCGAGCACGCCGGCCATTTCGGGCGTGAATGCCTTGATGAATTCCTTGCTGGCGTTCTCGCGGAACATCTCGGTCGCTTCCGGAGCAAGCTTCATGTTCTGCCCCTGCTCCTTCCAGACCTCGGGATCGGAGAGCAGGATGTCGATCGCCTCCTGGTAGGCCGCCACGAAGGCCTTGGCGTTCTGCGGGTTCGCCTTCGCGTAGTCCTCGCGCATGGCGTACATCAGGAACGGCGCCTCGGCGAGGCCGAGCTCGGCGACGACGTCATGGATCGTCATCAGGAGCTTGGCCTTGCCCGACAGGATCATGTCGGGCGTCAACGAATTGTACATCAACGTGGCGTCGAGCTGGCCCTGTTCCATAGAGCCGCGCAGCAGCGACGGCGCGCCCTCCTGGATCGTAACCTCCCTGGCGAGGTCGAAGCCGTATTGCTGCTTGGCCACGGCCTGAAGGATGATCCAGTCGAAGCCGGTCTTGGTGTAGGTGCCCAGGCGCTTGCCCTTGAGATCGGCAAGCGAGGCCACGGACGAATCCGCCGGAAGGAGCAGGGTGTTCACGTAGGCGAGGAAAGGCGCGACGCCGATCACCGGGATGTCCTGGTTGCGCAGCCGCGCGACCGAGATCCAGTCCTGCACGACGGCCTCGATGCTGGCGCTCTGCAGCGCGGCGACCGCGGCCTGCGGGTTGGTGAAGGGGATCACCTCCAGCTTGAAACCGTACTTCTCGTCGAGATTGAACTTGTCGATGACATAAGGCGGGTAGGACTGGGTGCCGACCGGGTTCGACATCAGCCGGACGGTTCCGCCGTCGCCCATGGGAGCCTCGGCGGAAGCGATCGAAGGGAGGAAGGCGCCGGCGAAAAGCACGGCCGCCATAGCCAGTCTGCGCGTAAGGATCATGCGAGTGCTCCAGGTTCGTGTTGGTCGTCAGTCGTCTCGATGGTCATCAATGGTCGTCGACGCGGTGTCCCATGTGCCGCTGCAGGCTCTCGACGACCCGCTTGCTCTCGACGAAAAGCGCGGTGTCCTCGTAGTCGCGCGGCCGCTGGATGTGGCGGAGGTTGATCTCTTCCTTGATCCGGCCGCCGGGTCCCGGGCTCATCACGAGCACCCGGTCGCCGAGGAAGGTGGATTCGAAGGCATTGTGGCTGACGAAGAGGATGGTGGTGCGGAAGGCCGACCAGATCGTCAGCAGGCTCTGGCGCAGACGCCGCGCCGTGAGTTCGTCGAGGGCGCTGAACGGCTCGTCCATCAGAAGGATATCGGGCTCGATGGCGAAGGCACGGGCGATCGAGGCGCGCTGCTGCATGCCGCCGGAGAGCTGCAGCGGGAAGAAATCGGCGAACTTCGTGAGTTCGACGAGGCCGAGAACCTTGTCGATGCGCCCGGCCCATTCCGTACGCGGGAAATCGCCCGCCTCGAGCACGAATTCGATGTTGCCGCGCAGCGTCCGCCAAGGCATCAGCCGCGCCTCCTGAAACACATAGGCGACGCGGAAGCCGCGGCCGATCTGCTCCGACAAGGGCTTGCCCTGGATGGCGACGGTTCCCTCGTAGGTGTCGTCGAGGCCGGCGACGATGTTGAGCAGGGTCGACTTGCCGCAGCCGGACGGCCCGAGGAGACCCACGATCTCGCCGGTCGCGATCTCGAAGGAGACGCCGTCGAGCGCCTTCCAGCCGCCGGCGCCGCCGCGTCCGGGGAATTGCTTGTGGATGTCGGTCAGGGAGATCTGGGACATGGCAGCCTGTACCGGAGCGGGAGGACGAAAGGGGAAGGTCATGGCGCCGCCGCTCAGTTCCGCTTCCAGCGGAAAATGCGGCGTTCGATGGTGCCTAGGATCGCCACCTCGATGAACAGCATGACGAAGACGAAGCTCAGTGCGTAGGCGAGCACCTCGGTCATGTTGAACATCTGGTAGAAGAACTCGATCTTGTAGCCGACGCCGCTGCCGCGCCCGAGGAGTTCGACGAACAGCACCATTTTCCAGACGAGGCCGATGCCGAAGCGGGTGGAGGCGAGAAGCATCGGCGCCACCTGCGGCGCCATCACCGAGACGATCTGTTGCCGGCGCCCGGCCCGGAAGGCGCGCGCCATGCCGATCAGGCGCGTGTCGATGCCTTTCACGCCCTCGCGGATGTTGATGGCGAGTACCGGGATGACCGGCGCGGCCGCGCCGAGCACCGCGGCGGTGTCGTTGAGCCCGACCACCATGTAGAGCGTCAGGATCGTCACCAGGGCCGGGATGGTGATCCCGCAGATGATCCAGACATGGAAGAAGATGCCCGCCGTGCGCGACAGCGCCATGGAGAAGCCGAGCACGAGCGCGACACCCATGGCGACCGCGAAGGCCGCCGCGATGCGCCCGAGCGTGATGGCGATGTCGGTGAAGATGTCACCCTGCAGGACGTTGACGACCAATGCCGATACGACCCGGACCGGTCCCGGCAACACGCTCGACGGCAGCGCCATCGAGCCGACCTGCCACAGCGCGACCAGCGAGACCACCGAGAGGAACGAGATCACGGTGTGCCGCGTCCGTTCCGAGCCGGCGACCGCGCCCGCAAAGGCGGCGAGCCTGCCGGAGGCATTTACGTCGTAACCGGTGACCAGGGCCATCAGCTTTTCCTTTCGGGGTCAGGAGTCCATCAGGTTCTCGCGCAGCGTCGAATAGCGGTATTCCCTGCGGAAGCGGCCGCGGCGCTGCAGTTCGGGGATCAGGAAGTCGACGACGTTGAGCAGGTCGCGTGGCACCGCCGGCGGGTGGGCGATCATGAAGCCGCCGCGCTCGCCGGTGGCCACGAATATCTCCTCCAGATAGTCGGCGACCGTCTCGGCCGAGCCGACGATGGCGTGGTCGTATCCCGCCGTGTGGTGCTTGATGACCTCGTAGAACGCGTCCTTCGTGATCGTCTCCTCGGGATCGATGCCCGTCGTCATGTTGAGTAAGCCGACAGGAGAGGCGTTTGCCTTGACGATCTGCTCGTTGATCTCGGCGATGGTGAAGCTGTCGGGCAGCTTCGACAGGTCGTAGCCGATCTGGTGCGACATGAATGCGCCGACGGCTTCCGGAGGCACCGCCGTCAGCAGCTGCCCGTGGCGGCGCTTCGCGTCCTCTTCAGTCTCGCCGACGATCAGCACCACGTCCCAGACGATGCCTACGCCAGACGGGTCGCGGCCCTGTGCCGTGAGCGCGGCGTCGAGCGCCTTGCGGTGCCTGACCTGCTTGTCCTTGCCGGGGCTGGCGGCGAAGACCATGTCGGCGAAATAGGCCGAGGCCTGGATCCCGCGCGGCGAGGCGCCGGCCTGCACCAGCACCGGGCGGCCCTGCGGAGACGGCACGCAGGCCAGCGGTCCCATGACGTTGAAAAACTTGCCGCGATGGCCGATCGCCTTGACTTTCTCCGGGTCCGCCATGACTCCGGACTCACGGTCAAGGACGAAGGCATCGGGCGCCACGCTCGCCCATAGCGCCTTGCAGACGTCGATGAACTCCTCCATGCGCTCGTAGCGCTGGTCGTGCTCCATCAGTTCGTCGAAGCCGTAATTCGCCGCGTCGGCTTTCCTGGAAGAGGCAACGACGTTGAAGGCGATGCGCCCGCCTGTCACATGGTCGAGCGAGTTCAGGAGCCGCGACGTGTAGAACGGGTGCATGTAGGTCGACGAGTAGGTCAGCCCGAAGCCGATGCGCGAGGTGACCTGCGACAGCGCGGCGATGTATGGGCTCATGTCCTGGCGCGGCCATCCGACGCCCCAGCGCACGGCGTCGTCGCGGTTGCCCTTCCAGGTGCTCGGGATTCCGGTGCCGTCGCCCCAGAACATGAAGTCCATGAGCCCGCGTTCGGCGATCAGCGCCAGTTCCTTGAAGAAACGGATGTCGGGATAGGTGGCATTCGTCCAGGAACCCGGCAGGCGCCAGCGCCCTTCGAGCTGGATCCAGGACAGGTCGTAACCGATATGCATCTTGGTGGTCATCGCAGGGATCCGTCAGGCAACAGGAAGTTCGTCGGGCGCCGGGCGGCGTCCGTGGGGATTGGTCTGGAGCGGGAGCGCGGCCCGGGGGCCGCGCGGAGAAACGTCAGGCCGCGACCCTTGCAGCGGGCGCGTCGGCCACGACGATGTCATGCTTGGCGAGAATGGCCTTCAGCTTCGGCAGGACGACCGCGCCGAACAGCTTCAGGTCCTTCACGAAGTCCACGCAGGTGAACTGGATGCCGTCTATGCCGGTATCGAGGATCAGCTGCGCCAGCTTTTCGGCCATCGTATCGGGCGCGCCGATCACCGGATGGCCGGAGCCGAAGCCGACCGTGTTGGGCTGGCGCAGATAGGACGTCCGGTCCTTGTAGCTGTCCCGGTTGTCGCGCTCGAAGGAGGCGATCAGGTTGTCGAGCGCCTCGGTGTCGAGGTCCTCGCGGATCAGCTCGAATTCGCGCTCGGCAGCCTGGTCGGTCTCGCCATGCAGCAGGAGCATGGACGTCACCACCTTGATGGAGCGACCCTCGGCGGCAGCCGCCGCGCGGGTGCGCTCGACATCCTGCGGACGCAAGCCGACGAACTGGTAGTCGGAATGCTTGGCCGCGAAAGCCAGGCCCTCCGACGACAGCCCGGCGCTGACGAGGTATGGATAGGGCTTGCGGATCGGCTTGGGGTCCGAGACGCAGTTGTCGAGCTTGAAGAAGCGACCCTCGAAGGTGCTGCGATCCTGGCTCCACAGCATCTTCATGACGCGGATCCACTCGTCGGCATATTCGTAGCGGTAGTCGCCGTAGCCTGCCGGCACGACGCCCGTTTGCTCGAGTTCCTCGAGCGTGTTGCCGGTGACGACGTTGATACCGAAGCGGCCGCCGGAGATGTTGTCGATGGTGGCGATGATCTTTGCCGCCACGGCGGGGTGGAAGAGCAGCGGGTTGACGGTCGCGAAGAGCTTCAGTCGCTTGGTCAGTGGGGCCAGCGAACTGGCGACCGACATCGGCTCGATGGTGTTCTTCCAGAAGCCGGATTCGCCGCCGAAGCCCATCCACTTGCCCATCCAGAACAGGTAGTCGAGGCCGATGTCCTCGGCGACCTGCGCGATCTGGTGGTGGAGTTCGAAGGTCGGGTGGTAGCGTGGCGTCCGCTTCGACATGAGGAAGCCGTTGCTTCCGACGGGCATGAAGACGCCGAGTTCAACCTTGCGCATGGTGCGGGCCTCCTGTGGGTGATGGAGCATGGTTCGGTTTCATCTCAGTTCTCGCGGGTCATGGCGCTCTCGTGCCAGCGTCTGAGGAGAAGGTGCGAGATGAAGCTCGTGAGGAAGAAGATGGTCACGCCGGTGGCGGTTATGAGCAGCAGCGCGGCGAAGAGCCGGGGTACGTTAAGTCGCCGCCCTGCCTCCAGGATGCGGAAGGCGAGGCCCGATTCCGTGCCGGCCGAGCCGGCGGTGAACTCGGCCACAACCGAGCCGATCAGCGCCAGGCCGCCGCCGATCCTGAGACCTGTGGCGAAGTAGGGCAGCGCGCCCGGCAGCTTGACGTAGCGCAGCCGCTGCCAGGCGGTGGCGTTGTAGATGTCGAAAAGGTTGAGCAGGTTGTGGTCCGTGCTTTTCAGGCCCTGCGTCATGTTCGAAAGAATGGGGAAGAAGGCGACGAGGAAGGCGCACATCAGGAGGACGGCGTGCGTCGACGGCGCGTAGATGATGAGCAGCGGCGCTATGGCGACGATCGGGGTGACCTGCAGAACCACGGCATAAGGATAGAAAATCCGCTCCAGCCAGGGCGACTGGGCGAAGGCCACCGCGATCAGGACGCCGCCGGCCAGAGCCAGCGCCAGCGCCGAGAAGGTGATCGAAAGCGTCACCCAGAGCGCGGAGAAGAGCATCTGGTAGTCGTCGACGAAGGCGTGGATGACCTCCACCGGCCCCGGCAGAATGTAGCGCGGTACCTTGTAGGCGGTGACGTACCACTGCCAGACGAACAGCACGACGACGAGCGTGGCGAGCGGGATCGCAACGTGCAGGACGCGAATGGCGATCGCGCGGAGCGGATTTTCGGGGGCGGCGGTGGCGGCCAGCGGCGCGACGCCTTGCCTCGGCGTTTCCATCGGGATGCTGCTCATCGGTGTTCGTCCACCTCCATCGACTGGTGCAAGACCTCGGACACCTCGCGGCTCGCGGCGGCGAAGTCGGCGGTCGTTCGCACATTCCCGCTGCGGGGATAGGCGAGCGTGTTGGGGAGGTCGGCGATGACGCGGCCGGGCCGCGCCGCCATGACGACAATGCGGCTCGAAAGGTAGACCGCCTCGAAGACGGAATGAGTGACGAAGATCACCGTCCAGCCCTGGTCGCCCCACAGGCGCAGGATGTCGTCGTTCAGCTTCTGGCGGGTGATTTCGTCAAGCGCGGCGAAGGGCTCGTCCATGAGCATCACCTTCGGCCGGGTAACCAATGCGCGGGCGATGGAGACCCGCATCTTCATGCCGCCGGACAATTCGCGCGGATAGTTCTCGGCGAACTTGTCGAGCCCGACCATGCTCAGCGCGTCCATGACGCGCTCGGTGGCGGCGCGGCGCGAGATGCCCTTCAAACGCAGCGGCAGCCATACATTGCGGAACACCGTCGCCCAAGGCATCAGCGTCGGCTCCTGGAAGACGAAGCTGATCTCTCGCTCGGGCTCGCCCGAGTAGGTGTAGCTCGAGGTCGGCCACTCGATCTGGCCGACGCTGGCGCTGCCGAGCCCGGCGACGAGCCGAAGCGCCGTCGACTTGCCGCAGCCCGACGGACCGAGCAGGCTGACGAATTCGCCCGGCCGCACATCGAGCGACATTCCGGCAAGCGCGATCGTGCCGTTGGCGAAGACCTTGCCGACGTCCCGCAACGAGACGATCGGACGGTCGGACCGGCCGGCGCCGGTCATGTCCGCGGGATCGGCGGCCATGTCCTGGCTCGCGCTGTATCGCTGAAGCATCTGCACCTCTTGAGCTGTTCGCGGGGACGCCGCGATGGCGGCGTCCCGGGATCGAACGTCAGTTGGCGGCCATGTCCTTGTAGAGGTCCATGCCCACGCCCTTGCAGACGAACTGCGTCGTGTAGGCCTTCGGCAGGTCGAGCGTTCCGTCGAGAACGCCGGCATCGACCATCGCCTTGTAGAAGCCCGTGTAGCGCTCGTCGGTCATGCAACCGATGCCCTTTTCCTTGGCGTCGCCGGCCAGAACGATCTCGTACTTCTTCATCTGAGCGATCGAGTATTCGATCTGCTCGTCCGTCATTTCCGGATTGTCCTTCTTTATCAGTTCGTTGGCGGCCTTATTGTCGCCAAAGAGGTAGTTGTACCAGCCGAGGATGGAGGCCTCGACGAAGCGCTGTACGAGATCGGGATTGTTCTCGACGAGGTCTACCTGCGTCTCGATCGTCGTCGCGTAGCCGGAATAGCCATAGTCGGCGAGCAGGAACGCCTGCGGGTCCCAGCCGGCCTGCTTCTTGATGTTGAGCGGCTCGGACGTGATGTAGGACTGCTGCCCCGACGTCGGATCGGCGATGAACGGCGCGGAGTTGTAGGTGTAGGGCTTGTACTGGGAATCGCGGAAGCCCGGATATGTCGCCTTCAGCCAGCGGAAGAAGGTGTCGTAGCCATCGCCGCCAAGGAAGATCGTCTCGAGTTTGGCGAGATCGGCAATGGTCTCGATGCCGACGCCCGGATGGGCGAGCAAAGCTTGCGGATCCTTCTGGAAGATGGCGGCGACCGTCGTCGTCGGAATCTCGTTCGCCACGGCATCGAGCGCGCCGAGCGTGGAACCCTGAATAAACTGGACCTGGCCCGCGATGAGGCGCGCCCGGTTGGGCGACTGCGGTCCGCCCATGAGGATGGTCACCTTCAGCCCATACTTCTCGTAGGTGCCGTCGGCAACGGCCTGGTAGAAGCCGCCGTGCTCGGCCTGGGCGAGCCATCCCGTGCCCATGGACACTTCATCGAGCGCGTAGGCGCTGGTGGTCGCGGCGAGGATCATTGCAACCGAGCAAAGGATCCCATTCGCACTCCTGCGATCTGACATTTCAGTACCCCTGTTTTCAAATATTATTGTTGAGGAATTTGAAGACCGTTTCAGGGAATCTGTCAATGGGAAATGCTGCACTGCGGGACAGGGCAACCCAGACTCAATCCGGCACCGAAGGCACTGAATCCATGTATTTCGGAAGTATTTCCAGGATGCAGTGCCACTTTCGGCGGAATCCGCGGAACGTCGCGATGCTGCGGCGCAATATCCGGACGGACGATTTTTTTTCATCTCCGCGAAACGAAGAATGTCTAAAGTTACGGCACCGGTGAATTCTGCCTGCTTTTTGTGCGCGGCGGCAGCGAGCGTGGACGAGCAAGACGGTAAGCGCTTTGCAGCGTTGTCGGGACAGCCGCGATCGAAAGAAAAAAGGCCGCCCGGAGAACCGCGCGGCCTTGCCGAATGCGAGCGGAGACTGCTCGCGAAAGGGCGGTTCTACTCCGCCGCCTCGGGCACGTCAGGCAATTGCGAGGGCCGCAGCGGGTCGAACATGAGGAAGCGGCTGTCCGGGAAGTGGCCGAGCACGCCCCGCAACAACCGGTCGATTTCGGCGAAATCCTTCCTCTCGATCGCATCCACGACCTTCAGATGCTCCTGAATCTGCCGCTTGTTGGCTTCGACGCTGGTGCGCTTGAGACCAAAGCACCAGAAGCGGGCGGCATTATTGTGCAGGCGGATCGCGGTCCGCTCGATCTGCGTGTTCTTGCAAGCAGCCGCCAGCGCGCGGTGAAACGCTCGATCCATGGCAACGAGGGTGCGCACGTCTCGCGCTTCCACGACGGCCTCGTAACCGTCATACGCAGCCCGTATGGCCGCCAGATCGTCGGGGGACGCCCGGTGCGCGGCCAGCGCCGCCGCATAGCCTTCGATCAGGATCCTCGCCTCGAAAACATCCTGCAGTTCGCGCAGGCCAAGGTCGCCGATGCGTGTGCCGATGCGGGCATGCCGCTCGACAAGGCCCTCGAGGGACAAGCGGTAGAGCGCGTCGCGCACCGCAGCCTGGCCGAGCCTGAAATCGCGCATGATCTGCTTTTCGTCGACCCGCGCACCAGGCTCGAGATCACCGACGATGATCGCCATGAGGATCACCTCGTAGGCGTCGTTGCGCAGCAGCGTCTTTGCTTTGGTTTGCGGTTTCTTTTTAACCACTATACTTCCTCCCGATGCTCTGCCTGGGCGCGGCCGACGCGTCGCGGATCCCTTTCGGGGCCTTCGCGGAGGGGCGCCTTGGAGCCTGCTCTTAACATTTCACAGTCCCGAAGAACAGCCCCGCGAAAATGCAGGGCAGCGCCTGATCGCCGCAGTCGGAATCGGTCGGGAGGAAGACGGCCAGGAGGGTCTGGCGGTCCTAGAGCATTTCCGGCAATCCCTGGATCGCTCTGTTTCTCCGATGGCGGACGATCCGCCAGGAAGGCGGCAAAGGTCGATGCGGTGCATCGGCCAAGTCCGCCTGACGCCGCAGGCGTCCGCCAGCGGGAAACCCTTCGGGCCGAGGACGTTCGCGCCAAATCCTTCGGTCTTCGGACTTGGCCGTGCCACCGGCACGACCGCGCCGAAGACCTCGACCTTGGCACGAACGTCCTCGGCAGAGCGATCCAGGGATCACCGGAAATGCTCTAGCCGGCGGCGGCGAAGCGCGCATAGGCGCCGTCGAGATAGACCAGCGGTGAGGCCATGCTCTCGGGAAGTCGCACCGCGACCACCTCGCCGATGAAGATCGTATGCGAGGACGCCTCGACGCTGGTGGTGACGCGGCAATCGAAGCTGGCGAGCGCAGCTTCGTAGACCGGCGCGCCGGTCTCCAGCTCGCCCCACTCCCCTTCGGCGAAGCGCACGTCGCGGAACCGCGACGAGCTGAACCGCGCCGCGACGCCATCGTCACCCTCCGCCAGGAGGTTCACGCAGAACACCCCCGACGCCATCAGCGCCTCGTAGCAGGAGGCGCTCTTGTTGATGCAGGTCAGGAGCGACGGCGGCGTCAGGCAGACCGACGTCACCGATGTGGCGATCATGCCGTGTCGCCCGCCCACGTCGTCGCGGGTCGTGATCAGCGAGACACCGGCCGCCAGGCGGCGCATGCCGAGTTTGAAGAGGTCGACCCGTTCGTTCATGCCATCACCCGTCCCTGGTAGTGGATCAATGGTTCCGCGTCCTTGAAGCTTTCGAAGGCCGCGATCCGGCCGATGGCGATGACGACGCCGTGACGCTCGATGGCCTCGACGAGCCGGCAGTCGAGCACGCCCGCGATGTCCGGCAAGACCGGCGCACCGGTGGCTAGCGTTCGTAGCGCCAGTCCGGCGAAACGGGCGGACCCCTTTGGACCGTCACGGGAGGCGAAGCGCTCGAAGATCGGCAGTCCAGGCTTCGCAAGGTAGTTGATGGCGAAGACACCGGACGCGAGGATTTCGGCGCAGGCGGTCGTATTGCGATCGATCGACACCGTCACCGTCGGCGGATTCGCGGTCAGATGCGTGGCCGACAGGCCGAGAAAACCGAACGGCCCGACTTCGCCGATGGTCGTCACAATCGCGACTCCGACGGCGCGGCAACCGATTGCGCCCCAAAACGCTTTCGGATCGATCTCCGGAAGGATTTTCGCGTCAGCGTCCATCTCACATTCCATAACTGACATTTCTGTTCCAAAGGCTAGCAGAATCATTGTGCGCTGCAAGACAGAAAATCACCGCGCGAGCGTCATAGCGCTTATCCTATTGTATTTAATATATTTTTTCTCTTAGCCACCCCGTTCCCTCAGAGCCTCCGAGAAACGCGGTCGAAATTTGGCGCCCGGCATTCCCGGCCGGAAGAGGCGGGAAGGACCTCTCTCTATGGATTGATATTTTCGTTTCATGTTTCTTGACATTTTCTATTTGCGAAGCGAAGACCCCATGGACCATCCAACCTGGGAGCTGCCTTCCCAATGTCTCTGGAACTCTCCGTCCGCGCGCGCGAGCGCACTGTGTTCCTGCTCGCGCTTGGCGGCTTCGCCAGCGGCGCGAACGTGCGGGTGATGGATACCGTCCTGCCGCAGCTTGCTGGCGAGTTCGGCGTTTCGGTCGGCCTAGCGGCGCAGACCGCGACAGCCTACGCGCTGGGCTATGGCAGCATGCAGATCCTGCTCGGCATCGCCGGCGACCGCTTCGGCAAGTTCCGGCTGGTCACGCTGCTGTGCTTCGCGAGCGTCGTGGCCTGCCTGCTTGCCGCCGCGGCGGCGACGCTTGGGCAACTGACCGCCGCGCGACTTCTGTGCGGGGCGGCGGCCTCGGCCATCATCCCGGTGTCGCTCGCGTGGGTCGGCGATATGACGCCCTTCGAGGAGCGCCAGCCGATCCTCGCGCGCTATGCGAGCGGCGGCATCCTCGGCATGGTTACGGGACAGATCGTGGGCGGATTGGCGACGGAATACTGGGACTGGCGCGCCGCACTCGTGTTCGTCGCGCTGGTCTATCTCGGCGCGGGCATGGGCATGGCAAGGGAAGCGCGGCTCAATCCGCTGGTCACGGCAAAGCCCCTCATCACGGGCACACGGCTGCCGCCTCTCGCCGCGATCGCGGCGATGCTGCGCCGGCCGTGGTCGCGAATCGTGCTGGCCTCGGTGTTCCTTGAAGGCGTGACGGTCTATGCCGCCATCACGTTCGTCGCGATCGACCTGAAGGACAGATTTGCCGCCAACTACGGCCTGATCGGCGTGATGCTCGCTTTCTTCGCGATCGGGGGCATGCTCTTCACGCGCGGCATGCGTCGGCGGATGCGGACGATGCCGGCAACCCGGCTGATCGCAACGGGCGCCGCCTCATCGGGGATCGGCATGATCCTGTTCCCGCTGGCGCCGACGATCTGGCTCATCCCGGTGCTGATGGTGGCGATCGGGTTTGGCGCCTACATGCTGCACAACACGCTGCAGACCTTCGCCACGCAACTTCTGCCCGAGGCACGGGCGACCGGCTTCTCGGTGTTCGCGACGTTGTTCTTCCTGTCGCAGTCGCTCGGCGTGGCGCTCGGCGCGCTGATGCTTGGCGACTTCGGCGCAGGCCCGGTCTTCGTGGCCGCGGCGCTGCTGCTCGGCGCATTCGCCATTTGGTTCGTCGCCATCGCCTCGCGTTCGATCCCCGCCGTCGATCCGTAGGGCGGCGGGCGCGCTTCCGGACCCCGAAGAAAAGGACGGGACCGGGGAGCTTCCCAGCGCCGTCCTTACAAGGCCGTTCGAGAATGTCGAAACCAGCAGCGGAGCCGCTGGTTTCCGGATCGATCAGAATGCGACGTTCAAGCCGATCTTGAACGTGTGCAGATCGTTGGAAGCGTTGAAGTTGTAGGCGCCGCCGTCGCTGAA
Organism: Mesorhizobium sp.; assembly: GCA_046292285.1. Classification (GTDB taxonomy): domain Bacteria; phylum Pseudomonadota; class Alphaproteobacteria; order Rhizobiales; family Rhizobiaceae; genus Aquibium. Next base: position 5,825 of record JBKBRJ010000045.1, on the reverse strand, counting down.
CTGGAAGTTCGACCGGGAATCGCCGAGGTCGATGTAGAGATACTCGGCCTTGATCGAAAGCCGCTGGGTCATGGCGTATTCGATACCGGCGCCGACGGCATATCCCCAGAGCGTTTCGCTGGCCGAGCCGCTGAGGGTGTGGTCCAGACCAATGTTGTTGAAGTTGTATGCGGCGACCGAGGTCTCGGTATGGCCCCATGCCAGACCGCCCGTGACGTAGGGCAGGAAACGATCCATGGCGACGCCGATGCGACCGCGGAAGGTGCCGAAATACTCAAGTTCGTGGTTCACGGCAGTCGCGGTGTCACCGTAGTTGGCGCCACCATAGTCATAGGTCCAGAACGAAGAACCTTCAGAGTCGATGTTGGACCAGAAAGCATCAGCCTCGACGCCGAAAACGATGTTGCCGTTTTGCCAATTGTAGCCGACCTGGCCGCCGATGAACCAGCCGCTGAGGCGGTCCATATCGCCGCAATAGTCGTAGTCGCCGCCCCACCCGCCGACGCCGCCGGTGCAACCTTCGAAATCGTACCACCGCGAGACCGGATCGGTCAGCAGCACGCCCTCGACGGTGGCTTCATAACCGTTGTTCTGGAAGCGCGGATCGACGCTGCCGCTGCCGTAGCCACCCGAAATGCCGGCGTAGAAGCCGGACCAGTCATGCACCGACGCGACCGGAACCGGATCCGGGGAAATGTAGACCGGGTCGGCGGCCATCGCCGTTGACGCAGAGAGAAGAAGGGTGGCCGAAGCCGTGACAAGGAGTTTCATCTGCCGTCTCCTGTTAACTTTGCAGTCGCGGTAGGAACTGTCGTCCTTTTCGTCGGAAGCAGCCGCCCGCAAGCGCAAATGACTAGTCATTAGCCATCTGCATCTTATCAAGTCTCTCGCGTGCGAATAGCGAAAATTGAATGTGTCGACGGAATGTCGGAACCATGTTGCAATTGGGTCACATGACGAGACGCTAATGAAAGTCGCTCCCGACCGGCGGCCGCATCAGGCGAGGACGGCGGCGTAGCGGCTTCCGTGGCCGCCGCGTCAAACGCAACCGCTCACGCGTGGTACCGGCATCACGCGAGATTAACCAGCATCATCAATGTCTTGAAAATGGTCGGAGTGGAGAGATTCGAACTCCCGACCCTCTGGTCCCAAACCAGATGCGCTACCAGGCTGCGCTACACTCCGATCGCCGTTCAGGAGATGGATGCCATCCATCGCAGCTCGCTCGCTTCGTTCCCTCGCGAGGCCATTGCCGAACGGCTGCCCGGTAGCACGCCCGATGGATCGGCGCAACGATTTCGACGGAAGGAATCCTTGGCGCCCCGTAGCCTCGGGACGCGCCTTCAGAAATCCAGTTCGCCCTGCCCCTGGTCCAGCGCGGTTATGACGCTCGAGGCGAGCGCGCGCGTGACGCGGGACTTCTGTTCGAGGGCCGCGCGGTCGAGCTGGTCGACGACACGGCCCGCGGTCGACAGCGAACGCTCGATGCGCGAGATCAGGTAGGCGACCACGTGGGCCTCCACCTCGACCTGGCGGTCCGCGAAGAGCTTGGTGATGACGCCCGCAAGAAGGAGGTCGTCCGGCGCGCCGGTTTCGACAACGGTGGCGGCGCGCAGGCGGGAGGCAAGGTCTGGCAGCGTCACGCCCCAGGCGGCCGGAAACGAGCGCGACGTCAGAAGAAGGAAGCCGCCGGCCGCGCGGACCTCGTTGATGAGGTGAAAAAGCGCCGTCTGGTCGATCGCGCCCGCCGCGATGCCGTCGACCAGGATCGCCCGGCCCTGCCGCGCCGGCTCCAAGCCCTCCGCGAGGCGGACGGGCGACAGGGCCACCGCGTTCGCCTCGCGAGCCCAGATCTCGGCGAGATGCGACTTGCCGGAGCCGGTCGGCCCCGCCAGGATCACGACGGGAGCCGGCCAGTCCGGCCAGCGGTCGACCAGGGCGACGGCGGCGGCGTTGGCCGGCGAGACGATCAGGTTCTCGCGCGACAGCTCGGCACGGTGACCGAGATCGAGCGGCAATTGCCGCGGCCCTGCATTCGATCCACCCCGCATGGCATCACTCCGGCTTCGACGCGGGATCGGCGGCAAGGCCGGGCGCGGGGCCATGGCCGCGATACATCGGCGAATCGAGGTAGCGCGCGAGCGCGAAGCGGACGAGAACCGCGACCGCCGCCGAGGCCGGCACCGCCAGGAGCAGGCCGACAAAGCCGAACAGCGAACCAAAGGCGAACAGGGCGAACATCAGCCAAACGGGATGCAGGCCGACGCTCTTGCCCACCAGCTTCGGCTGCAGGATGTTTCCCTCGATGAACTGGCCGGTAAAGAAGATCCCGGCCACGATCGCCACCATGGTCCAGTCCGGCCAGAACTGGACGAAGGCGACGCCGACCGACAGGACGAGGCCGACGAGGGATCCGATGTAGGGGATGAAGCTGATCAGCCCGGCGAAAAGGCCGATCAGCAGGCCAAAGTTCAGGCCGACGATCGTCAGGCCGACGGCATACATCACGCCGAGGATGATGCAGAGCGTGCCCTGCCCGCGCAGGAAGCCGGCGGTGGCGGTGTTGATGTCCTTCGCCAGCCGCCGCACCGTGCCGACGTGGTCGCGCGGGACCCAGCCATCGACCTTGGCGATCATCCGGTCCCAGTCGAGCAGCATGTAGAAGGCGACCACCGGGGTGACGACCAGCAGGCCGCCGATGTTGATGATCGCGAGGCCGGAGGTCCACAGCGACTGGAACAGGCCGGTCAGGAAGCCGGCGCCCTGCGAGACCAGGCCGCTCAGTCCCTCGCGCAGGCTCTTGGCGTCGACGCCGATCGTCCGCTCCAGCCAGCCCGGGTCGAATTCGGTGACCAGCGCCTGCAGTCTCGAAAGATAGCCGGGCAGATCGGCGGCGAAGCCCGCGAACTGGGTCGCCAGGATCGGCACGATCACCATCAGCGCCAGCACGAAGGAGACGAGGAAGGCGAAGAGGATGACGATGGTCGCCGCCAGCCGCGACAGGCCGCGGCGTTCCAGCCAGTCGGCTACGGGATCGAGGAAATAGGCCAGCACCATGCCGGCCACGAAGGGCAGCAGGATGGAGCTGAAGACCAGGAGGAAGGCGACCACGGCCGCGAAGGTCGCCAGCCAGAACAGCGCCTGGCGGCGCAGGGAGGCTCTCGTCGCCATGTCGGCCTCCACGTCAGTGTGCGGGGGGTTCGCTCTCGCCATCGCCGTTCATGTGCCTGAGCCAGGCCACGAGATAGGCCGCCGCCGAAGCGATGGTCAAGAGGCCGGCCAGGACGATCAGGGCGTCGCGCAGATTGTCGATCGCGGTGGCGAACGAGAGTTCCCCCAGCACCAGCCCGGCGAGCAGGATCTGCGCGGTGGTGTTGGCCTTCGAGACGAACAGCGGCTTCACGAGGACGGGCCGGCCCATCACGTAGGACAGGAGCACGGCGCCGACGATGAGGGCATCGCGGGAGACGACGGCGATCACCAGCCAGAGCGGCAGTTCGCCCATGTGGCCGAGCACGACGAAGACCGAGACGAGCAGCAGCTTGTCGGCGATCGGGTCCAGATAGGCGCCGAGCTCGGTCCGCTGGTTGAACTGGCGGGCGATGAAGCCGTCGACGCCATCGGAGATGCCGGCGACGATGAAGCCGGCGAAGGCCCAGCCAATCTCGCCCGTCATCATGGCGTAGACGACGGCCGGGACGAGCAGGAAGCGCAGGATCGTGATGATGTTGGGGATGGTCAAGGCGCGGTCTCGGCGGAAACGGTCGACCGCCCCTCGGCGGCGATTTCGACCTTCCGGTTGTCCCGGAACATGGCTTCTCGCGCCCAAATCTTCAAGCGGCCAGCGGACGACGGCCGGCTGTCCACGGGAAAAGCCCGGCCAAGCTTGCGAGGCTCGCCCCTTCATGCGATGGACCCGGCACGACTGGCCCAATCGCGACGGGAACACGGCATGAGCGAGGGAAAGAACGGGCTCACCTACGCGGATGCGGGCGTCGACATCGACGCCGGGAACACCATGGTGGAGTTGATCAAGCCGCTGGTGCGCTCGACGCGGCGGCCGGGGGCCGACGGCGAGATCGGCGGCTTCGGCGGGCTGTTCGACCTGAAGGCGGCCGGCTTTACCGACCCGGTGCTGGTGGCGGCGAACGATGGCGTGGGCACCAAGGTCAAGATCGCCATCGACTCGGGCATCCACGACACGGTCGGCATCGACCTGGTGGCCATGTGCGTCAACGACCTCGTCGTGCAGGGCGCCGAGCCGCTGTTCTTCCTCGACTATTTCGCCACCGGCAAGCTCGACCCGCATCAGGGCGCGGCGATCGTCAAGGGCATCGCGGAGGGTTGCAGGCGGGCCGGCTGCGCGCTGATCGGCGGCGAGACGGCCGAGATGCCCGGCCTCTACGGCAAGGGCGACTATGATCTCGCCGGCTTCGCGGTCGGCGCGGCCGAGCGCGGCCAGCTGCTGCCCACCGACGACATCGTCGAGGGCGACGTGATCCTCGGCCTCGCCTCGTCGGGCGTGCATTCCAACGGCTTCTCGCTGGTTCGCCGGATCGTCGAGAAGACCGGGCTCGCCTGGAGCGACCCCGCCCCGTTCGCGCCCGACAGCACCCTGGCGCAGGCGCTGCTGGAGCCGACCCGCATCTATGTCAGGCCGCTGCTGCACGCGATCCGCAACACGCATGGCATCAAGGCGCTCGCCCACATCACCGGCGGCGGCTTTCCCGACAACATCCCGCGCGTGCTGACGGCCGACTGGTCGGCCGAGATCGACCTTGAGGCGATCGACGCGCCGCCGGTGTTCGGCTGGCTGCAGAAGACGGGCGGCGTGGCCGACCTCGAAATGCTGCGCACCTTCAATTGCGGGGTCGGCATGATCGCGGTGGTGGCCGCCGGCCAGGCCGCGCAGGTGGCGGCGGTGCTGGCGGAGGCGGGCGAGACGGTGATGCCGATCGGCCGCATCGTGCCGCGCCGCGAGGCGGGCGTCATCTACCGGGGGACGATCGAGTTATGAGCGCAAGGAAACGCGTCGCCATCCTGATCTCGGGCCGCGGCTCGAACATGGAGGCGCTGGTGGCGGCCGCCGCCGGCGAGGACTACCCGGCCGAGATCGTCGGCGTCATCGCCAACACGCCGAAGGCGCGCGGGCTGGAATCGGCGCGCATGCGTGGCATTCCCACCCGCGTGGTGCCGCAGCGCGACTTTCCCGACCGCGCCGCCCATGACGCGGCGATCGGCGCTGCGCTGACCGAACTCGGCGCCGAGATCGTCTGCCTCGCCGGCTACATGCGCATCCTGACGCCGGGCTTCGTGGCGCGATGGGCCGGCCGGATGATCAACATCCACCCCTCGCTGCTGCCGTCCTTTCCGGGGCTCGACACGCATGCCCGGGCGCTGGACGCGGGCGTGAAGCTGCACGGCGCGACGGTGCATTTCGTCACCGAGGCGATGGACGACGGCCCGATCGTGGCGCAGGCGGCGGTGCCGGTGCTGGCCGGCGACAGCGCCGACGCGCTCGCCGCCCGCGTGCTGAAGGCCGAGCACAGGCTCTACGCCATGGCGCTCGCCATGGTCGCGCGGGGACAGGTGCGCGTGGAAGACGGCCGCGCGGTGTTTTCGACCGCAAGCGACTGGGGCGCGGAGGATGCGCTCTATTCGCCGGCGCCCGACGCGCCCGCCCCGGCCGAGGCGCTGGACCTCGAGGCGCTGGCGCGGTTTACGCCCTGAGGGGGAAGCCTTGTCGCCTTGCTTTGCCGGCCGCGCCCCCTCCACCACTTCGTGGTCCCCCTCCCCCGTAAACGGGGGAGGATTTGGCGCCTGAC
>JBKBRJ010000044.1:19611-37484 GCA_046292285.1 Mesorhizobium sp. | reverse complement strand
CTGGAAACCAGCGCGGACGGTCCGTCCGGCGGCGCGCGCACCGCCCCCCTCCGCGGAGGGATTTTTCAATGGCCAGACGCTTCGGCGGGCGTGGCGACGCATCGCCGCGCGCCCGACCGGGCGCCGCGCCCCTTGGCGCGCCCCCGCGGAGCGCCAGCGAGCCGAAGGCGAGCGTGCGGCGCGCGAGCGAACAGAGACCTCCGGGCGTGGCGACGCACCGCCGCGCGCCCGACCGCGGTGGCGGTCCGCTACGGCCCGTTCTCCGGCATCATCGAGACATGCGCGGCGGCGACCTTCCAGCCCTCGTCGGTGCGGACCCAGGTCTGCATCTGCCGCCCGACCTCGCCTGGAAAGTCGTCGCGCAGGAACAGCGTCGAGGCGATGGCGAAATCCTTGCCATAGGTGGTGACGACGGTGCGCGCCAGCCTCCGCTCGAACGGCGCCTGCGCCTTGCGGAACGCGCGGATCTCCTCGTAGCCGTGCTGGACCTCCGCCACGCCGTAGCGGATCGTCAGCTCGGACGGCAGGAACATCGCCTCGAGCGTCGCATTGTCGTTGGCCAGAAGCGCCGCCTCGTAGGCCTCGAAGATGGCGGTCGCCTCTGCCAGCGTCTCCGGATCGTTGACGACCATCGCTCAGTTCTCCTGCCTGCGCGCCAGCATCCGGTCGCGCAGCCGCCCGAGGAACGGAATCGTCTCGAACTGGTCGGGCCTGACCTTGTCCCAGGTTACCCCGGCCGGCCGCGGCATGGCGTTGCGCGTCTCGATCAGTTCGGCCTCCGTGGCGATGAAGTCGAGCGGACTGTCATGCGCCTCGATCACCACGACCTCGTCGGGCACGAGTTGCAGCGAATGCACGGTGGTCGCGATCGGTGTCCGATCGCCGACGATGCCGAGCTCGCGGAAGATGCCGGTCTCCAGGTCGGCGAAGCCGGCGCCCTTGCCGGTGCGCCCTCCCCCGCGCCCGACCGCCACCGAGCCGACCACGCAGAAGTCGAGCGGCTCGACATCCTCGAACTCGATGCGCTCGCCATGCTGCATGAACCCCTGCGCGGTGGCCGCGAGTTCGAACGAGACGCCGTCGGCTTCGAGCCGCTTCGGGTCGAGCCGAAGATAGGGGAAATCATGCGTCAGGTAGGGCACCGGCGTATAGACCGTCTTGCCCTCGTAGAGAGCGCGGATGCGGATCGGGATCTGCGCATGGTCGGGATTGGTCTTGACCGTGCGCGCCGCCCTCCAGGCCTCGGTCTGCGCCAGCCGCCAGGCGGCCACGTCGGCGCCGACGAAATTGGGGATCATGCTCCAGGCCGGCCCGACGGCGACGCCATGCTCCTCCAGCACGCGCCAGACGTCGTGACGCACGATGTCCTTGCCGGGATTGCGCCCGGCCCAGCGTCCCTGTTCACCCATGCGCCAGCTCCCGCGCGAACGCCGTCTCGAGCGCGGCGAGCGTCGCCACCCAACCGACAATGCCGCCCTGCGCCACGATCATCTCGATCGCCGACGCCTTGAACCCCGGAAAATAGCTCTCCGTCGCCTCCTCGATCAGAAGGCACTCGTAGCCGCGGTCGTTGGCCTCGCGCATCGAGGTCAGGACGCAGACCTCGGTGGTGACGCCGGCGAAGACGAGTTGCCTGATGCCCTTCGCCGACAGGGTTTCATGCAGGCCGGTCGCCCAGAACATGCCCTTGCCGGGCTTGTCGATGACCATCTCGCCGGGCAGCGGCGCCAGTTCGGGCACGATCTGGTTGCCCGGCTCACCTGCGACGAGGATGCGGCCCATCGCGCCTTCGTCGCCGATCCGCAAGCCCGGCTTGCCGCGCAGCCGCTTGGCCGGCGGGCAGTCGGACAGGTCGGGCCGGTGCGCCTCGCGGGTGTGCAGGATCGGCAGCTTCTGGCCGCGAAACAAGGACAGCAGCGCCGCCACCGCTGGAATGATGGCAGTCAGCCGCGACACGTCGTTGCCGAGCACCGCGCCGAAGCCGCCCGGCTCGATGAAGTCGCGCTGCATGTCGATCACGACCAGCGCCGTCTGCGCCGGCTCGAGCGTGAAGGGATAGGGCCGCGCCTCGACGGTGATCGCCATGTCAATGCCCCGCCATGTGCTGGCCTATGGTGTTGCGGTCGGTCTCGCCGATCGGCGCGACATAGCTGATCGTGCCACCCGACATCACCGCCACCCGGTCGGACAGTTCGAGGATCTCGTCGAGGTCTTCCGAGACCAGAAGCACCGCCGCGCCACGGTTGCGCTGCTCCATGATCTGGCTGCGGATCTCGGCGACCGAGGCGAAGTCGAGCCCGAAGCAGGGATTGGCGACGATCAGCACGTCGACCTCGCCCGACAGTTCGCGCGCCAGCACCGCGCGCTGGACATTGCCGCCCGACAAGGCCTCGATCGGCGAATCCGGCGAGGTGGTCTTCACCCGGTAGCGCGCGATCAGCTCCTCCGCCTTGCGGCGCATCGGCCCGGGCGAGAGCCACCAGCCGAGGCTCGCCATCGGCGGCTTGTCGAAGGCGCGGAACGCCATGTTTTCGGCCACGCTCATGCGCGGCACCGTCGCGTTCTTCAGCGGTTCCTCCGGCAGCCCGAAGACCTTGAAGCGATCGAAGTCGGAGCGCCTCGGCTCGAACGGCTTGCCGTGGATGAAGACCCGCCCGTCCGACAGCGGCCGCTGGCCGGCGAGCGCCTCGACCAGCGCGCTCTGGCCGTTGCCCGAGACCCCGGCGATGCCGACGATCTCGCCCGACCGGATCTTGAGATTGACCCGGTCGATCGCCAGCCGCCCCTCCTCGTCCTCGGCGCAGAGGCCGGCGAGTTCGAGCACGGCGGAGCGGTCGTTGTGGATGACGCGCTCGGCCCGCTCGCGCACCTCGGTGTCGCCGATCATCATGCCGCTCATCTCGGCCACCGTTGCCGTGCGCGCGTCGCCGGAACCGGTCAGCCGGCCGCGCCGCAGCACGGTGAAGGAGTCGCAGAAGGCCTTCACCTCCCGGAACTTGTGGGAGATCATCAGCACCGTGATCTCGCCCCGCGCGGCCATCTCGCCGAGCAGCCCCAGCACCTCGTCGGCTTCGCCCGGCGTCAGCACCGAGGTCGGCTCGTCGAGGATCAGGAAGCGCTGGTCGAGGTAGAGCAGCTTCAGGATTTCGAGCTTCTGCTTCTCGCCCGCCGACAGCGTCGACACCTGCTTGTCGAGCGGCACCTGGAACGGCATGCGCGCCATGAACGCCTCGAGCTTCGGCATCTCGGCCTTCCAGTCGATGATCGACGGCGCGTCGGCGCGCGAGATGACGAGGTTTTCCGCCGCCGTGAGGCAGGGCACCAGCGTGAAGTGCTGATAGACCATGCCGATGCCGAGGTCGCGCGCGTCGCGCGGGCTCTTCACCTCGACCTCCTTCCCGTCGAGCAGCACCGACCCCCGGTCTGCCGAGTAGAAGCCCATGATGCACTTGACGAGCGTCGACTTGCCCGCCCCGTTCTCGCCGAGCAGGGCATGGAAGGACCCCGCCTCGACCTTGATCGACACATTGTCCAGCGCCACCAGCGGCCCGAAGATCTTTGTCATCCCCGCCGTCTGCAGCGACGGCGCGCGCTTGGCGACCGGCGCGTGCGCCGTATCGGCGATCATCTGGGCGCTCATGGCAGCGCCTCCAGGAAAGCGGTGGACGTCGCCACCGCGCCGAACACGCCGCCCTGCATCTTGATCATGTCGATCGCCGCGAGATGGTTCTCCACCTTGGTCGCCGCGCAGCAGTCCTCGAGCAGCAGGCATTCGTAGCCGCGATCGTTGGCGTCGCGCATGGTCGTGTGCACGCAGACGTCGGTGGTCACCCCGGTGAACACGATGTTGCGGATGCGCCGCGTCTGGAGCACGAGGTCGAAGTCGGTGGCGAGGAACGTTCCCTTGCCCGGCTTGTCGATGATCGCCTCGCCCGGCTCCGGCTGGAGTTCGGGGATGATCTCCCAGCCCGGCTCGCCGCGCACGAGGATGCGCCCGCACGGACCCTGGTCGCCGATGCCCGCGCCGATGCGCTGCGAGCGCCAGCGCTTGTTGGCCGGCAGGTCGGAGAGATCAGGCTTGTGTCCCTCCCGTGTGTGGATGACGAAGTAGCCCTTGGCCCGCATCGCCGCCAGCACGGTCTGGATCGGCCCGATCGGCTTGCGCGTCAGAGAAATGTCGTAACCCATTGAATCGACGTATCCGCCGGGCGCGCAGAAGTCGGTCTGCATGTCGATCACGACGAGCGCCGTGTTGTGCGGCCCGAAGTCGCCGTCGAATGGCCAGGGATAGGGATCGGACGCCACCGTGACGGCGCCCGGCACGCGGGCATTCGCGATGCGTTCATCGACAAGGCTCATGGTCTGGTCCTCACTTGACGATCGACAGTTCGCCGGGGGCCTCGCGCGCCGCGCTCTTGGAGCGGGCCGAGGCGATCATGATGAAAAGGGTCAGGATGTAGGGGGCGGCGTTGAAGAAGTAGTAGCCCTGGCTGATGCCGATCGATTGCAGCGACGGACCGATCGCGCCGGCCGCCCCGAACAGCAGCGCCGCGAAGACGCAGCGCACCGGGTCCCAGCGCGCGAAGATGACCAGCGCCACCGCCATCAGGCCCTGCCCCGACGACAGTCCCTCGTTCCAGCTTCCGGGATAGTAGAGCGACAGGAAAGCCCCGCCGATGCCGGCGAGGAACCCGCCGGCGGCGGTGGCGAGCAGTCGCACGAGGTCGACCGATACGCCCATCGCCTTGGCCGAAGCCGCGCTGTCTCCGGTCATCCTGAGGATCAGGCCCCAGCGCATGTTGCGGAACGCCCACCACAGGAAGACCGCGAGCGCGATGCCGACGAAGAACAGCGGATTGACCTGGAGCGCCTGCGCGATCGACGAGTTGCCGGTCCAGTCGCCGAGCGGGATCGCCTCCAGCCGCGGCGCCGAGGGCTGGATGAAGGGCTTGCCGAAGAAGAAGGCGAGCCCGGTGCCGAAGCTCATGAAGGCGATGCCGACGGCGATGTCGTTCACCTTGGGAAGCTTGCAGATGTAGCCGTGCATCGCGCCCAGCACGAGGCCCGCGCAACCGGCCATCAGGACGCCGAGCCAAGGGCTGCCGGTCGTGTAGGAGCCCGCATAGGCGACCATCGCGCCGAGCACCAGGTTGCCCTCGTGCCCGAGATTGATGCGGCCCGACTTCTCGGTCAGGCATTCGCCCAGCGCCACGAACATGAACGGCGTGGAGACGCGGATCGCGCCGCCCAGCATGGCGATCATCACGATGAAGAGGTCGGCGCCCGTCATGTCCGGTCTCCCGTCGTCCTGGCTTGAAGGAAAGGGATGCGTCCGTAGAAGGTCTCCGACACCAGCAGCACCACGAAGATGATCCCCTGGAGCACCAGGACGGTCGCGTCCGGCATGCCCATGCGCCGCTGGATCAGTCCGCCCGAGGCCGCGAGCGCGCCGAACATGATGGCGACCGGCACGACCGCGAGCGGGTTCTGGCGCGCTAGGAAGGCCACGAGGATGCCGGTGAAGCCGTAGCCGGCCACCAGCGATGCGTTGGCCTGGCCATGCACGGCGGCGACCTCGTAGAAGCCGGCAAGCCCGGCGCAGGCCCCCGCGATGGCGCAGCAGGCGACGACCAGGAAGCCGACCGGCAGGCCTTGCGCCTTGGCGGCGCGCACATTGCCGCCGGTCATGCGCGCGGCGAAGCCGAAGGTCGTGCGCGTCATCAGGATCCATAGCAGCACGGCCAGGATCAGCCCCGCCGCCAGCCCCCAATGCACCGAGGTGCCCGGCATTGCGCCGACCCGGTACGCGTCGCCGATCGGCATGGTCGATGGCTTGTTGGCCGATGCCGGGTCGCGCAACAGGCCCTCCACGAAGAAGTTCATGATGGCGACGGCGATATAGGACAGAAGCAGCGACGAGATCGTCTCGTTGACGCCGCGATAGTGCCTCAGCCAGCCGGCGAACCCGATCCACACGGCGCCGACGGCCATCGCCGACAGCGCCATGATCGGCAGCGTGAGAAACGGAGCGATACCGCCCGTCACCAGTGGGATCGCCACGGCGGCGGCGGTGAACCCGCCGAGCACCAGCGCGCCCTCCGCGCCGATCAGCGTCAGGCCGATGCGGGCGGGAATGGCGAAGGCGAGCCCGGTCAGGATCAGCGGCGCGCTGCGCTGCAAGGTGTTCTGGATCGAGAAGGAGGACCCGAAACCGCCGGTCCAGATCAGGCTGAAGAAGGTCGCCGGCGATTTGCCGAGAACGACGAGGAAGATCGAGAACAGGATGGCCGACGCGACCAGCGCGCCGGCCGGGATGACCAGCGCCTCGACGACCCGCGCCGATTTCGGGCCGAGGCTGAAGGATCGCATGGCGGGTGGGGAGACGACGGCGGTCATTGCTCACTCCGTGCTCGATGACGAAAGTTCGGGCGGCGGCATGCCGCCGCCCGCGGGCATTGCCTCAGGTGATCGAGCCCTGGACGCCTTCCAGCAGGTAGTTCATGCCGTCGAGCACCGGATCGTAATTGTCCATCGAGCCTTCGATGACGAGTTTGCCCGTGTTGTCCTTGAGCGGGCCGACATAGATCGGCTTGCCGGCGATGAGGTCGGCGATGGCGGCCTCGCCGGCCTTGATGGCTTCCGGGGTCGCGCCCGCGCCGAAGGCCGTGTTGCGGAGCATGTCGTTGTGGTAGCCGCCGGCTATGAAGTTCGGCAGCGCCTCGCCCTTGGCCAGGGCATCGGCGTAGATCTTGTAGATCGTCTCCCACTTGTACTCGGCGCCGGTGATGAAGCCCTTCGGCGCCAGCGGCGCTTGGCTGGCATTGTGGCCGCAGCTCTTGACGCCGCGCGTCTCGGCGGTCTCGATCACGACCTTCGGCCCGTCGACGTGGCAGGTGATGACGTCGCAGCCGGCGTCGATCAGCGCGTTGGCGGCCTCGGCCTCGCGGACGGGCATCGACCATTCGCCGGTGAAGATCACCTGCACGGTCGCATTCGGGTTGACGCTGCGTGCGCCCAGAAGAACCGAGTTGACGTTGGACAGCACCGACGGGATCGGCTTGGCGGCCACGAAGCCGATCTTGTTGGAGGTCGTCGACAGGCCGGCGGCGACGCCGTTCACGTAGTGCGCCTGGTTCAGGTAGCAGAAATAGCTGCCGGCGTTCTTCGGGTCCGTCGCCTCGTTCCAGAGCGGCGCGGCGTGCCGGAACTCGACGTTCGGATACTTCTTGGCGGTCTCGACCACGAAGGGATTGTAGTAGCCGAAGGAGGTGGCGAGGATCAGGTTGGCGCCGTCGAGGTTGATCATCGATTCCATCGTCTGCGAGACGGCGTCCGTCTCCGGAACCTTCTCCTCCTCGATGACGGTCACGCCGGGCACCTGTTTGAGGATGTCCATCGCGACCGCGTGCGCCTGGTTCCAGCCGAAATCGTCGCGCGGGCCGACATAGACCGCGCCAAGCACGATCGGATTCTGGGCGCGGGCGAAACCGAGGGGCAGAGCGCTCGCCGCCAGGCCGGCGGCGCCGGCCTTGAGCAGGGAACGACGGGAAAGCATCGACGTCATGGGAGGCTCCAGGGTTTGATTGGAAGGTTGCAGGTGAAGAGCCGGGCCGAGCGGCCCGGAAATTCGGCGGCGGGGATGAACTCAGACCGCATGGGCGCGCGCCCCCATCGGCTGCGGCTTGTCCTTGTCGCGCAGATATCCGCGCCAGCCGCCGAAACGGGTGATGTCGCGGGCGCCTTCGAGGCCGTGGGGCTCGCACAGGAACCCCTTGACCAGGCTGCCGTCGTCGAGCGCCAGGCTGCCGATCGCCAGCGGCGAGGGAATTCCCGCCATGAAATCGCCGAAGGCCGCGCGCGGCAGCGCCCAGACCTCCACCTCGATCGCCGCCCCGCCGCCGCGCTTGCGCACCATGCCGGGCCGGAACGGCGGTCCGCCCGCCAGTGCGTGCAGCGAATACTCGGGTGCGGTACGGCAGGCCTTGAGGAAGCGCGCGCCGCGCGAGGTGAGCTCGGGATTGAGCGGCAGGCCCGACATGTGCGCGCCGCAGACCGCGACGGCGATCTCGTCCGCCTCGACGAGGCTCGCCGCCGGCTGCGCGGCCGGGCGTGGCCAGCCCGTGGCGCCGAGCGTTCCGGCCTCGATCGCCATGGCGACGGAGGCTGCGAGATGGTCCTCCCCCCGGCGGCCGAGCACGGTGAGACTGCCGGGTCGGCCGTCCCCTCGCGGCCCGGTCGGAACCGCGATGCCGCACAGGTCGAGCAGGTTGACGAAATTGGTGTAGGTGCCGAGCATCGAGTTGGGGCCGATCGGATCGGCGGCGATCTCGGCCAGCGTCACCACCGTCGGGATCGTCGGCACGCAGAGAAGGTCGATGTCCTCCATCAATTCCTCGCACCGCCGCGCCAGCGCCTTCAGCCGGTACATTCCCTCGAAGGCATCCACCGCCGTCAGCTTCAGCCCCGGCTCGAGCACCGCGCGGGTGGTCGGGTGCAGCGTTTCGGGCGCATCGACGAGCCGCTTGCCGACCGCCGCCACTCGCTCGGCCAGCCACGCGCCCTCGTAGAGCATGCGTGCGACGGCAAGGAACGGTTCGAAGTCGATCTCGGTCACCGAGGCGCCGGCGGTGCGCAGCCGAACCAGCGTCTCGCGGAAATGCTCGGCCTGCGCGCGATCCCCGCGGGTGTCGAGCGTGGCTTCGTCGGGAACGCCGATGCGGATGCCCGGATGCATGGCGTTGAGGGACCGAACCGGCACCGGCCTCGAATAGGCGTCGCGCGGGTCGAAGCCGGCCGCGATGCCGTGGATTTCGAAGGCCTCCGCCACCGTCATCGCGAAGATCGAGATCGTGTCGATCGTACGGCAGGCCGGCACGACGCCGCTGCCCGACAGCGCGCCGAGTGTCGGCTTCAGCCCGACGATGTTGTTGAGCGCGGCGGGCACCCGCCCGGATCCGGCCGTGTCGGTGCCGAGCGAAAAGGCGACGATGCCGCGCGCCACCGCGACCGCCGATCCGGATGACGAACCGCCCGGCACCAGGTCCGGATCGATTGCGTTCCGTGGCACGGGATAAGGCGAACGGACGCCGACGAGACCGGTCGCGAACTGGTCGAGGTTGGCCTTGCCGACCAGGATCGCGCCGGCATCCTTGAGCCGCGAGACCACGAAGGCGTCCGCGTTCGCGACATGGGCGAAGTCCGGGCACGCCGCCGTCGTCTCGAGGCCTGCCACGTCGATGTTGTCCTTGACCACGAAAGGGATGCCCCAGAGCGGCCGTCCATCCGGCGCTCCGAGCGCGCGGGTGGCGGCGAGCGCCTGTTCCCGTGCATCGAGGATCAGGATGCCCGGATCGCCTGCCGCATCCAGTCGGCGGAACGCCTCGACGACGACCGCCTCCGGAGAGACGCCTTCGGCATAGGCCCGCCGCAGGTCCGCGAGCGTGAAGGGCAGGTTCTCGATGCGGTCGGCGGCATCCATGGATCGATCAGCCCCGACCGCCGGAAAGGACGTCGCCGCGCGCGCCGAAGCTGCGAAGAAGGGCCGAACGATGCGCCATGGCGAAACCTCTGCATGCACGAAAACTGGCTTCGGCCGAGGTTGCAGATTTTGCCGTTCTCGAAAATTGCTATAAATTCACCATCCCGGTGCATTATTTTCACCGGGTGGGTTTGGAGCGGGGAAAATGAAACATCTTCAGACGTTTCGGCTGATCGAGGCGGTCGCGCGCGCCGGATCGATGCGAAAGGCGGCCGAGGACATGAACATTACCGCCTCAGCCCTCAACCGCCGCATCAACGGCTTCGAGGACGAGTTCGGCGCCGAGCTTTTCGAGCGGTTGCCGGGCGGCGTGCGGCTCAATCCCGCCGGCGAACTCCTGCTGCACCACTACCGCGCCACCCTGTCAGACCTGTCGCGGGTGCAGGGCCAGGTCGCAGACCTGTCGGGCGAGCGGCGCGGCCATGTCTCGATCGCCTGTTCGCAGGCGCTTCTGCCCTATTTCCTGCCGCAACAGATCGCACGCTACCGGCGCGATCATCCGGGCGTCACCTTCACGGTCAACATCCGCGACCGCTCGCAGGCCGAGCAGGAACTGGCGAGCTACTCGAGCGATCTGGCGCTGGTCTTCGAGCCGGTCTACCTCGTCGATTTCGAGGTCATCCAGGCGGTGCCGCAGGCCGTCAACGTGGTGATGGCGCCCGACCATCCCCTCGCCCGCAAGCCCGAACTGCGGCTGCGCGACTGCCTGGACACGCGCCACGTCGCGCCCTCGGTGAAGTATGGCGTGCGCCACCTGCTCGACTTCGCCGCCAGGCGAGGCACGCGCCGCGTCTCGCCCGTCGTCGAGACCGAGAGCTTCGACCTGATCCGCCACTATGTCCTGCACGAGAAGGTGATCGGCTTCCAGATCCCGATCGGCCTTCGCGATCCGGGCGACGGTTCGATCGTCTTCCGGCCGATCTCCGAACGCGACCTGCCGCCGGGCAACCTGATCCTCGGCCAGATGCGCGGCCGCACCCTTCCCGTCGCCTCCGCCCGCTTCGCCATGCAACTCGCGACCGCGCTCAAGGATGCGACCGGTGAAGGGATGCATTAAGGCCTGGAATCGACCCGGGAACCGCTGCGCGCAACCCCTTGGCGCGACTCCGCTTTCTCCTCGCCGCCTCGGGACGGGCGTTTCCGGCTGCGCGTCACGTCACGCCGTCGCGGCGGCCTTCAGCCCCAGTTCGGCGATCATGGCGTCGCGCATGACGAACTTCTGCGGCTTGCCGGTCACCGTCATCGGCAACGCATCCTTGAACCGCACGTAACGCGGCGCCTTGTAGTGCGCGATCTGGCCGCGGCAGAAGGCGCGGATCTCCTCCTCGGTCGCGGTCTCGCCCGGATGCAACACGATCCAGGCGCAGAGTTCCTCGCCATAGCGGGGG
This sequence comes from Mesorhizobium sp., assembly GCA_046292285.1. GTDB lineage: Bacteria > Pseudomonadota > Alphaproteobacteria > Rhizobiales > Rhizobiaceae > Aquibium. Next base: position 26,558 of record JBKBRJ010000044.1, on the reverse strand, counting down.
TCCGGCACGCCGAACACCTGGACCTCCGACACCTTAGGATGCCGGTAGAGGAATTCCTCGATCTCGCGCGGATAGACGTTCTCGCCGCCCCGGATCACCATGTCCTTCACGCGCCCGACGATGTTGCAGTAGCCGTCGCGGTCGATCGTCGCGAGATCGCCCGAATGCATCCAGCCTTCGGCGTCGATCGACTCGGCGGTCCTTTCTGGCTCGTCCCAATAGCCCTTCATCACGCAGTAGCCGCGGGTGCACAGTTCGCCGGACTGGCCGACCGGCACGATCTGCCCGCGCTCGTCGACGATCTTCACCTCGACATGCGCGCCGATGCGTCCGACGGTCGCCACCCGCTTGCCGATCGGATCGTCGACGTCGGACTGGAACGAGACCGGGCTCGTCTCCGTCATGCCGTAGGCGATCGTCACTTCCGGCATGTGAAGGTCCGTCACGACCCGCTTCATCACCTCGATCGGACAGGGCGCGCCGGCCATGATGCCGGTCCGGAGCGAGGTCACGTCGTGGCGCTTGAAATCCGGGCTGTCGAGCATGGCGACGAACATGGTCGGCACGCCGTAGAACCCCGTGCACCGCTCGGCGGCGATCGCTTCGAGCGCCGTCACAGGCACGAACGCCTCGCCCGGAAACACCATCGTCGCGCCCTTCGTCACGCAGCCGAGCGTGCCCAGAACCATGCCGAAGCAGTGGTAGAGCGGCACGGGAATGCAGAGCCGGTCCGTCTCCCTCAGGCGGATCGTTCGCGTCACGATGTCCGCATTGTTGAGGATGTTGGCATGGGTCAATGTCGCGCCCTTCGGCGCGCCGGTCGTGCCTGACGTGAACTGGATGTTGATCGGATCGTCCGCATCGAGCGTCGCCGTGACGAGGTCGAGCCTGTTCCTCTGCGCTGGCCCCGCGAGCCGCGCGAGTTCGTCGAACGACAGCATGCCGGGCGACCGCTCCGACCCCATCCGCACGACGGTCCTGAGCGCCGGTAGCCGCGCGGCCGCGAGCCGCCCCGGCTCCGCCGTTTCGAGTTCCGGCGTCAGCGTCCGGATCATGTCCAGATAGTCGCTCGACTTGAAGCGCGCGGCGGTGATCAGCGCCTTGCAGCCGACCTTGTTCAGCACGTATTCGAGTTCGGAGGTCCGGTAGGCGGGATTGATCGTGACGAGCACGACACCGATCCGCGCGGTGGCGAATTGCGCCACCAGCCATTCCGGCCGGTTCGGCGACCAGATGCCGACGCGGTCGCCCTTCTGCAGCCCCAGCGCCAGCAGGCCCGCGGCGATGGCGTCGACCTCCTTGGCGAGATCGCTCCAGGTGAAGCGCTTGCCCGCCTCGCGGAAGATCGCGGCCGGATGCGGCCCGCGCCGAGCCGCGGTCTCCGCGAACACCTGCGGGATGGTCTTGGTGAGCAGAGGCGTCGACCTGTCCCCGACGACGTGGGAGAGACCGCCGCGCGGCTTGCGCAGGGTCGGCTCGGTCGGCGGCGTCGTCCCGGCGCCGAGCAGGCTCGACGACAGGCCGCTCGCCAGCGACTGCGACAGGGCGCTCACCATGCTCCTCCCAACATCGCCCGCCGCTACATCGTCCTCCAGTCGCCGATCCGCTCGAAGGCGGCGGCGGCGCGGTAGATCGTGCTTTCCTCGTAGTGCTTGCCGATCAGCATCATGCCGATGGGCAGGCCTTCCGAAAGTCCCACCGGCACCGTCATCGCCGGATGGCCGGTCGCGTCGAAGGGGCAGGTGTTGCCGATCATCTCGAAGGCGCGCTGGATGTAGAGCGCGAGCGACGCATCGGCCGGCGGGATCTTCTGCGCCTTGATCGGCATGGTCGGCATCAGGAGCAGGTCGTACTGCGAAAGCGCCGCGTCATAGGCCGCCCGCAGCCGGCGCGACAGGTTCTGCGCCTTGGCGTAGTAGTGGCCGCGATGGTGCTTGAGCATGTATTCGCCCACGAACATCGAAATCTTCAGGCTCTTCGACAGTTCGTCGGCGCGGCTGCGCCAGTTGGAGTGATAGTCGAGCAGGCTGGTGACGTAGAGCCCCTTCCAGCCGGTGGCGAAGCCGTTGCCGTGCATCATGATGTCGGTCAGGCCCTCCAGCGCGATCGGCGTCCAGATCGCCTGGCCCTGGAGGTGCATCGGCACCGAAATGTCTTCGACGGTCGCGCCGAGTTCGCGGAAACGGGCCGCCGCGGCACGCACCTTGTCGTCGACGTCGGCTTCCGAGTTGGCGAGGCCGAAGCCCTCGCGCACGATGCCGATCCGCATCCCCGACACGCCCCGGCCGAGCGCGTCCGTATAGCGGTCCAGCCTGGGCGCATACTGGCGCGGGTCGAGCCCATCCTCGCCGGCGATCACCTCGAGCAGCAGCGCGTTGTCGCGCACGTTCTGGGTGATCGGCCCGGCATGGTCGATGGTCGGTTCGATCGGCATCACCCCCGTGTAGGGAACGAGGCCGTGCGTGGGCTTCATGCCGTAGGCGCCGCAGAAGGACGCCGGCATGCGGATCGAGCCGCCCTGGTCGCCGCCGATCGCCATGTCGACCTCGCCCGCGGCCACCAGCGCGCCGGAGCCCGACGACGAACCGCCGGCGATGTAGCCCATTTTCCAGGGATTGTGCACCGGCCCGGTCGCGTTGGTATGGCTGCCGCCGGAGAGGCAGAAATACTCGCAATGCGCCTTGCCGACGATCGTGCCGCCGGCATCGAGGATGCGGGTGACCACCGTGGCGTCGACGTCGGGCGTATAGCCTTCGAGCGTCGAGGCGCCGTTCATCATCGGCACGCCTGCAAGGCAGACATTGTCCTTCAGCACGATGGTGCGGCCCGAAAGCGGCCCCGAATGCGCGCCGCGCACCTCCGACTTCACGTACCAGGCGTTCATCGGGTTCTCGGCCGCCGAGGGGCGGTAGCCCGGCGTCCGGGGATACTTCACCTGCGGCAGGTTGTCGGGCATCGAGGCGACGACGTCGTAGGCCTCGAACGTACCCTCCATCAGCGTCATGTAGTCCATCAGTTCGCGGTCTCCCATGGACATGTGGAGGCCGCCGACGAGGCTGCGCATCTGCTCCAGCGTGGGTCGCCTGACGTGCATGGGATACTCCCTGGGAAGTTCGGTTACGGCCGGCTCCGGCCGGCGCGGCATCGCCGCGGGCGCTGCGGCGGGAGGCGCGGCATGGGCGGAAGATGAAGGTGTGCTGGCCATCGGCGCGGGGCGCGCCGTCGGCGCAGCGGACGAAATCACGGCATGGGCGGGCGCCGCCGGATTGCTGGCGGGGCCGAAGGTCGGCACGTCGGCCGCGGCCTGCGCCGGGATACCGGATGGCCGCGAACCCGCCTTCGCTCTCGGCGCATGAGCCGATGTCGCATGGCCTGCGCCACCCGCCCGCGTGCGTCGTACCGATCCGAAGCCCAGGAATTCCTCCACCTGGCGCGGATCCTTCAGCGCTTCGGCATGAATCTCGCCGGTGACGCGGCCGCGCTCCAGCACCACCACGCGGTCGGACAGCGTGGCGATGAACTCGAAGTTCTGCTCCACCAGCACGACGGTCAGGCCGCGGCTCCTGCGCAGCTTCGTCAGCGTGTCCTCGATCTCCTCGATGATCGAGGGCTGGATGCCTTCGGTCGGCTCGTCGAGAAGGAGCAGCCAGGGATTGCCCATCAGGCAGCGCGCAAGCGCCAGGAGCTGCTGCTCGCCGCCGGACAGCGCCCCGCCGTCGCGGTCGAGCAGCCGGGTGACGCGCGGAAAGTCGGCGAGCACGCGCTCCACCGCCTCGGCTTCGTCCGTTCCGGTGTCGGCGTGCCAGGCCATCCGCAAATTGTCGCGCACCGAGAGCTTGGGGAAGATGCCCCGACCCTGCGGCACGTAGCCGATGCCGCGCTGCGAGCGCTGGTGCGGCGGAAGTCCGGTGATGTCCTCGCCATCGAGACGCACCGACCCCCCTGTCGCCGGGATGAAACCCATCACCGTCTTCAGGAGCGTCGACTTGCCCATGCCGTTGTGACCGAGAATGCCGACGATCTCGTCCGTCGCGACCGTCAGGTCGATCCCGTGAAGCACCGGAATGCGCCCATAGCCGGCGGTCAGGCCGCGGATTTCGAGGGCGGGACGCTGTTCGGTCATGTTGCGGTCTCGTGGCGGTCGACCATCCTCACCCTCTCTTCCCGAGATAGACGTCGCGCACGCGCTGGTCGCTCATCACCGCATCGACGGTGTCCTCCATCAGGATGGCCCCTTGCGAGAAGACGGTGATCTGCGCCGCGATCGAGCGGATGAACTGCATGTCGTGCTCGACGATGATCAGCGCGGCGTCGCGGTTGATCTCGTGGATGATCGCCACCATCCGCTCCACCTCCTCGCCGGTCATGCCGGCAGCCGGTTCGTCGAGCAGCACCAGCCAGGGCCGCGCGGCGATGACGATGCCGAGTTCGACGCGCTGGCGTTCGCCATGGGCGAGCCGCCCGACGGTGGCGCGCGCGATGTCGCCGAGGCCGAGCCGCTCGATAACCTCGGCCGTCGTCCGGTCGGCTTCCTTCGTGCCGGTCAGCCGGTAGGCCGACAGCCAGATGTTTTCGCGCACCGACAGCCCGTCCATGACGCTCGGCACCTGCGTCTTGATGCCGATGCCCAAGCGCGCGATGAATTGCGGGTCCCATCCCGTCGTTTCGACGTCGTCGATGAAGACTTCGCCCGACGTCGGTTTCAGTATTCCCGTCAGGCAGCGGAAAAACGTCGTCTTGCCGGCGCCGTTCGGACCGATCAGGCAACGCAGTTCATTGCGGCGCAGCTTGAAGGACACGTTGTCGACGGCGGTCACGCCGCCGAAGCGCATGGTGAGACCGCGGGTCTCCAGGACGACGTCAGCCATCGTTGCGCCCCCTGCCCCGCCGCCCGCGCCGGATCGCGCCCGGCCGGTTTCGACGCGACGAACTGCCGAAAGCGCTCATCAGCGACGGCACCACCCCGCGCGGCAGGACCAGCACCACCAGCACCAGGATCAGCCCCATGATCAGGACGTTGTCGACGGCCGTCTGCTGGCCGAGCGCGAATTTCAGGTAGCCGAGCGCGGCGGCGCCCAGCACGGGGCCGACCAGCGTTCCAAGCCCGCCGACGATGCACCAGATGATGATCTCCGCCGACTGGCCAAGCGAGAACAGCCCCGGCGTAACGATCTCGGCCCAGGAGGCGTAGAGCGCGCCGGCGAGCCCCGCGATGCCGCCCCCGATCGCGAAAAGCACCGATTTCCGGAACCGCGCGTCGTAGCCCATCAGTTCGACCCGGCCCTCGTTCTCGCGGATCGCGACCGCGATGCGTCCGAAGGGGCTCGCGAGCAGCAGCCGCACCAGCACGTAGACCACGAGCAGGATGACGAAGCAGACGTAGTAGAGGCTGGAATCGTAGATGTAGGCCGACGGGTTGCCCGGAACGTTCAGCGTCTGGTAGCCCGGCATGCCGTTGTAGCCGCCGAGACGCGCCGTTCCGATCTGGTACTCGGGACCGGCCGTCGTGTTCATGAAGCGGAAGAAGATCAGCGTCACGACGAGCGTGATGACGCCCATGTAGACGTCGGTCAGCCGGCCGTAGAACATCATCGCGCCAAGCAGGAAGGCGAAGACGAAGGGCACGGCGATGGCGATCAGCATCGGCGCCGTGCTCTCGCCGATGTTGGAAGCCGAGACCGCGTAGGCATAGGCGCCGAGCCCGTAGAAGGCGGCCTGGCCGAAGCACAGGATGCCGCCGAAGCCCCAGACCAGCCCGAGGCTCAGCGCCAGCAGTCCGTAGATCACCAGCAGCGTCAGCGTGTAGAAGTTCAGCACGAGCGGCGCCACGAACATCAGGATGATGCCCGCCAGCACCACCCAAGCGGCATCGCGAAGCTTGGCCGTCTCCATCACAGGCGCCCCTTGAAGAAGCGTCCGGTTATGCCCTGCGGCAGCAGGCGCAGCAGGATGATGGCAGCCACGAGCAGCGCCACCTCGCCGATCACCGGGCCGGAAAGGAAGGTGAAGGTCTGCGAGACGAGGCCGAAGACGGTGGCGCTGGACAGCAGGCCGAGCACGATCGAAGCCCCGCCGGAGATCACGGTGATGAACGCCTTGGCGATGTAGGCCGACCCCCAGGTCGGCACCAGGCCGACCAGCGGCGCCAGCACCCCGCCCGCGAGCCCCGCCAGCGCCGAACCGACGAAGAAGGTGCTCATGTAGACCCTGTCCGGGCTGTAGCCGAGGGCGGCCGCCATGTCGGCGCTCTGCATCGTGCCGCGCGCCACGAGCCCCAGACGAGTCCCGCGCAGGATCGCATAGGCGGCGATCAGCAGCAGGATCGACACGATGATGATGAAGAAGTTGTAGCCGTTGATCTGGTAGGCGCCGAGCGTGAAGCCCGCGATGGGCGTCGAGACGCCGGTCGTGGTGTTGCCGAAGATCATCACCGCCGCGCCGGTGAAGGCGAGGCTCAGGCCCCAGGTGGCGAGCATGGTGTCGACCAGCCGCCCGTAGAGGAACCGGATCACCAGCCGCTCCACGATCAGGCCGATGACGCCGACCACCAGCGGCGCGACGATCAGCATGGCGATGTAGACGTTCACGCCAGCCTGCACGGCGACGATCGTCGCATAGCCGCCCATCATCATGAACTCGCCATGGGCGAGGTTGATGACGCGCATCATCCCGAACACGACCGCCAGCCCGGCGCTGATCAGCACCAGAACGGCGATCGAATACAGGATTTCGAGAATGAAGACGGCAGCGAGGTCCATGCCGGTCCCGTGTGCAAGAATGTCAGGCGGCCAGCGCGAGACCGGGCCGGCGTTGCGTTCCACCGATCGATGGAACCCGTGCATCGGATGCGTTGGCCGGCGCCCAGGGGGCGCCCGCCCGGGGTGGGGAGAGATTGTTCTACTAATGGTGGGTTTGGGAGGGGTTGGCGGAGAGATAGCAGAAGAGGT
>JBKBRJ010000044.1:0-19601 GCA_046292285.1 Mesorhizobium sp. | reverse complement strand
GCTGGGGTGGGGGGGCCGGGGGCGCTGCGCGCCCCCCCCGGGTCTGGTCAGATATTGATCTCGTACTGCTGGTTGTCGTCGGGATTGGCGACGAGATCGCAGACGAGTTGCGTGTCGATCGGCTGGCGCGCGCCGAAGCTCTGCAGGACGTTCAGCTTCTGGCCGCGCATCTCCATCAGGTGCACGTCCAGCGTCGCATGATGCGTCTTCGGATCGATGGTGACCATGCCGGCCGGACCCTCGTAGGACAGGCCGCCGTCGAGCGCCTCGATCACCTTGGCCTGCTCGACCGAGCCCGCGGCTTTCACCGCCTCGGCCCAGAGCATGACGCCCTGGTAGTTGGACACCGCCAGTTCGTGGATGTTGGGCACCGTGTTCGCGCCGTGCATATCGGCCCAGGCGGTGGTGAAGGCCTTGTTGGCCGGCGTGTCGAGTTCGGGCGAGTAGTTGTAGCAGACCACGATCCCGTCGCCTTCCTCGGGCGTCAGCACGAGGTGTTCGGAGCCGACGCCGAGCGTGGTCGAGGCCAGCGGGATGCGCGACTTCATGCCCGCCGCCGCCCATTGGCGGTAGAAGGACAGGTGCGCGCCGCCGACGAGCGCCGAATAGACCATGTCGGGCGCCGCCGTCTGGATCTTGGTGATGGTCGAGCCGAAGTCCGACACGTCGAGCGGGAAGAAGTCCACCGCCACCGTCTCGCCGCCGCCGTCCTTGAAGTATTTCTGGATCCAGCGGGCCATCAGCTGGCCGTAATTGTAGTCGGCGGCCAGGATGTAGACTTTCTTGCCCCACTTCTCCATCGTGTAGGGGATCTGCACCTCGGTCGTCTGCGCCGGCGTCACGCCGGTGACGAAGCAGTTCTTGTCGCAGACGCCGCCTTCATACTGGATGTTGTAGAAGTAGAGCGTGTTGGCGCGGCGCAGCGTCTGCCGGATCGCCTCACGCGACGCCGACAGGATGCCGCCATGGACGACGTCGACCTTGTCCTGCCGCGTGAGCTGCTGCGCGTACTGCGTGTAGAGCGCCATGTTCGACTGCGTGTCGTAGCCGATATGCTCGACAGGCCGGCCGAGCAGGCCGCCGCCGTCGTTGATCTGCTTGACCGCGAGCTTCACCGCCATGTCGATCGGCTTGCCGTAGGCGTCGAAGATGCCGGAGATGTCGAACACGGTGCCGAGCTTGATCGGATCGGCCGCGAAAGCGTTGCGGATGAAGGCCGGGCTCGCCAGCACCGCCGAGCCGGCGGCGGCGCTCTTGAGGATCGTGCGTCTGGAAATCGTCATTGTCATTCCCCTTTTCTCGTTTCGGCGCGTCTCCCGGCGCGCCGGTGAAGCCAAGTCTTCAGGTTCGGTCGATCAGTCTTTCTTGCGAACCGGCGTGCGGTTGATGGCGTCGAGCGCCCGGGCGCCGAGGTTGTGGTCCATCTCGACGCCGATCTCCTCGCCGAGTTTCTTGATCATCGGGAAGCCGATGGCCATGCCCATGATGGAATCGAGCGCCGACTGGAACCCGCCCTGCCCGCCGCCGCCTTCGCCGGAACCGCCGCCACCCATTGGGCCGAGGCCGGAGATGTGGTTGATGCGGATCGAGTCGATCTTCTCGACCGGCTTCATCATCTGCGAGGTGATTTCGGGCAGCATGTCGAGCTTGTGCATCTCGAGCCGCAGCCGCAGGATCTGCTCGCTCTGGGCGTTCTCGGCCTCGATCATCGCCGACTTGCCTTCCGACTCCGCGATCAGCCGGTGACGCTCCGCCTCGGCCTTGACCTGGGTGGCGTTGCTCTCGGCCTTGGCAAGCGACAGGATCGTGTCGACCTGCGACTTGACCTTCTGGTCGTCGACTTCGGCGTCCTCGCGTGCCTTGAGCAGCGCAAGCTGCCGGCTGCGTTCCGCGGCCATGACGTCGCGCTCGGTCTGCACGGCTTCCTGCGCCTTGACGAGCTTGGTCTTGGCGGCCTCGAAACCGGCCTCTGCGATCTGTTCCTCGCCGCGCTTGGCCGCGATGCGTATGGAGTTGTCGATCTTGGCCGTCTCGACGGCCAGCAGCGCCTCGATCTCCTGCTTGCGAAGCACCAGGTCGCGCTCGATCTCGGCGCGCTTCACCTCGCCGGCCTTGGCGATCCGCGCCTCTTCCGCGATCCGCTCGGCGGTTGTGCGCGCATTCTGGATCTCGGTGTCGAGGTCGATGCGGCGGCGCTCGAGGTCGAGCCGCTTGGCGATCTCCGCCTCTTCCTGCTCGCGCTCGATCAGCAGCCGCTGGCGGGTCTGGTCCAACAGCCGGCGTCGGATCTCGACGTCCGCCTCGGTCTCGACCTGCACGCGCGCCTTCTTGTTGTGGCTGACGAGTTCGGCAAGCTTGCGCATGCCAACCGCGTTGAAGGCGTTGTTCTCGTCGAGCGCGTTGAACGGGGTTTGGTCGAGCCGCACCAGCGACACCGAGTCGAGCATAAGGCCCGAGCGGGCGAGATTGGGCGAAAGCCGCGCCGCGACCGCCTCCACGAAAGCGTCGCGCCTCTCGTGCAACTCGTCCATCGAGCGGCTGGCCACGGCCGACTGGATCGCGTCGACCAGCTTGCCCTCGATCAGCCCCTGCATCTCCTCCTCGCGGAAAGTCTTGGAGCCGAAGGCCTGCGCGGCGGTGGCCACGCCCTCCGCCGTGGGATCGACCCGGACGTGGAATTCCATCGCCACGTCGACGCGCAGGCGATCCTCGGAAATCAGCGAAGCCGCGCCCTGCCGCTCGATCCTCAGCCGCGTCGTGCGCATGTTGATGCGCTCGATGCGATGAAGGATCGGAAGCGAAAGAGCACCGCCGTCGATCAGGACCCGCCGCCCGCCGAGGCCCGTGCGCACCAGCGCCGTCTCGCGCGTCGACTTCGCGTAGAAGCGGTTGAGGAACAGCACGCCGAGCACGATCGCCACGACCAGGACGACGAGCGCCAGAAACCAGGCCACGCTTACCTCCGTTTCCTTGGGAGCGGGACCGGCGCACATGGCGCGCGATTCCCTCGAACTGAACGGAAGCTAACGCAGGAACATTTTCCGTTTCAAGCTTTTTTGTTTTCCGAGTTAAATTTTCTCGAAGGGGACCCGTGACTTGCGCGTGTTGGCGCGCCAGGGCTCAGGCGAGGCGTTCGAGGACCGAAAACAGATGGCCGTCGGCGCGGGCCAGATAGATCGGGTTGTCCTTGCGCTCGTTGGACAGGAACGCACCGCCGCGCGCGCTGCGCCAGGTGACCGGCGCTCCGCGCGGTCGCTTGCCGTCCATCAGCGCAGCATAGAAATGCAGCCCTTCGTAGATCGACTGGCCAAGCGCATTCAGCACCGGCGCATGCTCGCGGTGCAGGCTTCGATAGCGCTCGACGAAGGAGAGGTTCGCGTCCGTTTTCAAGCCCGCGAAATAGGACGACGCGGCGTAGAGGCGGCGGGTGTAGTCCGCCCCGGTCGCCAGGAGCACGTTCTCCTCGATGGCGGTCGAGAACCGCACGATCGACCGGTCTAGTTCCATGGCCCCGAAGACCCGATTGAACTCGACGGCCTCCTGGCCGATCAGCGACAGGAGCACGATGTCCGGCTTCGTCGCCGCGACCTGCTCGACCAGTTCGACCGGTTCCTCCAGTCCGAACGGGACGTAGGTTTCGAAGACAACCTGCCCGTCGGAAGCGGCGATGCAGTCCTTGGCGAAGCGGTGCGAGGCGCGCGGCCAGACATAGTCGTTCCCGACCAGCGCCCAGCGCCTCACCCCTAGCGATGCGGCGAGGTGGCGGATCGCCGGCGCGAGCTGTTCGCGCGGCGTCTCGCCGATGGTGAAGCAGGCCGGCGCGTGCTCGTTGCCTTCGTAGAGCGGCGTGTAGACGTAGGGAATGCGCCCGCCGAGCGCCGCGTTCAGGCGTTGGCGAACCGAGCTGACATGCATGCCCACCACCGCATCGACGCCGCCGTCCTCGACCAGGTCGATCAGCTGCGCGACCGCGTCGTCGACGACCGAATCGTCGGCATCGAGATAGACCAGTTCAACCTCGCGGTCGCCGATGCCCCGGTGGCGGTTGATCTCGTCGAGCGCGAGCTGGGCGCACGAGATGCAGGATGGACCCCAGATTCCCGCCGACCCGCTCATCGGAATCAGCACGGCGATGCGTGTCCGTCGACGGCCGCCGAACAGCAGCCGTCCGCGCAAGCCGAACCCGGAGGCTGGCCCGAAGCCTCCCCTGTTCGCGCCCTGGCGCAACGCCGATCGCTCGATCATCCGGGTTCCAGCCCCTATGTGTTCCCGCTGTGTTGTTTTTCTTTTCCGAATTAAGTATCTGAAGCCACAAACGATGGCAATTGGTCCGGCTGCGATTCGTATGCCGGCAATCGATGCCGGCCTCCGGGAGAGGAACGTGTCCGAACGATCGCTGAACGATTATCTGGCCTACCTCGTGGCCCAGACCCACCGCAAGCTGCACGGCGACCTCGAGCGCGAACTTCAGGCGGAAGGCGTCAGCGTCGAGCAGTGGCGCATGCTTGAGGTCTTGAGCGGCCGCAACGGCCTGTCGATGGGCGAGATCGCCGATCTGGTGCTGATGAACCACCCGGCGCTGACCAAGATGACCGACCGCATGGTCGCCCGCGGCCTCGTGCACCGCCTGCCCGACCCGCAGGACCAGCGCCGCGTGCTGGTCACCATCACCGATCTGGGTTTCGAACTCTTCGAACGGGTGCGCGAGCATGTCGAAGAGCAGAATTCCGCGCTCGAGGAGCGGCTCGGCCACAAGGGCTCGGCGGCGCTGCGCAAGCTCCTCGGCAGCGTCATCGATCTCAACGAAGCCGGTCGATAGCGGGAAGCCGGGACGGCCGGGGCCAGGCCAATCCGGAGCCGCCACGGTCAAGGCATGTAGCCGCCGCCGTTCACCCACAACACCTGGCCGGTCATGTAGGCGCTGTCGGGGCCGAGCAGGAACCGGATCGGGCCGACCACGTCGTCGGGATAGGCGAGCCGCTTCATCGGGATCGCGGCGCGATAGGCCTCCAGGCTGACCACGCTCTCGCCGTTCTCGTCCGACCGTCCGGTGCCGCCGCGCAGGAACGCGGTGTCGACGAGACCGGGCGCTACCGCGTTGACCCGAACCGTCAGCGCCCATTCATGCGCGAAGGTCTTGGTCAGCGCGACGACGCCAGCCTTGGCCGCGGCATAGGAGCCGTAGCCGGGACGGACGAACTGCGCGAGCCCCGACGCCACCATCACCACGCTTCCCCCCTCGCCCATCAGCGGCATGACCGCCTTGGTGGACAGGAACGCGCCGCGCAGGTTGCCGGCGATCACGTCGTCGAAATAGTCGCTCGACGTTTCGGCCAACGGCTGGATGCGGCTGTTGTAGCCGGCCAGGTTGACGAACCCGTCGAGCAACGAAACGCGTCCGCCGAGTTCCTCCATCGCCGCAGTGATCGAGTCCTCGGAAAGGACGTCGATCGGGATCGACGGCGCGTCGAGCGCATGGCGGTCGAGCGAGGCCGCCAGATCGAGCACGACGACCTCGTCTCCAGCGTCTTCGAGTGCCTTGACCAGCGCGCGGCCGATGCCGCCCGCTCCGCCGAGCACGGCGATCTTGCGAGCATCCTTCATCGATCGTTCCTCATCGGCAGCGAGCGGAGATAGGCGATGATCTCGGCTTCCGAGACCACGTCGGCATATTTGGCGTTCATGTCGAAGAGGTTGGCCTCGTGCGGCGCGGGGTGCCGGTCGCCGCAGGCCTCGCGCACCACGCTGGTGGTAAAGCCATGGGACATCGAATCCACGCAGGACGCGCGCACGCAGCCCGACGTGGTGAGCCCGGTCAGGATCACGCTGTCGATGCCCTTGGCCGTCAGCGTCGAGGCCAGCGACGTGCCGAAGAAGGCGCTCGGATACTGCTTGGTGACGACGATCTCGTCGTCCCGCGGCACGAGACCCTCGGCGAACTCCGCCGTCTTCTGCCCCTTGACGAAGGCCTTCAGCGGCTTGGCCTTCTCGAAGAAGCGGCCGCCATTGATCCCGCCCGGCTGGTAGCTGACCTCGGTCAGGATCACCGGCACGCCGACCTCGTGCGCCACCTCGCGGACGCGAAGGGCCGAGGCCAGCGCATCGTCGACCCCCGCATAGAGGTCGCAGTCCCGGTCGAAATAGGCATGCGCGAAATCGATCAGGATCAGCGCCGGCTTCTTCCCGAAGCCGGCGCGGTTTCCATAAGCCTTGGCATAGTTTGCGTCGAGATCCTCACTCATGGAGCGTCTCCCTGGAACCTGTCTCAGACCTGGGCGTACTTCTTCTCGAAGTCCCAGACGTCCTCAAAACCGATCAGCTTGTTGAACTCGGCGAACGAATAGAGATCGACCGCATCGGTCGTTTCGCCATGCTTCAAGAGGTCGCCATAGGCCTTCTCCAGCGCCGCGCCCACGGCGAGGAAGCCGACCGCGGGGTGGATGGCGATCGCATAGCCCATCTCGTGCAGCGTCTTGGCCGGAAGCAGCGGCGTGCGCCCGCCATTGACCATGTTGGCGAAGAGCGGCGCGTCGATCTCGTCGGCCACGCGCTTCATCTCGTCGACCGACTCCGGCGATTCGATGAACACCACGTCGGCGCCGGCCTTGGCGAAGGCCTTGCCACGCCGGATCGCCTCGTCGATGCCGAGCCCGGTGCGCGAATCGGTGCGCGCGATGATCAGGAAGTCGTCCGACTTGCGGCTGTCGGCGGCGACCTCGATCTTGCGCACCATGTCCTCCAGCGGGATGACGCGGCGGTTCGGCGTGTGGCCGCACTTCTTGGGGAACTCCTGGTCCTCCATCTGCATCGCCGTCACGCCAGCGTCCTCGTAGCCGCGCACCGTGTGGCGCACGTTCAGGAGCCCGCCATAGCCGGTATCGGCGTCGGCGATGACCGGCTTGGTCGTCATTTTCACGATCTGGGCGATGCGCTCGATCATGTCGCGATAGGTCGCGATGCCGGCATCCGGCTCGCCGAGATAGGAGGCGACGGTACCGTACCCGGTAACGTAGAGCGCCTTGAAGTCCATGCGGTCGGCGATCAGCGCCGAGATCAGTTCGAACACGCCGGGTGCGAGAACGAATTCCTTGTTCTTCAATGCGGTCTTGAGCGCGGGATCTGCCATTGTCTTCCTGTCCTTGGGTCTTTTCTGTCAGTGATTGCGCAGGAGCTGTCCCAGCCCCGCGAGGCGGTCGTCGATGCGGGCGGCGCGCAGCATCGCCCAGAAGGTCGCCTGGTTCGACGTGACGACCGGCACGCCGAGAACGGCTTCGAGTTGTTCGACCAGCGGCAGCGTCGGAAAGTCGGTGCAGGTGATCAGCAGCGCCTCGCTCCCCGGCACGAAGGCCGCGCGCGCATGGGCGGCCACCTGCTCGATCGGCGTTTCCGCGATCCGGATGTATTCCTGCGGGCCCTTGGCGCCGATACCCAGGCCGATGAGCCTGTCAACGACGAAACCGTTCTCTTCAAGGAAATGCGTCTCGTGCTCGTTCAGGCGGTCGGCATAGGGCGTGGCAACCGACAGGTGCTTGACGCCCAGCGCCTTCAGCGCGGCGATGATGGAGGCCGAGGTCGTGACGGCATTCACGCCCGTCCGCGCGGTCAGTTCGTCCGGAAGCGAATTGACCGGATTGATCATCGAGCCCGCGGTACAGGCATAGGCGATCGCGTCGACGCGCGCCTGCTTCAGCATGGAGAAGACCTCTTCGAGGTCGTCCATCAGCGCCTTCTTGCCCGCTTCGCTGGTCGTATCCGCGTGGAGCTTCATCCGATGCGTATGGAAGGTGACGCCCTCGGGCACCATGCGGATCCACTCGGCCTCGTTCACCGTGTTCGTCGGCGGCACGATCAGGCCCAGCTTGGCGCGCTGGCTGTAGACCGAAAGGTGGCGGCACTGCATCAGGGCTTCCTCACGTCGCCGACCTTGATGTCGGCCTTCTTGTTCGGCTGAACTGGCATATCGCGGCTGCAAATGTCCATACCTTTTCGCAAGGCGCGAACCGCGACGGGGTGAGTTGGAGAGGTTCTGCGCATGGCGGCTTGATCTTGCGCAAGGCGCGGCTGTGGGTCAGAAACGACAACATTGTCCATACGTTCGATGCAGAAGACAGGACGGGTCGAAACCTCATGGCTGAAACGATCAACGGCGGCGTCGAAAGCAGCGGCGACGGCCCCCGCTACATGCGGATCCAGAAGGTTCTGGAAGACCGGCTGACCGGCGGCGTCTATCCGGTCGGGTCGCTGATGCCGACCGAGATCGAGCTCGCGGCGGAGTTCAACACCTCCCGTTTCACCATCCGCGAGGCGTTGCGCTACCTGCGCGAGCACGGCTATGTGGAGCGGCGCCAGGGGGTCGGCACCCGCGTCATCTCCGACAGCCCGCACTCGACGTTCTTCCGCTCCTTCGGTTCGCTGGAGGAACTGTTCCAGATCGCGGTCGAGACCTACTACGTCATCCTCTACACCAAGCGCATCGCGCTCGACGCCGAACTCGCCGAACTGGTGGGCGGCCTTCCGGGCGAGGAATGGTTCGAGGTCGCGGGCGTGCGATGGACCAGGCCCGGCGGCACGCCGATCTGCTAC
Source organism: Mesorhizobium sp. (assembly GCA_046292285.1). Lineage (GTDB taxonomy): Bacteria > Pseudomonadota > Alphaproteobacteria > Rhizobiales > Rhizobiaceae > Aquibium. Next base: position 11,018 of record JBKBRJ010000044.1, on the reverse strand, counting down.
ATCCAGAGCTACATCCCCGCCCGCTTCGAGCATGTGATCCCCTTGCTCGAGGGTCACCAGGGGCCGTTCTTCGCCTTGCTGGAGCGGCATTCGGACGGAAAGATCGAAGAGGCCGTGCAGGAGATCCGGGCGCTGCCGATGCCGGCGGAGATCGAGCGGCAGCTCGGCTTGTCCAAGGGATCCTGGGCGCTTCAGCTTTTGCGTCGCTACCTGACCGATTCCGGCGTCCTGATCGCGTCCTTCAACTGGCATCCGGCGGATCAGATGGTCTACCTCATGCACATCCAGCGGGCCAAACCCACGGTCGACTGACCCGTCTCGGTGCGCCCGACCGATCATTCGACGAAGTCCGGCCGGTAACCTCCGCCCCCGCGTGTGATCGTCATGCCATACGCACCCCTGATGTGCGCCGGTACGATCATCGCGCCGGTTTCGGCCGCCCGGTCCAGCAGCGAGAGCCGCGTCGCGATGGCCTGCTCGCGGTCGGAGCAGAATGCGCTCGCCCAACCCGGCTGGTAGACCTGGACCGGCGAATGGATGGCGTCGCCGCAAAACAGCGCCTGCCCGTGCGAACGGCAGTCCAGGCACAACCCGACCTGCCCCGGCGTATGGCCTGCCATGGTCTCGATGCGCATGCCGCGCGCCAGTTCGAAGCCGTCGACAACCGTTTCTGACAATCCCGCCTCGATCACCGGCAGCACCGAATCTGCGTATGCGCCGTGATTGTGCGCGCCCGGCTCCTTCGCTTCCAACGCCTGCGAGTGCGCCAGTTCCGCCTTGCCGATCAGGTAGCGCGCTTTGGGAAATGTCGGCACCCATCGACCGTTGTCGAGCCTGGTGTTCCAGCCGACATGATCGGCGTGGAGATGCGTGCAGAGCACGACGTCGATATCCTCGGGCGACACCCCCGCGGCCTTCAACCGGTCGAGGAACCCCGTTCCTTCCCGCCGGTGCCAGTCGGCGCGGCGCGGCCGTTCCTTGTGTTGGCCCACGCAGCTGTCGATCAGGATCGTGAACCCTCCGGCCCGCAGGAGCCAGCTCTGGACCCCGAGCAGAATGTTGGCGGCGGCGAAATCCATGTGATGCGGCGCAAGCGCGGACTCGAAAGGCCGGATCGCCTCGATGTCGGCGCCGGGCATCAGGAAGGACAACGGCAGCGCGAAGGGATCGAGGTCGATGATTCTGTGCAGTGTCGCGCCGCCGAGGTCGAACATCGCTGGTCCTCACATGATCTGGGGCTTGTCGACATGCGCCGACAGCGCCTCGGCCGCGGCCTCGGCTGCTGGAAGTGCCTCGTTCCAGAGCCTTGCGATGTAGCGCCCGCCGGTCTGGCCGTTCGAGGCGTCCGAGCAGAGCCAGAGGATCGCGCGGCGCATGATCGAAGGCGGCAGGAGGTTGCCGTCGGCGCCCTTCTTGCCCGGTCCCGACGGCAGGAGGTCGGTGTCGGCCGCCCCACCCGGCAAGTAGACGTTGACGGTGACGCCGGTGTTCTCGAGGTCCTGCGCCCAGACTCGGGACGCTGCCTCCAGCGCCGCCTTCGAGGGACCGTAAGGCGAATAGCCCTTGCGCACCATGGTCTGGTCGCTGGTCGACACGTTGATCACCTTGCCGAAGCCCCGCGCCACCATGCCCGGCACCGCCGCGCGCGCCATGTTGAAGGCGCCCGTCACGTTGGTGTCGATGATCGCCTTCCAGGCATCCGGCGCCGCTTCCCAGAACCTGGTCGGCTCGACGTTGAAGCGTTCCGAGATCAGCCGCATGCCGACGCCGGCATTGTTGACCAGCACGTCCACCCGCCCGAAACGGGCGACCGTCTCGGCGACCACGGCCTCGCACGCCGCGTAGGAGCAGACGTCGGCGACCACGCCGAACACGTTTTCCGCGCTTCCGGCCGCCCTCGCCTTCGCCACCGCCTCGTCGAGTGCGGCGCCCGGCCGGGAGCCGGTCAGCACGACCTTCATGCCCGCCGCCGCCATCTCCAATGCCATTTCAAGCCCAAGCCCGCGCGAGGCGCCGGTGACGATCGCAACGCGTCCCACGAGCGACGGATCGGACGCCATCACGCCGTCTCTCCCGCGAGCCCCATGCGCGGAAACATGCGCCGTTCCTGCGCGATGATCGTCGACTTCATCTCCGTGAACATGGCGCGCGAGCCCTGGGCGCCCTCGCGGCCCAGACCGGACTGCTTGTATCCGCCGAAGCCCGTCCTCAGGTCGCGCACGATCGGCGTGTTGACCATCACCGTGCCGGTGCGCAGCGCCGACGCCGTGCGCATCGCCCGCTTGAGGTCCTCCGACCATACATAGCCGACGAGGCCGAACTTGCTGTCGTTAGCCTTGGCGATCACCTCGTCCTCGTCGTCGAACACCTGCAGCGTGGCGAAGGGACCGAAGATTTCCTCCTGGCAGATCGCAATCGAGTTGTCGGGCGCCAGCATCGCCGTCGGCTCGAAATAGTAGCCCGCGTTGAAGCCGGCATGGCGATGCCCGCCGGCGAGCAGCGTCGCGCCGTCCTTCACGCCGGTCTCGGCATAACGGCTCATTCGTTCGCGCTGCGAATGGTTGATCATCGGCCCGATCTCGATGCCGGGCGCCAGCGGATCGCCGACGGTCAACGCCCTGGTGCGCGCCGTGAAGCGTTCGATGAAGGGTTCCGCGATCTTCCGCTGGACGAAGATCCGGCTGCCCGCGAGGCACATCTGGCCGTTGTTCATGAACGAGCCGAGCAGCGCGCCATCGAGCGCCAGGTCGAGGTCGGCGTCCGCATAGACGATGCTCGCCGACTTGCCACCGAGTTCCATCGCCGCGCCCTTGATGCCCTTGGCCAGCGACGTCAGGATCGCCGCGCCCGTCTCGGTGCCGCCGGTGAAAGAAACCATGTCGATGTCGGGATGAGAGACCAGCGATACGCCCGTCACGTGGCCGCGGCCGTTGACGAGGTTGAGAACGCCCTCTGGCAGGATGCCAGCCTGGCCAATGAGTTCGAAGAGCCGCGTCACCGTCAGCGGCGTCAGTTCCGACGGCTTCACAACGCAGCAATTGCCGAAGGCGAGCGCGCCCGCGATCTTCATGGCGGTCAGTCCGAGCGGCATGTTCCAGGGACCGATCAGGCCGCACACGCCGATCGGCTCGTAGGTAACGAGGCTCATCAGCCCCGGCTCCTGCGTGAAGACGTCGCCGCCGGCCTGGTTCACGTATTCGGAGAAGAACCGGAAGTTCTGCGCCGCGCGCGTCACGTGCATCAGCTTGGTCTGGCCGAGCGGAATGCCGGTGTTGATCGTCTCCAGCGCCGCCAGTTCGTCGGCATGCGCGAGGATAAGGTCGTGGATCGCCATCAACGCCTTCTGCCGGTCGGCGATACTGGCCCTTGGCCAGGGTCCATGGTCGAAGGCTTTCCGCGCGGCTGTCACCGCCCGGTCCACCTCGTTCGCGTCGGATTCGTGCAGGATCGCGATTTGTCGCTCCGTCGAGGGATCGACGACGACGATTGCCTCGCCCTTCGCCTCGACGAACCGGCCGGCGACAAAGCCGGTGACGCGGATCGGATGTTCTGACAGCGCTTCGCGCGTTGCGGTCACGGTTATGCTCCAGTGTTCTTCGGTTTCGTGAGGGCGCGCCTCAGCGGCCCTTCTTCGGCGCGGCATCGCGCGGTCGCGGCTTGGTGGACAGGATGTGGCCGGCCATCGCCGTCGTCGCCCATTCGCTGTTGCCCTGCGCCAGCGCGGCGATGATGTCGCGATGCTGCTCGTTTGAGCGCCGGATATTGATGCTCTGGTCCCACACGAACTGCTTGATCAGCACCAGTGGCAGCGACACCGCCTGCGCGGTCAGCAGCTTCAGTTGGCGGGAACGCGCCGCGTTGACGATGATCGAATGAAACTCCGAATTGAGCGTGACGAAGGCGTTCGCCGCGTCGGCGCCGCCCGCGGGATCGATGCGGTCGATTTCGACGACCAGCCGCTCCAGCTTGCGGATTTCCTCGTCCGTGATCTTCTGCGCCGCGACGCCCGCCGCGTAGCTTTCGAGCCGCGCGCGCACGTCGAAGATGATGATCACCTCCTCGTACGAGAAATCGGCCACGAAGCGATGGCGGTTCTCGGCAATCGCCAGCCCCTCGCCGACGAGCCGGCGCAGCGCCTCGCGCACCGGTGTCCGGCTGGTGCCCGTCATGGCCGACAGCGGCTCCTCGCGCAGATGGTCGCCAGGCTTGAGTTCGCCCGTCAGGATCGCGCGGCGGATCAGCTCGTAGGCGCGCTCGACGGGCCGGCTGGATTCGGCCCGCTCGAGCTGGCTCACCATTTCGGGATCGACGAAGATGAGGCTCCCGTCGCTCCGCGGCGTCCCGTGGACCGTCATGCCGGATCCGGCTCGATGTGGCTCTGGTGATTCTCGAGATACCATTCCGCGATTTCCTCCCTCGTCGCGAACCACACCCCTTCAAACTGCTTGGCGTACCGGATGAAATCCCGCAAGGCGCGGATGCGGAACGGCTGCCCGATCACATGCGGATGCAGCCCGATGTTCATGAACCGCCCGCTGGTCTCGCTCTCTGCGTAGAGCCAGTCGAACTGCTCCTTGAACATCATGAATCCGGTCTCGACCGTCAGACCCTGGCGCAGGAACGAGAAGTCGTTGACCTCGGACGTATAGGAAACCGACACCATCGGCCTGCCTCCGCGCGTCTTCACCAAATAGGGCTGGTCGTCGTTGAGCAGGTCGGTGATGAAGATCAGGCCTTCCTCGGAGAGGATGTCGATCGTGTTCAGCGTCGAGCGCAGCGACGACGACAGCCATCCCTTCGCCTTGCGGCCCACCGCCTGCTCGTAGATGTCGAGCGTGCGCTTGATGACCGCCCGCTCCTTGACCTCGTCGAACATGTAGTCGGTCAGCAGTTCGTCCTGCACGTAGTTGTGCGCCACGATCTCGAAGCCGCGCGCCAGCGCCGCCTCGATCACTTCCTTGCGCTCGACCGCCATCTTGGCGTTCATCGTGCAGCTCGACTTGACGCCCTCGGCATCGAAGACGTCGAACATGCGCCACACGCCGACCCGCTGGCCGTACTCCCGCCACGTGAAGTTCGGGTTGTCGTAGACATTGCCCGGCAGGTCGCCCCCGACGATGCCCGGACCGCCCGGATAGTACTTCTTGTCCGAGGCCTGGACCTTGTCCCAATACTCGAAATTCGTGGTGAGGATCACGGCCAGCCGCTTGCCGCCAGGCCATTTCAGCGGCTTTCGCTTCGATAGCGGGACGTAGTCGTAGTGCATGTCTCGCTCCCGCCGCTCAGTACTTCGCCAGAAGCGAGCCGAAGCCCTGCACCTTGTCCTCGATGCCGTTCATCCTGAGCGCGTGCCAGTAGGTCGCCGTGTTGATGGCGATCACCGGCTTGTCGAGCCAGAATTCGGCGATGGCGCCGACGCGCGCCATGGCGAGGTTGGTGCCGGCCTGGACGATCGCCTCCACCGAGGGATCGTTGACCTCGATGATCGCGTCGCGCAACGTCTGCTCGCTCTCATGCGCGATCAGCATCGGGCTCTTGCACTTCAGCCCCTTCACCGTGACGACCTCGTAGCCGCAGTCGGTGAAGAACTTGCGCACCTGCTCGTCGCCGATCGGCATGTAGGGCGTGATCACGGCGATGCGCTTGATGTCGCCGAACTTCTTCAGCGCCGCCTGGCAGGCGTCGGAGCCCATCGCGACGTTCATGCCGGCGCGTTCCTCGACCTGCGCCTTCAGCGTATCCGCGCGTTCCTTCCCGTCCCAGAAGGTCTCTGCCGACATGCCCATGATCATGGCGCCCGGCGAGCAGGTCTTGACCGCGTCGATAGCATCCATCGTCGCGGCGCGGATGCGCATGACGAGTTCGTTGAAGTCCTCGTCCGAGTGGACCGGATCGTCCGGAATGATGATGCGGGAGAAGTGGTTGGTCACGCCGACCGGGCGCATCGAATCGAATTCGGGCTGCACCGACGTGTTGGTGGACGGCGCGATGACGCCGAACTTCATCCGGTAACCGAGACTGTCGACCATGGTAACGTTCCTCGAACTTGGCTTCTTGAAATGGATTGGTGTCAGGCGACCGCTTCGAGGTCGCGCAACGACTGGATCATCGACGACTTCAGCAGGTAGTCGCGGTGCTTGCGCGGATCGGCCACGATCGACCGCAGTTCGTCGTGGTAGGCGCGGCGCTGTGCCGGATCCGTCTCGTTCATCATCTGGCGATTGCGCAGCGTTTGCGCCTGCACCGCCTCGAGGGTGACCTTGCGCCGCTGCCGCTCGTAGCGCCCCATCAGCTCGAACGGCGCCTCGCCCTTGATCACCTGCGTGAGCTTCTCGGTCAGGTTGATGGCGTCGTGGATGCCGCCATTCATGCCCATCCCGCCGAGCGGATTGTTCACATGCGCGGAATCGCCGGCAAGGAAGATGCGGCCATTGACGAAGTTCGCAGCGACGCGCTGGTTCACCCGGTACGCCGTCGCATGGACGATGTCGTAGCCCTTTTCATTGGGGCAGAGCGCCTGAAGCCGCGCCTGCATCGTGTCCGGGTCCTTGATCTGCTCCTCGGTCTGGTTCGGATCGGTCGGCAGGAGGACCCGCCACAGGGACGGCGTGCGCAGGAGCACGGCCCACTCGTTCGGATCGGTGACGTAGGCAATGGGGGCGAGATCCGGGATCGCCTCCGCGAAGTCGAAATGCGTCGACATCGACAGGAAGATCTCGGGAATGGTCATGCCGTCGAACGGGATCCCGAGCGACTTGCGAATGGCACTGCGCGCGCCATCGGCGGCGATCAGGTAGGACGCGCGCATGTCCTCCACCGAACCGTCGGGACGCCGCACGGAAAGCGTCGCGCCGCTGTCGTCCTGCTTCGCGCCCACCGCCTCGGCCTCGTAGACGATGTCCGCGAAATCCCGATCCTCGATCCAGTCGCGCAGCAGCTCCGTCAGTTTCCACTGCTCGCACTGCAGGCGATAGGGATGATTCGTGTCGTTCGACAGCAGGCTGAGATCGAAGGTGGCCACGACCCCCTCCGACCGATCCCGGAACTGCCACTGCGGACAGACCAGGCCTTGTTCGACGAGGCGCTCGCTCACCCCGAAGCGCTCCAGCATGTCGAGCGTCGGCGGATGGAAGGTCGACGCCCGCAGGTCCTTCGGCAGTTCCCGGCTTTGCTCGACGATCGTGACCGGGATTCCGGCCTCCGCAAGAGCACATGCGGCGACCAATCCGACCGGCCCCGCCCCCGCGATCAGAACCCGTTCCTTGTCTGCACTCATCCCCAGTGGCCTCTTGAATGTTCCGCTTGACAATGCCGAAGCACGCTTTCAATGTGTACATATTGTCAGGACATATCAACTGAAATTTTCAGTGAATGTCTCGATGACGGGTCCACACCGGGACAGCGCGACGATCGGTCGTGCCTGCACCCGAATGAGCCTGGACGCGCGGTAAAAGAGAGGCCCATGATGGCCCGAAGCCGCAAGAATACAGGGGTTTTCGCGCGGGCGTGCTGCGCGATGCCGCGAAAGCGGAAACAAAGCCGGGATCATGGATCCCATGGGATGACGGGACGGCGGTCACCGCCGCAGCGAGCCGCGTAAGGCGGTGCTGGAGGGCAATTGTATCGGACAGTGACAGCTGAGCGTTGGATTTTGTATCCAAACCGCGGTGCCGGGCTCAAAAATTTGTATACAATGGAATTGCGACCCGAGGAGGCCGTGCCATGCTGCTGATCCAGCAATTCGTCAACAGCATCATGCTCGGCAGCGTCTATGTGACGGTGGCCGTGGCCTTCACGCTGACCATCGGCGTCCTCAACTTCCTCAATTTCACCATTCCCACCCTGTTCATGTTGGCCGGAATGATCGGTTGGGCGCTCGCATATTGGGGTTTGCCGTTCGGTTTGTCCGGACCTATGCCCTGGCCGCTCGCCCTGTTCTTCGGCATTTGCGTCGCCATCCTCGCATCGCTTCTCGTCGAACGCCTCACCTTCCGCTACCTCAAGACGAAGTACGGCGACTCGACCGAGCATGCTATCCCGCTCGTCTCCTCGCTCGGCTTCCTTCTGGTCCTGGAGAACCTGGTCCGCATCGGCTACGGCACCGACGCGCAGCGGTTTCCCGGCCCGAGCGCCGACCTGACGATGAACGTCGGCGGCATCTTCGTCCGCATTCCCCAACTGGTCAGCCTTGGCATCGTCGTGCTGATCGTCATTGGCCTCACATGGCTTCTCAAGAGGAGTCGCATCGGCCGGGGATTGCGCGCCATCGCGGAGAATCCCGACGCGGCCAACATCCTTGGCGTCGACACCAATCGGGTCGTGCCGGTGGTGTTCATGCTCACCGGGCTCCTGTGCGGGCTGGCCGGCGCGCTGTTCGCCGTCAACTATGGCGAAGTCTCGCCGCAGATGGGCGAGGACATCGGCACGAAGGCGATCGCCGGCATGGTGGTCGGCGGACTCGGCTCCATCTGGGGAGCGGTGCTCGGCGGCCTGATCGTCGGCCTGACCGAAATGATGACCATCCACTTCTTCGGCGCCGACACGGTGCAGGTCGCAGTCTGGGGCCTGCTGCTCCTGACCCTCCTGCTGCGCCCCCAAGGCCTCTTTGGTCACCACTCGATCGGCAAGGGGAAGCTCTGACCATGAGCGGCTATTGGGCAGGCATTCTCTCGATCCTCGCGATCAACGTCATCTTCGCCTACGGGATTTTCCTGCCCGTGGCGACGGGACAGCTCAATCTCGGCGGCGCCGGGTTCCAGGCGCTCGGCGCCTACACCGCGGCCTATCTCTCCGCGATGCTCGGACTTCCGGTCCCGATCACCGTCGGCGTCGGCATGATCGTTGCAGGCGTTGTCGGCTTCCTGATCGCCTTTCCGATCCTGAGGACGCGAGGCGTTTACCTGGTGCTGGCGACCTTCGCCTTCGCGGAAGTCGTCGCCGGCACGATCCTCAACTCCGATACGCTCGGCGGCGCCATGGGCATGTCCGTTCCGGCCTTCATCGACTGGGAAGTGCCGGTCATCGTCGCGGGATTCGTCACGCTGTTCGTTTTCTACCTGATGTCGACACGCTTCGGCCTGACGATGCGCGCCACGCATGACGACGAGGTCGTGACCGACCTTATGGGTGTCAACATCCGCATGGTGCAGGTTTCGGCCTTCGCCATCGGCGGCGCGCTGGCAGGTCTGGCCGGCGGGCTCTACGCCCACTCCTTCTCCTTCGTGGAGATCCAGAGCTTCAACGCGCTCGTTTCGATCTACGTGCTGCTCTACGTGCTCCTCGGAGGAACGCAGACGGCCTGGGGGCCGCTCGTAGGCGCGTCCTTCTTCACGCTGCTGCCGGAGTTCCTGCGCACCGTGCTGCCGTCGGTGAAGTCCTTCCTCGCGGCCCTCGTCGGCATCGAAGGTCCCGTCGGTCCGCCAGATGATTCATGGAGATTCGTGATCCTGGGCGCCCTGACCATCGCCATGATGGTTTTCCGGCCCGAGGGGCTGATCACCCGAACGATGATCGAGCGGCTGCGCTTCCGCCGTTCCAAGGTCCAGAAGGAGCAACTGGCATGAGCGCGCCGCTTCTGTCGCTCCACTCGGTTTCGAAGAACTTCGGCGGCCTGGCGGTCATTTCCGACGTCTCCTTCGAGGTTCCGCAGGGCTCGCGCACGGCGCTGATCGGGCCCAACGGCGCCGGCAAGACGACGATCTTCAACCTGATCTCGGGCGTCTTCGCGCCAACCGAAGGCGAAATCCGGCTCGAAGGCCAACCTATCGACGCTCTGCCCTCGCGATCCCGCATCGGGCTTGGCATCGCGCGCTCGTTCCAGAACATCCGCCTGATGCCGCATCTGTCGGTGGTCGAGAACGTCATGCTCGGTCAGCAGGCGCGTGCGGGGAGCTTGGCGAGCATGCTCACGCCGCTGTCGCTTTTCGGGCGCTCGAAATGGCGCCGCGAGGCGGAGGAGCTTCTCGAGCGCATGGGTCTCTCGACCTATCCGGGCGAGGTCGTCGCCACCCTGCCCTACGGCATCCGCAAGAAGATCGAGGTGGTGCGTGCCCTCGTCGCGAGCCCCAAGATCCTCCTGCTCGACGAGCCCGCGGCGGGACTGAACAATACCGAGACCGCGAACCTGCGTGACTTCCTGATGACCATCTCGCAATCCGGCGTCACCCTGCTCGTGGTCGAGCACGACATGAGCCTGGTGCGAAGCCTGTGCGACCATGCCGTCGTGCTGAACTTCGGTCGCAAGATCTATGACGGCTCGACGCGGACCGTGCAGGACGACCCGGCGGTCCTGGAGGCCTATCTCGGCACCCGCCAGGCGGAGAAGGTCAGGACGCATGCGGAGGCCGACCATGTTGCTTGAAATCTCGGGTCTCGACGTCCGCTACGGACGCACGCACGCGGTCAGGAACGCCAGCATCACGGTCGGCGAGGGAGAGATCGTCACCGTGCTGGGCGCCAACGGCGCGGGCAAGACCTCGCTGCTGCGTGCCTTGCAAGGCGCGGTTCGCCCAGCCGGCGGCCGGATCGTCTTCGACGGCAAGGACCTGACCGGCGCAAGCCCGTCGGCCCGCGTGCGCGCCGGCATGATGCTCGTGCCGGAAGGGCGCCAGATATTCGTCTCGATGACGGTTCATGAGAACCTGCAGATGGGCGTCTATCTGCGTTCGGACCGCGACGTGGCGCGCGACATCGAGGCGATCTACGACCGCTTCCCGAACCTCGCCGAACGACGCGACATGAAGGCGAGCGTGCTGTCGGGCGGCGAGCAGCAGATGCTGGCGATCGGCCGCGCGCTTGTCGGCCGGCCGCGCCTGATGATGCTCGACGAGCCCTCGCTCGGCCTGTCGCCGCTCTTCGTCTCGCGGCTCTTCGACCTGATCGTCGAGTTGAGCCAGTCGGGCATCGGCATCCTGCTCGTCGAGCAGAACACGACGATGGCGCTGGAGGTCGCGGCCAGGGGCTACGTGCTCGAACTCGGCTCCATCGTGCTCGAGGACACAGCCGAAGCGCTGTCCAGG
>JBKBRJ010000043.1:0-38756 GCA_046292285.1 Mesorhizobium sp. | reverse complement strand
GACCTTCTTCGGCGACGGCGCGGCCAACCAGGGCCAGGTCTACGAGAGCTTCAACATGGCCTCGCTGTGGAAGCTGCCGGTGATCTACGTCATCGAGAACAACCGCTATGCCATGGGCACCTCGGTGACGCGCTCGTCGGCCGAGACGGATTTCTCGCAGCGAGGCGTGTCGTTCCGCATTCCCGGCATCCAGGTCGACGGCATGGACGTGCGCGCGGTGAAGGCCGCCGGCGACCTGGCGCTCGACTGGTGCCGGTCGGGCAAGGGTCCGATCATCCTGGAGATGCAGACCTATCGCTACCGTGGCCATTCGATGTCGGACCCGGCGAAGTACCGCTCGAAGGACGAGGTCCAGAAGATGCGTTCCGAACACGACCCGATCGAGCAGGTCAAGGCACGGCTCATCGAAAAGGGCTGGGCGAGCGAAGAGGAACTGAAGGCGATCGACAAGGAGGTGCGCGACATCGTGGCCGACTCGGCCGATTTCGCGCAGACCGATCCCGAGCCGGATGTTTCGGAACTCTATACCGACATCCTGCGCTGACGTCCCTGTTCGATGAGCGCGATGCCGGACATCCATACGATCCTGCTGGCGGCCGCCGTCCTGGCGTTGCTGGGGTGGTTCTTCTGGTCCGTGATCGCACGGATGATCGACACGGCCCGCTATTTTTCCCGGCTGCTCGACGAGCGGTCGGCGCGCCAGCGCGCCGCCCTCGAGGGACCGGTGTCGCGGCCGACGCCGGTGTGGCTCGTCGCGGTTCGCGTCATTCTCCTCGGTACGCTGGCGGGTCTCCTGGCCTACCAGTTCGCAGGCAAGTTCCAGATCCGCTGAACGCGGACGTTTTGAATAGGTGAGGACAACATGCCCGTCGACATCCTGATGCCGGCCCTCTCGCCCACGATGGAAGAGGGCACGCTGTCGAAATGGCTGAAGAAGGAAGGCGACAGCGTCGCCCCCGGCGACGTGATCGCCGAGATCGAGACCGACAAGGCGACCATGGAAGTGGAAGCGGTCGACGAGGGCACGATCGGCAAGATCCTGGTCGCCGAAGGCACCGAGAACGTCAAGGTCAACACGCCGATCGCCGTGCTGCTGGCCGAGGGCGAGGGCGCGGGCGACATCGGCAAGCAGAAGCCTGTCGCTTCTCCCAAGCCTGACGCCGAGGCGCCGAAGGCCGCGGCGGATGACGCCGGCGGCAAAGAGCGCAAGGCGACCGGCGAGCCGGCCGAGAAGGAAGCGCTCTCCGTGCCGGCGCAGCCGAAGGAAGCCGTCGCGGCCGATCCGGATATCCCGGCGGGCACCGAGATGGTGCTGACGACCGTGCGCGAGGCCCTGCGCGACGCGATGGCCGAGGAGATGCGCCGCGACGCCGATGTCTTCATCATGGGCGAGGAGGTGGCCGAGTACCAGGGCGCCTACAAGATCACCCAGGGGCTGCTGCAGGAGTTCGGGCCGAAGCGCGTGGTCGACACCCCGATCACCGAGCACGGCTTCGCCGGCGTCGGCGTCGGCGCAGCGATGGCCGGCCTGAAGCCGATCGTCGAGTTCATGACCTTCAACTTCGCCATGCAGGCGATCGACCAGATCGTCAACTCGGCGGCGAAGACGCTCTACATGTCGGGCGGCCAGATGGGCGCGCCGATCGTCTTCCGCGGCCCCAACGGCGCTGCCGCCCGCGTGGCGGCCCAGCACAGCCAGGACTATGCCGCCTGGTACGGCCACATCCCGGGCCTTAAGGTCGTGCAGCCCTATACGGCGGCAGACGCCAAGGGCCTGCTCAAGGCGGCGATCCGCGACCCGAACCCGGTGATCTTCCTCGAGAACGAGATCCTCTACGGCCAGACCTTCGACGTGCCGAAGCTTGACGACTTCGTGCTGCCGATCGGCAAGGCGCGCATCCACCGCAAGGGCAAGGACGCGACCATCGTCTCCTTCGGCATCGGCATGACCTATGCGGTGAAGGCGGCGGACGCGCTGGCGGGCGAGGGGATCGACGTCGAGGTGATCGACCTCAGGACCATCCGCCCGATGGACCTCGACACGGTGATCGAGAGCGTCAGGAAGACCAACCGCCTCGTCACGGTCGAGGAAGGGTTCCCGCAGTCGTCCGTCGGCGACCACATCGCCAGCCAGGTCATGCAGCGCGCCTTCGATTTCCTCGACGCGCCGGTGATCACGATCTGCGGCAAGGACGTGCCGATGCCCTACGCCGCCAACCTCGAGAAGCTCGCGCTGCCGAATGTCGGCGAGGTGGTCGAGGCGGTGAAGGCGGTCACGTATCGGAGGTGATCGTGTCTAATGATCTGGAAGTCCCGGATGCGGTTGCTGGCGATGGCAACTACGATGAAGTGCTGCGCGTGTGGATAGCGCAGGATTCCATCGTCAGCTTGCGCAACATCTTTGGCCCCGACGCAAAGAACTGGGGTATGGTTATCGCGGACATCGCCGTTCACATTGCCCGCATGCGGTTGGAACAGGATGACGTGCCGATGGAGGCGACCTTCAAGGCTATCGAAGGAGGCTATGTCGGACGAATGTCGGATTACCATTGTCTGACGTACAGTTCACTTTCTGAAAGGCAGTAGGTCTGGTGATGAGCAAACCGCCTCGTCCAGCCACCTATGCCGACCTAGAGGCCGTGCCCGAGCATCTGGTCGCGGAGATCATCGATGGGGTGCTGCGGACCCACCCGCGGCCGTCTTTCAGGCATGGTGGAGCGGCAAGCGCCCTGAACATCCGCTTGGGAGGCGCGTTTCAGTTCGGTGGCGGCGGGCCGGGCGGTTGGATCTTCGTCATCGAACCTGAATTGAAACTCGGGCCGCATGTTCTGGTGCCGGACATTGCCGCGTGGCGGCGGGAGAGGCTGGTCGGCCTGCCGGAAACCAGTTTCGCCCGGGTCACACCGGACTGGGTGTGCGAAGTGTTTTCCGGTTCGACGGAGCGGTGCGACCGAACCGTCAAGTCGCGCATCTTCGCTGAAGAAGGCGTTGCGCATTTCTGGCTGATCGATCCGCGTCAGCAAATTCTGGAAGCCTTCGAACTCGCTGATGGCCGTTGGCTGAAGTTCGGAGCCTGGAACTCGGACGAGGAAGTCCGCGCGCCGCCCTTCGATGCCATCGCATTCTCGCTCGCCGACCTGTGGCCATTCGACCGGCCGCTCGGCCTGAACGAGGACCCGACACCCTATTACGCCGGAGACAGATAGATGCCGATCAACATCACCATGCCGGCCCTCTCGCCCACGATGGAGGAAGGCAACCTCGCCAAGTGGCTGGTCAAGGAAGGCGACCACGTCGCGCCCGGCGACGTGATCGCCGAGATCGAGACCGACAAGGCGACGATGGAGGTGGAAGCGGTCGACGAAGGCACGGTGGCCAAGATCGTCGTGCCGGCCGGCACCGAGGGCGTCAAGGTCAACGCGGTGATCGCGGTGCTGGCGGCCGAGGGCGAGGATGCGGGCGCTGCCTCCAAGGGCGAAGCAGTGGACAAGCCGGAGCCGGCGAAGGCGGCGGCGAAGCAGGACGGGGCGCCCGTGGGGGAGATGTCGGCGAAGCCGACAGAGGGGGGCGCTGCCCCGCCGACCTCTCCGTCCGTCACGCCCTCCTCTGCCCTGCCGGGCATCTCCCCCACGAGGGGGGAGATCGGCCAGTCTCCCAACGGCGCCACACGCACCTTCGCCTCGCCGCTCGCCCGCCGCATCGCCGGCGAAGCGGGTATCGACATTTCCGCCATCGAGGGCTCGGGTCCGCATGGCCGCGTGGTGAAGGCGGACGTGGAGAAGGCGGTCGCCAGCGGCGGCGCCAAGGCCGCCTCGGCCGGAAAGGCCGTCGCGAGCCCGTCGGCGGTCGAAGCACCCGCTGCCGCTCCCGCCGCCAAACCGATGTCCGACGACACCGTGCTGAAGCTCTTCGAGGAAGGCTCCTACGACCTGCTGCCGCACGATGGCATGCGCAAGACGATCGCCGCCCGCCTGACCGAGTCGCATCAGACGGTGCCGGCCTATTTCGTCTCGATGGATTGCGAGATCGACGCGCTGCTCAAGCTGCGCGCCGAGATCAACGCCGCCGCCCCGATGATCAAGGGCGAAAAGGGCGAGACGCCCGCCTACAAGCTCTCGGTCAACGACTTCATCATCAAGGCGATGGCGCTGGCGCTGCGCGACGTGCCGATGGCCAATGCCTCCTGGACCTCGACCGCGCGGGTCAGGCACAGGCACTCCGACGTGGGCGTGGCGGTGTCGATTCCCGACGGGCTGATCACGCCGATCATCCGCAAGGCCGAGCAGAAGACGCTTTCGGTCATCTCCAACGAGATGAAGGACCTGGCCAGGCGCGCCCGCGACAAGAAGCTGAAGCCGCAGGAATACCAGGGCGGCACGACCGCCGTGTCCAACCTCGGCATGTTCGGCGTCTCGAACTTCACCTCGATCATCAACCCGCCGCATGCCTCGATCGTTTCGATCGGCGCGGGCGTCGAGAAGCCGGTGGTGAAAGGCGGCGCGATCGCGGTCGCCACAGTCATGACCGCCACCTTCGCCTTCGACCATCGCGTCATCGACGGGGCGCTGGGAGCGGAACTCGCGTCGGCCTTCCAGCGGCATATCGAGAAGCCGATGGGGATGCTGGTTTAGCGCCATATGAAAACCGTCCTCTGCTACGGCGACTCGCTCACCTGGGGCTATTCAGCAGAAGGCCCGGCGCGGCATGCCTACGCCGACCGCTGGCCGAGCGTGCTGCAGGCGGCGCTGGGGCACCAGGCGGTGGTGATCGCGGAGGGGCTCAACGGCCGCACGACCGCCTTCGACGATCATCTCGGCGGCGCCGACCGTAATGGCGCGCGGGCGCTGCCGGTGTCGCTGGTCAGCCACGGGCCGCTCGACCTGGTCATCCTGCTGCTCGGCACCAACGACATGAAGCCCTTCATCTGCGGCCGCGCGATCGGCGCCAAGCAGGGCATGCGCCGGCTGGTCGACATCGTGCGCGGCACCGCCTATCCGCTCGGCGCCGAGGCGCCCGACATCCTGATCGTCGCGCCGCCGCCGCTCAGCGAGACCGCCGATCCGGACTTCGCGGCGATGTTCGAGGGCGGCATTTCCGAATCCGGCATGCTGGCAAGCCTCTATTCCGATCTCGCCGACGACACCGGCTGCGGTTTCTTCGATGCAGGCTCGGTGGTGGAGACGACGCCGCTCGACGGGGTGCATCTCGACGCCAGGAGCACGCGCGCGCTGGGCAAGGCGATGGAGCCCATCGTGCGCATGATGCTGGGCCTCTAGGTCATGCCGCGAGCCATGGGACCGTTGATCGAAATCAAGGAGCGGAGACCGGGCAGGGATAGCCTGACGACATCGAAAAGGGAGACCGAGAGATGTCGCACACACCGCACGAACTGGCCGAGGAGTTTCCGGAGCACGTCGCGCTGATCCATCACATGCGCTCGACTGATGGCCATTTCCACCGGCTGGCCAACGAGTATCATGAGCTGAACCGGACGATCCACCGGGCCGAGACCAACGTCGAGCCGCTCGACGATTTCCACGTCGCCGACCTGCGCAAGAAGCGGATGCGGCTGAAGGACGAGATCTACACCATGCTGGTGCGGCACGAGCCGGCGCCGGCGCCCGTGACGGAGGGGTGAGGGCGAAGCTTCCGCCCCTCCAGAGACCGGCGGCAGGCGGCGAAGGCCGTGCCGCCGCCGACCTTTGAGGAGTGGAAGCGGACATGTCCGAAACCTATGACGTCATCATCATCGGCGGCGGCCCGGGCGGCTACGTCACCGCCATTCGCGCCGCCCAGCTGGGGCTGAAGACCGCGGTCGTCGAGCGCGAGCATCTCGGCGGCATCTGCTCCAACTGGGGCTGCATCCCCACCAAGGCGCTGCTGCGCTCCGCCGAGGTGCTGCACCTGGCCGAACACGCCAAGGACTACGGCCTGACGCTCGAAGGCCGCATCTCGCCCGACCTGAAGGCGATCGTCGACCGCGCGCGCGGGGTGGCCGGCCGCATGAACAACGGCGTCGGCTTCCTGATGAAGAAGAACAAAGTCGACGTCATCTGGGGCGAGGCGAAGCTCGCCAAGGCCGGCAAGGGCGACCAGCCGGCCGAGATCGTCGTGTCGAAGCCGACGAAGAAGCCGATGCTGCCGCAGCATCCAGCGCCCAGGAACACGAAGGGCGAGGGCGCCTACAAGGCGAAGCACGTCATCGTGGCGACCGGCGCAAGACCGCGCGCGCTGCCGGGGATCGAGCCGGACGGCAAGCTGATCTGGACCTATTTCGAAGCGATGGTGCCCGACCGCATGCCGAAGTCGCTGCTGGTCATGGGCTCGGGCGCCATCGGCATCGAGTTCGCCTCCTTCTACCGCGCCATGGGCGTCGAGGTGACGGTGGTCGAGGTGATGAAGCAGGTGATGCCGGTCGAGGATGCCGAGATTTCCGAGCTCGCCAGGAAGCGTTTCGAGAAGCAGGGCATGAAGATCCATCTCGAGGCCAAGGTCGTGAAGGTCGAGAAGGGCGCCGACAGCGTCACCGCCCATGTCGAGATGAAGGGCGGCAAGGTGGAAAACATCACCGCCGACCGCATGATCTCGGCCGTTGGCGTCGTCGGCAATGTCGAGGGGCTGGGCCTCGAGGAACTGGGCGTGAAGACGGATCGCGGCACCATCGTGATTGACGAATGGTGCCGGACGTCGGTGCCGGGCATCTACGCGATCGGCGACGTCGCCGGGCCGCCGATGCTGGCCCACAAGGCCGAGCACGAGGGCGTCATCTGCATCGAGAAGATCGCGGGCCTGCACCCGCACCTGCTCGACCGGCTGACCATTCCCGGCTGCACATACTGCAACCCGCAGGTGGCATCGGTGGGCCTGACCGAGGCGAAGGCCAGGGAGGCGGGCCACGAAGTCCGCGTCGGCCGCTTCCCCTTCGTCGCCAACGGCAAGGCTGTGGCGCTGGGCGAGGACCAGGGACTGGTCAAGACGGTGTTCGACAAGAAGACCGGCCAGCTGCTCGGCGCGCACATGGTGGGCGCGGAGGTGACCGAGCTGATCCAGGGCTTCGTCGTCGCCATGAACCTCGAGACGACCGAGGAAGAACTGATGCACGCGGTGTTCCCGCATCCGACCCTGTCGGAAGCGATGAAGGAAAGCGTGCTGGATGCCTACGGCCGCGCGCTGAACGCCTGAGCGGGATTGACCAACGAGCTCGCCCTTGCCCCGACGCGGCCCCCGTCGCAGAATGGCCGCCTCTGAAACATCCTGGAGCTTGGGCGTCATGGGCGTGGGTTGGCTGGTAGCGATCGTGGTCGGCGGGCTGGCGGGGTGGCTGGCCGGCAAGTTCATGGACATGCGCTTCGGCGTGATCATGAGCGTCATCATCGGGATCGTCGGCGCGGTCGTGGGCAACGCGGTGCTGGCGCAGTTCGGTATCGCGGTTGCGGGCGGGTGGCTCGGTTACCTGATCGTCGGCTTCCTGGGCGCCTGTATCCTGCTCTTCGTGGTCAAGCTCGTCCGGCGCTGACCGCGCCGGGCTCCGGCCACCGGCGGCTGGGCGCCGCCAGTGCCGGCGCCTGCCAGTGGGATCGTATCCGTACGAGCGACGCCGGATCGGGCCTATGGCGCGATGCCGTATCCGGCCCGGCCCACGCGCCGTTCGCCGTTCCCCAAATCGTGATCGATGCTGGAACCGGCGGCTGGCGGCGACGTTGTTTTGGCGACGGGATGACCGTACAGGCAAAACGGAGAGATCAACATGGAAGACGCGGGCGTGGGCTGGATCGCAGCCATCATCATCGGCGGCATCGCCGGCTGGCTGGCCGAGAAGTTCATGAAGAGCAGCATGGGCGTGCTGATGAACATCATCCTCGGCATCGTGGGCGCCATCGTCGCCAACGCGCTGCTCGGGATATTCGGCATCGCGCTGGGCGGCTGGATCGGCTACCTGATCGCCGGCTTCATCGGCGCCTGTATCCTGATCGCGGTCGCGCGCATGTTCAGACGCTGACCCATAACGCAGCTATGCAAGAAAGGCCGCCGCGGCATTCGCCCGGCGGCCTTTCGTTTTTTGCCCGAAGCGCCTAGATATCCGATGCGCGAGTTTACTTCGGGAATAGGCCTCCCATGCACTCGCAAGCGATGTTGTGAATTGTTGAACCGTGCCGGTTCGGCGCCGGCTGGCGGCTTAGACGAGACGGGAAAGCGCGATGAACGCCAAGCTTAGGGACGTCCTGGAGAAGGCCGACGCCTGGCCGCTCGCCGCGCAGGAAGAACTGGCGGCGATCGCCGGTGAGATGGACGCGCTCGTGCGGAGAGAGCCCTACGTGGCGAGCGTGGACGAACTCGCGGCGATCGACGAAGCGGACAAGAGCGGCGTTGCCGATCCGGGCGAGGTGGAGACCGTGTTTGCGACCATGCGCCGCGGATGAGGCTGGAGTTCTCGAAGCGGGCGCTAGCGGACTTGCGGACGATCGCCGAGGAAGCGCAGTTTTCGGGAGAGCGGCGCGGCAAGGGCTGGAATTGCGCCTGCGGCAAGTCTTAGAGCGGATTGCCAACCAGCCGAACGCGGCACGGGAAGTGGTGCAGAGGCCAGGAGTGAGAGTGCTGCCGCTGGTCCGATATCCATACAAGGTGTTTTACAGGGTTCGTTCAGACAGCGTGCTCATCTTGCATATACGGCATGCGGCGCGGCAGCCGTGGGTGGAACGATCGTGAACGGCATGGACCGCGCGGAAATTCGAAGGAGGGTTGATTGGTCACCGTCATCGACACGATAGCGCGTCCGCGCGCACGCCATCCCGAAAAGGCGCACAGGCCCGACCAGGAGGTGCTGCGCAAGCCGGAGTGGATCCGCGTCCGCGCGCCTGTGTCGAAGGGATATTCGGAAACGCGCGAGATCGTGCGCTCGCACAAGCTCGTCACCGTCTGCGAGGAGGCGGGCTGTCCCAACATCGGCGAGTGCTGGGACAAGAAGCACGCCACCTTCATGATCATGGGCGAGATTTGTACCCGCGCCTGCGCTTTCTGCAACGTCGCGACGGGAAAGCCCGAGGCGCTCGACCGCGCCGAGCCGGAGAGCGTCGCAAAGGCGGTCCGGCAGATGGGGCTCAACCACGTCGTCATCACCTCGGTCGACCGCGACGATCTCGACGACGGCGGTGCACAACACTTCGCCGACGTCATCCACGCCATCCGCGCGCTGTCGCCGCAAACCACGATCGAGATCCTGACGCCCGACTTCCTGCGGAAGGACGGGGCGCTCGAGATCGTCGTGGCGGCGCGCCCCGACGTCTTCAACCACAATCTCGAGACGGTGCCGTCGAACTACCTGACGGTACGCCCGGGCGCACGCTACTTCCACTCGCTCCGGCTGCTGCAGCGGGTGAAGGAACTCGACCCGTCGATGTTCACCAAGTCGGGAATCATGGTGGGGCTCGGCGAGGAGCGCAACGAGGTGCTGCAGCTGATGGACGATCTGCGCGTCGCCGACGTCGACTTCCTGACCATCGGGCAATATCTGCAGCCGACGAAGAAGCACCATCCGGTGAAGGCCTTCGTGACGCCGGACGAGTTCAAGTCCTATGAAACGGTGGCCTATACCAAGGGATTCCTGATGGTGTCGGCCTCTCCGCTGACGCGCTCGTCGCATCACGCGGGCGATGATTTTGCCCGGCTGAAGGCGGCGCGCGAGATGAAAATCGCGGCTCCGGTCTGATCGAAGAACCGCCTGATCGAAGCGCCTCATGCCCAAGCACGAGACCGTCCATCCCGTCCGCCATTCGCCGGAGCGCATGTATGCGCTGGTGATGGACGTCGAAAAATATCCTCAGTTCCTGCCGATGTGCGAGGCGCTCACCGTGCGATCGCGCAAGGAGCGCGACGGCGTGGTGGTGCTCGTGGCCGACATGACCGCCGGCTACAAGGCGATCCGCGAGACCTTCACCAGCCAGGTGGTGGCGCGCGAGGCCGAGCTTGCGATCGACGTGAAGTATCTGGACGGTCCGTTCCGCTATCTGGAGAACCGCTGGCGCTTCGTGCCGGACGGCAAAGGCGGGACGGAAATCCATTTCTTCATCGAGTACGAGTTCAAGAGCCGGGTGCTCGGCGCGCTGATGGGCGCGATGTTCGACCGCGCCTTCCGGCTCTTCGCCAGCGCCTTCGAGAAGCGCGCCGACGCCGTCTACGGCGCGCAGGGCGATCCGGTCACGGACGCGTCAGTTTCGCAAGCATGAGTTCCAGCGCGACGCGGACGGTCTGCTGGCGGACATGATCGCGGCTCTTCGGTTCGAACAGCCGTTGAACGGCGACCGGCTCGGTTCCGCGCGCGGCGAGGCCGAACCAGACCAGCCCGACCGGCTTCTCCTCCGATCCGCCACCCGGCCCGGCGATGCCGGTGACGGCGATCGCCAACGTTGCCTTCGATCGGGCGAGCGCGCCGGCCGCCATCTCGCGCGCCGTCTCTGCCGAAACCGCGCCATCGGCCGCGAGCGTCGCCTCGGAGACGCCCAGCATCTCCTTCTTGGCCTCGTTGGAGTAGGTCACGAAGCCGCGATCGACGACGATCGACGATCCGGCGATGTCGGTCAGGGCGGCCGAGATCAGGCCGCCGGTGCAGGATTCGGCGGTGGCGACCGTTACGCCCTCGGCGGCGCAGGCCTCGAGCAGGGCGCGGGCGAGATCAGCGTGCGGACTCATGAGGGGAGAACTCCAGGAAAGACGACAGTGGCGGTGGCGATGGCGGCGATGCCTTCGCGTCGGCCAATGAAGCCGAGCTTCTCGTTCGTGGTGGCCTTGACGGAGACGCGCTCGGGCGCGATGCCGAGCATGGCGGCCATGGCCTCGACCATCGCCGGGCGGTGCGGCCCGATCTTCGGCGCCTCGCAGACGAGGGTCACGTCGGCATTGGCGATGCGGCCGCCGCGCGCGCGCACGATCCTGGCGGCGTGCTCGACGAAGAGGCGCGAGGGGGCGCCGCGCCATTGCGGGTCGGACGGCGGGAAGTGGACGCCGATGTCGCCGGCCCCGCAGGTGGCGAGCAGCGCGTCGGTCAGCGCGTGAAGGCCGACGTCGGCGTCGGAATGGCCGTTGAGCTTCATCTCGTGCGGAATGGCGACGCCGCACAGCGTGACATGGTCGCCGGGCTCGAAGGAATGGACGTCGTAGCCGTTGCCGGTGCGCACGTCGGGGAAGGCCGGCGCGGCGCGCGAGAGCTTTTCGTCGGCCATGGCGATCTCCCGCGCATAGGTGAGTTTCACGTTGTCGGGCGAGCCCCCGACGATCCGCACGGCGATGCCGGCCCATTCGGCGATGGCCGCATCGTCGGTGAAGTCCTCGCGGCCTTCCGCCGCCGCCGCGCGGTGTGCCTCGAGGATCGGGGCGAAGCGGAAGCCCTGCGGCGTCTGCGCGGTGTAAAGGCCGGCGCGCGGCACCGTGGCCTGCACTTCACCATGCCGCCCGGCGCGCTTGAGCGTGTCGGACACGGGAAGAGCGGGCAGCACGCCCATGTCGGTTTCGAGGCCGGACACGACGCGGTCGATGAGCGCGGCGTCGACGAAGGGGCGCACTCCGTCGTGGATCAGGACGTGGCGCGGCGGATTGGTCGCAAGTGCCTCCAGTGCGAGCCGGGTCGAGGCCTGCCGGGTCGGGCCGCCGAACACGATCCCGAGCCGCGGATCGGCGCCCGGCACGGCTGCGCGATAGAGCGCTTCGTCATCCTCGTGTATCGCAACGACGATATCGGAAACGCGGGGATGCATCAGGAAGGCGTCGATGGCGCGCCGGATGACCGGGACGCCGCCGATCGGGCGATATTGCTTCGGCCCGTCCGCCTGGCCGGCGCGCTGGCCGCGTCCGGCCGCGACGATCACGACGGCCGTGTCGGGCTGGCTCTCTGGGCTGGTGGACATCGCCGATCGCTCTCCTGGAATGCCGACGATCTAGCCGCGCGGCTTGACCCTGACCAGCGATTTTGTGCTAGCAGCCCCGCGTGCGGGAATTTGGCGTTGCAACCTGTGCCAGACCTGTCTAGTGAATAAGCAAAGCAGGTATCTGCGCGGTTTTTGTGCATGTGTGACGTTCCGGGGCTCGCCGAACCACTGACGATCGGTCGGGCCATCATTCGAAACAGGGTTTTCCTGGCGCCGCTCTCGGGCATCACCGACAGCGCGTTCCGCGCCCGCGCGTTCGGGCACGGGGCCGGCATGGTCGTGTCGGAAATGGTGGCGAGTGGCGAATTGGCGCGCGGCCGGCTCGATTCGGCGAGGCGCATCGGGCGGGCGGGCGATCAGATCCACGTCGTCCAGCTTGCCGGGCGCGAGGCTCGATGGATGGCCGAGGGCGCGCGGATCGCGGCCGGGGAGGGCGCCGACATCGTCGACATCAACATGGGTTGCCCGGCCAAGAAGGTGACCGGCGGCTATTGCGGCTCGGCGCTGATGCGCGATCTCGACCTGGCGCAGTCGCTGATCGAGGCCGTGGTCGAGGCGGTCGACGTGCCGGTCACCGTCAAGATGCGGCTCGGCTGGGACGACACCGCGCTGGTTGCGCCCGAACTCGCAAGGCGCGCCGAGGCGGCGGGGGTGGCGATGGTGACCGTCCACGGCCGCACGCGCTGCCAGTTCTACAAGGGCGAGGCCGACTGGCGCGCCGTCGCCGCCGTGAAGGCCGCGGTGTCGATCCCGGTCGTCGTCAATGGCGACGTGCGCGACGCTGCCGGTGCGGTCGCGGCGCGCGAACAGTCCGGCGCTGATGCCGTCATGATCGGCCGCGCCCACTACGGCGCGCCGTGGACAGCGGGCGTGATTGCCGCCGGGGCGGCCGGCCGGGAGGCGCCGGGCGTTCCTGTCACGCCCGAAGCCGTCGCCGACTACGCGGTCTCCCACTACGAGGACATGCTCTCGCTCTACGGCACGGAGCCGGGCCTGCGCCATGCGCGCAAGCATCTCGGCTGGTACCTGGAGCGGCATGCGCCGGAGGTTGCCGACGAGCAACGCGTCGCGGTGATGACCTCGACCGATCCCAAGACAGTGATGAAACAACTGCGCGCGGCGCTGGTCGAAGGGACCGGCGCCCACGCCATGAGGAAAGCCGCATGAGCGCCAGTCCAATGCCGAGAACGCCGGTCTTCGACCCGGCTCAGATCGTGCTCAACACGATCCGCCACCCCGTCATCATGATCGACCGCGACGGGCGCATCACCTATGCCAACGCCGATGCGGAGGACTTCTTCCGTTCGAGCGCGGTGATCCTGTCGCGCAACACGATCGGGCACTTCGCGCCGTTCGGGAGTCCGCTGCTGACCCTGATCGAGCAGGTGAGGGAGCGGCAGTCTCCGGTCAACGAGTATCGGGTCGACATCTCCTCGCCGCGTCTGGGGCCGGACAAACTGGTCGACATCTATGCCGCGCCGGTGCCGGAACTGCCGGGATCGGTCGTGGTGATGCTCCAGGAGCGTTCGATGGCCGACAAGATCGACCGCCAGATGACGCATCGCGGCGCCGCACGGTCGGTGACGGGGCTCGCCGCCATGCTGGCGCACGAGATCAAGAACCCGCTGTCGGGCATCCGCGGCGCGGCGCAACTGCTCGAAAGCGTCGTCTCCGACGAGGACCGGTCGCTCACCCGGCTGATCACCGACGAGACCGACCGCATCGTCTCGCTCGTTGACCGGATGGAGGTCTTTTCCGACGAGCGGCCGATCGATCGCACGCCGGTCAACATCCACGTCGTGCTCGACCACGTGAAGGCGATCGCGCGCAACGGCTTCGCGCACGGCATCCGCATCATCGAGGATTACGATCCGTCGCTGCCGCCGGTCTACGGCAACCGCGACCAGCTGGTGCAGGTCTTCCTCAACCTTGTGAAGAACGCCGCCGAGGCGATCGCCGGCGACCCGTCCGGCGAGATCACGCTGTCGACGGCCTTCCGGCCGGGCATCCGGCTGTCGGTGCCGGGAACGCAGGACCGCGTCTCGCTGCCGCTGCAATTCATCGTCCACGACAATGGCGGCGGCGTACCCGAGGACATCAGGCCGATCCTGTTCGATCCCTTCATTACCACCAAGCCCAACGGCTCCGGCCTCGGACTGGCCCTGGTGGCCAAGATCGTCGGCGAGCATGGCGGCGTCATCGAGTGCGAGTCCTCGCCGCGCGGGACGAGCTTCCGCATCCTGATGCCCGCCTGGAAGGAAGACTACGCCGCGCCCGCAAGCGGTTACGAGGGAGGGAGCCTGCGATGAACCGGGGCAGCATCCTGGTCGCGGACGACGACGCCGCGATCCGCACCGTGCTCAATCAGGCCCTGTCGCGCGTCGGCCACGACGTGCGCGTCACCTCCAATGCCGCGACGCTGTGGCGCTGGGTGGCGGCGGGCGAGGGCGACCTCGTCATCACCGACGTGGTGATGCCCGACGAGAACGCCTTTGACATGCTTCCGCGCATCAAGAAGGCGCGGCCGCAGCTGCCGGTCATCGTGATGAGCGCGCAGAACACCTTCATGACGGCGATCCGCGCGTCGGAGAAGGGCGCCTACGAGTATCTGCCGAAGCCCTTCGACCTCACCGAACTGCTCAATATCGTCAACCGCGCGCTGTCGGAGCCGAAGAAGCCGACGGTCGAGCACCGCACGGAAGAACAGCTGGAATCGATGCCGCTCGTCGGCCGCTCGGCGGCGATGCAGGACATCTACCGGATGCTGGCGCGTATGATGCAGACCGACCTGACGGTGATGATCTCGGGCGAGTCGGGCACCGGCAAGGAACTCGTCGCCCGCGCGCTGCACGAGTATGGCCGCCGCCGCAACGGGCCCTTCGTGGCGATCAACATGGCCGCGATCCCGCGCGATCTGATCGAATCGGAGCTGTTCGGCCACGAGAAGGGCGCCTTCACCGGCGCGCAGAACCGCTCGAGCGGCCGCTTCGAGCAGGCCGAGGGCGGCACGCTGTTTCTCGACGAGATCGGCGACATGCCGATGGAGGCGCAGACGCGACTGCTTCGCGTGCTGCAGCAGGGCGAGTACACGACCGTCGGCGGCCGCACGCCGATCCGCACCGACGTGCGCATCGTCGCGGCGACCAACAAGGATCTCCGCACCCTGATCAACCAGGGCCTGTTCCGCGAGGACTTGTTCTACCGGCTGAACGTCGTGCCGCTGCGCCTGCCGGCGCTGCGCGAGCGCTCCGAGGACGTGCCGGACCTGGTTCGGCATTTCTTCAAGCTCGGCGAAGCCGAGGGGCTCCAGGCCAAGCGGATTTCCACCGCCGGTCTCGACCTGATGAAGCGCTATCCTTGGCCGGGCAACGTGCGCGAACTCGAAAACCTCGTACGCCGGCTGGCCGCCCTCTATCCGCAGGACGAGATTTCCGCCGAGGTGATCGAGAACGAATTGCAGACCGCCGGGCGTTCCCCGTCGTCGGGCGATCACTCCCTGGTGCCGGAGAACCTGACCATCGGGCAGGCGGTGGAGCACTATCTGCAACGCTACTTCACCTCCTTCGGCGAAGAGCTTCCGCCATCCGGACTCTACCAGCGCATCCTGGCCGAGGTTGAGTATCCGCTCGTGCTGGCCTCCATGACGGCGACCCGCGGGAACCAGATCCGCGCCGCCGAACTGCTGGGGCTGAACCGCAACACGCTGCGCAAGAAGATTCGTGAACTCGGCGTGAACGTCTACCGAACCTCGCGCGGGGCCTGACCGAACGGCTGACGCCGCGTCATGATCCTTGTGCCGTCGCGATTTTGTTGCAGAATAGCCACAATGCGTTGCAAGAGTGCAACGGGGATGATGGCGAATCGCAACGCATGACCGCACGCACCGAGATACTCGACGGCTTGGGCCTGAGCGCGCCGGAGACGCCATACGAGGGCCGGCGCCTGGCCGCGCTGCCGGGCATAGTCAGCGTCGTCGCCGCGCTGTTCTGCGCGGCGGTCTCCTTCATCATCCTCGTGGGGCTCGGCCCCGTCGCGCCGACGAAGGAGGTCATGCTGGGGCTGATCGCGATCAACGTCGCGCTCATCCTGCTGCTGTGCTTCCTGATCGGCCGCGAGGTTTATCAGATCCTCCAGGCGCGGCGGCGCGGCAAGGCGGCCTCAAGGCTCCACGTTCGTATCGTGGCGCTTTTCTCGCTCATCGCCGCGGTGCCGGCCATCATCATCGCGGTCGTGGCGTCGATCACGCTCGACATCGGCCTCGACCGCTGGTTCGAACTGAAGACCAAGACGATCGTCAGTTCCTCGCTGTCGATTGCGGAAGCCTATGTCCAGGAGAACGCGCGCAACCTGCAGGGCACGAGCCTGTCGATGGCGATCGATCTCGACCAGCGCCGGACGCTCTACGGCCTCGACCGGACCGGTTTCCAGCAACTCCTGACGCAGCAGGCCGTCGGTCGGGCGCTCGCCCATGCCGCGCTGGTGCGGATCGACGGGACGGTGATCATGAAGGCGGACACGCGGGCCGATTTCCCGCTGCCCCCGCCGCCCCCGGGCGCCCTGCGCGACGCAGCCGGCGGAACGCCGGTTTTGATCGAGCCGCGCACCCGCAACATCGTCGGCGCGATCATCCGCCTGCGCGATATCGAAGACGCTTATCTGTACACGCTTCGACTGGTCGACCCGGAGGTGATCCGTGCGCGCCAGATCGTCCAGGTCAACGCCGAGGACTACACCGATCTCGAGGACAGCCGCACGACCGTGCAGATCGCCTTCGCGGTCATCTATCTCGGCTTGACGCTGATCATCGTGCTGTCGGCGATCTGGACCGGCATCGCGGTCGCCGATCGCCTGGTCCGCCCGATCCGGCGTTTGATCGGCGCGGCCGACGAGGTGGCGACCGGCAATCTCGACGTCGCGGTTCCGGTGCGCGATTCCGACGGCGACGTCGCTTCCCTGTCCGACACATTCAACAAGATGCTCCTGCAGTTGAAGTCGCAGCGCAACGAGATCCTGTCGGCGAAGGACCAGATCGACGAGCGGCGCCGCTTTTCCGAGGCCGTGCTGGCGCGCGTCAGCGCCGGCATCGTCGGCGTCGACGCCGACGGCATGATCACGATCGTCAACAGGTCGGCCGAAACCATGCTCTCGATCGACGCCGGCCAGTCGGAGGGAGAAAAGCTGTCGGCCGTGCTGCCGCATTTCGGGCGCGTGTTCGAGATCGCCAGATCGTCCGGAAAACCCGTCTACCGGGAGCAGATCGCCTTCACCCGCCGCGGGGTCGAGCGGACGTTCAACGTGCAGGTGACGATCGAGGAGGGGAAGGGCGAATCGGAGCTGCCCTCCTACGTCGTCACTATCGACGACATCACCGACCTGGTGCAGGCGCAGCGCTCGTCCGCCTGGGCCGACGTCGCCCGCCGCATCGCCCACGAGATCAAGAATCCGCTGACGCCGATCCAGCTCTCGGCCGAGCGCATCCGCCGCCGCTATGGCAAGGTCATTACGGAGGACCGCGAGGTCTTCGACCAGTGCACGGACACGATCATCCGCCAGGTCGGCGACATCGGCCGCATGGTGGACGAGTTCTCCGCCTTCGCCCGCATGCCCAAGCCGACGCTGGAGGTGATGGACCTGCGCGAGGCGTTGCGCGAGGCGTCGTTCCTGGTCGAGGTCTCCAAGGCCGAGATCGAATTCCGTCGCGATTTCGGCAGCACGCCGCTGAAGGGACGCTTCGACAGCCGGCTGATGAGTCAGGCCTTCGGCAACCTGATCAAGAACGCCGCCGAGGCGATCGAATCGGCGGAGCGGACCGACGACGTCCACGGCGTGATCCGGATCGAGGCGCATTGCGACGACAGCTGGATCACGGTCGACATCATGGACAACGGCAAGGGGCTGCCGGCAGAGAACCGGCAGCGGCTGCTCGAGCCCTACATGACGACCCGCGCCAAGGGGACCGGCCTCGGCCTGGCCATCGTCAAGAAGATCGTCGAAGAGCACGGCGGCCGCATCGAGTTGCACGATGCGCCGGCCGGGTTCTATGGCGGCCGAGGCGCACTCATCCGGGTCGTCCTGCCGGCGGCCACGGCGGACGACCCGGCAGCCGAGGCCGCCGGGGACAACGACAAGCAAGACAGGCAGGTAAGCAATGGCGTCTGACATTCTCGTCGTCGACGATGAGGAAGACATCCGCGAACTCGTCGCCGGCATCCTGAGCGACGAGGGCCACGAAACCCGCACGGCCTTCGACAGCGACAGCGCGCTCGCCGCCATCGCCGACCGCGTTCCGCGGCTGATCCTGCTCGACATCTGGCTGCAGGGCTCGCGCATGGACGGCCTGGCGCTGCTGGACGAGATCAAGACGATCCATCCCAACGTGCCGGTGGTGATGATCTCGGGACATGGCACGATCGAGACGGCGGTTTCGGCGCTGCGCCGCGGCGCCTACGACTTCATCGAGAAGCCGTTCAAGGCCGACCGGCTGCTGCTGATCTGCGAGCGCGCGCTGGAAACGTCGAAGCTGAAGCGCGAGGTGACGGAGCTGAAGAAGCGCACCGCCGACACCTTCGACCTGATCGGCAACTCGGCGGCGATGAACCATCTGCGCCAGACGATCGAGCGCATCGCGCCGACCAACAGCCGCGTCATGATCATCGGGCCGTCCGGCTCGGGAAAGGAATCGGCGGCGCGCGCGATCCATGCAATCTCGGCGCGCAAGGACGGGCCCTTCGTCTCGATCAACGCGGCCTCGATCACGCCCGACCGCATGGAGATCGAACTGTTCGGCACCGAGCCCAACGGCTCGGAACGCAAGGTCGGGGCGCTGGAAGAGGCCCACCGCGGCACGCTCTACCTCGACGAGGTGGCCGACATGCCGCGCGAGACGCAAAACAAAATCATGCGCGTGCTGGTCGACCAGCAGTTCGAGCGGGTCGGCGGCGCCAAGCGCGTCAAGGTCGACGTGCGAATCATCTCCTCGACGGCCCAGAACCTCGAGGCGATGATCGCCGAGGGGCGGTTCCGCGAGGATCTGTACCACCGCCTCGCGGTCGTGCCCGTCGTCGTGCCGCCGCTGTCGGAACGCCGCGAGGACATTCCCTACCTGGTCGACCACTTCATGAAGCAGATCGTACGTCAGTCCGGCATCAAGAACCGGCGCATCGGCGACGACGTGTTGGCCGTCCTGCAGGCGCACAATTGGCCGGGCAACGTGCGCCAGCTGCGCAACAACGTCGAGCGGCTGATGATCCTCTCGCGCGGCGACGACGTCGACACGCCGATTACCGCCGACCGGCTGCCCGCCGAGATCGGCGACGTCATGCCGCGCACGCCGAGCCAGTCCGACCAGCACATCATGGCGCTGCCGCTGCGCGAGGCGCGCGAACTGTTCGAGAAGGAATATCTGATCGCGCAGATCAACCGGTTCGGCGGCAACATCTCGCGCACGGCCGAATTCATTGGTATGGAACGCTCCGCCCTGCACAGGAAGCTGAAGTCGCTCGGCGTTTGATATCCGCGGATCGGAGCCAGTCATGCGTGTGATCATCTGTGGTGCCGGCCAGGTCGGCTACGGCATCGCCGAGCGCCTCGCGGCGGAACAGAACGACGTCTCCGTCATCGACACCTCGCCGGAGCTGATCCGCACCATCCGCGACCAGCTCGACGTGCGCGGCTTCGTCGGCCACGGCGCGCATCCCGACGTGCTGGAACTGGCGGGCGCGCAGCAGGCGGACATGTTCATCGCCGTGACCCTCTACGACGAGGTGAACATGACGGCCTGCCAGGTGGCGCATTCGCTGTTCAACATCCCGACCAAGATCGCGCGCATCCGCGCCCAGTCCTATCTCCAGCCGCACTACCAGAACCTGTTTTCGCGCGAGAACCTGCCGATCGACGTCATCATCTCTCCCGAGATCGAGGTCGGCGAGATGGTGCTGCGCCGCATCGCCATTCCCGGTGCGACCGACGTGGTTCGCTTCGCCGAGGACAAGGTGGCGATGGTGGCGATCGAGTGCCTGGAGGAATGTCCGGTCATCAACACGCCGCTGTCGCAGCTTTCCGACCTGTTCCCGGACCTGCCGTCGACGGTGGTCGGCGTCTGGCGCAACAACCGCCTGTTCATTCCGCACTCGGCCGACCAGCTCGTCGCCGGCGATCTCGCCTATGTGGTGACCACCAAGGACCAGGTGCGCCGCACCCTCGGCCTGTTCGGCCACGAGGAGACCGAGGCGCTGCGCATCGTCATCGGCGGCGGCGGCAACATCGGCCTTTACGTGGCGAAGGCGCTGGAGGCGCGTCAGGCGCGCACCAAGGTCAAGATCATCGAGGACACGCGCGAGCGTGCCATCGCGATCGCCGACAAGCTGCGGCGCACGGTCGTGCTGCATGGCAGCGCGCTCGACCAGAAACTGCTGCTGGAAGCCGACATCCAGGACGCCGACCTGATGGTCGCGCTGACCAACAACGACCAGGTCAACATCCTGTCGAGCGTGATGGCCAAGCGGCTGGGCTGCAAGTCGAACCTGGCGCTGATCAACAACCCGACCTATCACGACTTCACCCGCACGCTCGGCATCGACGCCCACGTCAACCCGCGCTCCGTCACCATCTCGCGTGTGCTGCAGCACGTGCGGCGCGGCCGCATTCGCGCCGTCCACAGCATCCAGCGCGGCACGGCCGAGATCATCGAGGCCGAGGCGCTGGAGACCTCGCCGCTGGTCGGCTCGCCGCTGCGGGACCTCAGCCTGCCCGACGGCATGCGGCTCGGCATGATCTACCGCGACGGCGTGGCGATCAAGCCGAACGGCTCGACGCTGATCCGGCCGAAGGACCGCGTCATCATCTTCGCCATGGACTCGGCCGTGCGCCAGGTGGAGCAGATGTTCCGGGTCAGCCTCGAATTCTTCTGACCGGTCCGGCCGGTCCGCTCGCAGGGACGCCGCCGACCCGTAAAGCCTCGTGGGGAACACATGCCGCGCATCGCCTATGTCAATGGACGCTATGTCCGCCACGCCGACGCCTCGGTGCATGTCGAGGATCGCGGCTACCAGTTCGCCGATGGCGTCTACGAGGTCTGCGAGGTGGCGCGCGGCTTCATCGTCGACATGACGCGCCATCTCGACCGGCTCGGCCGGTCGCTTCGGGAACTGTCGATCGACTGGCCCATGCACCGGCGCTCGCTCGAACTGGTGATCCGCGAGGTGGTCCGGCGCAATGCCGTGCGCAACGGCCTGGTCTATCTCCAGGTGACACGCGGCGTCGCCCCGCGCGACTTCCTGTTTCCGAAGGACGTGGCGCCGTCGATCGTCGTCATCGCCAAGAAGGTGGACCCGGCATTCGCCGCGCGGCGCGCGGAGGCCGGGATCCGGGTGATCACGGTGCCGGAGAACCGCTGGGACCGCGTCGACATCAAGTCGACCGGCCTTTTGCCCAACGTGCTGGCCAAGGAAACGGCGAAGGCGGCGGGCGCGCAGGAGGCCTGGTTCGTCGACGCCGACGGCACCGTGAAGGAAGGCGGATCGTCGAATGCCTGGATCGTCACGAAGGACGGCCGCCTGGTCACAAGGCCGGCCGAGCACGGGATCCTGCGCGGCATCACGCGGACGACACTCATCGAGGTCGCGGCGAAGCTCGGCCTCGCCTTCGAGGAGCGCGGCTTCACGGTCGCAGAGGCGAAGGGCGCGCGCGAAGCCTTCATCAGCTCGGCCACGACGATCGCCATGCCGGTGGTGGAGATCGACGGGTCGCCGATCGCCAACGGCCATCCGGGTTCGGTCGTGCTTTCCCTGCGCGCCGCCTTTTTTGACGTTGCGGAAAAATGCCAAGCCTGATAACCGCTGTCTTCCAGGGGAATGTCGCGCGCGACTTGGCGCGCATTCCGGAGGCGGGACATTTCCGTGTGCTTGGATCGCGCGTCGACATCTGGACGCCGTCGTGCACGGTATCGGGGAACGGCGGAAGACAAGAAAAATGGCGGAACGTTCGCAGAACCTTCAGGACTTGTTCCTCAACTCGGTCCGGAAGAGCAAGAATCCACTCACGATCTTTCTGATCAACGGCGTCAAGCTGACCGGGGTTGTCACTTCCTTCGACAATTTCTGCGTCCTGCTGCGCCGCGACGGGCACTCGCAGCTCGTCTACAAGCACGCCATCTCCACCATCATGCCGAGCCAGCCGGTTCAGATGTTCGATGGTGAGGATGCCGGCCGGGATAGCTGATTGGACGCAACGAGCCCGGGCGGGCGCCAAGAGGGGGCGAAGGATCGGCAGGCCGACGGCCTGCCGAAGCCGTCCGGCACGCGCGCCGTCATCGTCGTCCCGGTGCTGCCGCGCCATCACCGCGACGATGACGAGCACACCGGCCGGCCGCGGCTGACGCGGTCGCCCGAGGCGCGCCACGAAGAGGCCGTAGGCCTCGCCCGCGCCATCGATCTCGTCCCGGTCCATTCCGAAATCGTCACCGTCAACGACCCGCGTCCGGCCACCCTGATCGGCACCGGCAAGATCGAGGAACTGGCCGAGAGGATCAAGGAAACCGAGGCGACTCTGGTCGTCGTCGACCATCCGCTGACCCCGGTGCAGCAGCGAAACCTCGAAAAGGCGCTGAACGCCAAGGTGCTCGACCGCACCGGCATCATCCTGGAAATCTTTGGCGAGCGCGCCCGCACCAAGGAAGGTACGCTGCAGGTGGAACTCGCCCACCTGAACTACCAGAAGGGCCGGCTGGTGCGCAGCTGGACCCACCTCGAGCGCCAGCGCGGCGGCGCCGGTTTTCTCGGCGGCCCCGGCGAGACCCAGATCGAGGCCGACCGCCGCATCCTGCAGGACAAGATCACCAAGCTGAAGCGCGAGCTGGAGACGGTGAAGCGCACGCGCGAACTGCACCGCTCCAAGCGCAAGAAGGTGCCGTTCCCGGTCGTCGCCATCGTCGGCTACACCAATGCCGGCAAGTCGACGCTGTTCAACCGGCTGACCGGCGCCTCGGTGCTGGCCGAGGACATGCTGTTCGCGACACTCGACCCGACGCTGCGCCGCGTGAAGCTGCCGCACGGCACCATCATCATCCTGTCCGACACGGTGGGCTTCATCTCCGACCTGCCGACGCATCTCGTCGCCGCCTTCCGCGCCACGCTCGAAGAGGTGGTGGAGGCCGATCTGGTGATCCACCTGCGCGACATCTCCGACCCCGACACGGCGGCCCAGGCCGAGGACGTCGAGCGCATCCTCGCCGACCTCGGCGTCGAGGTGTCGCCGGGCGGCAAGGTGATTGAGGTCTGGAACAAGATCGACCGGCTGGACGCCGACACGCGCGAGCGGCTGGTGCTGTCGGGCGCAGCCGACGGGGCGCCGGCCCCCATCGTCGTCTCTGCGATCACGGGCGAGGGGATCGACGCCTTGCTGCGGCAGGTCGAAGGCCGGTTGTCGGGCGAGCTGGCCGAACTGACCGTGCACCTGACGCCCGACCGCATGAAGCTGATCGACTGGCTCTACCGCAACGCCGACGTGCTCGCCCGCGACGACCGCGAAGATGGCGGCACGGAGCTGCGGCTAAGGGTGACGCGGGCGATGCGCGACGAGGTGGAGGAGAAGCTGGCGCCCAAGGGCTGAGCCGGCTTACTCTGCTGTATGGGGCGGCGATCCCTCCACCCCCTTCGCCCGCTGCCACAGCGCTTCCATCTCGTCGAGCGTCGCTTCGCCGAGCTTCCTGCCCGCCGCCGCCAGCTCCCGTTCGATGAAGTGGAAGCGGCGGCGGAATTTGGCGTTGGTGCCTTGCAGGGCGGTTTCGGCCTCGATGCCGGCGTGGCGGCCGAAATTGACCAGCGCGAAGAGGACGTCGCCGAACTCGTCGGCGGTGGCCTTCGCGTCATTCTCGGCCATGGCGCGGCGCAGCTCGGCGATCTCCTCCTCGATCTTGTCGAGGATGGGGGCTGCCTCCTTCCAGTCGAAGCCGACCTTCGCGGCCCGGTCCTGGAGTTTTCGCGCCCGAACGAGGGCGGGCAGGGCGACAGGGACGGCGTCGAGATAACCGTGGCCGTAGTCTTCGGCCGGCAGGCCGCGCGCCAGCCGCGCGGCGCGCTTCTCGGCCTTCTCCTGCGCCTTGATCGCGTCCCAAAAACCCTTGGCGGCGCCGGCCGCGCGGGCCTGCGCGTCGCCGAAGACATGCGGATGGCGGCGGATCATCTTTTTCGTGATCGCCTCGACGACGTCGCCGAAGGCGAATTCGCCGGCTTCCTCGGCCATGCGGGCGTGGTAGACGACCTGGAGCAGGAGATCGCCCAGCTCGTCGCGCAAATCGTCCATGTCGCCGCGCTCGATGGCGTCGGCGACCTCGTAGGCCTCTTCCAGCGTGTACGGCGCGATGCTGGAAAAATCCTGCTCTAGGTCCCATGGGCAGCCGGTGACCGGCGTGCGCAGCGCGGCCATGATCTCGATGAGGCGGGCGATGTCCTTGGCGGGAAGCATGCGCGAGCCTATCGCGCCGCGACGCGGCGGCCAATCCGGCTACGGCGCCCGGGCGGACTATCCACAGGCTTGCGGGCCACAGGTCTGCCGTCCATGGGCTTTCGGGCCACAGGCTTGCGCGTCAGTCGGCGACGCCGAGCCCGGCGCGCACCTTTTCCATCAGCCGGATGAGATTGGCGAGTTCGTCCTCGCTCAGGTGGGCGCGGATGAGGTCGTCGCCGCGCTGGACGATGGGTTCGGCGCGACGCAGGATCTCGCGGCCGCGCTCGGTGATCCAGATCGCGCGGATGCGGCGGTCGGTGGCGAGCGGGCGGCGTTCGAGCAGGTTGTCGCGCTCCAGCCGATCGATCATCGGGACGAGCGTCGACTTGTCCAGCCCCCGCGCCCTGGCGATGTGCGTCTGACGCGCGCCAGGGTTGCGGTCGACGATCACCAGGAGTCCGAATTGTTGCGGCGTGATGCCGATTCCGGTGAGCTGTTCCTCGATGGTGCGGAATACCGCCAGGTACGTCACGCGTAGCTGACGCCCGAGCAATCCATGCAGGATGCCCTGGTCAAGCGGCTGCGCGGCAGCGCCGTCGGTTTCACCATCTACGTACATATGAACCTCAATACAATTTTATATCAATAGGTTAGCTGCGAACCCCCGGTTACGCAAGGGTCAATCGCGGATCGTTTCGGCGAATGGTTTGGTATGCAAGGGCTTTCGCTGGCGCGGGCAGCGTGCATATCATTCCCTATCTTGAGCGCGAAGGTCGGCAATATGCAACAGAGCGGACTGCGATTGTTGACGGTCGGCGCCATCGCATCGATCTCTGGCCTCATTGGTTGTACCGGCGTGGCATGGGGGCATGCGTCCGAGCGGGGCCACGTCCTCCTGCTGCCGACCGGACACTACCTTTTCGGAGGCGCGCTGGCGGTGGTCGCGAGCTTCGCCGTGATGGCCTTCATCGATCCGATGGCGCTGAAACGGTTGGGTCGCGAAAAGGTTGCAGTGGGATCAGTGCTTCCGCGCGGCCGGATGGTCGCCAGCCTGCTGTCGTGGCTGGTGCTCGCCGGACTGCTTGCGGCCGGGCTGCTCGGCAGTCGCGATCCGCTCTCCAACCCGCTGCCGCTGACGTTCTGGTCGGTGTTCTGGGTCGGACTCGTCCTGCTGCAAGGGTTGGCGGGCAATGTCTGGTACTGGCTCGATCCGTGGTACGGTCCGGTCCGGCTGGCGCGCATGCTCGCCAGGCGGCCGGGCGAGGGCGCGCCGCTGCCCTATCCTAAGGCGCTCGCCTACTGGCCGGCGGTGGCAGGCTTTGCCGGCTTCGCCTGGTTCGAACTCGTCTACGAGGCGCCCGACGATCCGGCCCGGCTCGCCGTGGTGCTGGGGTTCTACTGGCTCGCCACCTTCGCGATGATGCTGGTGTTCGGTCACCGGGCGTGGAGCCGCAAGGGCGAGTTCCTGTCGGTTTTCCTCGGGATGGTCGGCAGGATCGGCGTGGTGTCGGCCGACGATGCGCGCGAGGGCGGGGCGGACCGGCCGCGCATCGCCTTAGCCTGGCCAGGCGCGCGCCTCGCGGACCAGACGCCGCTGCCGCCGATCGGAACGCTGTTCCTCGTCCTCGCCTTGGCCTCGGTGTCCTTCGACGGCCTGATGCGCAGCTTCTTCTGGCTC
This sequence comes from Mesorhizobium sp., assembly GCA_046292285.1. GTDB lineage: Bacteria > Pseudomonadota > Alphaproteobacteria > Rhizobiales > Rhizobiaceae > Aquibium. Next base: position 12,716 of record JBKBRJ010000043.1, on the reverse strand, counting down.
GGCCTGGCCGGGATCAACCCGCTGGAATTTCCCGGCCGCAGCGCGGTGACGTGGCAGAACACGGCGGGCATCGCGGCCATGGCTTTCGTGCTCGGGGCCGCATTCCTGATCGCGGTGTGGGCGGGCGAGCGGCTGGCCGGACGGCGCGGCTCGCCCTGGCCGGCGGCAGGCGCGCTCGTCTGGTCGCTGATGCCGATCGCGCTCGCCTATCATTTCTCCCACTACCTGACGGCGCTGCTGGTCAACGGCCAGTATGCGCTGGCGGCGATCTCCGACCCGCTGTCGAACGGCTGGAACCTCTTCGGCACCGCCGGGCTGCATGTCTCTGCGGGCCTGGTTCTGGGGGCCGGTTCGGCGTGGGTGCTCTGGAACGTGCAGGCCGGCGTGATCGTGGTGGGCCATGTCATGGCGGTGCTGGCCGCGCATGCCATCGCCGGGCGGTCTCACGGATCGGCAGGGACGAGCGCGCTGAGCCAGGCGCCGCTGGCCGCGCTGATGGTCGGCTATACGGTGTTCGGCCTCTGGCTGCTGTCGACGCCGACCGGGTACTGAGCCACCGTCGCGCCGCGCGTTTCATGCCGTTGCGGCAGTCCGGGTTGCCACGGCCGGCGATTGGTGATGTTATTTGTACACATGCGATTATCTCGCGGCCTGGAACCGCTACGACGCATGGCGCCTTCGGTCCAACGACGACCAGGAATGGGGAACTGAAATGACTGAAAAGAGCAGCAGCAACAGCTTCTTGCGAACGTCGATCAACCGGCGCTCCGCTCTCCTCGGCATCGGCGCCACGGCCGGCGCGGTGGCCGCGCCAGGCTTCGTCCGCTACGCGCAGGCGCAGTCGTCGGAGCCGATCCGCATCGGCTTCCAGGCGCATCGCACCGGCATCGGCGCCGCCTATGGCCGCTGGTACGAGCGCGCCACCAACGCGGCCGTCAAGCTCATCAACGAGGCGGGCGGCATCAATGGCCGACCGGTGGAGATCGTGATCGAGGACGACGGCACCGATCCGAAGCGCGGCGCCGAGGTGGTCGAGAAGTTCGCCAGCCAGCACAAGACGGACGTCGTCTTCGGCACGCTGTTCAGCCACGTCGTGGCGGGTTCGGCGCCGGTCGCCGGCGAACTGAAGATCCCGTACTACGTGGTCAGCGAGGGCTATCACGTCGCCTCCGGCAAGATGAACCGCTACGTGTTCCAGCCCGGCATCACCGACGTGCGCGCGCAAGTGACCGCCATGGCGCCCTGGGTGTCGCAGAACCTCGGCAAGAAGGTCACGATGGTGTTCCCGGACTACGCCTTTGGCCACGACCACCGCGACTACTTCTCCGCCGCGATCAAGAACGCCGGCGGCGAGATCGCCGGGCTGGTGCCGATCCCGCCGACGGAGAGCTCGTTCACCCGCTACTTCCCCAACATCCCTGCGGACACGGAAGTGCTCTACCACGTGATGGTGGGCCCGGCCGTGCTGACCTTCGTCAAGGAACTCGGCGAGTTCTACGGCGGCTCCGGCCCGAAGCTGTTCGGCTTCATCGATTCGCTCGAGGCGGTCGACATCAACAGCCCCGGCCTCGAATTCCTCGACGGCACTCATTTCTGGGAAGGCATGCCGCGCTACCTCCAGGAGGGCGCGCCGGACTACGTCAAGGCCTACCGCGCCGCCGTCGGCGTCGACGACAACGGCGCGTCGCTCGCCGACCCGAAGGACATCTCGACGGCCGCGCACATGTTCGGCTGCTGGGAGACGCTCTACGTCATCAAGCAGGCGATGGAGGCAGCGGGCTATCAGGGGCCGGCCGACCGGACGAAGCTCGTCGAGGCGACCGAGGCGCTCACCACGTTTGCGGCCGGTCCGGAGCATCCGCAGGGCGACAAGGTCTTCAACGGCAAGAACCACCAGGTCTACGGCCACCAGAACATCTCGGTGGTGGAGGGGGGCAAGCTGAAGGTGGTGCACACGACTTCGATCGAGGACGGGCTCTACGAGGTCGAGGGCGATTACACCACGCAGCCGCTCTGATCGCGAAGACGGGTTCGGCGTCTGGTGCTGACGTGGTATATACCGCGTCAGTACGATCACTCGGAGGCATCGCCATGCCCAAGCAAGCCGTTTTCACGATGAAGCTGGAACCCGAACTCCGCGACGCCTTCATGGCCGCGGCGGCGCGGGCGGATCGCCCGGCCTCGCAGGTCGTACGGGAGATGATGCGGGAATTCGTGGAGGAAAACGCCGAGCCGGACGAGGCCTATTGGGAGTTTGTCCGGCGCAAGGTCGACAAGGCGCGCGCGTCGGTCGAGCGGGGCGAGGTCCATTCCGACGAGGACGTTCGGGCGGACATGAAGAAGCGGTTCGAGCAATGGGAGCGGACCAAGCGTGGAGGCGCCGCTTGAGGTCAGATGGTCCGCCGAGGCGGTACGCGATCGTGAAGCGATCGTCCGGTTCATCTGGCTCGACAATCCATCGGCGGCCCGGCGCATGAACGCCATTTTCGATCGCGCGACCACGAGGCTGGCGTGGTTCCCGAAGTCCGGCCCCCCGGGGCAGCTTCCCGGAACTCGTGAACTCCTGCCGCATCCGAGTTACCGCATGATCTACACGACCGATCCGGACGCGGTGACCATCCTCGCGCTCGTCCACACCGCCCGCCAATGGCCACCCCTCGAGGATGGGACGACCTGATGGGTTTCGGACCGCATCTGCTCCTGGCGACGCTCGAAGGTCTCGTCACCTCGGCGGTGCTGGCGCTGATGGCACTCGGCCTGTCGCTGGTGTTCGGCGTCATGCGCGTCGTCAACGTCGCGCATGGCGAGTTCTTCATGCTGGGCGCGGTGCTGGCCTGGTTCTTCTCCACCCTGGTGACCGGACACCCGGCGATCGGCTTCCTGCTGGCGCTGGCGCTGTCGCCGCTGGTGGTGGGCGCGGTCGCGTTCGTGTCCGAGCGGCTGGTGTTGCGGCGGCTGAACTACGATCCGGAGGCGACGATCGTGGCGACGATCGGCCTGCTCTACATCATCCAGCAACTGGCGCTGACCTTCTATGGCCCGGAAGCCCGCCCGGTGCAGGCGCCGTTCTCGATCCGCATCGCCATGCCCTGGTTCGGCTATTCCGGCTACAAGCTGTTCGTCATCGCCGCCTCGGCGGCCATGATGCTGGCGACCTGGTTCGTTCTGACCCGGACGCGGATCGGGCTCGTCATGCGCGCCACGCAGTTCGATCGCGAGACGGCGCAGAACTTCGGCATTCCCGTCGACAAGGTCTATGCCGGGGTTTTCGCGCTTGGCGCCATGCTGGCGGCCGTGGCGGCGGTGCTGGTCGTGCCGATCAGCCAGGCCCATTATCTGATGGGGCACGACCCGCTGCTGCTCTCCTTCATCGTCGTCATCATCGGCGGGCTCGGTTCTCTGCGCGGCACGGTGCTGGCGGCGGTGCTGATCGGCGTGTCGGACGGCGTGATTTCCGTGTTCTTCTCGCCGACGCTGGCCAAGATGATCGCGACGCTGGCCGTCGCGATGGTGCTGGTGTTCCGCCCGCAGGGCCTGTTCGGGACCGTGGCGCGATGAGGCCGGCGGCATGAGGACCGACACGACCGTGCGCGTCGTCGCGCTCCATCTCGCCGTCATCGCGATCCTGGTCGCGCTGCAGTGGATCCTGCCGGACTACCATCGCGGCGTCATGGCGCGGGTGCTGGTGCTGGCCGTCTTCGCGATGGGCTACAACCTGACCTTCGGCTATGCCGGCCTGCTCAGCCTCGGCCACGCGATGTTCTTCGCCGCCGGCCTCTACGGGGCGGGGCTGACCGCCTACCATGTCGGCCGGAGCGTAATCCCGGCCTTCGCCTTCGGAATCGTCTGCGGCGGCGTCCTGGCCCTCGTGGTCGGATTCCTGGCGCTGCGGACCACCGGCGTCGCCTTCATGATCGTCACCATGATGTTCTCGCAGGTGTTCTACCTGACGACGCTCTACTACACGACCTGGACGCGCGGCGAGGAGGGGCTGGTGCTGGGGCAGGAACTGCGGACGATCCCGCTTGGCGCCGCCACGCTCGAACTGTGGGAGCCGACGACGCGTTACCTCATCGCGGTCGGGCTGTTTTCGATCGTCCTGCTCGCCACGATGGCGATCGCCCGGGCGCCCTTCGGACGCATCCTGATCGCCATCCGCGAGAACGAGGAGCGGATGCGGATGCTGGGCTACGACGTCCATCGCAACAAGCTTATGGCGATGGTTCTCTCCGGCCTGTTCTGCGCGGCCGCCGGGGCGGCCTACGCGCTGCTCTTCGGCTATGTCGGCTCGACCTTTGCCTCGATCCAGTATTCGATCCTGCCACTCCTGTGGGTGCTGCTCGGCGGCGCGGCGACCACGCTCGGTCCCCTGTTCGGCACGATCTTCATGTTCTACGTGGTCGACGTGACGTCGGGCTATACATCGGCCTGGTTGCTGGTGGTTGGCGCCGCGCTGATCCTGCTGGTGCTGTTCTTCCCGAAAGGCGTGTTCGGCACGATCCGCGAGAGGTGGCTGAAATGGCTTCCGTGACCCCGCTGCTCGTCACGAAAGGCCTGACACGCCAGTTTGGCGGCCTGACGGCCGTCGATCATGTCGATTTCGAACTGCCGGCCGGAGAAATCCGCGCCATCATCGGCCCCAACGGCGCCGGCAAGACCACCTTCGTCAGCCTCGTCTGCGGCCGCATCCCGCCATCGTCCGGCCAGATCCTGTTCGACGGCGACGACATCACGCGCCTGCCGGCGCACGAGCGGGTGAAGCGCGGCATCGCCTACACGTTCCAGATCACCTCGATCTTCCCGAACCTGTCGGTGTTCGACAACGTCGCGCTGTCGGTGCAGCGCAACCTGATGGACAAGGGCGGGCGGATGTCGGCCCGCGACCTCGAGGCCGGCGTGGCGCAGGCGCTGGCGCGGGTGCACCTGACCGACCGCGTCGACATGACGGCCGGCAAGCTCGCTTATGGCCACCAGCGGCTGCTCGAGGTCGCGATGGGGCTGGCGCTCAAGCCGCGCCTGCTGATCCTCGACGAGCCGACCCAGGGGCTGTCGGACGCGGAGATCGAGAGCTTCATCGCGCTGGTCAGGGAGATCGCGGATAGCGCCACGGTGCTGCTCATCGAACACAACATGCCGGTGGTCATGGCGCTGGCCTATCGCATCACGGTGATGAGCAACGGCGCGCCGCTCGCCGAAGGAACGCCGGCCGAAATCCGCGCCAACGCCGCCGTCCAGCAGGCCTATCTGGGATCGACGGAAAATGTCTGAGGCGCTGGCAATCAAGTCCATCAACGCCTTCTATGGCGACGTTCAGGTGCTGCGCGAATTCTCGCTCGACCTGCGGAAGGGCGAGGTGCTCTGCCTGCTCGGCCGCAACGGCGCGGGCAAGACGACGGCGCTGAAGGCGATCATGGGGCTGGTGCCGGTGCGGTCGGGCGCGATCATGCTCGGCGACGTGGACCTGTCGAAGCTGCCGGCGCACGAGGTGCCGAAGGCCGGCGTCGCCTACGTGCCGCAGGGACGCAGGCTCTTCGCCGAACTGACCGTCGCCGAGAACCTGGAGATCGGTCTGATGGCGCGCGGCAAGGGAAAGGCGACGCGGGAAAGTGTCCTCGATCTCTTCCCGGTGCTGCGCGAGCGGCTGGCGCAGCGCTCCGGCACGCTGTCGGGCGGCGAGCAGCAGATGCTCGCCATGGCGCGCGCGCTCTGCATCGAGCCGTGGGTGCTGCTGCTCGACGAGCCGACCGAAGGACTGATGCCCTCGATGATCGCGCGGATTCGCGAGACGGTGGCGGCGCTCAGGACGCGCGGCGTCTCGACGATCCTGGTGGAGCAGCGGGTGGACGCGGTGCTGCCGGTGGCCGACCGCGTCGCCTTCGTGGAGAACGGCCAGAACCGCCGCACGGTCTCGGTCGACGAGTTGCGCGCCGATCCGGCGCTGGTGCGCCACTATGTCGGAGTGGACTGAGCCGCGCGCGTGATCCGGCTAGTCACGCTGGCAGGGCGATCAGGCGAGCCTGACGCCCGCCGCCTTCATGCGTTCCGTCATCGTAGCCAGCGATCCGCCAAGGTCGATGGCGCGGCAGGCATCCATCGCGACGGTGACAGAGAAGCCTTCGCGCACGGCGTCGAGAGCGGAGTAGGCGACGCAGTAGTCGGTGGCGAGGCCGACCAGGGTGAGGTCGGATATGCCGCGCTCGCGCAGGTAGCCGGCGAGCCCGGTCGGCGTGGCGTGGTCGTTCTCGTAGAAGGCCGAGTAGCTGTCGATCAACGGACGAAATCCCTTGCGGATGACGAGCTCGGCCTTGGTCCACTCGAGCCCGGGGTGGAACGCGGCGCCGTCGGTGCCCTGGATGCAGTGATCGGGCCACAGCGTCTGGTCGCCATAGGGCATGGCGATCGTCTCGAACGGAGCCTTGCCAGCATGGCTGGACGCGAAGCTCGAATGGCCGGCCGGGTGCCAGTCCTGCGTCAGGATCACATGATCGGCCTTGGCGATCATCCGGTTGACGACGGGCAGGATGGCGTCGCCATCGGCCACCGCGAGCGCGCCGCCGGGGCAGAAATCGTTCTGGACGTCGATGACGATCAGGGCGCGCTGCGCCATGGGCAACCTCCGATGCTTGCTGCCGCGCGGTCTGTGCCGGCCGCGCGTTTTCGCATCGTTGCGCAGGTGCGGCGGCTTTGACAAGCGCCGGCTTGCTGATACCATTTGTATGCGAATGAATTTATCCAGGCCGACTTCAAGGCGAAACTGCCCGCTGCACTGAAGATCGGTACCGCGACCGGAACGACGAATGCCACGCTACGCACGGCCGAAGACGCCCGACGAAGCCATCGCCCTCCTGGCCGAAGGCGGCTGGACGGTGCTGGCCGGCGGGACGGATTTCTATCCGGCCCAGGGCGCGCGGCCGGTTCAAGCCGATATTCTCGACATCGGGGCGATCGCGGCTTTGCGCGGCGTGCGCGAGGAAAACGCCGACGTCGTCATCGGCGCCGCCACGATCTGGACGGACATCGTGCGCGCGCCGCTGCCCGCCGCTTTCGACGCGCTGAAGGCGGCCGCCCGCGAGGTCGGTTCCGTCCAGATCCAGAACGCGGGCACGGTGGCCGGCAATCTCTGCAACGCCTCGCCGGCCGCCGACGGCGTTCCTGCGCTGATGGTGGTCGATGCGGTTGTGGAGCTTGCCTCGTCGCGCGGCTTAAGGCGCCTTCCGTTGACTGACTTCGTGCTGGGCAACCGCAGGACGGCCCGCGCGGCGGACGAACTGGTCACCGCGATCCGCGTGCCCAAGGCCTCGGCGAAAGGACGGTCGAGCTTCGTCAAGCTCGGCGCGCGGCGCTATCTGGTGATCTCGATCGCCATGGCGGCGGCGCGGGTGGAGACCGGTGCGGATGGGCGGATAACCCGCTGCGCGATCGCGGTCGGCGCGTGTTCGCCGGTGGCGAAGAGGCTGGACGCGCTGGAGACCGATCTCGTCGGCCGCCCGGCGGACGAATCGGCCCTAGGCGTCCTCTCGGACCGGCATTTCGACATCCTGTCGCCGATCGCCGACGTGCGTGGCAGCGCGGAGTATCGGGTCGAGGCGGCGCGCGAAATCATCGGCCGGGCGCTGCTCGACGCCTTCGGACTGGCGGACGGACGGGGAGTGGCGGCATGAGCTTTTCGTCGGTTCCGATCGCCTTCGAATTGAATGGCGCGGCCGTCGCGGTCATGGCCTCGCCGGTAGCGCGCCTGTCGGTGGTTCTGCGCGACGATCTCGGCCGCACGGGCACGAAGGTGGGCTGCGACGCCGGCGATTGCGGCGCCTGCACGGTGCTCGTCGACGGCGAGCCGGTCTGCGCCTGCCTGATGCCGGTCGCGCAGGTCGGCAACCGTCGTGTCACGACGGTCGAGGGCCTGGCGAACGGGTCACTGTCGGCCGTCCAGGATTCGTTCCTTCGGCACGGCGCGGCGCAGTGCGGGATCTGCACGCCGGGTTTCCTCGTCGCCGCGACGGCCCTCCTGGAGCGCAACCCGACGCCCAGCGAAGCCGAGGTGGAGGATGCGCTCGGCGGGGTGCTGTGCCGCTGCACCGGCTACAGGAAAATCGTCGAGGCGGTGATGAACGCGCACCTGCCCGACCGCCACCACAACCAGCGGCCGCCCGAGGCCGGACATGCCGTCGGCGCCGCGATGCTCAGGCTGGACGGGCTTCCGAAGGTGACTGGCGAGGAGCGGTTCGGCGCCGACGTCAGGCCGGCAAACGCGCTGTCGGTCGCCGTGGTCCGCTCGCCGCACTGGCATGCCTCCTTCGCCTTCGGCGACCTCGACGGCTTCGTGTCGGCGCATCCGGGCCTCGTCGCGGTCTACACGGCAAGGGACATCCCGGGCGAGAACCGGTTCGGCGTGATTCCGGCCTATGCCGACCAGCCGGCGCTGGCCGACGGCGTTGCGCGCTTTCGGGGCGAGGCGGTTGCGGTGATCGCGGGCGAGAAGGACGCGATCGAGGTGCTCGACCTGTCGAGCTTCCCGGTCCGCTGGGAGGAACGGCCGCATGTACTCGATGTCGCCGCCGCGCTCGAAGCCGAGGCGGTGCATGCCAACCGTCCCGGCAACGTGCTGGTGTCCGGCGTGGTTGAGCGCGGCGACGCGGAGGCGGCGCTGGCGGCGTCGCATGCGACGGTCACCGGCGCGATCGAGACGGCCTATGTCGAGCACGCCTATATCGAGCCCGAGGCGGGGTTTGCCGCCATGGACGGCGACACGCTGGTCATCACCGCCTGCACGCAGTCGCCCTTCATGGACCGGGACGATACCGCGAAGGTTCTCGGCCTTTCGCCTGAGAAGGTGCGGATCGTGCCGACGGCGACCGGCGGCGGCTTCGGCTCCAAGCTCGACCTGTCGGTGCAGCCGCTGATCGGGCTGGTTGCCTTGAAGACGGGCCGGCCGGCGGCGCTGACCTACACCCGCGCCGAATCGATGATGTCGACGACCAAGCGCCATCCGGGTTCGATGCGCGCCACGATCGGCGCGGATGCACAGGGGCGCATCACGGCCATGGTGTTCGAGGGCGATTTCAACACGGGCGCTTATGCGAGTTGGGGGCCGACGGTGGCTGTGCGCGTGCCGGTCCATGCCTCCGGACCCTATCTCACGCCCAATTACCGCGCGGCGGGACGCGCCATCCACACCAACGGACCGATCTCGGGCGCCTTCCGCGGCTTCGGCGTGCCGCAGGCGGCCGTGATGCAGGAAACGCTCTACGACGCTCTGGCCGTGAAGCTCGGCATGGACCGGCTCGACTTCCGGCTGGCGAACGCGCTGCGCAACGGCCAGACCACGGTCGCGGGGCAGGTGATGGAGAGCGGCGTCGGCATCGTCGAGTGCCTGGAGGCGCTGAAGCCCGCCTGGGAGCGGGCGCTGGCGGAGGCCGTGCGGATCAATGCGGCGGAGCGCGCGTCGCGTCGCGGCGTCGGCGTTGCTTCGTGCTGGTATGGCTGCGGCAACACCGGCATCCCGAATCCGTCGACCATTCGGCTGGGCATCACCAGGTCGGGCGAACTGGTGCTTCACCAGGGCGCGGTCGACATCGGCCAGGGGTCGAACACGGTGATCACGCAGATCTGCGCCGATGCGCTGGGCGTGCCGCTGGGGTCGATCCGCGTCGAGGGCGCCGACACCGCGATCACGCCCGATGCCGGAAAGACATCCGGTTCGCGGCAGACCTACATCACCGGCAAGGCGGCGGAGAAATCGGGCCGCGCGCTGCGCGAGACGATCCTGCGCGCCGCCAACGTTTCCGAGGCCGCCACCATCCTGCTGGAGGACGGCGCGATTATCGTGGCGGAAGGCGAGGCCCGCCGGCGCATCGACCTTTCGACGCTTCCCTTGAACGCCCATGGTTACGTGCTGATGGCCGAGGAGAGCTACGATCCGCCCACGGTTCCGCTCGGCCCGAAGGGGCAGGGCAAGCCCTACGCGGTTTACGGCTACGGCGCGCAGATCGTCGAGCTCGACGTCGACACGACGCTCGGCACCGTGAAGCTCGTGCGCATCACCGCCGCGCACGACGTCGGCCGCGCCATCAACCCGCTGCTCGCCGAGGGCCAAATCGAGGGCGGCATCGCGCAGGGCATCGGGATGGCGCTAATGGAGGAATACGTGCCGGGGCGCACTGAGAACCTGCACGACTACCTGATCCCGACCATTGGCGACGTGCCGCCGATCGACACCATCCTGGTCGAGGTGCCGGACCCGGAAGGACCGTTCGGCGCCAAGGGGCTCGGCGAGCACGTTCTTATCCCGACCGCGCCGGCGATCCTCAACGCCATCCGCGATGCCACCGGCGTCCTGGTGACGCGGTTGCCGGCGACACCTTCGCGCGTCCTGGAAGCGATGAGGATGGCGAGGGCGGCGTAATGAACGAACTCTCCGAACGGTTCGAGCCGGGCGTGCCGGACAGGAAGCCGGGCGACAAGATCCGCTGCGATGCCTGCCCGGTGATGTGCTACATCGCCGAGGGCCGCACCGGCGCCTGCGACCGCTACGGCAACCGGGACGGCCACATCGTGCGACTCGACCCGGTGACGATCCTGCATCACGCGGAAGAGGCCGGCGGCAGGGCGGTTCCCTTCGCCGCGGACGCCGACGACTGGGACGGAAGCATCGTCCACGGCGCGCGGCCGTTCGTGACGGCGATCGGGGCGGGCACGACCTATCCGGACTACAAGCCGGCGCCCTTCATCGTCAGCCAGGAGGTCGAAGGCGTCGACCTCGTGACCGTGGTGACGGAGGGCATCTTTTCCTACTGCGGCGTCAAGGTGAAGATCGACACCGACCGCCATATCGGGCCCGAGACGGCCATCGTGCGGGCGAAGGGCGAAGCGATCGGCCACGTGACGACGGCGGAGTACGGTTCGCAGATGCTGTCGCTCGGCGGCGTGCATCATCTGACGGGCGGCTCGAAGGCGGAGGGGCGCGCGACCTGCGAGGCCATGCTCGACCTGTGCAACCGCAAGCCGGTGGAACTGACGATCGACGGCGGCGCGACGGTGATCGTCGAGGCGGGCAAGGCGCCGGTGATCGACGGCAAGCCGGAGCACCGAATGCGGGTGGGCTGCGGCTCGGCGACGATCGGCATGTTCGCCACGCAGTGGCGCGGTCTGGTCGACGAAGTGGTGGTGGTGGACGACCACATCACCGGCGTCGTGTCGGAGCACCAGGCGGGCAAAGTGCTCGGCTGGGAGGACACGGGCATCAAGATCCTCGGCCGCCGCTCGACGCCGGGCCGCTACTTCAAGGTGTCGGAGCCGGGGCTGGGCTGGGGCGGGACGACGATCACCGACCCCTTGCAGATCCTCGGCGACTGGAACTCGAAAAAGGGCGCGCGACCGGGCCTGTCGCTGCTGATGGTGTCGACGACGGGCGAGCAATTCGCCTATTTCGAGCTGGACGAAGACCTGAGGCCGGTCGAGCGGCCGTTTCCGGAACGCTTGAGGAAATCTGTCGAACTGATTGAGGATAATTGCGAACCAGCGCTCTGCACCGTGCTGTTCATGGCCGGCGCGGGCGGATCGCTGCGCGCTGGCGTCACGGAAAACCCGGTCAACCTCACGCGCTCGGTGCAGGGGCTGAAGACCTACGTCACCTGCGGCGGCGCGCCGGTCTATGTCTGGCCGGGCGGCGGGATCACGATCATGGTCGACGTGATGCGGACGCCGGAAAATGCCTTCGGCTATGTCCCGACACCCGCGCTCGTCGCGCCGATCGAGTTCACGCTGCGCCGCGACGACTATGTCCGGCTGGGCGGCTACAGCGACGAGATCCGCACGGTCGCGGACGTGCTGGAGAAGGGCGGCGAGTATCGCAGCCCGCGCGCGGTGAGCGCCGCGCCCGCCGGCAATGCTTGGCCGCCGCTGGCGCAGCTGCGCCGGGACGTCCCCCGGTGACCGGGCCCCAAGTCGCCTGGCTACCGGACGGCCGGCGCCTGCACATGAACCACGGGCCGATCGACCTGATCGTCGAGGCCTTCGGGGCGGATGACGAGCGGGATGCGGCCTACCGGCAGGCGGCGGCGCGCTTTTCGACGATCCTTGGCGAACTGGTCGAGGAACTGCCAGCGCTGCGCACGCCGTCTGCGGGCCGGCCGCGCCGGTTTGCCGGTTCGGCGGCGCGGCGCATGGAGACGGCGGCGAGCCGGCTGTCGGATGGGGGCAGGGTCTTCGTGACGCCGATGGCCGCGGTGGCCGGCGCGGTGGCCGACGAAGTGCTGGCGGCGATGGTCGACGGGCGGCGGCTCGACCGCGCCTACGTCAACGACGGCGGCGACATCGCGCTGCATCTGGCGCCCGGCGAGGCGCTGCGGCTGGCGATCGGCGGCAAGGACGAGATGATGGCCGACCGGGTGCTGGTGCGCGCCGAAGATGGTGTACGCGGCGTCGCGACGTCGGGCTGGCGCGGCCGCAGCCATTCGCTGGGCATCGCCGACGCCGTGACGGTGCTCGCGATGGATGCGGCAAGCGCAGACGTGGCGGCGACGCTGATCGCCAACGCGGTCGACCTGCCGCGGCATCCGGCGATCGGCCGGACGCCGGCGGTCGAGCTCGCGCCCGACAGCGACCTCGGCGAACGGCTGGTGACGACGTCGGTCGGCGCGCTGGCGGCGGGCGAGGTCGCGGAGGCGCTGGAACGGGGGTTGGCGGTAGCCGAGGACTTCCGGTCGCGCGGGCTGATC
>JBKBRJ010000042.1:0-39002 GCA_046292285.1 Mesorhizobium sp. | reverse complement strand
GTCCGCGGCGAGGAAAACGAGACGCTGATCAGCGAAGTCGTCCTGCGATCGCAGAGCCAGGCGGAGTACGCTCCCGGCAACATCGGGCATTTCGGCCTGAACCTGCGTCGATACGCGCATTTCACCTCGCCGATCCGGCGTTATGCGGACCTCATCGTGCACCGCGCCCTCATTTCGGCCCTCGGTTTCGGCAAGGACGGCCTGACGCCCGGCGAGGAATCGCGGCTGGAGGACACCGCCGCGCTTATCTCCGCCGCCGAACGCCGGGCAATGGCGGCCGAGCGCGATACGGTCGACCGGTTGATCGCCGAGCACCTCGCGTCCCGCAAGGGCGAGACCTTCGAGGCCCGCATCGGCGGTGTGACCAAGGCCGGGTTGTTTGTCAGATTGCCGCAGTATGGCGCAGATGGCTTCGTGCCGGTGTCAACGCTTGGCAATGACTACTATATCTACGACGAGACTGCCCATTCGCTGGTCGGCGAGCGGCAGGGAAAGGGCTTCCGCCTCGGCGATCCGGTGGAAGTGAAGCTGGTCGAGATCGCACCGCTTGCCGGAGCCATGCGCTTCGAGATGCTGAGCGACCCTCGACCGCTGCCGATGGCGACGCGTTCCTTCAACAAGGCGAAGGGCAAGACGCGGCGGCTGCAGTCCAAGGCACCGCGGCGGGCGAAGGCTGGCCGCGCAAGGAGTAGATAGATGGAGCATCGTGCATTCGGCGGCGAAAGCCACTCAGGTCGCCAGCAGCGTAATCTATGGCAGGCGATGAAGCGCGGCTTCATGGGCCGCTGCCCGCATTGCGGCGAGGGAAAGCTCTTTTCCGGCTTCGCCCGCACAGCGGATAGCTGCTCGGTGTGTGGCGAGGAGTTCCATCATCACCGCGCCGACGACCTGCCGGCCTACCTGGTGATCTTCATCGTCGGTCACGTCGTCGTCGCGGCCTTCATGGGCGCTGAGGCGACGACGGATCTGTCGATGTGGACGCATCTGGCGATCTGGGTGCCGGTCACCATCGGATCGTCGATCGCGCTGCTGCAACCGATCAAGGGGGCCGTTGTCGGGTTGCAATGGGCGTTGTACATGCACGGCTTCGGCGGTCACGCCGAGGAACTCGAGACGCATCCGGAAGCCTGAGGGCGCCAGCACAGACGAGGGAGGACGCTCTCCATGGAGGGCATGACGCGAGCCGAGGTCGACAAGGCCGAGAGCAAGGATTTCGCGCTCGGCGGCAGGCCGATGCGTCCGCGCGACGCGGCCACGCTCATCCTCCTCGACCGCTCCGGCCCCGACGTGAAGGTGCTGATCGGCAGGCGCCATCGCAGCCACGCCTTCATGCCGGGCCGCTTCGTCTTCCCCGGTGGCCGGACCGACCCGCACGATAGCCGCGTGCCGACCGCGACCGCGCTTCTCCCCGAGGAAGAGATGCGCATCGCGGGAAAGGGCACCCGTGCGTCCGCCGCGCGCGCGCGCGCCATCGCGCTCTCCGCCATCCGCGAGACCTACGAGGAGGCGGGATTGCTGATCGGTCGGCCGTCCTCGTTTCGCCCGCCGCGGCCGGGTGGGCAGGGCTTCGTCGAGCATGGCGTGACACCCGCGCTCGATCGCCTGCGTTTCGTCGCGCGCGCCATCACGCCGCCCGGACGGGTGCGCCGCTACGATACCCGCTTCCTCGCCGCCTGGCGCGACGACGTGGCCGTGGAACTGCCAGGAGGCGGCCCGACCAACGAACTGGAGGAACTCTGCTGGCTTTCGATCGAGGATGCCAAGAAGGCGGAGATTCCGGCTATCACCCGTACCGTGCTCGAGGAGTTGAAGGCCCGCCTCGACGCCGACCCCGATCTGAAGCCCGGCCATCCCGTTCCGTTCTACCGGATGATGCGCAATCGCTTCCTGCGCGATCTGGTCTGAAGGTGGGCCAAACAAAATGACGGGCGTGTTTCCGGTCGATCGTGGCGGCACGCCCGAAGGCGTGAGGTGGTTGTCGCTGGGCGCCGCCATCGCCTCGATTTCCGCCGTCGGCGTAGCGATCGGCCTAGGCGTTCCGCTGTTGTCCGTTATCCTGGAACAACGCGGCCACTCCGCGACCGCCATCGGCTTCAACACGGCGGTCGCGGGCCTCGCCTCGATCGCCGTAGCGCCGCTCGCGATCCCCATCGCTACGCGCCTCGGCGTCGCTTTCACCATGCTCATCGCGATCGCACTCGGCGCGAGCTGCTTCGCAGGCTTCTACTTCACCCATGACTACTGGGTGTGGATCGTCCTGCGAGCCTTGATGCATGTCGGCATCACGCTGCTCTTCATTCTGTCGGAATTCTGGATAAGCGCGTCGGCCCCGCCGCAACGGCGTGGCCTCGTGCTCGGCATCTACGCCACCGTACTCTCGCTCGGCTTCGCCTTCGGGCCCTGGCTGTTCGCACGCATCGGCAGCGAAGGCTTCGCGCCGTTCGGCGCCGGCGTCGCGATCACCGTCCTGGCGGCGTTGCCGGTGATCGCCGCCTGGCGCGAGAGTCCGGACATATCGAGCCATTCGGAAGGAGGCGGCAACGGCCGGCGCTTTTCCCACTACATCCTGCTCGTGCCGACGGCGACCGCGGCGGTGCTGGTTTTCGGGGCGGTGGAGACCGGCGGATTCGCTCTGTTCCCGGTCTATGGCGCCCGGCTCGGCTATACGGAGGCCGATTCCGCTCTGCTGCTCACAGCGATCGGTCTTGGCAACGTGGTGCTGCAGGTTCCGCTTGGAATGGTCAGCGACCGGGTTCGCGACCGGCGCATGATCCTTGCCGGTTGCGCCTTCGTCGGTCTCGCCGGCATGCTGGCCCTGCCCTGGCTCACGGCGAGTTGGCATGCGACCGCCGCCGTGCTGTTTGTCTGGGGCGGCGTGGTGGCAGGGCTTTACACGATCGGCCTCGCCCATCTCGGCTCACGCCTCAGCGGACGCGATCTCGCCTCGGCCAACGCCGCATTCGTCTTCTGCTACGGATTCGGCATGATCGTTGGTCCCCAGGTCATCGGCGCGGGCATGGACCTCGTGGGAACACATGGATTTGCCTGGTCGCTGGCGATCTTTTTCGCCGCTTATCTGGTGCTGGCCTTCGGACGCATGCTGCGCCGTGCCTACTGATCTTCCCGGCGGCAGTCCGGGTGGTTTCGCGGACCGACGCCCTTGACATTCGGGCCGGCTCGTTTATGTCACGGCGAACTTTCCGCGGACGGTCGGACCGTCGCGCGCCTTCGTGGCGCGAGATCGGAAGCCTCAACATTCAGGATGGACATCTGTCATGGCCAAAGCCGCGAACATCAAGATCAAGCTCCTCTCGACCGCCGACACCGGCTTTTTCTACGTGACGAGCAAGAACAGCCGCACGAAGACCGACAAGCTGTCGTTCCGCAAGTACGACCCGGTCGCAAAGAAGCACGTCGAGTTCAAGGAAACGAAGATCAAGTAACCGGGCCAGCCTCGGGACTCGTTTCGAACGCCGCCTCCGGGCGGCGTTTTTTGTTTCAGGCCGCGTGCGGTCTCGCGGCGGCGACGCTTCGCAAGCGCCAGGCGGGCCCTTCGACCCGCGCGGCTGAACCGGAATCTTCGGTTGGACGACGCCTCAGGCGTAAAGGGGACCGGCCGGCAACTGACAGCGGTACGAGGAGGCCACTAATTGTCAGTGCCGGCCGGCCAACCCCACGGAACCCAGGAGATGCGGCGGACCTGAGCATCATGGGGCATCTGTATCGGACGCACCAACAAGCGTTTCGCCGCTTGGCGATTGCATCCTTGTAGCTCAAGATTTGCGCACCCCCCGATAAAAATCAACAGTTTCTTAAGCATGCCGGAAATTTACGTGACGTTAACGTAAATTTCCGCCGCAGTGCCGCGGAAACTGTACCGTTTTGGGTCGAGGGCCGGCGACCGCAGCGCCAGTGCTTCAAGCGGCGCGCCCGACGACGCGGTTTCGGCCGCCGTTCTTGGCCTCGTACAGGGCTCGATCGGCACGCTTGAGCAGCGCGGCCGCGTCGTCGTGCAGGTCCATCATCTGCGCCACGCCGATGCTGATGGTGACCGGCACCTTCTGGTCTCCCACCGCGAAGGGTTCGCCCGCCACATCCCCGCGAAGCCGCTCGGCGATCCGCTCGGCGGTCGGCCCGTCCGTATCCGGCATGACGACGACGAACTCCTCGCCGCCATATCGGCAGGCGAGATCGACGCCGCGAACGCTGCGCCGCAACCGACCGGCGAACTCGCGCAGGACGGCATCGCCGCCATCATGGCCGAAGGTGTCGTTGATGGCCTTGAAGCGGTCGAGGTCGGTGATCATCAGCGACAGCGGCCGTCGACGCACCTGCGCGCGTTCGATGAGCGTGAGCAGATGGCTGTCGAGGTAGCGCCGGTTGTGCAGGCCCGTCAGCCCATCCGTGACGGCCAGTTCGATCGTCTCGGTGACAGAGGCCCTGAGATGGTCGTTGTAGCGTTTGCGCTTCACCTGGGTGCGCATGCGCGCGATCAACTCCTGTGGATCGAGCGGACGCACGATATAGTCGTTGACGCCGAGTTCGAGCGCCCGCGCGACACGCAGGTCGTCTCCCATGTCGACGACGAGGATGATCGGCAGGAAGCGAGTACGGTCGAGGGAACGGAGTTGCGAGCAGAGGCGCAAGGGGTCGAACCCGTCGAACCCGGTCGTCGCGACGACGCAATCGTATGTACCCTCGGCGGCCCGGAACAAGCCATCCTGTGGATTGTGCGTTACGTCGACCATGGCCGCATCGCCGAACTTCGCCCGGATAAGCACGGCCGAGTCTGGCTGCCCATCGACCAAAAGGACCCGTGGCTGCCCTCCCTCTGGTCCGCGCATGCCCGCGATCAGCGCCTCGACGCCGATCGCACGCGTGGTCGAGGCGCGCAGCCGCAGTTCGTCGGACAGCATCTTGAGCCGCACGAGGCTCTTCACGCGGGTCATAAGTTGCAGGTCGTTCGCCGGCTTGGTGAGGAAATCATCCGCCCCGACCTCCAGCCCTCGGACGCGGTCCGCGACCTGGTCGAGCGCGGTGACCATGACGACGGGAATATGGGCGGTCGTGGGGTCGGCCTTGATGCGCCTGCAGACTTCAAAGCCGTCCATCTCGGGCATCATGATGTCGAGTAGCACGACGTCGACCCGTCCGGCTTCGCACAGTGCCAGCGCCTGCGGACCGCTGGTCGCCGTCAGCACCTCGAAGTACTCGGCAAGCAGGCGCGCCTCGAGAAGCCTCAGGTTGGCCGGAACGTCGTCGACGACGAGGATGCGCGCGGTCATGCCGGAATTCCGTCGGTCGGGGCGCGGTTCACGCGTCGCCCAGGTAGGACTTGATGGTCTCGATGAACTTGCCCACCGAGATGGGCTTGGAGATGTAGGCTTCGCAGCCGCCCTGGCGGATCCGCTCCTCGTCGCCCTTCATGGCGAAGGCGGTGACGGCGATCACGGGGATCGTGTGGAGGTCGTCGTCCTCCTTCAGCCACTTCGTGACCTCCAACCCCGAGACCTCGGGAAGCTGGATGTCCATGAGGATCAGGTCCGGTCGATGCGCGCGCGCGAGGTCGAGCGCCTCCAGCCCGTTGCGGGTGCGCACGGTTTCGTAGCCGCTGGCCTCGATCAGGTCGCGGAAGAGCTTCATGTTGAGCTCATTGTCCTCGACGATCATCACCTTCTTGGCCATCGCTTGTCCCACCCAGCCCGACACGGCCGGTCATGCCCTTACGTGGCGTTCCCGTCCCATCGTGCCCCGGACATTACCGCCATATGATTGACGAAAGGCAAATCCCAGGCGACGTCGTCGGGAACAGGGAGGGGCGTTGCGTGCGTCTGCGCGACGGCATATGACCGGGCCATGGCGATTTCAAGAAACCCGTCGGGCGCCGGCGCGCCCACCGTCGGCCGGGGCGATGCCGAAGCAACGGCCATCGAGGCGCTCGGCTTCATCGCCTCCGATCCCGTCCTGATGCCGCGTTTCCTGGCGATGACCGGCATCGAGGCCGAGCGGATCCGGCGCGCGGCGGCCGAGCCCGGCTTTCTGGCCGGGGTGCTCGGCTTCCTGCTCTCGCACGAACCGAGCCTGGTGGCATTCTGCGAGGCGGCAGGCGTCGACCCGGCCTCCGTCGGCCGCGCCCGCCGCGCTCTGCCGGGCGGGCTCGACGATTTCGAGAGCTCGACATGAGCGACGATCCCGAAACGGCCCGCCAGATCGCCGAACTGGCGTTGGACGACCGTCCGCTGCTCGTCCTCGACGTCGACGACGTGCTGCTGCATTTCGTGCGGCCCTTCCCTCGCTACCTCGAGGGCCTGGGGTACCGCCTGACCTTTGATTCGTTCCGCCTGACCGGCAACATCCATCACATGCAGACCGGCGTGGCCGCCGAACAGGCGTTGGTGACCGAACTCCTGGACGCCTTCTTCGTCGCGCAGTCGGAGTGGCAGACACTGACCGAAGGCGCGGCCGAGACGCTGGCGGGCTTTGCCGGAGACGTCGAGATCGTGCTCCTGACCGCCATGTCGCACCGCCACCGCGACGCCCGCCGCCTGCATCTCGACAGGCTGGGCCTGACCTATCCGTTGGTGACGACGGAGATGGCCAAGGGGCCGGCGATCCGGAGCCTGCGTGGTTCGAAAGGCCGTCCGGTCGCCTTCGTCGACGACCAGCCGCGAAACCTCGTCTCGGCGAGAGAGAGCGTACCCGAGACCCATCTCTTCCACCTCATGGCCGAGAACGCGCTTCGCGACCTTCTGCCGCCGCCGCCCGACGGCATCCTCGTGGTGAAAGACTGGCACGAGGCGGGACCGAGGATTGCCGAGGCGCTCGGCGTTTGACGGTCGAGGGCGGGCCGGCGCGATGCAAAAGACCGCGCCTCAGAGGTCCAGCCGCATCAGCGGCCGTCCCGGCTTGCGGAGCGCCACCTGCCGGAAGCCGGCGGCCGCGAAGACCCGTGTCGATCCGACGAAGAGGCCGACCGACTTCGACTGCTTGGCCTCGTCGATCGGGCAGGCGTCAAGTATACGCGCGCCGTTGTCGCGCGCGAAACGGATGCCAGCGTCCACAAGGCGATGCGAGAGGCCCCTGCCCCGCGCCTTCGACCGGATGAAGAAGCAGGAAACCGCCCAGTTGGCAGGGTCACGGGCGCCCTCCCCGTCGAGCAGCGCCGAAACCCTCCGCGCGTTGTTCCACTCGGGCACGTCCGCACGCGGACCGATCTGAATCCAGCCGGTCGGAACGCCGTTCTCGAAGGCGATCAGACCGGGCGGCGGGCCAGCCTCCACCCGGTTCAACAGGTGCGCCTTGTTGGTCTCGCGCGTCCCTGCGCGCCGCCGGGCCGGAGGCAGGCGGAAATAGGTGCACCAGCAGCCATAGCAGGCGCCTTGAGGGCCGAAGAGATCTTCCAGCGCCGGCCACAGCTCGATGGTCAACGGACGCACGTCCACGTCCTGCATTCCGGTCGTCATTCCAATTCCTTCATCACGGTTCGCCTTGCCCCCATGATGCCGCTCGACTATCATGCAACTTGTTCACTTTATGTTCGCATCCATGCCGCGCGCTGTCAACGATCCCACGGCCGGTTTCTGCCGCGATTGCCTCGCTCCCCAGTCTGAACGGGAAGCCCAGCGTTGCGCTCGCTGCGGCAGCCCGCGCCTGCTCCGGCATTCCGAACTCTATGCGCTCTCGCTCGCCCACATCGATTGCGATGCCTTCTTTGCGGCTGTCGAGAAGCGCGACCGGCCGGAGTTGCGCGATCGGCCCGTCATCATCGGCGGCGGCAAGCGCGGCGTCGTCTCGACGGCCTGCTATATCGCGCGCATCAATGGCGTACGGTCCGCGATGCCGATGTTCAAGGCGCTTGCCGCCTGTCCCGAAGCCGTGGTCATCAAGCCGGACATGGAGAAGTATGCCCGCGTCGGCCGCGAGGTTCGCGAAATGATGCAGGCGCTGACCCCGCTGGTGGAGCCGATTTCGATTGATGAGGCCTTTCTGGACCTCTCCGGGACGGAACGGCTGCACGGTATGCCGCCTGCGCTCGTGCTGGCACGGTTTTCGCGCGACCTGGAAAGAGAGATCGGAATCTCGGCCTCGATCGGCCTGTCCTATTGCAAGTTTCTCGCCAAGGTCGCCTCCGACTTCCAGAAGCCGCGCGGCTTCTCGGTGATCGGCGAGGCAGACGCCATGTCCTTCCTCGCCGGCAAGCCGGTTACGATGATCTGGGGCGTCGGCAAGGCGTTCGCCGAGGTGCTCGAGCGCGACGGCATCCGGCTCATAGGCCAGTTGCAGACGATGAATCGCGGTGAATTGATGAAGCGCTACGGCTCCATGGGCGACCGACTCTTTCACCTGTCGCGCGGGCTCGACGAGCGCAAGGTCCATTTCGAACACGAGACCAAGAGCGTTTCGGCGGAGACCACATTCGACACCGATCTCGCATCGCCCGACGATCTCGTCCCCGTTCTGCGCGCGCTGTCGGAAAAGGTTTCCGCTCGGCTGAAGAAAGCCGGCATCGCTGGCCGGACGGTCGTCTTGAAGCTCAAGACCAGCGACTTCCGTATCCGCACGCGCAATCGCCAGCTGGCGGACCCGACGAGGCTCGCCGACCGCATCTTCTCGACTGGCCTCGAACTGTTGCGCAAGGAAACGGACGGCACCCGCTACCGGCTGATTGGCATCGGCGTCAGCGAGCTTTCGGACGCCGCGCGTGCCGATCCGCCCGACCTCGTCGACCTGGGATCGCGCAAGCGCGCGCTGGCCGAAGGCGCGATGGACCAGCTGCGCGACAAGTTCGGAAAGACCGCGGTCGAGACCGGTTACACATTCGGCCGCGGTCGCAATGCCCGCCCGCAGCGCGAAGGCGACGGGTAATGAAACTCAACGATCCCGGGGACAAGGCAGGCTCGGGCGCGGGGCGAGGTTGACGAATGTAACAACATAACATATCGAGTGCCGGGCCGCAGTTGCGCCGGCCGATGATGTCCATGACCCAACCCGTTCTCGCCTTTCGCGACCTGACCCTCGGCTACGATCGCCACCCTGCCGTCCATCACCTGACGGGCGATGTGGCACGCGGCTCGCTGACGGCCGTTGTCGGTCCGAACGGTTCGGGCAAGTCCACCCTCATGAAAGGCATCGTCGGCGTGCTCGCTCCTCTCGGCGGAGAAGTCGGCGTCGTGCAAGGGACCCGCATCGCCTATCTCGCCCAGCAATCCGAGATCGACCGCTCCTTTCCGGCCCGCGTGATCGATCTCGTGCGCCTCGGGCTTTGGGGCAAGCGGGGCCTCCTCGGCCGGTACGACAAGACCGACCACGCCAACTGCCGGAAGGCGCTTCTGGCCGTCGGACTGGGCGGTTTCGAAGACCGTCCGCTCGACACGCTTTCCGGCGGACAGCTGCAACGCGCGCTGTTTGCCCGCGTCCTGGTCCAGGATGCCGACCTGATCCTGCTCGACGAGCCGTTCAATGCCATCGACACCAAGACCGTCTCCGATCTCGTCGCCCTGATCCACCTCTGGCATGGCGAGCATCGCACGATCATCGTCGTCGCCCATGATCTCGAGCTGGTCCGGCGTCATTTCCCCGAGACTTTGATCCTGTCCCGGCGCAAGGTGGCCTGGGGTCCGACGCATGAGGTGCTGGTTCCGGCCAACCTAGCCCGTGCCCGCAACTTCGACGAGGCGTGGAGCGACGACGCGCCCTGGTGCGAGCCCGATCACCCGCACGGCGCCGACGAAGGGCATCACCATGATCATGGCCATGACCATGCCCATGACCACACGCACAGCGATCATGCCCATCCGGCCGACAACGCGGCGCTTCGGCGCGGGCTGTCCTGAACCGTCATGATCGATTTCCTCGTTTCGCCGTTCATCGAGTTCGCGTTCATGCAGCGGGCGCTGCTCGGAGCGGTGCTGCTGTCGATCTCGTCCTGCCCGGTCGGCGTGTTCCTGATGCTCAGGCGAATGAGCCTCGCCGGCGACGCCATGGCCCACGCGATCCTTCCGGGCGCGGCGGTCGGTTACCTGCTCTATGGCCTCGCGATCGTGCCCATGACCATCGGCGGCCTGATCGCGGGCGTCGTGGTGGCGCTGGGCGCCGGCGCGGTATCGCGCTTCACCCTGCAGAAGGAAGATGCGTCGCTGGCTGCCTTCTACCTGATTTCGCTGGCGCTCGGCGTGATGATCGTCTCGCTGCGCGGATCGAGCGTCGACCTGATGCACGTCCTGTTCGGTACCGTGCTCGCCCTGAACGACGCCGCGCTGACGCTGATCGGCGCGATCTGCGCCATCACCCTGGTCACGCTTGCGATCCTCTGGCGGGGGCTGGTGGCCGAATGCCTCGACCCGCTCTTCCTGCGCTCGGTGAGCCGCATCGGGACGGTCGTGCACTTCGCCTTCCTGGCGCTGGTGGTGCTGAACCTCGTCGGCGGCTTCCAGGCGCTGGGCACGCTGCTGTCGGTCGGCCTGATGATGCTGCCAGCCGCCGCCGCCCGGTTCTGGACGGCGCGGGTTGGTCCGATGTGCTTCCTCGCAATTGCGATCGGCCTCGCCTCGAGCCTCTCGGGATTGCTTCTGTCGTATCACGCCGCGCTGCCGTCGGGGCCCGCGATCGTGCTTTCGGCCGGCGCCGCCTATCTGCTGTCCATCCTTTTCGGCACGCGGGGCATCATGGCCGTGCGCAGCCGCCATCGTCACAAGGCGGCCTGAGCCCTATTCATGCCGCAGGGCTTCGATCGGATCGAGGCGCGCGCCGCGGAGCGCCGGGAAAAAGCCGAACACCATGCCGATCATCGCCGAGAAGCCGAAAGCCATCAGCACGATCAGCGCGGACGGACTGAACGGTATCGACAGGGCATAGGCGACCCCACCGGCGATGCCGAGGCCGAGCAGCACGCCGGTCAGCCCGCCGATTGCCGACAGGACGGTGGCCTCGACGAGGAACTGCAGCAGGATGTGCTTCTCATGCGCGCCGATTGCGAGCCGGATACCGATCTCGCGCGTGCGTTCGGTGACCGAGACCAGCATGATGTTCATGATGCCGATGCCGCCGACCAGCAGCGAGACGCCGGCGACCGCGCCCAGCATGCCGGTCATGGCCGTCGTGGCGCTGGTCATTGCGTCGGCGACTTGCGTCATGTCTCGCACCGTGAAGTCGTCGTCGGCATCGGGTGCGACGCGCCGGCTCTCGCGCAGGAGGTCCTCCATGTTCGACTGGATTTCGGACGTTGCAACGCCCTCGCTGCCGGCGACATAGATCGTCTCGATGTCGCGATTGCCGGCGATGCGCCGTTGGAAGGCGGCCAGCGGCATCATGACGACGTTGTCCTGGTCCTGACCGAAGCCGGAGAAGCCTTTTGATTCGAGCAGTCCGATGACCTTGCAACTCATCTGCTTAACCCGGATCATGGAGCCTTCCGGATCGCCCGTGCCAAAGAACTGCCGGCTGACCGTGGTCCCCAGGATGCAGACGTTCGATCCGGTGCGAAGCTCCGAATCGCTGAAAATCCTGCCTGAGGTGAGCGCCCAGTTGCGGGCGGGGAAGTAGGAATCGTCGGTTCCCGTCACCGCCGACGACAGGCTTTCCGTGCCATAGACGACGCGTACCCGCGACTGCGAAGCGGCTGACACGGCGTCCACGTTGTCGAGCTTGGTCGAAAGGATGTGGTAGTCCTTCTGCGAAAGCGGACGCGCCGCGACTCGAGGTCCGCCCGGTCCCGTGTCCGCGCCCGAACGCACCACGAGCAGGTTGGATCCGAGCTTGCCGATGTCGGCCTTCACCTTCTCGGTGGTCCCGGTGCCAATCGTTATCATCGCGATCACGGCGGCCACACCGATCACGATACCGAGCAGCGTCAGGAACGAGCGCAGCGCGTTGCGGCGAACCGAGTCGAGCGCCAGTCGGACGGTTTCCCAAATCATCCGACCATCTCCGCGACACGCGAATCCGAGGCGACCCTGCCGTCGACGAATTTCAGCGAGCGCTCAGCATAGGCAGCAATGTCGGCCTCGTGCGTGACCATCACCACCGTCAGGTTGTTTTCGCGATTGAGCTCAATGAGGAGTTCCATGATCTCGTGGCTGCGTGCGGTGTCGAGGTTGCCCGTCGGTTCGTCGGCGAGCAGCAGCGTCGGCTCCGAGACGATGGCCCGCGCGATCGCGACGCGCTGCTGCTGGCCGCCGGAGAGCTCCGCCGGTGTATGATTTTCTCGGCCCTTGAGCCCCACGCGATCGAGCGCGGCCAGCGCCCGCGCCCGCCGTTCGCGCGACGGCACGCCGCGATAGACGAGCGGCAGCTCGACGTTCTCGACCGCGGTGGTTCGGGCAAGCAGGTTGTAGCCCTGGAAGACGAAGCCGATATAGAGGTTCCGCAGCATCGCGCGGCGGCCCCGGTCGAGGCGCCCTGCATCGATGCCCTCGAAGGCGTAGACGCCGCGCGTCGGTGTGTCGAGGCAACCGATGATGTTCATCGCGGTCGACTTACCCGAGCCGGAAGGCCCCATGATCGCGACGAATTCCCCGCGCTCGATCTCCAGGTCGACACCCGCCAGCGCGTTGACCGTGGCCTCGCCATGGCCATAGGTCTTCCAGACGTCGGAGAAGGAAATAAGTGGCGGTTTCATCGAGCGGTGGTCCCGCTGGTCTGCGTCCCGACGATCACCGGATCGCCCTCCTCCAGTCCCGCGACGATTTCGGTGTCCTCACCGTCCGTGGCGCCTGTGCGGACACGGGTCGCGATCGGTTCGCCATCGCGCAGCAGGTAGAGCGTGCGGCTGCCGTCGCTGGCGACGGTCGGGCTGCGCCGTTCGAATATCCGTCCCATCCGCTGTCCGCCAAACAGGCTGTCGATGCTCCAGCCCCTCGATTGCTGGACAACCGGCGGGCGGAAGCGGAAGGCAGCACTCGGGACCGTAACGACGCCGACCGCCTCGCGCGTCACGATGGTCACCGTCGCCGTCATGCCGGGCCTCAGCGACAGGTCCTGGTTGTCCACCGCGAGCTTGGCGTTGTAGGTGACGACGTTGTCGGTCGTCACCGACGCATAGGAAATGTCCGAGATCGTCGCGTCGAACAATCGGTCCGGGTAGGAGTCGACGGTAAAGCGTGCCTTTTGCCCCTTCCGCACCGCGCCGATGTCGGCCTCGTCGATAGCGGCTTCCAGCACCATCGTCTTCAAGTCCTCGGCAATGACGAATAGGACCGGCGCCGACAGGGATGACGCGACGGTCTGCCCGGGATCGACGTCGCGCGTCAGCACGATCCCGTCGATCGGCGCATAGATCGTGCTCTTGGCGAGATCGGTCTGTTGAATTTTCAAGTCGGCCGCCGCGATGGCGACATTGGCGTCTGCGATCGCGACCGCGCTCTGTGCCCTGTCCCGCGTCGCGACCGCGCTCTCGAGCGTCTGGTCGGAGACCATGCCACGAGCAAAGAGGCTCTGCGAACGCGTGAGGGTCTGTTCGCTCTCGCGAAGCGTGGTCTGCGCGTCGGCGAGCTTCGCTTCCGCGGCCTTCAGCGAGGCGTGCGCACGTTCGACCTGCGCCACTCGGCTGGTGGTGTCCAGTTCGGCGAGAACGTCGCCTCTTGCGACCTCCTGGTTTTCGGCGACCGCGACCGATCTGACCACGCCTGACAGTTCGCTGGAGACGTCCACCTGCGTCAACGGCTGCAGCGTGCCGGTCGCCGAAACCTCGATCGTCAGGTTGCCGCGGGCGGCGGGCACCGTCGTGAAGGCCATCGTCTGGCCGCCCTGCCCGGAGGACCACCAGGCATAGAGCCCGCCGGCAGCCGCAAGCACGAGCGCGGCGGCGATCAGCCAACGCCACGAGCGGCGGGGGCGCTTCCCGTCCGGCTCCAGCCCAAGCGTCTGCTCGATCGATGGCATGTCTGCCGGCCTTGGTTTCTCGACGATCTGGTCCATGACCGACCTCTCTGATCCGGGACGCTCTCCGTCACCCCTCGACAGGCCGAAGCCGGGCCGTCCCGTAGCGTCCCGCCCGCCTGAAATCGGCGGAGCACCTTCAACATACAAGTTAATTCTTGCTCATCTTTGCGCTGGATCAGATAGCTGCGGGGGAATACCTCCCCTCCACATGCACCTGAGCCTCGGATTTCGTTTCGAGAGGGATCGGCCGCGCCCGCCGCGGCGATCACTGCAAGTTCCGGAAAAGTTGATCGCCGCCATCGTCGTTGCCAGCAGGGCTTGCCCTATCTTGTCGATTGTCGGCGCAGGAGCGCCCGGCATTCCTGACGACGATACGATGGAGGACATCATGACGATCACCCGACGCGACACGCTGGGATTGGGTCTTGCTGGCATCACCAGTATCGGCCTGACCATGGTCATGCCCTATGCGGCGCTGGCCCAGTCCGGCGGCGGCGACAGCTACGAGACCCAGAACGGCAAGATCACCGTCCATCCGATCGCCCACGCCTCCTTCGTCATGACGACGCCGTCGATGGTGATCTACTGCGATCCGGTCGGAGAGGCGTCCGCCTATGCGGCACACCCGGCCCCGGACCTTATCCTCATCACCCATGAGCATGGCGACCATTACAAGGCCGAAACGCTTTCCGCGCTCGTCGGCGAGAACACGAAGCTGGTTACCAATCCGGCCGTCTACGGCATGCTGCCCGAGGATCTGAAGGCGAAGGCGACCGCCATCGCCAACGGCGAGACGACCACTGTGGACGGCATGGAGATCGAGGCGATCCCGGCCTACAACACCACGGAGGACCGTCTGAAGTACCACCCGAAGGGTCGCGACAACGGCTATGTGCTGTCGATCGACGGCCGTCGCGTCTACATCGCCGGCGATACCGAGGACATTCCCGAGATGCGGGCGCTTTCCGACATCTTCATCGCATTCGTTCCGATGAACCTGCCCTTCACGATGGACGTGGACCAGGCCGCGTCCGCCGTTGCCGAGTTCAAGCCGGCCTATGTCTATCCCTACCATTACCGCGACAGTGACCCGCAGGCCTTCGCCGACAAGGTCGCCGCCTCCGAGGCGGAGATCGAGGTCGTGATGGGTCCCTGGTACGGCTGACGCCACCGCGACGATCATCCCGTCACTGTCATCGCGAGCGCCGGCCGGAACCGATCGGGCCGGCGTTTCGTTGTCCGGGCTCGTTCAGTTCCCCACCATGGAGACAGCCCGATGGACGTCGTCCGCATCCTGCTCGCCATCATCCTGCCGCCGCTCGGCGTGTTCATGCAGGTCGGCCTCGGACTGCATTTCTGGCTGAACATCCTGCTGACGATCCTCGGCTATGTCCCGGGAATCATTCACGCGATCTGGGTCGTGCTGAGGAAGTAGCAGGACCGCCGGGCGGTCAGGCATATTCCGCGAGCCGCAGTTCGAGCCCCGGCACCTTCAACGCCGTGAGGGCATTGTCCGGAAACACCTCGACCACGCGGCGGTAGCCCGTCGGCGTCGGGTCGCGGTGTATGGTGGTCACGTGCGTGACGGCGTCGATGACCCACAGTTCGGTGACACCGAAGCCGGAAAAGATCAGCGCCTTGGGGCCCTTGTCGTAGTCGAGGCTGGTGTCGGCGATCTCGATCGCCAGCAGGCAGGTTGGTCCGTTCAACCCTTCCAGCCCGACAGCTGTATCGTAGAGCACAAAGTCGGGTTCGAGGAACGTATCAGTCGAGAGGCGGAACGTCGTCTCGGGCGTGAAGCCGATCGTGTCGGGCAATTGCCGGGCGAGTTGCCGCATCACCCATGTCTTCAGTCGCTAGTGGCGCAGGCCGTTGGGCGACATCGGCACGACCTCCCCACCGATCAGTTCGAAGCGTTCCTTCTGCGCGATGATGCCCGCCTCGACCATGGCCTCGATCTCGGCCACGGTGAAGGCGCGCCGACGAAGTCCTTCGGCCGCCTGCGTGGTGCGCAGTTCAGAAGTCGCGACGGGAATGAAGCGTTCGTTCATGGCGGCAAGTTTATCACAGTCCCGAAACGAAGGAACCCGGCGTCGCCGCCGGGTTCTGGAAGGGGTGTCCAGCAGGGCAACCGGATCAGCTTACCCGCACGACGGGGCAACCGCGATCGTTGGCGAAGACCGCGCGAACCGGCATGCCATGCTTGCGGCCGTCCACACGTACGGTCCGGAAATTGACGTCGACGACGCGGGCGTGGCGGATACCCATCCAGTTCGCCTTCTGAAGGGCGTGGCCGGGCGCGCAGAAGCCGTTGTGGCGTCCGCCGCGCGGTCCGCCATGCCAACCGGGGCCGCCGTGGTGGCCACCGTGCCAGCCGGGGCCGCCGTAGTGCCCACCACCGCCGATGACGATGCCGAAGCCGACATTGCTTGCCGAAGCGGTGGTGGCCGAAGCGCCGAGGCCGGCGGCGGCGAGCGAGATGGCGACGAGTGCGGTCTTGATGAGGGAGGTCATGGTCTTGTTCCTTTGCGTTTCCGCCGGGGGACCGGCCGACCGGGACTGTCCCGATCCATTGAACGCAGGATAGAATCGTCAGCCTGAACCCAATCCGAAGGCCTCGTTCATCTGGCGTTCGGAATTGGGGTGGCCGGAACGAAAGAACCCGGCGTCGCCGCCGGGTTCTGGTGTTCGGGACTGCGCGTTCCTCAGCTGTCGAGGAAGCTCCTGAGCTTGCGGCTCCGGCTCGGGTGCTTGAGCTTGCGCAGCGCCTTGGCCTCGATCTGACGGATACGCTCGCGCGTCACCGAAAACTGCTGGCCGACTTCCTCCAGCGTATGGTCGGTGTTCATCCCGATGCCGAAGCGCATGCGCAGCACGCGTTCCTCGCGCGGCGTCAGCGAGGCGAGCACCCGCGTCGTCGTTTCGCGCAGGTTGGCCTGGATCGCCGCATCGATCGGCAGGATGGCGTTCTTGTCCTCAATGAAGTCGCCGAGGTGCGAATCCTCCTCGTCGCCGACCGGGGTCTCGAGCGAAATCGGCTCCTTGGCGATCTTCAGGACCTTGCGCACCTTCTCCAGCGGCATGGCCAGCTTCTCGGCCAGTTCCTCCGGCGTCGGCTCGCGGCCGATCTCGTGAAGCATCTGGCGCGAGGTCCGCACGATCTTGTTGATCGTCTCGATCATGTGCACCGGGATACGGATGGTGCGGGCCTGGTCGGCGATCGAACGGGTGATCGCCTGCCGGATCCACCACGTCGCATAGGTCGAGAACTTGTAGCCGCGGCGATACTCGAACTTGTCCACCGCCTTCATCAGGCCGATGTTGCCTTCCTGGATCAGGTCGAGGAACTGCAGGCCGCGGTTGGTGTACTTCTTGGCGATCGAGATGACGAGGCGCAGGTTGGCCTCCACCATCTCCTTCTTGGCGATCGCCGCCTCGCGCTCGCCCTTCTGCACCTGGTTCACGATCTTGCGGAACTCGGCGATCGAGATCGCGGTTTCCTGGGCGAGGTTCTGGATTTCGCTGCGCAGCGAACCGATCGTGGCGCTCTCGTTGCGCGCGAACTCCTTCCAGCCCCGGCTGCCGAGATTGGCGATCGACTTCATCCAGTTCGGATCGAGCTCGCTGCCCTGGTAGTGCTGCAGGAAGTCGTCGCGGCGCACGCCGTAGCTCTCGGCCAGGCGCAGCAGGCGACCCTCGTTCTGCACGAGCCGCTTGTTGATGTCGTAGAGTTGCTCGACCAGCGCCTCGATGCGGTTCTGATTGAGCGACAGCGACTTCACCGCCGTGATCAGTTCGTCCTTGAGCTTCTTGTAGGACCGCTCCTGGCTGGACGACAGCGCGCCGGCCGCCGCCAGCCGGGCTTCCACCTGCTGGTCCTGCAGCTTGCGCAGCTTCTTGTAGGTCGAGGCGATGAAATCGAGCGTTTCCATCACCTGCGGACGCAGTTCGGCTTCCATCGCGGCGAGCGACAGGTTGGCCTCGTCGTCCTCGTCGTCCTCCTCTTCGCCGCGGGTGTCGCCGCCCACGTTGGTGACGTCGTCCTCCTCGCGGCCGCGGCGACCGCGGTTTTCCTCGACCTTCGGCTTCTCGTCCTCGTCGACGCGCTCGACGACCGGCGCCTGCTTGGCCTCGGGCCCGGCATAGGTGGCTTCCAGGTCGATGATCTCGCGCAGCAGGATCCGCGCCTCGTTCAACTCGTCGCGCCAGATGATGATCGCCTGGAAGGTGAGCGGGCTCTCGCAAAGCCCGGCGATCATCGTTTCGCGACCGGCCTCGATGCGCTTGGCGATCGCGATCTCGCCCTCGCGCGACAGGAGCTCCACCGAGCCCATCTCGCGAAGATACATGCGGACCGGATCGTCGGTGCGGTCCGTCGGCTCCTTCTTAGCGACGGCGGCCACGGCCGTCCCCGTCTGCTCGGCGATCTCGTTGGATTCTTCTTCCGCGTCGGCGACCTGGTCGCCTTCGGGTTCCTCGCCCGTCTCGTCGTCCTCGACCACGTTGATGCCCATGTCGGAGAGCATCGACATCGTGTCCTCGATCTGCTCGGAGGTCACTTCCTCGGACGGCAGGACGGCATTGAGCTCGTCCATGGTCACGTAGCCGCGCTTCTTCGCGAGCTTGATCATCTTCTTGACGGCGTCGTCGGAAAGGTCGAGAAGTGGGCCGTCGACCGCGCCTTCGCGCTCCGCCTCGACCTCTTCCTTTTCTTTTGTCGTCATGCTTTCCTGTCTCCAACAAATCCGGGAGGCGGTCCCGGCGGATCGTCCGCGGCATCGCATGAGGCCGTATCGCTCGCCTCAGCGACTATCGGCATCGCGTGAATGCATCATTAACCCTGGCGCGATGGCGGCGCGCCGTCATGCGAATGATCGCTGAACGCCCCCAGCCTCTCCGCCGATTGCGCAAGACGCTACGCTCATGAACGAATTCGAACTGCCCTGATTCCGCCATTTCGCGACCAGGTCAAGCCGTTGGCATGCGATTCGGTCGAAAAAACGTCGCACCGAATCCGCCGTCAACCCTTGCCGCTCGTCCTGCCCGAGGAAACACCGAAGCCTTCGATCAGCGCCTCGGTCGCCTGGACATCTCGGAACTGCATCTGGATGGCAAGCAGTTGCCGATAATTCTCCTCTGTCGGCTCCAGGGCCAGCGCGGCCTCCGCAGCCCTGAGTTCCTTATGTAGAAAGCCGGCGCTCTGGTGCAAGTGCAGGGCCTGCGAGAAGGCGTCGCGCGCATCGTCGAGGGCGGCGTCCTCGAGCGCCGGCCACTGGCGCGTGCGCCGCACCAGCAATACCGCCGCCTCCCAGACGGGGCCGAGCCCGGCGCGGGCCATGGACGCGACGATCGCGTCGCGATCGCCGGCCTCGTCATGCGCCACCGCGTCGAGCAGCCCGCCATGCAGGCGCTGCAGGTCGGCGTGGCCGAGGTCCAACCGCTCCACCTGGTCGAAGAATTCGTCGATCAGCGGAGGATGGTTCACCAGCGCCACCACCAGCACGGCGCCGCGCACGGGCATGATGGCGGCAGAAGTGCGCACCAGCGCCGAGCGGGCAAGGCTGTCCGAAACCGCGAGGCGGCCCGACGGACGCTGGCCGCGGCCCCAGCCGTCCCGGCCACGGTCGCCGCCGCGCTCGCCCGGCTGCCAGTTGCGCTGCGGCCTGTTCGTGCCGAAATAGGCCTGCACGCGCTCGCGCATGTCCTGCTGGTAGTGGCGGCGCACGTCATCGTCGCGTATGCGGTTCGTCGCCTCGCGCAGGGATTTCTCGAGTTCCGCGCGACGCTCCGGCGTCTCGAACACGCCGCCCTGCGTCTCGCGCAGCCAGACCATCTCGGCCAGCGCCCGCGTCTCGGCGAGCACGGAGCGGAACGCATCCGGGCCACCCGCGCGCACCAGATCGTCCGGATCCTGGCCTTCCGGCAGCATGGCGAAGCGCACCGTGCGTCCAGCCTGGATGGAGGGCAGCGCGAGATCGGCCGCCCGCCAGGCGGCCTTCAGCCCCGCCTTGTCGCCGTCGAAGCAGAGTACTGGCTCCGGCGCCATGCGCCACAACAGTTCCAGCTGCGCCTCCGTCAGCGCCGTGCCAAGCGGCGCGACGACGTTCGAGAAGCCCGCTTGCGCCAGCGCGATCACGTCCATGTAGCCTTCGACGACGATCACGGTCCCGTCCTTGCCCTGTCCCTTGCGGGCGCGGGCGAAATTGTAGAGCACCTCGCCCTTGTGAAAGAGCTCCGTGTCGGGCGAGTTCATGTATTTGGCCGGAACGTCGGGCGACAGCGCGCGGCCGCCGAAGGCGATGACGCGCCCGCGCGAATCCTCGATCGGGAACATGACGCGGTCGCGGAACCAGTCATATGAGACCGGGATGTCGTCGCCATGGCGCACGAGCCCGCACGCCTCGATCTGGTCCTTCGCGACGCCCTTGGCCGCCAGATGCTCCTTGAGGGCGTTGCGGCCGTCCGGCGCATAGCCGAGCCGGAAGGCCTGCTGCGTCGTCGACGACAGGCCGCGCTCGCGCAGGTAGGCCCGGGCTTTCGCCCCGCCCGCCGCCTGGAGCTGGTCCTGGAAGAACCGCGTCGCCATCTCCAAAACATCGTACAGGCTGGCTCTTTGCTGCTCGCGCCGCTCCATCTCCGGATCGCGCGCCGGCATCGGCACGCCGGCGAGTTCGGCGACCCGCTCCACCGCCTCCGGGAAGCTCAGGCCGTCGAGCTCGGTCAGAAACTTGAAATGATCGCCCGAGGCGCCGCAGCCGAAGCAATGGTAGCGACCCTTCCTGTCCTCGCAGTGGAAGCTTGGGCTCTTCTCGCCATGGAAGGGGCAACAGGCCCAGTAGTCGCCGCGCGACGTGTTCGTCTTGCGCTTGTCCCATGAGACGCGCACGCCGATCACCGACGAGATCGGCACTCGATCGCGAATTTCGTCGAGGAAGGAAGGCGCAAATCGCATGGGGTCTGGTTCTCTCTCCCCCTACATAGGTCTTCCGGGCGGCCCGTACGATTCAATTTGTCCGCCCTGCCCGCTTTCCACAAGCGGTCAAGCCGTTCAGCACGCGGTCTCGTCTGGAAACGACGCGGAGCGTCGGCCTTGCGCATGGCTTCCGGGGCCGCAAGATAGATTATTTGGCTAATATCTTTCCCTTGGAACGCAAGCCGTTTTGGGCGGTTGGGAACATCATGATATTCGATCGTCGGCCGGCTGCGCCCCCCCTGCACTCGCGGCCATGAGCGGCTCTCTCGTCCTGCTTCATCTCGCAGGCGCGGTGGCCTTGCTGCTGTGGGCGACGCGCATGGTTCGCACGGGGGTGGAGCGGGCCTATGGCGACGTGCTGCGGCTCAGGCTGCGCGCGCTGCTGCGCCACAGGCTCGTCGCCCTGCTCGCCGGCGCGGTTCTGGCCGTCATGATGCAGAGCGCGACGGCCGTCAGCCTCTTGATCGGCTCCTTCGCCGGCAGCGGCATCGTGTCCGGCACGTCCGGTCTCGTCGCCGTGTTCGGCGCGGATCTCGGCTCGGCGCTGGTGGTCAGACTGCTATCCCTCGATCTGTTCGTCCTGGTGCCCGTCTGTCTCGTCGCAGGCACCTCGATGTTCCTGGCGACCGAATCCCGGAAATGGCGGCAGGCCGGGCGCATCCTCATCGGCGTCGGGCTCCTCATCCTTTCGCTGCGCATGATTGGAGAGGCGTCCGAACCGCTGCGCGAAAGCACCCTTCTGCCGGTCGTGATCGGCTATCTCGCCTTTGATCCGGTCAGCGCCTTCCTCCTTGCCGCGATCATCACGTGGCTGTTCCATTCCTCGGTCGCCGCGGTCCTTCTGGTCGCGGCGCTGGCCGCCCGCGGCATCGTTCCGGCCGAACTCGGGCTGGTGCTCGTGCTCGGCGCCAATCTGGGCGGCTCCGTCATCGCTGCGCTGTTGTCGCGCGCCGCACCGCCGGCTTCCCGCGTCGTCCCAATCGGCAATCTCCTGTTGCGCGGCTGCGGCGCCGTCATGGCGCTCGCGGCCGTGATCATCTTCGGTGCGTCGATCGATGGGCTGGGCAGCAGCGCGCCCGCGCAGCTGATTCACGCCCACATCCTGTTCAACGCAGCGCTCGCGCTGATCGGCCTGCCGCTCGCCCGGCCGATCCATGCGCTTGCGTCGCGCATCGTCGGGGACGGACAGCCGGCGGCGGGTGCGCTGGAGGTGCCGGAACTCTCCGCCTTGTCGGAAGCGGCCCTCGACAAGCCCGCACAGGCGCTGGCCAATGCGACCCGCGAGGTCATGCGCGTGTGCGAGACCGTCGAGGTGATGCTGAAGCGCATCGGCGAACTCTATGTCGACGCCGACGATGACGCGATGAAGGCGCTCGCCGCGCTTGACGACCGCATCGATCGCAGCCATGCGGCGATCAAGCTGTATCTCGCCCGCATGTCGGCGCACCCGCTGTCGGAGGAAGAGGCGCTGCGTTGCCAGGAACTGGTCGGCGCCTGCGTCAAGCTCGAACAGGTGGGCGACATCATCGTGCGCAACCTCCTGGTTCATGTCCGCCGCAAGCATGATCGGGGGCTCGATTTCACCGACGAGGGCTGGCGCGAACTCGCCAGTTTCCACGCCGCCGTCGCCTCCAACGCGCGCCTTGCCTTCAACCTGCTGGTCACCCGCGACGCCCAGACCGCCCGGCAGATCGTCGAGGAAAAGGATCGGCTGCGCGACATGGAGAAGCAATCGAGCAGAAGCCATTTCGCACGCCTGCGGGACGGAACGATCAAGAGCATGGAAACGAGCGCCATCCATCTCGACACCATTCGCGACTTGAAGCAAATCAACTCGCTGCTCGCTTCGATCGCCTATCCGATCCTTGAGGAACAGGGTCTGCTGCGCGAATCGCGCCTGAGGACGGGCTGATGCCGGAACCGGCGGGTGATCAAGCCGTTTTGCTCCTTGCATCGCAATTTGCAACGGAGAGAACGAAGAATGGCCATCACACGCAAGGACGAAGCGCGGGCACTCGATTCCGACGAGAGGGAACTGGTCGAGAAGTCCCACCACCCCGAGGTGCAGGAACTGTCCGACCGCGACCTGGCCGACCTCGTCAGGCTCGTCCGTTCTCGCCGCGACAAGGCGCAGACCGAGGCCAGCCGCCGTCGCCGCGAGATGCGCGGCAAGGGCGCGCCCAAGGGGACGGAGCCCTCGAAGGCCGACGCGGGGTCGCGCATGAAGCTCGACGTGCTGGCGATGGCTGTCCGGCGTCTGAACGCGGAAATCGAGCGGCGACGCCAGATGGCGGCCAAGGTGTCCCTGGCGCAAAGCGCCCGCAACGCGCTGGCGCTCAAGAAGGCCGCCGAAGCGGAAACGCCCGTTGAATCCTTCAACGCCCGGACGGCTCATCACGGCATGCGCAAGAACCCCAGCGACCGCCGGCAGAACCTTGTTCGTCCGATGGAACTCGGCCGCCAGCGCAAGGCGGGAGCGGTCGCCCAGGCCAAGCGCGACGCGCGCTGACGGTCTTGGCCGGGTGTCTGGCCCCAGGTCGCGCACGGCCTGGGGCGTTTCGGTTTTTTGCCGGCGATCGGGCTTGACCTTCCCCCTGATGGAAGCCCGACATTGGTTTGCTGGCCCGCGGCGGGGGTGGAGCCAGCGGGACCGGCAAATCGATGCGATGACACCGCGTCGCGATGGAGGATTGAAACCAATGAAAACCCTGAAGATCGTCGCAACCGCCGCCGGACTGAGCGCCATCACGGCCGTGGCATTTGCCCAGATGAACCATGGCATGCACGGCTCCGGTCACGGCATGATGAGCATGGGCGACATGCAGGGCATGATGGAAATGATGATGCCCGCCGATGGCGATTCCGACTCCACCAGGGCCTACAAGCAGGCCGACATAGACATGATGCGCGGCATGGCCGTGGAGTACACGGGGAATGCCGACGTCGACTTCCGGCTGAAGATGATCCCGCACCATCAGGGCGCGATCGACATGGCCAGGGTCGCGCTCGAGTACGGAGACGACCCGGAGACCAAGGCGATCGCGACGGCGATCATAGAAGCGCAGGAACGCGAGATCGCCGAAATGCAGGCTTGGCTCGAAAAGAACCGCAAGTAGGTCGCGCCGGTCGGGGCTTGGACCGTCGACCGCGCTGAAACGCGGCGACGGAGCGGCCCTCCTTGCCTACTGCAGCAGCCCCTTCACGATGCCGCTCGCCTTGCCGAAATCCATTCGGCCAGGGTACTTCTCGCGCAGCGCGTTCATGCAGCGCCCCATGTCGCGCAGCCCGTCGGCGCCGACCTCGGAGATGATCTGCTGGCAGGCCTGCTTGACCGCCTCTTCCTCGAGCTGCCGGGGCAGGAAATCGCGAATGATGGCGATTTCCTCCCGCTCCTGCTCTGCGAGCTCGAGCCGATTGCCTTCCTCGTAGAGCCGTGCCGACTCCTGGCGCTGCTTGATCATCTTGACCAGGATCAGCGCGATCTCCTCGTCGCTGACGGGGTCCCGCCCCGCGCCTCGATTGGCGATGTCACGATCGTTGATGGCCGTCTGGATCAGGCGGATCGTCGAGACCCGCCGCTTGTCGTGCGACTTGAGCGCCTGTTTCAGCGTCTCCGCGAATTTCTCGCGCATCGGAATAGAGACTCCCTTGGCAGCGGCCGAACCTTAGCGCCGGGGACTCCCGGACGCAATTCGATTTTTTGCGTAGCAAGCTGCTGTTTTCGTTGACAAAAGCTTTTCTGTTCGGATGCCATCGGGCGAATTGACCGGCCCGGCGGTTTTTTCTATTGTCCGACCCTTGCATGGACATATATTGAACCCGCGGAACTGGTCGGCGATCCGATCGTTCGCGGTTTTCAGCACGGGCATATGAGCCTTCGCCCGCGTAATTTCAAGACCGCCGCGCCCACAGACCCACGGAGACCTCTGATGATCGCAACGACGGCGCCCTGGGGCGCGGAAAAAGCCACGGCCCTGCTCGTGCTCGCCGACGGCACGGTGATCGAAGGGCGTGGGCTCGGCGCCACGGGGCATGCGGTCGCGGAAGTCTGTTTCAACACGGCGCTGACCGGCTACCAGGAAATCCTCACCGATCCGTCCTATGCGGGGCAGATCGTCACCTTCACCTTCCCGCATATCGGCAATGTCGGCGCCAACGGAGAGGATATCGAGGATCTGACGCCCGCTGCCCGCGCCGGCGCCGTCGGCGCTGTATTCCGCGCCGATGTCACGCATCCGTCCAACTACCGGTCGGACGGGAGTCTCGATGAGTGGCTGAGGCGGCGCGGCGTGATTGCCATGAGCGGCATCGACACGCGCGCCCTGACGGCCCGTATCCGCGATCTCGGCGCCCCGCACGCGGTGATCGCCCATGCGCCGGACGGGGTCTTCGACGTCGAGGCGTTGAAGCGGCAGGCCGCGGAATGGTCGGGGCTCGTCGGCCTCGACCTCGCGCGCGAGGTGACCTCCGGACAGAGCTCCACCTGGAAGGAGACACCCTGGGCCTGGGGCAAGGGCTATGGCGAGCAGGACCAGCCCTCCATGCACGTGGTCGCGATCGACTATGGCGTGAAGCGCAACATCCTGCGCCTGATCGCCGGTCTCGGCGCCGAGGTGACCGTGGTGCCGGCGATGACGCCGGCCGAGGACATTCTCGCCATGAATCCCGATGGCGTCTTCCTGTCGAACGGCCCCGGCGATCCGGCCGCGACGGGCGAGTACGCCGTCCCGGTGATCCGCGACCTGCTCGACGCCGACCTGCCGTTGTTCGGCATCTGCCTTGGCCACCAGATGCTGGCGCTGGCGCTGGGCGGCAGGACCGTCAAGATGCACCAGGGCCATCATGGGGCGAACCATCCGGTGAAGGACTACACCACTGGCAAGGTCGAGATCGTCTCGATGAACCACGGCTTCGCGGTGGACGGCGATTCGCTTCCGGACGGTGTCGAGGAGACGCACGTGTCGCTGTTCGACGGCTCGAATTGCGGCATCTCGGTCACCGGCAAGCCGGTCTTCTCGGTCCAACACCATCCGGAGGCCTCGCCGGGTCCGCAGGATTCGCACTATCTCTTCCGGCGGTTCATCAACCTGATCCGCGAGCGCAAGGGCGAACCGGCGCTGGCCGAACGCTGACCTCCAAGGCATGAACACGAACGGGAGGCGTCTCGCGGCGCCTCCCGTTTTCATGTCCGTGGCGGAACGCGATCCATCAGGACGAGATGCGCAGCCTCACGACATCGTCGCGGATCGACTTGAACACGTCATCCAGCTGGCTGCGCGAGGGCGCGTCGAAGAAGTGGTTCAGGCTCGTGGCGCATTCCTTCAGCATCATCCCGGTCTTCACGTCCGGCTCCTCGAGCCTGATGGTGTAGACCACGGTGCCGGCCTTCTTCGCGTTCTCGCAGGCGGCCAGCGTCCTGGCGTTCATCAACTTGTTGGTATCGGTGGATGAGCCGACGGTGATGCCCAGCCGTCCGTCGACCAGGTAGCCATTGCTCGAATAGGACGAGCCGAGCTTGGTGGCATTGTTGCCAAAGACATTCGAGCCGTCGGTCAGAACGATCATGATCTTCTCAATGCCCGGTGCCTTGGCGCTGCCTTCGGTGAAGGGCGGCTCGGGCGAAAGCGCGCGCATACCCCAGGCAACGCCCTCCATGATGTTGGTGGTGCCATTGGCCTGGAGCGAATTCACCATCTTCTTGATCTTAGTGTAGTCGTTGGTAAGCGGTTGTATCGGCTGTGACACACAGTCCTTGTTCGGCCCCTTTCCAGCGGACGTGCTTGCCACCACCGGAAGCCATTCCAGTTTTGGCGCCGGCGCGTCCAGGAGCGCGAGATTGGGGATGCCATACTTGAGGAGTTTCTTCAGCTGCCCGGCCGGCGTCTTGTCCAACGGATCCGCGGCGGACACGATGTAGCTGTTCGAGTACCCCCCGCCATCTGGCTCGTCGATGGAGAACGCCGGTACGAACAGCGTCTCGGGCTTCTTTGGATCGGGGACCGCGTCCGTCACGTCCAGGTTCTTGCCGGCCGAATGTCGCGTCTCGACGCAGCCCTTCCAGGCCTGGCCGAGATGCTGGAAGAGCTCGAAGCGGCTTAACCCCGACGGAAGCTCCGTCTGCGGGAAATCGGTCTTGCCCTTGAGGTCGAGCCAATCGGCGCCGGTCTTGTTCTTGATCTTGCCGCCCTTGTTGAACTCCGGGCCGTGATGGCTTCCGACATTGACGAAGTTCGCGAAGGGAACAACGGCGAACTTCAGCTTGTCGGTGTCCTTGATCTGCGACGACATGGTGTCGACCAGGCCGAGCACCGCATCCTTCATGGCGGACAGCTTGCCGCCCGACATCGAACCCGTCGTGTCGAGCACAAGCGCGATCTCGTATCGGTTGAAGGCGATGTCCGCCGACGAGGACGCCGCGATGCGCCAGTCGTCGTAGCCGAGAACGCCGGCGAAATGGAGCGCCTGGCGGGCGCTAGCCTCCACGGTGACGCGCGTCCCGGTCCGGATAACCTTCAGCCCCCCGTGGTCGATCTGGAAATTCGAGGCCAGAAAGTTACGGGCAATGGCGATCGCTTCGCTGTCGCTGATCGCGTCGCCTTCGCGCGCGACGGCGAGCGCCGCGGAATCGAGCGCGTTCTGCAACTCGGATTTCCGGTTGCTGATCGATGAGAAATCGATTACTACGCCGGCCGCCAACACGAGCGGAACCATCGCGACCGCCGCAACGATCGTAAAGTTCGCGCGCTCGTCGCGGAGAAGTCGCGCCAACAAGGTCCGTATCATGCCAAGCCCTCTGCTCGCATCATGGCTTCATGAGCGGTAGCAGACGCGAATTAAGCCGGACCTAAACCGCAGGCTTAGCGGGGCATGAAGGAAACCGTTCAAGGTTTCGCGATGCGAGACTGCGGGACCCTCCAGGCTTCGTCCCATCGGACGGTGACGGGTTACAGATCGGCCTTGAATGTATCGCAGGCATCCAGCCGCCCGGTCTCGTATCCCCGCCCGAACCATCCGCGACGTTGGGCCGACGTGCCGTGATTGAAACTATCCGGTACGACATAACCCTGGGTGTTCTTCTGCAGTGTGTCGTCGCCGATCTGGTTGGCAGCGTTCAGCGCCTCGTCGATGTCGCCTGTCTCCAGCAGACCCTTCTGCTCGGTGAAATGCGCCCAGATGCCGGCGAAGCAGTCCGCCTGCAACTCGACCCGCACCGACATGCGATTGGCCTCGACCTGGCTCATCGACTGGCGTCGCCGATTGAACTCCGGCAGGACGCCGATGAGGTTCTGCACGTGATGCCCGACCTCATGCGCGATGACGTAGGCCTGCGCGAAATCGCCCGACGCGCCGAAGCGGCGGTCGAGTTCGCCGAAGAAGTCGAGGTCCAGATAGAGCTTGGAGTCGCCGGGACAGTAGAACGGCCCGCTCGCCGCCGAGGCGAACCCGCAGGCCGAGCGCACCTGACCGGAGAACAGCACCATCGCCGGCTCCCGGTAGGTCGCGCCATTCGCCTGGAAGATTCCGTGCCAAACGTCTTCGGTTTCCGCGAGGACGACCCCCGCGAACTGCGCCATCTCGTCCGACCCCTGCGTCGTCGTGACCCTGGTGCCGCCTCCGCCTTCCCCTTCCATCTGCGAAAGGATCTCGAGCGGATCGATGCCGCATGCGCGGAGCGCAAAGAAGATGACCACGAGAATGATGATGCCCGAAATGCCGCCACCGCCGACGGATCGTCCCACCGGAATGCGCATACCCGGGCCGCGCCCGAAGCCTCCGGGTCCGCCGCTGCGCCCAAATCCGCCGCCCTGGCCGCGTTGATCCTCGACGTTCGTACTCTGGCGCCTGCCTTTCCAGCGCATATCGTCCCTCTCCCGTTGTCCCGTCCTCGCCTGTTCCAACGCTGGGCGGGCTCGCCGGCTGGTCATGCAACAGATATCCCGCTCCCGGCCTGCTGTCACAGGGTTTCTGGCGGAGCCGGTGGGTGCTTGATCCAACGCAAAGCCGTGGACCGGCCGACCATCTATTCGAACAGGCGCGGCGGGGGACGGCTCCGGCGGACAGGTTGCCTGAAGGGGGACTCAGGGCGCTTAACCTGCCGTTGGCCCGGCGGCGGCGGGTACGAGGCCGTCGCCGCCGCAGCCGTCCGACCTTCGTTACCTTGTTTCGCGCTGCGTCACCCCGACGCCCTGTCCGTCCGAAATCCGTGACCGCTCTTCGATGCGGCGGGCGCCCTTCGCGAGCCGGCCATCCTTCTGGTCCTCGACCCTTTTCAGTTCGCGTCGCGAGCTTTCCTGCAACGTGCGTGCGCCGCTTCGCTGTCTTTCGCTACGGATCGCATGTCAGTGCCCGTGATCTCCGTCCTCCGTCGCATGCCCGCAATGCGCCATAACGCCTTCCGGTCAGATCGGTTCCTGCGCGGCGCGCTCTTGATCTCGCCCGATTCCTTTGTGAAAACGCCCGGATCGATGAAGCAGTGGGATGGCGCCACGATTGCGAACGCCGTCGTTGCCCGAGAGGCAATGACAGGTTGGAATGACGACAGGCGTCACCGGCACGCAGGAGATCTGGTGCGGAACACGAAGGTGCGGCGATTTCGACCTGTTCGGCGTGGCCGCACTCGCCTAAGGAAACGGCTCGACCTTCAGAGCGGCCCATGATCATTTCACTCCGCCAGTCGCTGACCAGCAAGTTCTTCGTCATAGGAACGACGCTCGCACTGGGCGCGGTCATGGCGCGAGCGCAGGATCAGTCACAGCTGTCGGGGCCCGACGTTCCGTCCGAACAGTCAGCCGGCGGGGACGTCATCGAGACGATCCCCGCCATCGTCTATGGCCTTTCCTCCAACGACCTTCTCAACATTCGGGCGACCGCCTCCCCCATTGGCCTGGTTCTTGCGCGTATTCCCAACGGAACGGTGCTTATGCGTCTCGAATGTGCGACCACCCGGAACACGGAATGGTGCCGCGTCGAAGTGCCCGATCTCAACGGGCTCGTCGGCTGGACGCCGGCACGCTACCTGCATTTCGCCCGTTCCGGTGACGACCGGGCAGAAGAGCTTCCGGCTCCTCTCCCGAATCCGCAGGTGGTAGACCCTTCGCAGGTCACGGTCGGCATCCTGCCTGAACCCCTCCCGATGCCGGACGATCCGCTGGCCGAATCGGCGCAGGGTCCGGTTGTGGAAGCGTCCGATCTCCAGACCGCGCTGCTGGCTCCGGTCGCGCACGCCAGTTCCAACGGAACGGCGATCTTCGATGCAGCCCGTGAAGCTCAGAAGATCGACGGCGCAGCGACGGACCTGACGCTCGCCTACGCCACGCGCAGCGACGTGGCCGTGTCGGACGTCTACAGCGCCTTCGGGAGCGAGGCGGAACGCGACGCTGCCGGTGCGTCGGGCGTCGTCGACGCCTCCGTACCGTCGGGCGTG
The DNA here is from genome assembly GCA_046292285.1 of Mesorhizobium sp. Lineage (GTDB taxonomy): Bacteria > Pseudomonadota > Alphaproteobacteria > Rhizobiales > Rhizobiaceae > Aquibium. The sequence continues at coordinate 8,727 of JBKBRJ010000042.1, read as the reverse complement.
CCGCTTCCATCGCCGCGCCCCTCCCGCGAAACCGAACAAGAGCCTTCTCCCGCGCCGGACTTGATGGTTGCCGCAGCGCCGTCGACCGAAGCAGCGAGCCCGGTCGGGCCATCCTCGCCGCCGGCGTCCATGGAGCTGGAAGCATCCGCCTTGACGGATCAGGAAGCGTCCACGCCTGGCGAAGACGTCGCGTCTGATCCTTCCATGGTACAGGAGGCTGTCGTCGCAGCAGCGGAACCGCTAAGCCCCCCCACGCTTCCATCTCCCCCCCCTGTGCTTGTCGGCCCCCTTGCGGCAGTCGACGCGCCCGAAGACCGTTCGCTTCCGTCGGCCGTCGGCTCCGAGCCGTCGGGCGTCGAGACATCGAGGTCGGCCGTGCCAACTCCCACGATCGAACCGGCTGCGGGGCAAGAGGATGGAGAGGAGGCCGAACAGTCCCTGCGCGAACAGATCGCCGCACTGCTTCCGTCGTGGAGCAGGCCGGCGACCTTGGCTCCGGAATCCGCAGCGCCATCGGCCTTCGAAGACGCCGGGCCGATCGAGACCGTCGCGGAGACCCGGCCGACCGATCCGGAGACGCCCGCCGAGGCCATCCTCGCCGACATTCCCTGCGCGCGATATGTCGGCCAGCCGATGACGCGCTGTGACGTCAGCGTGCTGCGCCTCGCCGGCGACGAGGCGGACGTCACCGTCTTGTGGCCGGACGGCGGCGAGCGCCTGATCCGCTTCCGGGGCGGCAAGCCGGACAGTTCCAATGGCCGCGGCGAATTCCGCTTCACCCGCGAGGCCGAACTCAACCTGATCCGGATCGGCGTCGGCGAACGCTTCGAGATTCTCGACGCCCTGCCCTTCGCGGAATAGCCGGCCCTCGCTCGCGCCGCCGGTGACGCATTGTGAACGAGGCCGAAAAGTCGCGAAATCGGGGTTCCCTCCCCCTGTTTCCTCCCCTATAAGGCCCGCCTAGCCAGACACCGATTTCACTTGCGCACCGGCCGGGCCGCCCCCGTTCCGGCGCTTGGCGCAAGCAGCCTGCCGCGTCGCGCCAGCGCGCGAAAAAAAGAAAGCCCTGTCGCCCATGCCCAGACGCACCGATATCTCCTCCATCCTGATCATCGGCGCGGGGCCCATCGTCATCGGCCAGGCCTGCGAGTTCGACTATTCCGGCACCCAGGCGTGCAAGGCGCTGAAGGCCGAGGGGTACCGGGTCATCCTGGTCAATTCCAACCCGGCCACGATCATGACCGACCACGAACTGGCGGATGCGACCTACATCGAGCCGATCACGCCCGAAGTGGTGGCCAAGATCATCGCGCGCGAGCGGCCGGACGCGCTGCTGCCCACCATGGGCGGCCAGACCGCGCTCAACACCGCGCTGTCGCTGCGCCGCATGGGCGTGCTCGAGCGCTACGGCGTGGAGATGATCGGCGCCAACGCCGAGGCGATCGACATGGCGGAGGACCGCGCGCTGTTTCGCGAGGCCATGGCGCGGATCGGCCTGGAGACGCCGAAATCGATGCTGGCCAACGCAACCGCGGTGAAGGACGAGGACCGCAAGCGCCACGAGGCCGAGCGCGCCGCGCTGAAGGCCTCCAACCCCGACGATCTCGACGCCGCGCTCGACGACCTCGAAACCCGCTGGAACCTCGGCGAGGGCGACCGCAAGCAGCGCTACATGAGCCACGCCATGGGCATCGCCGCGCAGGCGCTCTACGTCGTCGGCCTGCCCGCCATCATCCGTCCATCCTTCACGCTCGGCGGCACGGGCGGCGGTATCGCCTACAACCAGGCGGAATTCTTCGACATCGTCCGCTCCGGCCTCGACGCCTCGCCGACCACCGAGGTGCTGATCGAGGAGAGCGTGCTCGGCTGGAAGGAGTACGAGATGGAGGTCGTCCGCGACAAGGCGGACAACTGCATCATCGTCTGCTCGATCGAGAACATCGACCCTATGGGCGTCCACACGGGCGATTCGATCACGGTGGCACCCGCGCTGACGCTCACCGACAAGGAATACCAGATCATGCGCAACGCCTCGATCGCGGTGCTGCGCGAGATCGGGGTGGAGACCGGCGGCTCCAACGTCCAGTTCGCCGTCAACCCGAAGGACGGCCGCCTCGTCGTCATCGAGATGAATCCGCGCGTGTCGCGCTCGTCCGCGCTCGCCTCCAAGGCCACCGGCTTCCCGATCGCCAAGGTCGCCGCGCGTCTGGCCGTCGGCTACACCCTCGACGAGCTGGAAAACGACATCACCGGCGGCGCGACGCCGGCCGCCTTTGAGCCCTCGATCGACTATGTCGTCACCAAGATCCCCCGCTTCGCCTTCGAGAAATTCCCCGGCGCCGAGCCTGTGCTGACCACCGCCATGAAGTCGGTCGGCGAGGTCATGGCGATCGGCCGCACCTTCGCCGAATCGCTGCAGAAGGCGCTGCGCGGTCTGGAGACCGGGCTGACCGGCCTCGACGAGATCGAGATCCCCGGCATCGGCTCCGGCGACGACCGCAACGCCATCCGCGCCGCGCTCGGCACGCCGACGCCCGACCGGCTGCGCATGGTGGCGCAGGCGATCCGGATGGGCACCTCGCTCGAGGAGGTGCACGACATGTGCGCCATCGACCCTTGGTTCCTGGAACAGATCGCGGCGATCATCGCCATGGAAGCGCGCGTGCGCGAGCACGGGCTGCCGCAGGACGCCGCCAACCTGCGCATGCTGAAAGCCATGGGCTTCTCCGACGCGCGGCTGGCCTCGCTGGTGAGGAAGGACGCCGACGACGTGGCGGCGCTGCGCAAGCGGCTCGACGTCCACCCGGTCTTCAAGCGCATCGACACCTGCGCGGCCGAGTTCGCCTCGCCGACGGCCTACATGTACTCGACCTACGAGACGCCCTTCGCGGGCAAGCCGGCCGACGAGGCGCAGGTCTCCGACCGGAAGAAGGTCGTCATCCTCGGCGGCGGGCCGAACCGCATCGGCCAGGGCATCGAGTTCGACTACTGCTGCTGCCACGCCGCCTTCGCGCTGGCCGACGCCGGCTACGAGTCGATCATGGTCAACTGCAACCCCGAGACCGTGTCGACCGACTACGACACCTCCGACCGCCTCTACTTCGAGCCGCTGACGGCCGAGGACGTGCTGGAGATCCTGCGCGCCGAGCAGGCCAGGGGAACGCTGGAGGGCGTCATCGTCCAGTTCGGCGGCCAGACGCCGCTGAAGCTCGCCGACGCGCTGGAGAAGGCGGGCATCCCGATCCTTGGCACCTCGCCAGACGCGATCGACCTGGCGGAAGACCGCGACCGCTTCCAGAAGCTGCTTGTCAGGCTCGGCCTGATGCAGCCCAAGAACGGCATCGCCTGGTCGGTTGAGCAGGCGCGCGTGGTGGCGGGCGAGCTCGGCTTCCCGCTGGTGGTGCGCCCCTCCTACGTGCTCGGCGGGCGGGCCATGCAGATCATCCACAACGAGGGCATGCTGCAGTCCTACCTGCTCGACACCGTCCCCGGCCTGGTGCCGGAGGACATCAAGCAGAAGTATCCCAACGACAAGACCGGCCAGATCAATACGCTGCTCGGCAAGAACCCGCTGTTGTTCGACACCTATCTGTCGGGCGCCATCGAGGTCGACGTCGACTGCCTGTGCGATGGCGCCAACACCTATGTCTCCGGCATCATGGAGCACATCGAGGAAGCCGGCATCCATTCGGGCGACAGTGCCTGCTCGCTGCCGGTGCACTCGCTCGCCCCGTCGCTGGTCGACGAACTGGAACGCCAGACGGCGGCGCTCGCCCGCGCGCTCAAGGTCGGCGGGCTGATGAACGTGCAGTTCGCGGTCAAGGACGGCGACATCTACGTGCTCGAGGTCAACCCGCGCGCCTCGCGCACCGTGCCCTTCGTGGCCAAGACCATCGGTAGGCCGATCGCCAAGATCGCCGCGCGCATCATGGCCGGCGAGAGCCTGGACGAGGCCTTCGCCCATTACGGCGCCAGGCCCGACCCGCGCGCGCTCGGCCACATCGCGGTCAAGGAGGCCGTGTTCCCCTTCGCCCGCTTCCCGGGCGTCGACACGCTGCTCGGCCCGGAGATGAAGTCGACCGGCGAGGTGATGGGCCTCGACACCGACTTCGCGCTCGCCTTCGCCAAGGCGCAGCTCGGCGCCGGCGTCGACCTGCCGCGTTCCGGCACGCTGTTCGTCTCGGTGCGCGACGAGGACAAGGCGGCCGTGCTGCCCTCCGTCCGGCGCCTGGCCGGCATCGGCTTCAAGGTGCTCGCCACCGGCGGTACCGCGCGCTTCCTGCGCGAGAACGGCGTCGAGGCCGAGAAGATCAACAAGGTGCTGGAAGGCCGGCCGCACATCGAGGACGCGATCCGCAACCGCCAGGTCCAGATCGTCTTCAACACCACCGACGGCCAGAAGGCGGTGTCGGATTCAAAATCGCTGCGCCGCGCGACCCTGATGCAGAAGGTGCCCTACTACACCACGATGGCGGGTGCGGCCGCCGTCGCCGAGGCGATTGCTGCGCTGAAGGCGGGCAGCCTCGAGGTGCGGCCGCTGCAGAGCTATTTCTCGTAAGCGCGCGACGGAGAGATCGTGGACGGTGTTTGAGGACGCAAGCGAAACGTCGCGTTCCTTGATACCCCCCTCTGGCCTGCCGGCCATCTCCCCCTCAAGGGGGGAGATCACTCGCGCCACCGCCTTCGCCAATCTCCATCGGCGCAATACGGGCGCCGACACCGGAACTGCCGATCTCCCCCCGCGTGGGGGAGATGGGCGGCAGCCCAGAGGGGGGCGCGACAGAGCGCGCCGCGTGGCGGTTTTTCCGCCCGGCTCACCCTGTCCGACGAACATGGTCGTCCCCTCGGTCACGCCCTATGACGTGTCGTAGTACCCCCGTGGCTGCCCGAAACGCATGACGAGAAGCACCGGCGCGACGGGCGCGGCGCCGCGCGGCGCGGCGTCGGTGCCAGGCGTCCAGGTCTCGCAGCGGCGGGTCTCGGTGAGCCAAGCGCCGAGCACGGCCGCCAGCGTCCGCAGGCGCCAGGCGAGGATGGCCGCGTCCATCGGACCGAACCCGGCCGCCGGATCGTCGTCGAATCCCGACAGGTCCAACCCCGTCTCCTCGGCGACGAAGCCGAGCACCACGGCCTCGGCGTAGCGCAGCAGCACGAGCACGAGCCAGCGGACGGGCAGCGACCGCCGGGCCCCGGCGCGCTCGGCCAGGGCGGCCAGCGCGACCAGCAGCGCGATGATGCGCCGAACCGACCGATCCTCCCAAGCCAAGTCCATGCCCGCGCCCTTTTACCAACCGGTGGGCATTGTGGGGTGGGTGGCGGGGGACGTGGATGAGATTTTTTTTGGGGGGTGCTTGTCGGGAACCGATGGAACACCGCTTCCGCCTCCTCGCACCGAAGGTGCAACCAGGGCCGAACCATGAACGGCCGCACGCCCGCAAAGGCCTTCGTCGACGGACTGCCCGAGACCACGGATCGGAAGGAGGACAAAAGCCAGCCAGAAAGGCCGCCCGACACCGCCCGCTCAAAGCGAAACTGTCAGCCGATTACCCTCTTTGTACATTCCGTCGGTCCAAAGAGTGGGGTCGGATTATCGCTGCTTGCGTCTTTACGTTTGGTAAACCATTATAGCTGGGCATATGAGAGGTCGAGATGGACGCGTTCCTATACTTTGTGGCCGGTGTGGATCGCAGACAAATTGAAATCTGCCCGGAAACCGATCGCATCTTGGCACGCCAGCTCGGAATCATGCTGACGCTGACGTTCATAATCGTTATATCCATCACGTTCTATTCGTTGAGCTATATTGGAAATTCATCTGTACAATACGACGCTGCAACCAATACGTTTAAGCCATCTGAAAATTCTATTTCATTAGGTGGATATATTTTTATTTGTGTAATATCTTTAGTAATTGCAATGATTATTACTCTTTTTGACAGGATGCTATACCAATCCGATTGGTTCTATCAGCTACCTATTGCAGATGTTGAGAATACAGGCCAAAATGTAAAGCTAAAGTTTTTCATAAAGAAAACTTGGCGCGTTTTCACTAGGCTTTTGATATCGTTGGCTGTCGCCTACTCATTGTCCACGTTCCTGGAACTTAAAGTATTCGAGTCCCAAATCGTTAAGAAAAACCAAGAAATCTACCTTGCACGCAACCAGCGCGTCTTCGACGACATTCAAGCAGAAGCGGCACGGCTAACCATGCGCATCGATGGTGTTTCCTCAGAAATTGCCGCGCTGCGCGAAAGGTCGGTGGAGCTTCAGCGGGGCGGGTTGACGATCGATCCGGGCCTCGCGGCGAAACTGTCTGCGATTGAAAGAGAGTTGACCGACATCGATGCGAATGCAACTCGCCAGTACAGCGCTTTGAGAAGCCGGGCAGACGACGAACTAAGCTCGCTTTTAGCTAAGGGACGAGAATTAGCCCCCCTGCTTCGGGAGGCGACCGCAAATGTCGCCCTTTTTACCGACTACATGAACGCCGAAATTGGAGGGGTTAATCCAGAAGGTCTTCCAGGCATTTCCGAGCAGGAGGGCTGTGGACGTCGCTGTGAATATTGGAAGGCGAAGCGGACGCAGGCGCAAGCTGAGGAGGCGCGTTTACGAACGCTAGTCGAAGAAAACGAAACAGCAATTGGAGCAATCAGGAGTTCTATTTCTGCGGCGACTGAAGAAAATGATGCGTTAATCGCGGCTCGCAAGCGTATACTACTGTCGCAACGGGATGAAATATTTTCTCGGGCTGAAACAGAGTCGGCGCGCATGGAGAAGGATCACCAGCAGCGCATACGCGATAATACTGAGCGCCTTTCAACGAAGGAGTTCGAACTCGCAACACTCAGGAGTTCCTATAATGGGGATCTCGACTTATTCGTTCTGCGGCGTCAGGCCTCACCCGACTACGTACCGTTTAGCGATGGACCTCTTGAGCGCCTGACCGCACTACTGGAGCTAAAGACTGATGTTCACAACGGAGCGACCATTACGTGGTTCTCTTGGTGGGTAAAGGGCTTTGTAATCTTCCTTGAGCTTGCACCAGTGCTCTCAAAAATGTTCTTCGCTCCGCCGAGCGTCTACGGCTTCCGTATCCGATCTAACGTTGCCGCAGGCCAGATCGAGCAGATTGACATTGCCAACAGTCGCGCCGCTGCCAGCCGCGCGGAGTATGTGGCGGATGCCGCCAAGCTCGACGCTATAGTGTGGGAAAGACAATCTAGGGCTCATGCGCGGAAAGCCTTTGATGATGGAGAGAGGGACCTTTTCGCAGCCAGGAAACAGGCTTCGTGATGATTTTCAATCATAATCAAGGAGAAAAAACATGGCAATCAAGTGGAGACCGGGAAAAACTCCCAACAATAAAGGAAATGTTACATCATTGAGATCTGGAGATGCAATTGATGGAGAGATATTAAGTCCAGAATCAATCGGAGATTTAGCTACGAACGATTCTGCGAGGGATTTTATTTCTGATGCGCGAGCAAGAATGGGTCTTCTCGCGAAATTTAACTTCGATCGGCATTCCCAGCGGGAACTTCGGCGAGTATCGGGTGAGATTGCGGTGAACTACCTAAACGCCCAGAAGGAAGTCATGCTTGACAAAATTGGAGCCGCAGTTGCTTTGGAAAAGCGTTCTAACCTACGACAGTTCCTTTCCGTGGCTATAGATCAAGACAAAGAGCTCAGGCTGATTGCCGATAACGCCGAAAAGGAGATGGCAAACCTGATCGAGCGCGAGGTCGTTATCGTACTTGAGGAGAAGAAGTCCAAAATGGACGACGCCGAGGCACGCTTTCGCGACGGGCGGCTGCTTGAGGACGACTATTCGGCGCTGAAGGATATGCACACACAGGTTGCAGAGAAATTAATCGTTAGCAAATTCGATCGCATGGCGAAGATTTCCGAGAGCTATGTGGAAAGGTTTGAGCAAGCTTTGCAAGGCTATAAGGAACGGTTCGTCGATTATAAGTCCGTGTTCTGAGGTGCTCCCGGTCGTCGTCCGGTCATCTGGAGCTTGGACGCGCCCCCCCGTGGGAGATCGGATCGCAGATATGAGCCAGCACGGAAACGTCGTACTCTTGCATGATGGTAACATTGCAAAGAGGCCGATTCCCTCTGTGTCAGAACTCTCAACGAGGATCCGGGGGGAGATATATATGCATCTGGTTGAATACGGGCAGACGCGAGAGCCGGCGGTCGTTGTCAAACTGATGGAACTCGTCGAATTGTATGCAAATGCCAAGCACGTCGAAATGCGGCGGAGATGACCGGCCGCAACTTTGATAAGTTGTGCAGAGAGAATAATTGGCTGACAGTTGCGCGTTGAGCGGTCGGTGTCAGACGGCTTGTCGAGCTGGCTTTTGTCCTCCTTCCGGTTCGCGCCTTCCGGATTAGGAACATTGGCATCGCGCGCCTTCGTCCATCCCAGGGCGCAGCTGGAGCGAAGCGGAGGCGGAAACCCTGGGATCCATGCCTCGACGCTGCTCATGCGCGAGGCGGTTCAGGACCCTGCGTGCCGGACAGCCACGGCCACTTTCGCCCTGCCCATCGTCACCGTTCTGGCATGGATCCTCGGGTCTGCGCGACGGCCTTCGGCCTGCTTCGCCCGAGCAACTGTGTGATTTGGTGTCAAGGGATTTGGGCATTGAGGACGGGTCGTTGTTCTCTGAGGGCTGCGTTAAGGGCGACGAGGAGTTTTCTGGCGACGGCGACGATGGCGGCTTT
>JBKBRJ010000041.1:0-40361 GCA_046292285.1 Mesorhizobium sp. | reverse complement strand
GCGGGCGACGTGGAGGAGATGAAGCTGTACGGCTCCTACACCTTCTACCGCGCCGGCTTCGCGCCCGACGGCCGCTGGCTGTTCTTCGTCGCGGGCGACTGAGCGGCCTCAGGCCGGCAGCGCTTCCGAAAACAGCACCGGCTCGCCCTGCCCCGGGGCGACGATCTCGCCCTCCCACATCACGCGCCTTCCGCGCACCACGGTGCCGACCGGCCAACCCGTCACTTCGCGCCCGTCATAGGGCGTCCAGCCGGCGCGCGAGCCCTGGTCCTCGTTGCGGATGACGGCCTTGCGTTTCAGGTCGACGATGGTGAAGTCGGCATCGTATCCGGCGGCGATGCGGCCCTTGCGCGCCATGCCGAACAGGCGGTTCGGGCCGTGGCTGGTCAGGTCGACGAAGCGCTCGATGGTGAGGCGGCCGGCGGCGACGTGGTCGAGCATGACCGGCACCAGCGTCTGCACGCCGGTCATGCCCGAGGGCGAGGCGGGATAGGCCTTCGCCTTCTCCTCCAGCGTGTGTGGCGCGTGGTCGGAGCCGAGCACGTCGACGACGCCATTGGCGATGCCCGTCCAGATGCCGTCGCGGTGGCGGGCGGCGCGCACCGGCGGGTTCATCTGGATCAGCGTGCCGTGGGTGGCGTAGTCGTCGGCCGTGAGCGTCAGGTGATGCGGCGTCGCCTCGCAGGAGGCGACGTCCTTGTGGTGCTCGAGATAGGCGATCTCCTCGGCGGTGGAGACGTGCAGCACGTGGATCCGGGCGCGGACGGAGCGAGCGATTCGCACCAGCCGCTGCGTGCACTGCAGCGCCGCGATCTCGTCGCGCCAGACCGGATGCGAGGCGGCGTCGCCCTCGATGCGCTCGCCGAGACGGTCGCGCAGGCGGAACTCGTCCTCGGAGTGGAAGGCGGCGCGGCGGCGGGTGTTCTTGAGGATCGCGGCGACGCCCTCGTCGTCCTCGACCAGGAGGTCGCCGGTCGACGAGCCCATGAAGACCTTGATGCCGGCCGCGCCCGGCAGGCGTTCCAGTTCGGCGACGTCGGGCGCGTTGTCGCGCGTGCCGCCGACCCAGAAGGCGAAGTCGCAATGCATGCGGTGGGTCGCGCGGGCGACCTTGTCGGCGAGCGCCGCCGCGCTGGTGGTCAGCGGCTTCGTGTTGGGCATCTCGAAGACGGCGGTGACGCCGCCGAGCACGGCCGCGCGCGAGCCGGTCTCCAGATCTTCCTTGTGAACAAGCCCCGGCTCGCGGAAGTGCACCTGGCTGTCGACGACGCCCGGCAGGACGTGCAGGCCGGCGCAGTCGATCCTCTCGCCCGCGCTGGCCCTCGAAAGATCGCCGATGGCTGCGATGCGGCCGGCGGTGACGCCGACGTCGCGGATGCCGGCGCCGTCCTGGTTGACCACGGTGCCGCCCGTCAGGATGAGATCGTAGGTTGCCGCCATCGCCGTCGCCGCCCTTGCCCGGATGATGCGGCCGGCTTACGTAATGGCCCCCGAGAAAGCAAGCCGAAGCCGCCCGAAGCCGGCCAGTGGTCCTGATCCAGGAGCCGAAGGAACAGAATGCCGACCGTCGTCCTTGCCGAGCGCGCCTTCGTTTCCGTGTCCGGTCCGGACGCGGAGCATCTTCTCCAGTCGATCATCACGACGGACCTGTCGGCGCTGCCGGAGGGCGTGGCGAAACCCGGCGCGCTGTTGACGCCGCAGGGCAAGATCCTGTTCGATTTCCTGATCGGGCGGGCGGGCCCGGACGGGTTCGTGCTCGAATGCCGGAGCGAGATCGCCGACGATCTGATGCGCCGGCTGATGCTCTACAAGCTCCGGGCCAGGGTGCAGATTTCCAAGCGGGATGAATCGCTTGCGGCGGTTTCGTGGGGAGCGGATTCAGCGTCCTCGCGGAGCGATTCAACGACTTCCGGAACCGATTCAACGGCCTTGCGCGACGCGCGCTTCCCACAGGAACTCGGCGTGACCCGGCGGCCGGTCGACGCGGTCGAGGCCGACGCCGACGTCTCCGCCTGGACCTCGCTGCGCATCGACCATGGCGTGGCCGAGAGCGGCAGCGACTATGCGCTGTCGGACGCTTTCCCGCACGACGTGCTCTACGACCAGAATGGCGGCGTGGGCCTGCGCAAGGGTTGCTATGTCGGGCAGGAGGTCGTCTCGCGGATGCATCATCGCGGCACGGCGCGGCGGCGCGTGCTGATCGCCGAGGCCGGCGCCGACCTGCCGCCGGCCGGGACTCCGCTGCTGGCCCAAGGCAGGCCGGCGGGGACGCTCGGCACCGTGCTCGGGTCGAGGGGGCTGGCGCTGGTGCGCATCGACAAGGTGAAGGCGGCGATGGACACGGGCGAGCCGGTGACGGCCGGCGACGTGCGGCTTTCGCTGTCGATCCCGCCCGGCATGGGCTTCGGCTTCCCGGAGACGTCGACGGGCGAGGACGCCTGATGGCCGATCGTCCCGGCGCACCGGCCCGCGCCTGGCAGCGCATGCTGTCGGGCCGCCGGCTCGACCTGCTCGACCCCTCGCCGCTCGACGTCGAGATCGCCGACATCGCGCACGGGCTCGCCCGCGTGGCGCGCTGGAACGGCCAGACGCGGGGCGACCATGCGTTCTCGGTGGCGCAGCACTCGCTGCTGGTCGAGACGATCTTCTCGCTGCAGAACCCAACGGCGACGCCGCAGGCGCGGCTGACGGCGCTGCTGCACGACGCGGCAGAGTACGTGATCGGCGACATGATCTCGCCCTTCAAGGCCGCCGTCGGCGGCGGCTACAAGGCGGTGGAGGAGCGGCTGCAGAACGCCATCCACGTGCGCTTCTCGCTGCCGATGCGCGCCGACCGGCTGAAGGCGACGATCAAGAAGGCCGACATCGTGGCCGCCTATTTCGAGGCGACGGAACTCGCGGGCTTCTCGGTGGAGGAGGCAAGGAAGTATTTCGGCCAGCCGCGCGGCCTCGATGCCGCCGCGCTCGACCTCGAACCGAGTCCGGCGGCGGAGGTGCAGCGCGCGTTCCTTGCGCGGTTCGAGGTGCTGGACACGTTGCGGGGGCGAGAGGCAGCAGACTGATCCCCTACCTGCCCGCCCGCGCGCGCCAGGCGGCCGGCGGCAGGCCGTAGGAGCGGGAAAAGGCGCGCGTGAACGCGGCCTCGGTGGCATAGCCAGCGTGGTCCGCGATGCTGGAAATCGGCTTGCGACCCGTGCTCAGGGCGACGCTGGCCAGGTACAGCCGCCATTCGCGCACGTAGCGCATGGGCGACACGCCGAGCACCGAGGCGAACCGCTCCGCCAGCACGCTGCGCGACATGCCCGCCTCCGACGCCAGCACGGCCAGCGACCAGTCCCGTCCCGGATCGCCGTGCACCAGCGACAGGCAGCGTGTCAGCGCGGGGTCGGCGAGCGCCGCCAGCCAGCCCACAGCGCCCTGCTCCGCCGCCAAGATACGGTGGCGCAGGATCTCGATGAATACGATCTCGGTCAGGCGCTGCAACATCGCAACGCCGCCCGGGCGCGGGTGGTCGACCTCGTCCACCATCTGGCGGATCGTGGCGCGAAGCCACGCGCCGTCGTTGGCGCCGCGCGTGCGCACATGGATCAATCGCGGCAGCGCCTGGCGCAGCGGCGCGAAGTCCATCACGTCGCAGTTGAGGAAGCCGCACAGCAGCCGCGCCGCCGGCGAGCCCTCGCCATAGCGCAGCACGGGAATCTCGCGCCAGGGTTTCGGCGGCAGGTCCCGCGTCGGCGTCACATCCGGCCCTCCCGCCCCGGTACCGAGTTGATGGCCCGTGCCGAAGGGAAAGACGACCACATCGCCACCTTCCAACGCCGTCTCCTCTCCTTCCATCCTGAGCCAGCACTCGCCGTCGACCACGATGTGGAAGGGCATGGCGCCCGAGGGCCGTGCCGACAGCCGTGCCATGGCGGGCGCTCCATCGGTCTGCCAGTCGCCGGCGGGCACCAGGCAGAACTGCAGGGAGCCGCTCAGCCTGATCGTGGCGAGCAGGGCCGACAGGACATCGTCTCGAAGCAGTCCGTACACGCGTTCCGGACGATCGGGCAAGGATTCGGGCATGTCGGCCAAAGACCTTCGCCTCCCCCTTCCAATAGGATCGGCGCGTTCCTCTCAACTGCTGGAGATTACAATGCGGAACGATACAGACAAGCTCGTCGTGCTGGTCACGAAAGGTATCGAATCGGAGCTTTCGTCGGTCGCCTTCACCATCGCCAATGGTGGCATCACGGCCGGGCTGAAGGTCTATGTCTTCCTCACCAGTTCGGCCGTCGACCTGGTACGGCGCGGCGGGCAGCAACTCACCCATGTGGCTCCGCTCGATTCGCTGGCAGCGCTCATCGATGATTTTCAGAAGCGCGGCGGCGAAATCTGGGCCTGTCCCCCTTGCGTGAAGTCGCGGGGATACGAACAGGCCGACCTGATCGACGGGGTCGCGATTATCGGTGCGAGCGCCTTGCACGCGCAGATCAGGCAGGGCGCCGCGACGCTGTCCTTCTGAAGAAGGCCGGCGCGGGACGAACCCGCGCCGGCCCTTGGCGATGCTGGTCGCCGCGTATCAGGCAGGGCGTTCCCGACAATCCCGCATTCCGTGCGCGTCTGCGGCGCGGCAGGGCTGATACGCGCTCAGCGCCCCTGCTTTTCCAGCCGATCCAGGAACCACTGCGTCAGGCGCACCCAGACCTCGTCCTTCTCGGCGGCGTCTTCCCAGCCGTGGTCGAGGTTGGGATTGTCGTTGACCTCGATGACGTAGACCCCGTCGGGGGTCTCCTTCAGGTCGACGCCGTAGAGGCCGTCGCCGATGCAGCGGGCGGCGCGGACGGCGGTCTCGACGACGTTTTGCGGCGCGTCCTTCAGGAGGAAGGGCTTGATGCCGCCCTGGTCGGGCTTGCCGGCGCGGTCGTGGTTGACGATCTGCCAGTGCTTCTTGGCCATCAGGTAGTGGCATGCGAACAGCGGCTGGCCGCCGAGCACGCCGACGCGCCAGTCATAATCGGTCGGCAGGTACTTCTGGGCGATGATGAGGTCGGAGTCCTCGAGCCATTCGGTGGCGAGCGCCTTCAGCTCGGCCATGGTGCTCGCCTTCTTGACGCCGCGCGAGAAGGAGGAATCGGGGATCTTGAGCACCAGCGGGAAGCCGAGCGTTTGCGCCGCGACCTCGAAATCGGCCGGCCCGGCGATCATGACCGTCGGCGGCACCGGCACCTTGTTGGCCGCCATCAACTCGTTCAGGTAGACCTTGTTGGTGCAGCGGATCATCGACAGGGGATCGTCGATGACCGGCATGCCCTCCTGCTGGGCGCGGCGGGCGAAGCGGTAGGTGTGGTTGGAGATCGCGGTGGTCTCGCGGATGAACAGCGCGTCGTAGTTGGCGAGCTTGGCCAGATCCTTCTTGCCGATCGGCTCGACCTCGACGCCCATCTTCTCGGCGATCTTGGCCCAGTGGCGCAGCGACGACACCATCGAGGGCGCGAGTTCCTCGTTGGGGTCGACCAGCGTGGCGAAGGTGTAGCGCGACGGCGTGCGGGCCTTGGTGTCGCGCCATTCGCGCTGGGTGTAGGTGGCGAGGCATTCGAGGAAGCGCGCCTCCTCCTCCGGCTTCATGCGGCCGAGCGGCAGGAAGCCGATCTTGCGGATCGAGGCCCAGCCGTTCTCGTCCTTGATGGAGACCTCCAGCGCCGGGGCGCGGAACCAGTCGAACAGCAGCCGGCCGAAGCGGTCGGTCGCCTTCGAAGGGGCGATGCCGAAGAAGACGACGAGCCTGGTGGGGAACGTGCCGCCGAGATCCTTGCGGCACTTGTTGAGCACCAGTTCGAGTTCGGGCAGCGCGTGCTCGTAAAGCTTGCGCTCCGACAGGTCGATCATGGTCTCGACGGTCGGGATGACGCGGTGGCCGCGCGAGGAGGCGAGCAGCGAGGCATAGTAGCCGCGACTCTGGTAGGCGTAGCTGTTCGACAGGTTGATGACCTTCGGACGCTGGCCCTTGAACAGCGCCGGATGCGCGAGATAATCGCGGTTGGTGATGATCTTGTGCGGCGTCGCGAAGTGGTCGATGTCGTTCTGGCGGCCCGTGAGGATGACCCAGGTCATGGATGGTCGAGCTTTCCGATGATGATGGCGGCCCTGAGCCCGTCGCGGCCGAACTGCGCCATGGTCATGAAGATGGAATGTGGAACCGGAATGTTGGCCGCGTCCGCCTTCGTCTCGCCGCGCTCATCCTCCACCCACGGATCGTGCAGCAGGATGTGGTCACCGTCGTCGCCGATGGCAAGCACCCAGTGCGGAACCTTCTTGCCGAACATCAGATAGCCGCTGACCAGCACGATGACGAGCTTTCCCTCCGCGAGCGCGCCACGGATGTCGTCCAGCGTGAAGGGCCGGTACGACACGGGCAGGCCGTGGCGCTCCGCGCGCAAACGGAAATCGACCTGCGCCAGTTCCATGACCCGGCGCTTTTCCTCGCTGCGCACCGACTGGAGGAACAGGGCGCCGTGGAAGGAAACCAGAATCTCGGCGGACAGGCCGTGGTCGCGGGCCGCGACCGCCAGTCCGAAGGGTTCGCAGCCGCCGGGACCCGACATCATGAAGACCGTGGTGGCCTCGCGCCACAGGCGGATCTCCATGACGGGATCGGGGGTGAAGGAGCGATCGAAATAGGCCTTCGCCATCATCAGGCAGCAGGGACCGCAGGTGAATTCGCAGGTCTGCTCATAGAAGGGCACCCGCGTCTGGACGGGGACGTCGCCGCGCAGCGTCTTCTCGTAGCGCAGCGCCGCCATGCCGTCGGCATAATAGTCGGTCTCGCGGCCGATGCGGCGATAGCCGCGCCTTTCGTAGACGGCGATGGCCTGGGCGTTGTCCTCCCGCACCTCGAGCCTGAGCAGCATGCGGTCGTGCTCGTAGGCGGCGTCCTCGGCGGCCTGCAGGAGCCTGCCGCCGGCGCCGGTGCCGGCACGGTCGGGCGCGACCGCGATGGAGTATAGCCGGGCGACGCCAGTGCCCTTGCGAAACAGCACCATGGCATAGCCGACGAGCCGTCCAGACTCCTCCAGGACGAGCGTCTCGGCCGATTCGCGCTCGATCAGCTGGCGGAACGAGCGACGGGAAATGCGGTCGGTCGAAAAGACGGCGTTCTCGATCGCCACCAGTTCGGCGATGTCGCGCGGATGGGCAGGGCGGATGCGGGCGGTCATCTCAGGGACTTGTTTCCTCCGACGAAGACCCCCGGCCCCGTGCGCGCAGAGCCCGCGGCGCAGCCTTCTCGTGGCCGCGCAAGCTGCCATCGCTCCCGGATTATGACGGAAGTGTGGCGAGACTTGCGGCCTCGCCAAGGAGAAGCCCCGAGCGGCCGGCCGGCGTTGTCGGCAACGCCCCCATTGTCTATTCAGGGCGTTCCGGGCCGACCGAAAACCCGAACAAAAGCAACGGAGGCAGACCTTGGACCCCATGGAGCGAATCGAGACCAGCGCCGGCGACATGGTGATCGCGGCGCGAACCGCCTGGGAGCAGGCGAGCGCGCTGGTCGTGACCTATTCCTTCTCGCTCGTCGGCGCGGTGATCGTCCTGATCGTCGGCTACATCCTGTCGGGCGTCCTGCAGCGTTCCACTTATTCCGCGCTCGGCCAGTTCCGCGGCTTCGACGAAACGTTGCGGAAGTTCTTCTCGAGGATCGTGCGCTATGCGGTGCTGATCATCGTCGGCGTCACGGTGCTGGCGCAGTTCGGCGTGCAGACGGCGTCGATCATCGCGGCGCTCGGCGCCATCGGCCTGGCGATCGGCCTGGCACTGCAGGGCACGCTGCAGAACATCGCCGCCGGCATCATGCTCCTGGTGCTGCGGCCCTTCCGGGTCGGCGAGTTCATCAACGCGGGCAGCGTGATGGGCACGGTGCAGGAAATCGGCCTGTTCGCGACCGAGCTGAAGACCTTCGACGGGTTGTTCGTGATGGCGCCGAACAGCGAATTGTGGAACTCGCCGGTGACGAACTTCTCGCGCAATCCGCAGCGGATGACCGAGATCGCCATCGGCATCGGCTATGGCGACGACATCGCGCTGGCGCTCAGGACCTTTGCCGACCTCGCCGCCGCCGACGAGCGGATCCTCGCCGACCCCGCGCCGAACTGCTTCGTTTCGGAACTGGGCGACAGCGCCGTGATCGTGGCGATCCGCTACTGGACGAAGTCGCCGGACTGGTTCCAGACCAAGCTCGACTTCACCAGGAACGCGAAGCTCGCCTTCGACGAAAAGGGCATATCCATCCCCTACCCGCAGCGCGACCTGCACATCATCGCGACCGGTGGCGGGGCGGACGCCAAGGCCGCCGCGAAGCCGACGGTGCTGCTGGAGTAGCGGGGGGCAGCGAGCGGCCGTCAGGAAGGGGGCGGGTCCTCGCGCCCGGCCGATCGCGGCTCGACCTCTCCCAGCAGCGCCAGCGCGGCGCGCAGACCCGCCGAACGCTGGCCGAGGACCCTGTCGACGTCGGCGTTGACCCGGTCCATCGCGGCGTTCATCGCTGTGCACCGCGCCCTGCCCTCGTCGGCTAGGTGGACCCGGTTTATGCGCCGGTCCCCTTCCGGATCGGGTCGACGCTCGACGAGGCCGGCCGTCTCCAGGCGGTCGACGATGCCGGTCATGGTGGCGCTGTCGAGCAAGAGGCGCGCGCCCATCTCGGCGCTGCTCAGCCCGTCGCGCTCCCACAGGATGCGCAAGGCGGCATATTGCACAGGCGTGACGCCGAAGGGCGCCAGCGCGTCCCTGGAACGCCGAGTCACCTGCTGCGCGGCCTTGCCGAGCAGGAAGCTGATGCAGTCCTCGATGCGCTCCATTCTGGCCCAATCCGTTCTGCTTGCGCGCTGATGACTTGTATGCAAGCTTCTTGCCTGCAAAGCAACCGCAATGCGGCGCGGATGTCCGCAATGTCCATCGGACGGCGACAGACCTCCGAGCCGAACGGAGCGATCGATCAATGGAATTGAACGAAGAGCGCCGAACTATTCATTTCGCGATCGACGGCCGACCGCGCTAGAGCGATGGCCGATCCACCTGGAGAGTTTCCATGCAGCACGCTGCAAAGACGGCGCGCGACGTCCCGAGCCTGCCCTGGCTGATAATCCTGTGCGGCTGCCTGATCGCGGCGATGACCTTCGGCCCGCGCTCGGCGATGGGCTTCTTCCAGCTTCCGATGCTGGCCGAGAAAGGCTGGGACCGCACCACCTTCGGGCTGGCCATGGCGATCCAGAACCTCGCCTGGGGTCTCGGCACGCCATTCTTCGGCGCGCTGGCCGACAAGTTCGGCACGTGGCGGGTGCTGGCGCTGTCGGGCATCCTCTATGCCTCGGGCCTGTTCGTGATGGCCAATGCCGAGACCGCGACCGGCCTGCACGTCGGCGGCGGCGTGCTGGTCGGCCTCGGCATCGCGTCCGGCTCGTTCGGCATCGTGCTCGCGGCCTTCGCCCGCAACGTGGCGCCGGAAAAGCGCAGCCTCGCCTTCGGCATCGGCACGGCGGCCGGCTCGGCCGGCATGTTCATCTTCGCGCCGCTGAGCCAGGGCCTGATCGACGCCTATGGCTGGTACGATTCGCTGCTGGTCATGTCGGCGATGATGCTGATCATTCCGGTGCTGGCGATCCCGCTGCGCGGCAACTCCAGGTCCGGCACGCAGAGCCAGGCCAGCGTCGACCAGACGATGCGGGAGGCACTGCGCGAGGCGGTGGGGCACAAGAGCTACCTGCTCTTGGTGTCGGGATTCTTCGTCTGCGGGTTCCAGGTCGCCTTCATCACCGCGCATTTTCCCGCCTACATCGCCGACATCGGCATCCAGGCGCGCTATGCGGTGATCGCGCTGGCGCTGATCGGCTTCTTCAACATTCTCGGCTCGCTGGCCTCGGGCGTCATCGGCCAGCGCTACTCCAAGCCGATGTTCCTCGTGTGGATCTATCTCGGCCGTGCGATCGTGGTGACGGCCTTCCTGCTCCTGCCACAGACGCCGGCGAGCGTGATCGTCTTCGCCATCACCATGGGGCTGCTGTGGCTGTCCACCGTACCGCCGACGAACGCGCTGGTGGCGATCATGTTCGGGACGCGGCATCTAGGCCTGCTCGGCGGGCTGGTGTTCCTGTCGCACCAGATCGGCTCGTTCCTCGGCGTCTGGCTCGGCGGCTATCTCTACGACGTCTTCGGATCCTACGATTCGGTCTGGTGGCTCGGCGTGGCGCTCGGCCTGTTCGCGGCGATCGTGCACTGGCCGATCCGCGAAGCGCCGGTGGAGCGGCCGGCGCTGGCGGCGGCCGAGTAGATCGTTCCCTGCGCAACGAGAAACGCCCGGCCTTTCGGCCGGGCGTCGCATTCCTGAAGCGGAGCGGGATCAGGCGCCGATGACGCCGCCGTCCTCGCGGGTGATGACGATGGTGGCCGAACGCGGAACCGAGCCCGGACCATCGGGGAACTGGGAGCCCATGTCGCCGGCGGCGAACTGTTCGGCCGAAGCGTGGCCGCCCGGATGCTGGAAGTTCACGAACATGGTCTTGCCGTCCGGCGTGGTGATGACGCCGGTTACTTCCTGGCCCCAGGGGCCGGTGAGGAAGCGGCGGATCTCGCCGGTCTTCGGATCGGCGGCCAGCATCGCGTTCATGCCGAAGTCCTTCAGCGGACCCTCGTAGTCCGGGCCGATGTCGCCCATGTCGGTCTGGATCCAGAGGCGGGAGTTCTGGTCGCACCAGATGCCGTCCGGGCAGGCGAACACGCCGTCGTCGCCCAGCGCGGCGCCCGCGAAGGTCTTCGACTGGCGCGCGTTGCCGGCGATGACGAAGAGATCCCAGTCGAAGCTGCTTGCCGCATGGTCGTTGCCGGCATAGCGCCAGCGCACGATCTGGCCGAAATTGTTCTCGGCGCGCGGGTTGACGGCGTCGACCTGCGCCTGCGTGCGGCGCGAATTGTTGGTCAGCGTGAAGTAGACCTCGCCCGAGTTCGGGTCGACGGTGCCCCATTCGGGACGGTCCATCTTGGTGGCGCCGGCCTTGTCGGCGGCAAGACGGGTGTTGACCAGGATGTCGGCGAGATCGGCGAAGCCGTTCTCCGGCGTCAGGCCGTTCTGGCCCGGCGCCAGCGCCAGCCACTCACCGGTGCCGTCGTCGTTGAACCGGGCGACGTAGAGCGTGCCTTCGTCGAGGATGTCGCCCGTGGTGACGCCGGGCTCGTAGGGCTTCGAGGAGACGAACTTGTAGATGTACTCGAAGCGGGCGTCGTCGCCCGAATAGCAGACGACCGGCTTGCCGGCCTCGGCGGGCGCGAAGACCACGCCTTCGTGCCCGAAACGGCCGAGCGCGGTGCGCTTGACCGGGACCGACGCGGGATCGAACGGATCGAACTCGATCATCCAGCCGAAGGTGTTGGGTTCGTTGCGATAGTCATCGGCGGCGGAAGCACCCTTGGCGGAGGCGTCGAAGCGGACGTATTCATCGGCGCCGGAAACGGCCTTCTCCCAGCCATAGCGCGATTCCTTCGCGCTGATGCCATAGCGCTTGTGCTCGCGCGGCTGCTGGGCGTCGGCGTTGACGAAATAGCCGGCCCAGTTTTCCTCGGCGGCCATATAGGTGTTCCAGGGCGTCACGCCGTGGGCGCAGTTGTTGAGCGTACCGCGGGTCCGCGTGCCATCCGGCGCGTACTTGGTCACGAGATGGGCCGAGCCGCGCGCGGGGCCGGCGATTTCCATCGGGGTCGCGCCGGTGACGCGGCGGTTGCGCGGGTCGGCGACGATGGCCCAGGAACCGTCGGCCTGCTTCGCCGTGCGGTAGACGGACACGCCGTGGGCATTCACCTCCTTCAGGACCTCGTCGTCGTCGCGCTTGCCGTCGGCGTCGAACAGGACCGCGTCACCGTCGAAAGCCTTGCCCTTGTACTTCTCGGCATGGAGGAAGCGCGGCTCGATGTACTCGTGGTTCAGGACCAGCAGGCCGTCCTCGGACGAACCGTCGATCGGGAAGAAGTGCATGCCGTCATGATGCATGCCGACCTGCATGCCCTGCTCGGCGCCGCTGTTGGCGCCCGGCCTGAAGGCGGGCATGTCGCCGGTGATCGGCTCGCCCCAGGCGCCGAGGACCTGCACCTTGTATCCCTCCGGCACGACGACCGTGTCGTCCATGCTGACGGGGATCGGCTTGAAGCCGAGCAGGCCGCCCGCGTTCTGGGCCAGCGCCGTCGAACTGGAAAGGGTGGTCAGCGTCGAGCCGAACAGGCCGGTGGCGATGGTGGCGAGGCCGCCCATCAGGAAGCCGCGACGTTCGATGCGGGCTTCCATCACCTGGTAGAAGTTGCGATTGGGCGACGTGTTGCACTGCGGCTCGTCGCCATGCTCGAAATAGGGGGCCGCGCGGTGGTCCGGATAGTCGCGCTCGAAATCGCTCATGACTGGCTCCTGCTGGTTGGATGCGATGTCCGGACGCCTGTCGGAGGGTTTCCCGGCAGCGGGGCTGCCCGCCCGAACCGCACTCTCCTTAGGTCGCCCTTGTTACAGCGATACGAAACCGGACGCCCAAATCACGCCTTGCCGCTACACGGCGGGCTTCTTTCCATCGGGCTCTTCGGGAGCGTCCTCGTCCTTGCCGGCTGGCGCGGCTTCCGCTTCGGGCGCGTCATCCTTTCCGGGCGGCGGCGCTTCGTCGGGCGCCTCGTCGTCGGTCGGAGCGGCGATCTCGACCGGCGTTTCCGCTTCGGCCGACGCCGCGTCTTCGGCGGGCACGGGTTCCTCGACCTCCGCCGCATCGCTGGCGGGCAGGGTCACACGCCGGGAAGGCGAGACATCGGCGGGAGGCGCTTCGGCGGGGGGCGCTTCGGCCGGCGTGTGCGCTTCCTCGGGCGGGACCTCGGCATCCGGCACCGGGTTGCGCCTGGCCGCAGCGCCGGTGAGCAGGCGCTGGTAGAATAGGCCGATGCCGATCAGCACCGCGCCGAGACCGATGAAGGAGAAGGCGCGCAGCACGCCTTCGAGCTCCGCCATGTCGAACAGGAAGACCTTGGCTACCGCCAGCGCCACGAGCAGGCCCGACGCGACGCGCAGCGCCTGCGAGGCGAAGCGGACGCCCAGCACCAGCATGCCCACGCCGACCGCCAGCCAGACCGCCGAATAGGCATAGGTTTCGAGCTGCGACATGCCGCGCCAGAAGGCGAGGTTCTCGCCCTGGAACAGGCGGCGCACCGTGAGGCTGACCCAGGCGAAGGCGAGCGCGGCGGCCGTCAGCGCCAGCATGGCCGAATACCAGTGCGGCCGGCGGCCCCGCGCAAACCAGGCGAGCCCCGCCGCGGCGGCGGCAGGCAGCAGATAGGCTAGCAGGAGCAGGTCGAAGACAGGGATCGGGCCGGTCGGCTCGCCGGTGAACAGCGGGTTCAGCGTGCCGAAGTGCCGGATCGCGACGAGCGCGACCGACAGGACGGCGGCGGCGAGCGAGCCGATGCGCATGACGGCGCTCGGTGAGCGGGCGTCGATCGCGACGAGGATGGCGCCGGCGCCGAGCATGATCAGCGTGTAGATCGACTGCTCGGCCAGCGTGACGGCGGCGCCGTCGATGATGCCGCCGCTCATGGCATGGCGCACCAGCATGGCGGCCGTCAGCAGCGCGAAGAGCACCGCCGCCGCCTCCATGGCGAGCCGTGGCCGGCCGTTCGTCGTGCGGGCGAGCTGCCAGGCGGCAAAGCCGAAGGCCAGCGCCGGGATGCCGTAGCCGGGCAGGAGCTGGTTGAAGACGGGCCACGAACCGAGGAAAGACGCGCCGACGATCGTCGGGTCGAGGGCGGCGCGGACGAGCACGAAGACGGCGGCGCCGACGGAAAGCCAGCCGAGCGCCGAGTAGGCGCGCCAGCAGGTGGCAAGCGCCGGCAGGATGGCCGCGGCGCCGGCGAGCATCGTCGTCCACAGCGGCCCGAAGGCCATCAGCAGCATGAGCGCGGCAGCCGCGCCGGTCCCGCCGAGGAAAAGACTGACGGCGAGGCCGCCGGAGAGCGGCGGCTCCTCCGACCGCGCGACCGCCTCCGCCGCGACGGCGAAGGCCGCGACCAGCGCCAGCGCCGCGGCGGCGCGCAGCAGATCGCGGTCGACGTCGCCATAGGCGATCCAGCCACCGGCCAGCACGACGAGCGGCACCAGTACGGCCCAGCCGCTCCAGATCGCGGCGCGGCGGGGATGCTCGACGACCAGACCGCGCGCGGCGAAGACGCCGAGCGCGAGGAAGAGCAAGGCAAGCAGGGCCGACGTCCAGGCGCCGACGACCGTCCAGGGCAGGACCGCCGGGCCGTGGAGCGTTACCGGTTCGCCGAGGATCTCGAACGCCAGGGTGCCCGACAGCGCGACGCGCAGATGCGCCAGGACCAGCACGACACCGGCGGCGTGGAGCAGCGGCCGGGCCGCCGGCTGCCACCAGGCGAGCACCAGCATGGCGGCCAGGAGCAGCGCGGCGTGGATCTCGCCTCCGGCCAGGATGATGTCGGAATCGTTCAGGATGAGAAGCGTCGCGAGGCCGACGAAGAGGCCGGCCGCCGCCGAGGGCGGGTCGAAACGGTCGGCGTCGTCGCGGCCGCCGAGCCAGATCAGCGCCAGCGACGCAAGCACGACCGCGTTGGCGAATAGCGCGGGCGCGAGCTGGATGTCGGGCATGGTGATCAAATAGAGCAGCGACCACAGGCCCATGCCGATGACCGCGCCGGTCATCAGGGCGGCCCAGTCGCGCAGCCAGGCGATGGCGGCGGAGGCGCACAGCACCACCGCGAGATATCCGAACAGCACCCAGGGGCTCGGCGCCTGCGAGGCGACGAGGAGAGGCGTGGCGAAGGCGCCGAGCAGGCCGACGCCGGCCAGCGCCTGGCCGTGGATCAGGGCGGCAAAGATCGTGCCGATGCCGACGAGGCCGAGCAGCAGGAAGGCGACGGCGGGGCCGATGAAGCCGTAGAGGCCGTGCGCCGCATAGATCGTGCCGAACAGGGTGAAGGCGCCGGCCGCCGTCAGGATGCCGGGCATCCAGGCGCCGCCGAGGCCCTCGACGGGCATGCGCAGGCCGGTGCGGCGGACATACTCGCCGGCGGCGACCATCGCGATGCCGAACATCCCGGCCATGACGAGCCGGACGCCGGGGCCGAAGATGCCGGCCTCGATGGAATAGCGCACGAGGAACACGCCGCCGAGCGCCAGCGCCAGTCCGCCGACCCAGACTGCCCAGCGGGTGCCGAGTGCGGTCTCGATGTCGGGACGCGCCGGCGCGGCGGGCGGGGCCGGCGCGACGGACGCGGGTTCCGGCTCGGGTTCGGTGGGCCAGGCATAACGGCGCACGCCCGCGGCGGTCACGTCGTCTTCCGGCGCGACCTCATCGCCTCGCGCCGCGGCAGCGGGGCTGGGAGCGGGTTCGCCCATGGCGAACCCGGAGCGCTGATCGGCGCCCGTTTGCGCACCGTCCGCGCTGTCGACCGGGCTCCGTGCATCGGACGCCGGCACCGGCATCGTTTCGAGCACGAAGCCGCGCAGGGCCTCGAACTCCCGCTGCAGCCGGTTCAGGCGGTCGTTGAGGCGCATGGCGACGACGGCCAGCGCGACGATCAGGGCGGCGACGATGAATTCGATCATGGGACCGGTCCCCTCCGGAGCCTCTGGATGGCCGAAGGCCGCTAAAAATACCGCGTCAGCGCGGCGCCAGGTTCGTCGCCGGGAAGATGGAGCAGGTCTCGGTGCCGAAGGCAAGCAGCTTGCCGTCCTTGTCCTTCAGCGTCGCCTCGGAGACGGCGATGGTGCGGCCGCGGCTGATCACCCGGCCCTCGCAGACGACCTCGCCGGTCTTCGGGGTGATGGGGCGCATCAGGTTCACCTTGAACTCGATGGTGGTGTAGGCCTCGCCCCTGGCCATGGTGGTGTGGACGGCGCAGCCGAGCGCGGAGTCGAGGATCGTCGCGGCCCAGCCGCCATGCACGGTGCCGAGCGGGTTCAGGTGCCGCTCGCCGGGCAACCCGCGAAACACCGCCCTGCCCTCGCCGATTTCGGTCAGGCCGAAGTTCATGCGGGCGCCGATGGAGGGCGCCGGATAGAGACCGTCGATCAGCCGTTGCAGCAGTTCCATCCCGGTGTACTTCAACAGCTCGTCGAGCGGGATGGAGCCCAGGCCCAGCGGAGAGACATGGCCCGGATAGAGTTCGACGTCGGTCATTGCGCGTACTCGCTGTGGCTGGAAGGCTGCGGATCGTCCCGCCACGACCGCCTGAGCGCGGCGAGGAAGCCGGCGCGGGTGTCCGGCGGCTCGATGCCTCGCGGCTCGTAGACGTGGCGTTCGAAGAAGAAGCCTGTGAGGCGGAAGGCGTCGTCGAGCGCGCGCTGGTCGCCGCGCAGGCCGGGCCCGGCGGTCAGGAAGGCCGGCAGCGGCAGGAGCTTGTCGCGCCAGGGCTCGCCGGCGGCGCGGCTGACGGCGCGGCCGGACTTCGGCGAGACGTAGGCGAGGTCCTGCAAGGACCCGGTGGCGGCGCAGCACGACAGGTCGAGCCCGAAGCCGAGTTCGTCGAGCACGAGCAGTTCGAAGCGGACCAGGAGCTCGGCCGCCGCGCGCGGCTCGTCGAGATGCTCGATGATGATCGCCAGCGTCTCGAACAAGGGCGTGTGCGGGTCGCGTTCCGGAAGCAGGCGAAGGTGGGCGGCCAGCGTCTGCAGCGCGTAGATCGCCGGCCCGCTGGCGAGCAGCCGCGCCGCGTTCTGCTCGATCGGCTCGACCTGGAACATGCCCAGATGCTCGTCGAGCCGGGCGCGCCAGACCAGGTCGACGCGATTGCCGGCCTGGAGGAGCGGCTGCATTCGGCGCGACCGGCCGCCGCGCACGATGCCCATGTGGCGGCCGTGCGCGCGGGTCATCACCTCGAGGATGAGGCTCGACTCGCCATGCCGACGCGACCCGATGATGATGCCTTCGTCTCGCCACTCCATGGCGGGGAGGTTTCCACCGGATCGGGGGCGAATGCAAGGTTGGCGGGCGGGCCGGTCAGTGGGCGCGATGGGTTCGCGCGTTGACGAGGATCAATGTGCGGGGCCGCCCCAAGGCGTTTGCTGGACATGATAAGGTGCAGGGAGGGCATCGCATGCGTGCCATCGGCATGACCCGGAACGGCATGGAGAAGTTGATTGCCATCGTCGCCGCCGCCATTCTGGCGCTGTCTTCCGCTGTCATGGCGCAAGGCGGCGGCGAACCGGTTTTCCACTCGAATGGCGACCTGATCTCCGGCTGGTACTGGTTGCGCGACCACGTGCTTGGCCATACCGCCGAATACACGTTCGCGAACCCGCCCGGGACCGGCGATATCCTGGTCGACATCGACGCGCTGGCGACGGACGGCATCAATGGCGGCGCGGGCGTGGACGCCGTGTTCAACCTGCTGGTCGGCTATCCCGGCTCCGGCATGATGGGCGGCCTCTACCACCGGATCCGCGTGACCCTTCCGAACGTCTCGTCGCCGGGGGAGAAGCCCGGCTACCGGACGCGCGGCCGGGTCAGGCTCGCCCGCGACATCCTCGACAAGGTGATGCCGGCCAGCGGCACGCTCCACATCCGCATCGTGCGCGCCAGGGCGAGCGACCCTCACGTGGCGTTCCGCGCCGACAGCGTGCGGCTTCACGCGGACGGCGGGACGAACACCGAACTCGGCGACCGGGGCGACGAGGGGAACTGCTTCCTCGACCGGCCCTGCATCGGCGATGCGGCGGCGGAGTTCCGTTCGACGGGATGGCCTGGCGCCGGGAACTGGTACTGGATGCGGGCGCCCGAGGCCGGGCAATCCGCCGCCTATCGCTTCAGGAAGCCGCCGATCGACGGGGATCTCATCATCGACATCGCGGTGCGGGCGCAGAACCAGCCGGGCATGACCACGAAGGACACGGTGCACGTGAACCTGTCGCTGTCGGCTTCCGGCGGTTCGGGCGGCAAGGTCGGGCCGATCGCGGTGGCGCTGCCCAGTCTATGGATGGGCCCCGATGACGATGTCTGGAAGGCCCGCGCACTCGTGCGCCTGTCGCGCCAGCACGCCGACCGTATCCTAGCGAAGGGCGGCGACCTCGTTCTACGCTTCGAGCGCATCGACGAATTCGAGCCGGACGTGGCGTTCTCGAAGGGCAGCGTGCTGCTCTATCCGGCGCAGGACATCTCGCGCTGAGGCGTGCGATCATCGCCAGCGCGGGACGGGGCGGATCGGAGAGGGCCGCGCCCTCCCCTCAGCCCGGAAACTCCAGCCCCATCTCGCGGTAGCGCTCGGGGTCGTCGCTCCAGTTGTCGCGCACCTTCACGAACAGGAAGAGGTGGACCTTCTGGTCGAGGATCTCGGCGATCTCCTTGCGGGCGGCTTGGCCGATCGCCTTGATGGTCTCGCCCTTGTGGCCGAGCACGATCTTCTTCTGGCTGTCGCGCTCGACATAGATCACCTGCTCGATGCGCACCGAGCCGTTGGGCAGTTCCTCCCACTTCTCGGTCTCGACATGCGAGGAATAGGGCAGTTCCTGGTGCAGGCGCAGGTAGAGCTTCTCGCGGGTGATCTCGGCGGCGAGCTGGCGCATCGGCAGGTCGGAGACCTGATCCTCGGGATAGTACCAGGGACCGACCGGCAGCCGCCCGGCGAGGTAGTCGAGGAGATCGGAGCAGCCGGAACCGTCGAGCGCGGAGATCATGAAGGTGCGCTCGAACTCGGCCTTCGCGTTGATCTCGGCGGTGAGCGCCAGAAGGGATTCGCGCTTGACGCGGTCGATCTTGTTGAGGACCAGGATCTTGGGCTGGTGCACGTCGGCAAGGTTCTCGACCATGGCGCCGGCATCGCCCTTCAGTCCGCGCTCGGCGTCGATCAGCACGAGCACGAGGTCGGCGTCCTTGGCGCCGCCCCAGGCGGTCCGCACCATGGCGCGATCGAGCGTGCGGCGCGGCTTGAAGATTCCCGGCGTGTCGACGAAGACGATCTGCGCGTCCCTGTGGGTGGCGATGCCGCGCACGATGGCGCGGGTCGTCTGCACCTTGTGGGTGACGATCGACACCTTGGTGCCGACCAGCTGGTTGATCAGCGTCGACTTGCCGGCGTTGGGCGCGCCGATTAGCGCCACGAAGCCGGAGCGGCGGGTCTCGGCGGCGGCGGCCGGGTCGGCCTGGTCCTGGTCTGTCATGTGGGGTCTTCCGGTTGGGGCCAGACGCCTTCGCGCTGGAGCATGGCGGCGGCGCCGGCCTGCTCGGCCTCGCGCTTGGAGCGGCCGCGGCCGATGGTGGGTTCGAGGTCGCCGACGCTCACCGTGACGGTGAAGACCGGCTCGTGGTCCGGCCCTTCGCGGCCGGCGATGGAATAGACGGGGGTGGCGGCCACCGACTGGTGCGCCCATTCCTGCAGTTCGGTCTTGGGATCGCGCTTGGCGCCCTGCGGCTGGCGGCTGCGCGGCCCCCAGTAGCGCTCGATAAGCGGCCGGGCGGCTTCCAGTCCGCCTTCGAGATAGATGGCGGCAAGCAGCGCCTCCATCGCGTCGGCGCGGGTGGAGCGCCCATTCGGGCCGGAAAGCGTCTTGCGGCCGACGTCGGCGCGGATCAGTTCGGCCAGGCCGATCTCCTCGGCGACCTCGGCGCAGGTGGCGCCGCTGACCAGCGCGTTGAGGCGCACGGCGAGCTCGCCCTCCGGCGCGCCCGGGAACGCCTTGAACAGCATCTCGGCGACGACGAGGCCGAGCACGCGGTCGCCCAGGAACTCCAGCCGCTCGTAGTCGGCGCCGGCATGGCGGCGCGCGCTCGAATGGGTGAGCGCGCGCTCGAGGCGGTCGATGTCGGAAAAGGCATGGCCGGTGCGCTCGCGGGCCATTTCCGCCAGCACCTCTCCGCTCAGCTTCCGGGCGGCCATCGCGGTCAGTGGACGGAATTGAGGAGCCGCGACGGGCGGATCAGCGACGGCCACTTCCAGACCTCCAGCGGGCTGGCGCCGCCGGCGATGGAGAAGAAGATGATGTTGGCGCGGCCGACGAAATTCTCCTCCGGTACGAAGCCGAAGACGCGGCTGTCGGCCGAGTTGTCGCGATTGTCGCCCATCATGAAATAGTGGCCCTGCGGCACGACGAACTCGCGCGTGTTGTCGGACACGCCGTTCGGGGTGACGTCGAGCGTGTCGTAGGAGATGCCGTTGGGCAGCGTCTCGCGGTAGACGTCGACCGGGCGGTTGACCTCGGTGATGTCGGGATTGTCGATCTGGCCGGTCTTCTCGCGCTGCACCGCCACGCCGTTGATGAAGAGCTGGCCGTCGCGCATCTGGATGCGGTCGCCCGGCAGGCCGACGACACGCTTGATGTAGTCGAGCGAGGGATTGGGCGGATACTTGAAGACGGCGACGTCGCCGCGCTCGGGGGCGGTGGCCCAGATGCGGCCGGAGAAGAGATCCGGCGAGAACGGCAGCGAATGGCGCGAATAGCCATAGGCCCATTTCGTCACGAAGAGATAGTCGCCCTCGAGCAGCGTCGGCCGCATCGATCCCGACGGGATCGAGAAGGGCTGGAACAGGAGCGTCCGGATCACGATGGCGAGCAGGAGCGCCTGCACGATCACGCTGACGGTTTCGCCCAGTCCGCCCGATTTCTTTTGCGATTTGTCCGCCACGCTCATGTCGTCCTCGGTTTGGAATGGGAAGCTCTTACCGGCTCGCGCTGTGCGGGGCAACGGCATAGCCGGAGCGCGCGGCCCCGACCGTCGTGCGGGCTGCGATACTCCGCATCGGCGCGAAGGTCTATGCCCGCAACTGTGGCGGTAGTTCGACCGGCAGCGCCTCGATGACCACGAAGGCCTGCGCGAGGGGATAATCGTCGGTGATGGTCAGGTGCACGACGCCGCGATGGCCGGGGGGCAGCATGGCCGCCAGACGCGCGGCCGCGCCGCCGGACAGTTCCATAACCGGCATGCCGCCGGCGAGGTTGACCACGCACATGTCCTTCCAGAAGACGCCCTGCGCGATGCCGGTGCCGAGCGCCTTGGCGCAGGCCTCCTTGGCGGCGAAGCGCTTGGCGTAGGAGGCGATGCGTCCGCCGCGGCTTTCGGCGCGCTGGCGCTCCGCTTCGCTGAAGACACGCTCGGTGAAGCGTTCGCCGTGACGCTCGATCGACTTCTCGATGCGGCGGATGTCGATCAGGTCGGAGCCGAGGCCGATGATCATAGGCTGTCGGCCGCAAGCGCCTGCGCCTCGGCGCGGCGCTTGGCCTTTTCCAGCAGACGATGCTGCCGCTGGCGCCGGAAGGCGGCGACGCCCCAGCGCGTCAGGATGTAGAACCCGAGCGCGAAGGCAAGGCCGATCGGGATGCCGCCGACCGTCATCGGCTTCAGGAGCGGATCCCAGAGCTGGCCGAAGTCGAGTCGTTCAAGAAGCCGGCCGAGCTGGATCGGCGAATCGCCGTGCGTGTCCCTGGTGCCCAGGATCGCGCAGCCGAGCTTGTAGCTCGACGCCCAGATCAGCGGGAACGTGATCGGATTGCCGATCGCCGTGCCGAGGGCGGAGGCGATGAGATTGCCGGCCATCAGCCAGGCGAAAGCCGCAGCCAGGACGAAATGAAAGCCTATGAAGGGCAGGAAGGACACGAAGACCCCGGCGGCAACGCCGGCCGCGATCGCATGCGGCGTCGCCGTCAGGCGCAGGACGCGCTTGGCGAAATATTGCGCGGAACGCCAGAAGGAGCGCCGCGGCCAGAGCATCGTGCGCACGCGCTCCAGGATGTCCGCTGGCTTTCTGCGCCGAAACAACATGCGTCGAGCCTAGCTCCTGTCTTCCCGTCCCCCGATATAGTCATGGATTGTGTCAGGCTCGGCCACAAAGCGGCCGGCCGCGACTCCCGATCGCCATGCCCTCTGACATAAGGTATACTCATGTCACACGCCGTGAACAACGGCGCAGTGCGCATTTGCGGCCAATGGCGAGGTGCCGCCGCGTAAGGGGGACTTCGCCGCGCTCAGATGTTGCGGCTGCCCGGCTTGACGGGCGGGATGGCGGCGAGTTCGGGCGGCAGCGCATCGGCCGGATAGGCCGGCACCTCATACTCGGCGAGCGCCACCAGCGGCACGCCGACGTCGACCTTCCCGGCCGAGCGATCAATGATGCAGGCGGCGGCCACGACCTCGGCGCCGATGGCGCGCAGGCACTCCACCGTCTCGCGGATCGACAGGCCGGTCGTCACGATGTCCTCGACGATGACGACCCTGGCGCCCGGCTCGATCTCGAAGCGGCGCAGGCGGAAGACGCCGCCCTCGCGCTCGACCCAGATCGCCGGGACGCCGAGATGGCGCGAGGTCTCGTAGGCCGGGATGAGGCCGCCGACGGCGGGGCCCACGACGTAGTCGATCCCCTCGCCCACCGCCTCGCGGATGCGGGCGGCGAGCGCCCGGCACAGCCGCTCGGTCTTGTCGGCATGCATGAAGACGCGCGCCTTCTGCAGGAAGACCGGGCTGCGCAGGCCCGACGTCAGGATGAAGTGTCCCTCCAGGATCGCGCCTGCGTCGCGGAAGATTTCGAGCACCTCGTCCTTGTCCATGCGGGTTCGTCCTTCTGGCATCAGCCGTTGACGCGGCGCGCATCCGAGACGGCCGACGTGTCCTTGAGCTGCGACAGCAGCCGGTTGAGATGCTTGAGGTCCCAGACCTCGAGGTCGAGGAGCATCTCGGTGAAGTCGGGCGCCGTGCGCGCCATGGAAAGGGTGTGGATGTTGGCGTCGTTCGACGCCACGACCTGCGCGATTTCGGCCAGCGAGCCCGGCTCGTTGATGGCGGTGACCGAAATGCGGGCCGGGAAGCGCTCCTTGGTGTCCTCGTCGATGTCCCAGCGCACGTCGATCCAGCGCTCCGGCTGGTCGTCGAAGGCGGTGAGCGAGGGCGACTGGATCGGATAGATGGTGATGCCCGATCCCGGCTGGAGGATGCCGACGATACGGTCGCCCGGGACCGCGCCTTCCGGCGCGAAGCGGACCGGAAGGTCGCCCGAGACGCCGCGGATCGGCAGCGCCTCGCCCTTGCCGGCCTTGCCTTCGCCCTTGGACTTGTCCTTCTCCTTGCGCGAGGAGCGGCCGGGGATCTGGAACAGCATGCCGGCAGCATTGCGCAGGTTGAACCAGCCCTCCTCGCGCGCCTTGGGTGCTGCGACCGTCACGCGCTCGTCCTTGAAATCGGGATAGACGGCGCGCAGCACGTCGGGCGAGGAGAGTTCGCCCCGGCCGACGGCGGCCAGCACGTCCTCGACGTCCTTGCGCGCAAGCCGGTGCAGCACGGGCTTGAGCATGTCCTTCGTGAAGGAGCGGCCGGCGCGCTCGAAGGCGCGTTCGAGGATGCGGGTGCCCAAGCCCGAATACTGCTTGCGGATGGCGGCGCGGGTGGCGCGGCGGATGGCCGAGCGGGCCTTGCCGGTGACCACGACCTGCTCCCAGGCGGCGGGCGGCACCTGCGCCTTGGAGCAGATGATCTCGACCTCGTCGCCGTTCTTAAGTTCGGTCATCAGCGGCATGATGCGGCCGTTGACCTTGGCGCCGACGCAGGTGTCGCCGACGTCGGTGTGGACGGCATAGGCGAAGTCGATGGGGGTCGCGCCGCGCGGCAGCGCGATCAGACGGCCCTTGGGCGTGAAGCAGAACACCTGGTCCTGGAACATCTCCAAGCGGGTGTTCTCCAGGAACTCCTCGGGATTGTCGCCTTCCGACAGGGACTCGATGGTCCGCTTCAGCCAGCCATAGGCGTTGGTTTCCTTGGAGATGGTGTGGCCGGCGCCGTTCACCTTGCCGCCCATGTCCTTGTAGATCGAATGGGCGGCGACGCCGTATTCGGCCACCTTGTGCATCTGCCAGGTGCGAATCTGCAACTCCACGCGCTGGCGCGAGGGACCGACGATGGTGGTGTGGATGGAGCGGTAGTCGTTCTGCTTGGGCGTCGAGATGTAGTCCTTGAAGCGGCCGGGCACCATCGACCACGTCGTGTGGATGGCGCAGAGCGCCTGGTAGCAGTCCTCGACCTCGTGGACGATGACGCGGAAGGCGAAGATGTCCGACAGTTGCTCGAAGGACAGTGCCTTCGATTCCATCTTGCGGAACACCGACCAGGGCTTCTTCTGACGGCTGGTCACGGTGGCCTCGACGCCGTATTTCTCGAACAGCGTCTTCAGCGCCGCCTCGATCTCGCCGATGCCGCCGCGGTTGCGCTCGAAGATGTCGGCCAGCCGCTCGGTGACGGCCTTGTGGCCGCCGGGATTGATGTGGCGGAAGGCGAGTTCCTCGAGTTCCTCGCGCATGTCCTGCATGCCCATGCGGCCGGCGAGCGGCGCATAGATGTCCATCGTCTCCTCGGCGATGCGCTGGCGCTTTTCCTCCGGCACATGGTCGAGCGTGCGCATGTTGTGCAGCCGGTCGGCGAGCTTGACGAGGAGGACGCGCACGTCCTCCGAGATGGCGAGCAGGAGCTTGCGCAGGTTCTCGGCCTGGGCGGCCTTCTTGGAGACGAGGTCGAGCTTCTTGAGCTTGGTCAGCCCTTCGACCAGCTTGCCGATGTCGGGACCGAACAGATCGTCGATCTCCTGGCGCGTGGCGCTGGTGTCCTCGATCGTGTCGTGCAACAGCGCGACCGCGATGGTCGCCTCGTCGAGATGCATGTCGACGAGGATGGCCGCCACTTCGAGCGGATGGGAAAAGTAGGGATCTCCCGAGGCCCGCTTCTGATGGCCATGCTTCTGCATGGCGTAGACGTAGGCCTTGTTCAGCAGGGCTTCATTGACGTCGGGCTTGTAGCGCTGCACACGCTCGACAAGCTCGTACTGACGCATCATCGGCGTGGCGGCTCCAAAACGAAACATGCGCCGCGGCAATCACGGCGCATGCAACAGATAACCATCTCCCGCCGTCCTTGGTAGTGGCGACGATGGGGCCAGCCGTCAGAACCGGCGCCGTAACTCTCAGTAGTCGTCGCTCTTTTCCGGCGGAACCAGGCCCTCGATGCCGGCCAGAAGGTCTTCCTCGGTCATGCGGTCGAATGTGACCGGCTCGTCGTCGTCGGCGGCCTCGACGCTCTCGTCGGCGGCGCGGTCGATCATCTCGGGCGCCTCGGCCTCCGGCTCGTCGACCTCGACGTGCTTCTGCAGCGAGTGGATCAGGTCTTCCTTGAGGTCGCCGGGCGACAGCGTCTCGTCGGCGATCTCGCGCAGCGCCACGACGGGGTTCTTGTCGTTGTCGCGGTCGACGGTGATCTGCGCGCCCTGCGAGATGAGGCGGGCGCGATGGCTGGCGAGCAGCACGAGCTCGAAGCGGTTGTCGACCTTGTCGATGCAGTCTTCAACGGTGACGCGGGCCATGGAATGCCCCTTTCATAGCTGATTGTCGGAGATTGACCCGTGCCTTACTCCGATCGGGCCGAAAAGACAAGCACAGCGCGCCGCGCCAGCAGCCTGCACGCGCCCGCCGTCCCCGGAAACGGCAGGGAGCGCGCAGAACCGTTTCCCCGATCCCGGTTTTGTGGCAGGTTTGCTACGATTCGACGTCTGGGGCCCGGCTCCGCAGTACATTGCCATTCATTTTTTGCGACAAGGATATTTCCCATGTTCGACCCCCGCGAAAAGATCGCACTCTTCATCGATGGCGCCAACCTCTACGCCACCTCGCGCTCGCTCGGATTCGACATCGACTACCGCAAGCTGCTCGCCGCCTTCCAGAAGAAGGGCTATCTGCTGCGCGCCTACTACTACACGGCGCTGATCGAGGATCAGGAGTACTCCTCGATCCGGCCGCTGATCGACTGGCTCGACTACAACGGCTACAAGGTGGTGACCAAGCCGGCCAAGGAGTTCACCGACTCCGCCGGCCGGCGCAAGATCAAGGGCAATATGGACATCGAGCTGACCATCGATGCCCTGGAGCTCGCCGACGTGGTCGACCACTACGTGATCTTCTCCGGCGACGGCGACTTCCGCACGCTGGTGGAGGCGCTGCAAAGGCGCGGCCGCAAGGTCAGCATCGTCTCGACCATGAGCTCGCAACCGCCGATGATCGCCGACGATCTGCGCCGCACGGCGGACCATTTCATCGACCTGGTGAACCTGCGCGGCGAGGTTGGGCGCGACCCCTCGGAGCGGCCGGCGCGGCGCGTCGAGCCGGTCGAGCAGGACGACGACGACCTTTGAGCGGCGCGCCGATGGGGAGCGAAGCCGAGCCGCACCGCGACTGCCCGCTCTGCCCGCGCCTGCACGGTTTCATCGCCGAATGGCGCGCCCGCGAGCCGGCCTGGCACAACGCGCCGGTGCCGAGCTTCCTGCCGCCGCAGGGCGAGGCGACCGTGCGCCTGCTGGTCGTGGGTCTGGCACCGGGGCTGCGCGGCGCCAACCGGACCGGCCGCCCCTTCACCGGCGACTATGCCGGCGACCTGCTCTACTCGACGTTGAAGCGCTTCGGTTTCGCGCAGGGCGAGTTCCAGGCGCGGCCCGATGACGGGCTGGAACTGGTCGAGGCCGCCATCACCAACGCCGTGCGCTGCGTGCCGCCGGAAAACAAGCCGGTCGGCGCCGAGATCGCCACCTGCCGGCAGTTCCTCGTTCCCACCATCGGCCGCTTCCCCAGGCTGGAAGCCATCGTGACGCTCGGCGCAATCGCCCACCAGTCGACCGTCCGCGCGCTCGGCCAGCGCGTCGCCGCCCTGCCCTTCCGGCACGGCGCGCGGCAGACGGTCGGGAGCGTGACGCTGTTTCCGAGCTACCACTGCTCGCGCTACAACACCAACACCGGCCGGCTGACCGAGGCGATGTTCGTGGAGGTGTTTTCGGCGGTGCGGGAGAGGCTGGGATAGGCGCGGGGCTGCCCGGGCTCATGCCCCGGCAGCGCGAAGGCCGAGGGCCCGGGCGACGGCTTCGCTCTCGGCGGCCAACGTCTCGAAATGACGGCGGCGTCCGTTGTTCTCTCGCCAGAAATAGCCGACGGTCCGATGCGCGGACCATCCGTCGATGCGCAGCAGAACCACGTCGTTGTCGCGACCGAACTCGGAGCGGGCATAGAGTTCGGGAAAGAGCGAGCACCCCATGCCGATCGACACCATCTGGCGGATCGCGTCGAGGCTCGTGCCCTCGTAGTCCTCCACGAAAATGGCGCCCGAGGCGGCGGCAAGCTCGCGCACGCTGTCGAACAGACGATGCCCGCGGCCGAGGGTCAGCAGGCGTTCCCCCCGCAGGTCCCCGACGCCGGCCGAATCCTTTCCCTCCAGCCGGTGGCCGGCGGGAACGCCGAGGAAGATGGATTCCTCGCCCAGCGCGGAGAAGACGAGACGATCGGCGCGCGGGCGAGGTCCGAGCCCGCAATCGATCACGCCGTCGAGGACGTCACGCTCGATCGACGTCGGTCGGTCCTCCCGGATGTAGAGTTGCAGGTCCGGATAGGTCCGGTGGATCGACGGGAGGAGCCTCGGCAGGAAGTAGGGGCCGAAGGTGGGCGCCACGCCGAGGCGGATCAGCCCGCCAAGATTGCTCGCACCCGCCTTCGCCTCCGTGACGATGTCGTCGAGGGAGGCGAGCACGGAGCGCGCGGTGGCGACGACACGGCGGCCGACCGGCGTCGGCTCCACCGAACCGGACGCGCGATCGAAAAGCGTGGCCCCGAGCTGCTTTTCCAGAAGCGCCACCTGGATCGACAGGGTGGGTTGCGAGACGTGGCAGCGGCGCGCGGCGCGACCGAAATGGCGCTCGTCGTCGAGGGCGACGAGATATTCGAGCTGGCGGTGCGACGGACGAAAGGGCATGAGCCGATATAGTTGCTCTATTGCCCGATGCACAATTATCAATTGGAACTATCGATTCCGCAACCTCATCTCCCGGTGGTCACCACCAACAGGAGGATCCGGAATGGATACGTTCGTGAAGGCACTGGAACGGCGGCGCAGGGAGGTTCAGGCCAAGATCGACGCGGAGATGGCGAGGCCGCGGCCAGACACCCTGAAACTGCTGTCGCTGAAGAAGCTGAAGCTGCATTTCAGGGACCAGATCGAATTCATCCATCGCGAGGGCAGGAACAAGATGCCCGTGATGGTCGTGCGGCGGCGTTCGCTGTCGCCTGTCGGCCAACAGGCCTGAGGGCCAAACGACGTTCGACGCGTCCTGTCGTGCAACCGCATGGCGGACGCGTCACGATCCATCGTCATGGGCCGCGCGCCTGGCGACGCGCGGCCGAAGACGTGATCAGCCCCGCTCCTTGAGCAGCCGGCCCTTCTCGCGCGACCAGTCGCGTTCCTTCTCGGTCTGGCGCTTGTCGTGCAGCTTCTTGCCGCGGGCGACGCCGAGCAGGAGCTTGGCGCGGCCCTGGTCGTTGAAGTAGATCTTCAGCGGCACCATGGTCATGCCCTCGCGCTCCACCGCCTGGGCGAGCTTGGCCATTTCGCGCTTGCTGACCAAGAGCTTGCGGCGGCGGCGCGGCTCGTGGTTGAAGCGGTTGGCCTGCAGGTATTCCGGCAGGTAGGAGTTGATCAGCCAGATCTCGCCGCCCTCGCTGGAGGCGTAGCTGTCCTGGATGTTGGCATGCCCGCCGCGCAACGACTTAACCTCCGTGCCGGTCAGAACCAGGCCCGTCTCCAGCGTATCGAGAATCTCGTAGTTGAAGCGGGCCTTGCGGTTCTCGGCAACGGTGCGGTTGTTCGGATCGGCTTTCTTGACCTGGACCATGGCTGAAAGATGCGGTCTTTCGGCGTCAGTTCAAGAGGCCGGCGTGCTGCATCGCCGCGTCGATCTTCTCTGCAGTGGCCGCCTCGATGGTGACGAGCGGCGAGCGCACGACGTTCTCGACCCGGCCGAGCCGCGACAGCGCGTATTTCGCGCCCGAGACGCCGGGCTCGATGAAGATCGCCTTGTGCAGCGGCATCAGCCGGTCCTGCAGGGCGATCGCGCGGTCGCGGTCGTTGGCCATGGTGGCGGCCTGGAACTCGGCGCAGAGGCGCGGCGCGACGTTGGAGGTGACCGAGATGGCGCCGACACCGCCATGGGCGTTGAAGCCGAGCGCCGAGGCGTCCTCGCCCGACAGCTGGATGAAGTCCGGCCCACAGGTGATGCGTTGCTCCGAAACCCGCTCGATCTTGCCGGTCGCGTCCTTGACGCCGACGATGTTGGAAAAGTCGTGCGCCAGCCGGCCCATCGTCTCGGGCGTCATGTCGATGACCGAGCGCGGCGGGATGTTGTAGATGATGATCGGCAGCGTGGTGGCGCGCGCCACGGCGGCGAAATGCTCGTAGAGGCCGCGCTGGGTGGGCTTGTTGTAATAGGGCGTCACCACGAGCACGGCGTCGGCGCCCGCCTGCTGCGCGAACGTCGCGAGTTCGACGGCCTCGACCGTATTGTTGGAGCCGGCGCCGGCGATGACCGGAACCTTGCCCTTCGCCACGTCGATGCAGGCCTTGACCACCTGGCGGTGCTCGTCATGCGACAGCGTCGGCGACTCACCGGTGGTGCCCACCGGCACGACGCCGTCCGAGCCTTCGGAGATCTGCCACTCCACGAGGGCCTTGAAGGCTTTCTCGTCGAACCCGCCATCCCGCTGGAAAGGTGTCACGAGTGCGGTGAACGAGCCTCTGAACATTTTTCTGACGAACTCCCTTGGCATTGGTCACGGCCCGACGAGGGCGCGCGCGGGCTGCATAGCCGATTGCGGGCGCGCGCACCATAGGCAGCCGGCGCAACACGGGAAACCGGCTCCGATTCGCAGCGTTTTCGCCCTCCGGAAGGGCG
Organism: Mesorhizobium sp.; assembly: GCA_046292285.1. GTDB lineage: Bacteria > Pseudomonadota > Alphaproteobacteria > Rhizobiales > Rhizobiaceae > Aquibium. The sequence continues at coordinate 10,637 of JBKBRJ010000041.1, read as the reverse complement.
CGCATGACGAGTATCCGTTCCGGTAACCATTTCGGCAAGGATCAAGCGTATAGTTAAGAATGACGAAAGCGGACTGCGGAGACTCTTGCCGATGCGCGGCCTCGTTCTGATCGCGGGCCTGATGGCGACCGCGGCGGCCCCCTGGCCGGCGCAGGCGCTGCGTTTGCCGGCGAGCGAAGTTCCCCTGCCGCTGGCGCGCCCGGACCCGGCGGACGTCACCGGCGCGATCCTGGCCCAACCGCCCGCCCTCGGCATGAAGGCCGACCCGCTTGCCCTGCGCCGCGCCGCCGACCCGCTCGCGCGCGGGCTCGACGCGCTTGGCGAGGCGGACATCGAAGCGGCGCGGTCGATCCGCGACGGCCTGCCGGACGGTTCGCTCGACCGCGCCATCCTGACCTGGGCGCTGGCGAGCGGCGGATTCGCGGCCGTGACCGCCGGCGAACTCCAGGCAGCGATGAGCGAGCTCGCCGATTGGCCCGGCATCGACGCAATCGAGCGGAACCGAGAACGCGCGCTGCTGCGCGGGCCGACAGAGCCGCAAGCCATCGTCGACGCCTTCGCAAAGGAACCGCCGCTGACGCTGGAGGGCAAGCTCGCGTTGGCGCGGGCGCATCGCAAGCTCGGCGACGAGGCGAGCGCCGTGGCGGTGCTTTCGCCAATCTGGCGCACGGCGAAGCTCGACGCGGCGACCGAAACGCGGCTGATCGCCGAGTTCGGCGCGATGCTGCCGCGCGAGGAGCATCGCGTCCGCATTGAGACTATGCTGCATGGCGAGCGCACGCAATCGGCCCTGCGGCTTGCGCCGCTGGCGGGCGCGGAAGCGCTGGCCAAGGCCTGGGCGGCGGTGATCCGCGGCGAGAAGAACGCCGGCGCGCTGCTGGACGCCGTGCCGGAGGCAGAGCGAGGCTCGGCCTTCGTGTTCGCCAAGGCCCGATGGCTGCGCCGAGGCGGCAAGTTCGTCGAGGCGGCGGAAACCATGCTGTCGGTGCGGCGCGACGCGCAGGACCTCGCGGATCCCGATGCCTGGTGGGTGGAGCGGCGAGTCCTGTCGCGCGAGATGCTCGACCTCGACCGGCCCGACCTCGCCTATGCCATCGCCGCCGCGCATTCGGCCGAGAGCCCGGCGATGGCGGCGGACGCCGAGTTCCATGCCGGCTGGTACGCGCTCGCCTTCCTCGACCAGCCGCAGACGGCGCTCGGCCATTTCGAACGGATTTCGTCGCTGACCTCGGGCGCGATCTCGCTGTCGCGCGCCTGGTACTGGATGGGGCGGGCGATGGAGGCCGGCGCGCCCGGCGACGCCGGCGTGGCCTACGAGCAGGCGGCCGCCTTCGGCACGGCGTTCTACGGACAGCTGGCGGCGGCCAAGCTCGGCCGCGAGGCCGTTCCGGTGGCGGTGCCCCGGCCCGCGCCGCACGAGCGCTTCGCCTTCGCGCGCCGGCCCGTGGTGGCGGCGATCCGGCGGCTCGAGGAGGCCGGCCATGGCCGACGCGCCGAAGCGCTGTACCGGGGCCTGGCCGCGGACCTGGCGAGCCCGGACGAGATCGCGCTGCTTGCCGCCATGGCCGAGCGGCGCGGCGACCACACGCTGGCGCTCCGGGTGGGCAAGATCGCGGCGGCGCGCGGCATCGAGGTCGGCGCGCTGGCGCATCCGGTGGGCGCGATACCGCCCGACGCGGAAGTTTCGGGCGCGGGCGAGGCGCTGGCCTACGCGATCGCCCGGCAGGAGAGCGAGTTCAACGCGGGCGCGGTGTCGGGCGCGGGCGCGCGCGGGCTCTTGCAACTGCTGCCGGGCACGGCGCGCGAAATGGCGCGCGGCGCGGGGCTTGCCTATTCGCCGGCGCGGCTGACCACCGACGCGGCCTACAACGCGACACTGGGCGCGGCCTTCCTCGCCGACCAGCTCGGCCGCTTCGACGGCTCCTACGTGCTCACCTTCGCGGGCTACAATGCCGGCCCCGGCCGGGCGCGCGAGTGGGTGAAGCGATACGGCGACCCGCGCGGCGCCGAGATCGAGGCCGTGGTGGACTGGATCGAGCGCATTCCCTTCACCGAGACGCGCAACTACGTGCAGCGGGTGATGGAGAACTACCAGGTCTACAAGATGCGCCTGACCGGCCGGACCGACATCGCGCGCGACCTCGTCGCGGGGCGCTGACCGCGCGTCGGCGCAACCGATTGAACCGCCGGGAGCTTTGCCGCTATCCGTCCCGGTCGCTATCCTCTCCCTGGACGAGGGCATTCCAGAACGAAGAAAACCCGGCGGTTGCCCGCCGGGTTCTCGAACCGATCCGAGGATCGATTAGAAGTAGCGCGTGAAGCGGAGGAAGCCGGTCCAGGCGTCGCCGGAGAAGTCCGTGTCGGCGTAGTTGCCTTCCAGGCGGACTTCGAAGTTGGTGACCGGAACCCAGACCACAGCGCCTTCGACCATCCAAGCATCGTCGCCGCTGAACACGTCGAAGTACTGGCCGCCGATGGTGGCGCTCCACTGGCTGTTGAACTTGTGGGTGTAGGCGGCAGCCACGACCCACTCGGATGCATCGCCGCTGATCGGCGCGCTGACCGCGTAGGCATTCTGGTCGAAGCCGGCATTCACGAACTGGCCATCGCCCGAAGCGTAGAACACGCCGGCGCGGATGTTGGAGCCGGCCATGTTCGGGATGTTGTACTGCATGCCGATCAGCGCGCCGAACTCTTCGGCCGACTCGTCGTAGCCTACCTTGGCCCAGACGCCGCCCCAGCCCTGGCTGATGCCGATGACGCCGACCACGTCGGGCATGTAGCCTTCACCCGCGTTCACGTCGTCTTCGAGCACGATCGACCCGAACACGCCGTTTCCGCCCGAGAAGGTGTAGCCGATCTGCTGGCGCTGCTGGTAGGCGTAGGAGCCGCCGCCGTCGGTCGGGAGAATGCCGAAGCGCGAGATGCCCGGCAGGCCCCACGGAGCAGCGAAGGCCGACTCGGTGTAGCCGACGTAGAAGCCGCCGAGCTGCACGATCGCCTGGTCCATGCCGTAGCCGGCATCGGCGTTGGTGCGGGCGTCGGCCTGGATGCGCATGAAACCGCGCAGCGTGCCCCATTCGGTGTCGGAACGCGCATCGACGTTCAGACGGGCGCGGGTGACGAACTGCCAGCCGTCCTTCAGATCATTGGGGTTGGTCGTATCCGGATCCGAATAGCCAGCCGAGTTGGTGTTCACCTGCATGCGGACGTAGCCGTCGAACTTCAGGCAGGTCTCGGTGCCGGGGATGTAGAAGAAGCCCGCGCCGTAGGCGTCGCAAACGCGGACGTATTCGACCGGCTCCGGCTCGGCGATGACGACAGCGTCGGCAGCGCGAGCGCCGGTGACTGCGACGAGGGCCGCAGCCGAGCCGAGAAGAAGGCTCTTGATGTTCATTTTCTGACCTCCAGTCAAAGTAAGGAGGTTCGAGGGCAAACGAGCCTCGCCGCAGCTGTTCTCTATGCTTTTTCAATAGATTGGTAGTTGGCTGGTCGGCAGGTGCGTTCCGGAGCTCGCGCGGCGGCTCGGACCTGGAAGGCGGAAAGGCGCCGAAGATCGCACCCAGGCGATCGCATTCGCATGGCGAAGACGGTCGCGGACTTCGCCGGGCGGCTGGGATTTCTGATCGAATCGGGCAGTCGGGAAATGGCGGAGAGGATGGGATTCGAACCCACGAGAAGCTTTTGACCTCTACTCCCTTAGCAGGGGAGCGCCTTCGACCACTCGGCCACCTCTCCGTCGCCGCCCGGATAGACCGGAATGCCGGCTCGCACAAGTTTTTTCCCGCCGCGCGGGTACGGATGACGCGGCCGATCCCGTGCCGGCGACCGCGCACGGGAGCTCGTCGTGGATGCGGTCGTGTCCGCTGGCAGGGATGCCCCGCGAATCGACCGCGATCGCCCCCCCCAGCCTGGCCAGCCGACTCGGCGGTCCAAACCCGCTGGCAACGGAATCAGGCGGGGTGCCCAGGGCGCGATTCTCCCGTCCAGGTCACGAATCCGGGGCATTCGGGCGGTCGGAAGTATTACCAATGTCTGAACGATGGCCATCGTTTCGACCCGCGCCCGCCAAAATCGTGGCTTTTGTGCAACAGGCCTGCGGCATCAAGCGCCGGAAGCCCTGCCGAGGGCCGCTCGGCTGTTGAACGGCGCGGCGCGGCGAGTATGGTTGGCCTCGGAGAAGGGGCGCAGAGACGCATCTTTTTCGGAAAAGGGGATGGGGCAGTCCATGCTGTCCTTCAGCCAGAATACCCAGACCCAATTTGAAACTTTGACTGGAGGTCAGAAAATGAACATCAAGAGCCTTCTTCTCGGCTCGGCTGCGGCCCTCGTCGCAGTCACCGGCGCTCGCGCTGCCGACGCTGTCGTCATCGCCGAGCCGGAGCCGGTCGAATACGTCCGCGTTTGCGACGCCTACGGCGCGGGCTTCTTCTACATCCCCGGCACAGAGACCTGCCTGAAGTTCGACGGCTACGTCCGCATGCAGATCGGCGCCATCGACGACGACTACAATGAGGCCGAAGAGGGCTGGCGCTTCACCACCCGCGCCCGTCTGAACGTCGATGCGCGTTCGGACACCGAGTGGGGCACGCTGCGCGGCTACATGCGCATCCAGGCCGATGCCACCAGCAACGCCGACGCCACCTACGGCATGGACCAGGCGATCGTCCAGCTCGGCGGCTTCTACGTCGGCTACACCGAGTCCGCTTGGGCTGCCCCGTGGGGCCTGCCGGGCATCTCGCGCTTCGGCATCCTGCACACGGACGCCGGCGGCTCCTACGCCTACCAGCAGCGCCAGCAGATCGGCTACACCTTCTCGGGCGGCAACGGCGTGTTCGGATCGATCGTGCTCGAGGACGACGTCCGCGACGGCGAAGAGTACATGGTCGATGTGGTCGGCGTGCTCGGCATCAGCCAGGGCTGGGGCGGCGTCTGGGGCAAGGTTGCCTACGACGAGTCGGAAGAAGCCTTCAACGCCATGCTCGGCATGCAGTACAACATCCCGAACATGGCCGGCTCCAACATCCGCGCCGGCATCTTCTGGGCTGAGGATCCGAACGCTTATGCGGTGAAGCTGCCGGTTTCCGGCGCCTCGGCCGAATGGTCGGTCGCTGCGTCGTATAACCACAAGTTCAACGCGCAGTGGAGCGCCACCGTCGGCGGCCAGTACTTCGAGGATTTCGGCGGGTATGACGCCTGGCTGGTTCAGGCCGCTGCGGTCTGGGCTCCGGTCACCAACTTCGAAATCCGCCTCGAGGGCTCCTACGGGACCGAGGATTTCGGATGGGGCGACGAAGAGGTTACCAGCGGCTTCCTCCGCTTCACGCGCTACTTCTAAGCGTCTGAACGCCTGACTCGCGGGTCCGCAGTATTTTCATATTGCGGACCCGTTCTACTTCTGCATGATGCGCGATCTGCGAGCTTTGCCGCAGCTTCCTCGTGCAGAAGGCAGCACGCAGGGAGGTTTTGAGTGAGATACGAAGGCCTCTTGTGCAGCGCATCAAAACTTCTGATTGCGAGAACGATTCTGGTTGCATCGATTCTTCGGGCGTGACCTTCCGTAACTCTGAGTTCAAGTACGAAGTTCACTACCACAACCAGTCCGTTGCACCTCGCGTTGTACGCGAATATTCGCTGGCGGATCTCTACCGGAAGTATGCGGACATTCTCTGGGAGCCAGGCTCTCACAAGAACAATGTCTCGGCGTTCATCTACGAGATGGACGCCATCCTGGGCGGGCAGGCCTTCAGTGCGTTTTCGCAGGAGACCGTCGACGACCTGACAGGCGTTCTGCGCGGTCGCGGCAATGGCAATGCGACCATCAACCGAAAAATGGCCGCACTCAGCAAGCTGCTACGAAAAGCCTGCAAGATGGGTGACATTCACAGCCTCCCCGATTTCATACGCCAGAAGGAGCGCGCCGGCCGGATCCGTTTCCTCACCGGCGAGGAGGAATGCGCGCTGTTTGCAGCCATCCGCGAGCGGTCGGAGGACTATTTCCGACTGTCGGTCTTCCTCGTCGACACCGGCGCGCGCCTCGGCGAGGCGATCGGACTAAAGTGGGGCGACATCGGCGAGGCCCGCGTCAGCTTCTGGATCACCAAGTCCGGCCGCAGCCGGTCGATTCCCCTCACGCAGCGCGCGAAGGACGCGGTCAGCGCCCAGGCCGGCCGGCGCGGCGGCCCCTTCTGCGGCATCGTGCAGCACAAGTACCGCGCGGTGTGGAACGAGGCGAAGGCCTCGATCGGCCTCGGCACGGACGAGGACGTCGTGCCGCACGTGCTGCGCCACACCTGCGCCTCGCGCCTCGTGCAGGGCGGCATCGACATCCGCCGCGTCCAGACCTGGCTCGGGCACCAGACGCTGACGATGACCATGCGCTACGCCCACCTCGCCACCAACGACCTCGACGTCTGCGTGCCGATCCTCGAGCGGCACTGAGCCGGATCGCCGCCGTTCGCCGGATCGCCGGGAAGCATCCGGACCGCGCCTGTCCTTGCCGATCGCCAATCCCGGATCGCGATGGAAGCCAGCCGGCGATGTCCCGCGCGAATGCACGTCGATTTTACCTGCTGCGCGGCTTCCGTTTCTGATAATGCAATCCATGGACGTGGACCGCGACCGCGGGCTGCGTTCGTCCGAAACAGACCGTGGAAAAACCACTCAACATCCGGCGCCACCCAGGACACGCACGATGCATCGCTCCACCACGTTCCGCAGCGCCCTCGTCGGCCTCGCTGCCCTGCTCCCAGCCTCCGCCGCCCTTGCACAAACGCCGACACCGGCGCCGCGGCCTCAGGTCTCGGCCGACCCGGCCGTCACCACGGCCACCTTCGGCGACTGGCTGATGCGCTGCGTGCGCCAGCCGGCGCCGGCGGGCGAGGCCGGCCAGAAGAGCGACCGCGTCACGGCCCAGACCTGCGAGGTCGTGCAGACCGTCAAGGTGCAGGGCCAGGCGCAACCGATCGCGCAACTGGCGATCGGCCGGCTGCCGGACAGCGAGGAACTGATCCTGACCGCCGTCCTGCCGGTCAACATCTCGCTGCCGGGCCAGGTCGGCGTGATCGTCGATCCGAAGGCGCCGGCGGAAGGCGCCATCCTCCTCGAATGGAAGCGCTGCGCAGGCGGTTCCTGCTTCGCCGACACCCGCCCGTCGGAAAGCAGCCTGCGGCCGCTTCGCGCCGGCGAGGCAGGACAGATCCGCTTCGCCGACGCGGCGGGGCGCATCATCTCGGTGCCGGTGTCGTGGCGCGGCCTCGACCAGGCGCTCGCCGCGCTCGGAAAGCAGTCCTGACAGCCATGCGAGCCTTGCAGGCGCGCCGGCCGGTGGATCCGGCTCGTCGATCGCGAAGTGTCCTACATGGTCAGGTGCCGCAGAAGGTCTTCGTCACCCGCTCGTGCGGCTGCGGCGGCAGGGCGTAGGCGGCCCTCTCCGGCTGGTCGTCGAACGGGTTTTGCAGAACCTCGACCAGCGCCTCGAAGGGGGCGAAGTCGCCGTGATCCTCGGCGGCGCGGATCGCCTCCTCGACCCGGTGGTTGCGGGGGATGAACTTCGGGTTCGAGAGCCGCATCGCCTCGCGGCGCTCGGCGTCCCGCCCCGGCTCGCGGGCGAGCCGGTCGCGCCACCGCGCCGACCACGCGTCGAAAGCCGTCGGCTCGGCGAAGAGCGCGCGCACCGGCCCTTCGCCCGGTGACGCGTCGAGTTCCCCGACGAGGCCGCGGAAGGTGAGCGTGAAGTCGGGTGCGTGCCCGGCCATCAGGGCGAAGAGGTCGCTGGCGAGCTGGACGTCGTCGTCTTCCCGCGTCAGCAGCCCGAGCTTTCGGCGCAGCCCGTCGTGGAAGGCCGGCTCGTACCGCGCCTGGAAGCCGCGAAGCGCCGTCTCGGCCAGCGCGATCGCCTCGCCCTGGTCGTCGGAAAGGAGCGGCAGCAGCGTCTCGGCAAAGCGGGCGAGGTTCCAGACCGCCACGTGCGGCTGATTGGAATAGGCGTAGCGCCCGGCGCGGTCGATCGAGGAAAAGACCTTGTCGGCCTCGAACTCGTCCATGAAGGCGCAGGGTCCGTAGTCGATCGTCTCGCCCGACACGGTCATGTTGTCGGTGTTCATGACGCCGTGGATGAAGCCGACAAGCATCCAGGACGCGACCAGTTGCGCCTGCGCGGCGATCACCGCCTCGAGCAGGGCCAGATGGCGGCCGGCGCCCTGCCCGATCTCCGGATAGTGCCGGGCGATCACATGGTCGGCCAGCGTGCGGATGCCATCGGTGTCGCGACGGGCGGCGAAATACTGGAAGGTGCCGACGCGGATGTGGCTCGCCGCCACCCGCGTCAGGACCGCGCCGGGCAGCGGCCAGTCGCGATAGACCTTCTCGCCGGTCGTGACGACGGCGAGGCTGCGGGTGGTGGGAATGCCCAGCGCCGACATCGCCTCGCTCAGGATGTATTCCCGCAGGACGGGACCGAGCGCGGCGCGGCCGTCGCCGCCGCGCGAGAAGGGCGTGGGGCCCGAGCCCTTCAGCTGGATGTCGCGGCGGCGGCCCCGCTGATCGACGACCTCGCCGATCAGCAGCGCGCGGCCGTCGCCGAGCTGCGGCACGAAATTGCCGAACTGGTGGCCGGCATAGGCCTGGGCGATCGGGGTCGGACCATTCGGCGGCCGGCTGCCCGCCAGCATCTCGACCGCCTCGCGCGACCTCAAGGCTTCCGGATCGAGGCCGAGCGCACGGGCGAGCGGCTCGTTGAGCTTCACCAGGCGAGGCTCTAGCACCGGCGACAGGCCGGGCCTGGCATGAAAGCGCGCCGGCAGTTCGGCATAGGTCATCTCGAAGCGCGGCAGCATCGATGCTCCGTCCATGAATGTCTCCGTCGATCCGTCCACAACCGGCGCCCCGACCTTGCCATGCCGCATGCGCAGCCCCGTCCGTATATAAGTCGGCCGGACGCGTAGCACATCCTCGCCGCCTCCCCGCCCTAATCCTTCGATAACGAGCCAGCCGTAGAATGGCCGGAACGATCGAACCGGCCAAGCGTTCGATAGCGTCCTGGAGAGTTTCACTATGCAAAGCGGTTTGGAAAGCGGCTGGTTCGATGCGCCGGTGACGGTCATGGATGCCGGCAAGGCGCAGGCCTTCGACGTCACGAACACGCGCCAGGCGGCGGAGATCCTGCTGCATCGGTGGCCAAACGAATGGAGCGGGCGCCATCGCGCCGCCCGGCTGGCGTGCCTGGCGGTGCTGAAGGGTTTCAAGCCGCCCGTGCTGGCCCGCCGCGCTTTCGCCGAGGCCGCGCGGGAAGCCGACATCCTGGCCGATCAGGCACAATTGGCGGAGAACATCGACATGAAGAAGGACAACGGCACGGCCGCGCCCGACGACAAGCCGTTCGAGTGCGCCGTCACGGTTTCCGATCCCGTCGGCAAGATCGCGATCGGCTCGGTCCGCGCGGCGCGCGACTACCTGCAGAACGTCGACTGGCCAAGCGGCGCCAGCCAGGAGGACGCGCTGAAGACCGCCCAGGCGGCTCTTGACGGCGCCGTCATGGCCTCGGAGGCACGCGAACGCTTCGTCGACGCCGCGCGGCAAGCCGGCGTGCTCGTTTCCGACTGAGCGATGGAACCAATGTCGAGCCCGGCAGTTACTGGGACGGCGGCGGCCTCGACAACGCCCCCCGCTCCGAGCCGCCGTCGACTGTGACCTCCCGCCGACCCTCTCCCCCCGGAGGGTCGGCGTTTTTTTTTCGCGCTACTGCGCGACGAACCCGCCATCGACCGGCATGTTCACGCCGGTGACGAACGAGGCCTTGGGCGAACAGAGCCAGACGATCGCATCGGCGATTTCGTCCGGCTTGCCGATGCGGCCGATCGGATGCAAGGGATCCATCATCTGCGCCGACGACTGGGCGCCGCCGGTCGCCTGATCGGCGAGCGAATCGAGCATGCGCGTGTCGACCCCGCCGGGGCAGATCGCGTTCACCCGGATGCCCGCCTTGCCATATTCCAACGCGGCATTCTTGGTCATGCCGTTGATGGCGTGCTTGGAGGCCACGTAGGGCGACAGTCCGGGGAATCCGATCAGGCCGGCCACCGAGGCGATGTTGACGATCGAACCGCCGCCGGTCTTCAGCATGGCCGCGATTTCCGCCTTGAGGCAAAGAAAGGTGCCGCGGGCGTTGACCGCCATGATGCGATCGAAGTTGTCGATCGGCTGCTCGGCGAAGGGGGCGATCAGCCCTTCGATCCCGGCATTGTTACAGGCGCAATCGATCCGGCCGTAGGTCTGGACCGCCTTCGCCACCAGCGCGTCGACGTCCTCGGCCGACGACACGTCCGCCTTCACGAATATCGCCTCGCCGCCCGCGGCGCGAATCATCGCGGCGGTTTCCTCGCCCGCCGCTTCGACGATGTCGGAGACGACGACCTTCGCGCCCTCGATCGCCATCTTCAAGGCTGTCGCCCGGCCGATGCCGGCGCTGGCGCCGGTGATCAGTGCAGTCTTTCCGGACAGGATGCCCATGGTCGATCTCCTTCTGGTTGTGCGGACGTTGTCGTTTGCAGTCCGCCGGCAACCTCTGTCAGGCGAGGGAGCGGGAGTCCTTGATCCGGCTCAATCGGGAACGACGATCAGGCCGGGCTTGCCTTGAC
>JBKBRJ010000040.1:0-42041 GCA_046292285.1 Mesorhizobium sp. | reverse complement strand
CTCGTGCGCGGCGCGGCGGCCCCAGCGGAAGGCGGCCACGTTCATCGCCACCGCCTGTCCGTTCAGTTCGATCGCCTTCTCGATCGCCTCGGCCGAGACCGGAAGCCCGCCGAGCTGGCAGGCGAAGCCGAGCATGAACATGTTGGCCCCGAGCGAATTGCCGAACAGCGCGGTCGCCGTGCGGGTGGCGTCGAAGAAATGCGCGTTGCGCTCCCCGGCCGCCGAGCGGATCGCCTTGCGCAGCCGTTCTGTCGGGAGCGAAAAGTCGGCCTGGCGGGCGAAGTCGCCCGGCATCACCTCGGCGGTGTTGGTGACGAAGATCGTATGGTTCTCGCGAACCGCGCCGAGCACCTTCTTCGAGCCCGACACGACCAGATCGCAGCCGAGCACCAGATCGGCCTTGCCGGCCGACACGCGGATGGCGTGGATGTCGTCGGGCGTCGCCGCCACGCGGACGTGGCTGTAGACCGCCCCGCCCTTCTGAGCGAGACCGGCCATGTCGATCAGCCCGCAGCCCTTGCCTTCCAGATGCGCGGCCATGCCGAGAACGGCGCCGATGGTGACCACGCCCGTCCCTCCGATGCCGTCGATGATCGCCGCCCAGCCCTTGCCGGCGTCCGCCACACGCGCGGCGGGAACGCCCTCCAGCGGATCGGCCGCGCCGGCAGCACCTGCGGCCCAGCGGATCCTGCCGCCATGCACGGTCACGAAGGAGGGGCAAAAGCCCTTCAGGCAGGAAAAGTCCTTGTTGCAGCTCGACTGGTCGATGCGCCGCTTGCGGCCGAACTCGGTCTCGACCGGTTGCACGGACACGCAGTTGGACTGGACGCCGCAATCGCCGCAGCCCTCGCAGACCAGTTCGTTGATGATGACCCGCCTGTCGGGATCGGGGAAGGTGCCGCGCTTGCGCCGACGCCGCTTCTCGGCCGCGCAGGTCTGGTCGTAGAGCAGCACCGAGACGCCCTTGATCTCGCGCAGTTCGCGCTGAACGGCGTCGAGATCGTCGCGGTGGTGGACGGTCGCGCCGGCCGGCACCGGCAGGGCGTCGTACTTCTCCGGCTCGTCGGTGACGATGGCGATCCGCTCGACGCCTTCCGCGCGCACCTGTTCGGCGATCATCGGCGCGGACAGGCCGCCCTCGTGCGGCTGCCCGCCGGTCATGGCGACGGCATCGTTGTAGAGGATCTTGTAGGTGATGTTGGCGCCCGAGGCGACCGCGAAGCGGATCGCCAGCGATCCGGAATGGTTGTAGGTGCCGTCGCCGAGGTTCTGGAACAGATGCTCCCGCTTCGAGAACGGCGCCTGGCCGACCCACTGCGCGCCCTCCCCGCCCATGGCGGTGAAGCCGACCGTCCTGCGATCCATCCACAGCGCCATGAAGTGGCAGCCGATGCCGGCGCCCGCGAGCGATCCCTCGGGAACCTTGGTCGACGAATTGTGCGGGCAGCCCGAGCAGAAATACGGCGTGCGCACGCCGACGTCCTTCGTGTCGGCCAGCATCGCCTGGAACTGCTTGAGCTGGCCGACGCGTGCGGCGATGTCGTCGGCGTGGCCGATGACGCGCAGCACGCGCTCGCCGAGCGCGATCGCGATCTCGTTCGGATCGAGCGCGCCCTGCGGCTGGAACAGCGTGTGGCCATGCTCGTCGCGCTTGCCCACCACGACCGGCTGGATACCCGTGCCGTAGAGCTGCTCGCGAACCTGCGCCTCGATCAGCGACCGCTTCTCCTCCACCACCACGATCATGTCGAGCCCGCGCGCGAAGTCGCGCAGGTGGTCGAAGTCGAGCGGCCAGGGGCAGCCGAGCTTGAACAGGCGCACGCCGATGCGGTTGGCCCGCGCCTCGTCGATGCCGATGTCCTCGAGCGCCTGGCGGACGTCGAGATAGCTCTTGCCGATGGTGATGATGCCGATCCTGGCGTCGGCGCCGCCTGAATAGACGATCCGGTTGATGCCGTTGGCGCGGATGAAGGCGCTCGCGGCGGCGCGCTTGAAATTGTGCAGCCGCGCCTCCTGGCCCATCTGGTCGAGCTCGTGGCGGATGTTCAGCCCGCCGGGCGGCAGGTCGATCTCCGGCAGCACGACGTTCAAGCGGTCGAGCGACACGTCGACCGACGCGGTGGATTCGATGTTCTCCTTGACGCATTTCATCGCCGCCCAGGTGCCGGCGAAGCGCGACAGGGCATAGCCCAGCAGGCCGTAGTCGACGATCTCCTGGACGCCGGCCGGGTTGAGGATCGGGATCATCGCGTCGACGAACTGCAACTCGGTCGCGTGCGCGTTGGTCGATGATTCGGCGGTGTGGTCGTCGCCCATCAGCGCCAGCACGCCGCCATGCCGCGACGATCCCGCGAGATTGGCGTGGCGGAAGACGTCGCCGGCGCGATCGACGCCGGGGCCCTTGCCGTACCAGAGCGCGAAGACGCCGTCGTATTTGCCTTCGCCCAGCAGTTCCGTCTGCTGCGATCCCCAGCAGGCGGTGGCGGCCAGTTCCTCGTTGAGGCCGGGCTGGAACACGATGTCGGCGTCGGCAAGCTGGCGCTTGGCCTTCCACAGCTGCTGGTCGAGCCCGCCGAGCGGCGAGCCGCGATAGCCGGTGACGAAGCCGGCCGTGTTCAGGCCAGCCCGGCGGTCGCGGTCGCGCTGCATCAGGAGCATGCGCACGATCGCCTGCGCGCCGGAGACGAAGATGCGTTCCCTGGTCAGGTCGAACTTGTCGTCGAGCGATACGTCGTGGAGCGTCATCGAGCTTTCCCTGGATTCTCGCCGCGCGTGGCGGAACCGGTCATGGTCCTGGAGCCGGAGTCTTTCGTCGCAAGCCCGTCCCGTCAAACGAAATCGGCGGACCGGTTGCGTGGAACGGACCGCTACACTCTCCCCGTGCGTGGCGAAACCACGCGTCCGGCGCTCGACTTCCAACGATATCCGCTACGTAGAACTACCTAATGGCCTCTCGTCCACGCCGGTTTGAATTCCAATCTCTTTGATTGCGCCGACAAAGCTGGTAATCACTCCCCGGCTGTCGCGGTCCGATCGGACGGGTGGCCCAATTCGACGTCCGGCAGCTTGTGAATAGCGGCACTGGCTCACGGGGAAACCGGCAAAGGCCTATCGGGAGGTACACTTCATGGCGGGGCTTCTGGCTCTCTCGCGAGTCATCGACAGCATCACCGGGATCATCGGGAAGAACGTTTCCTGGCTGATTCTCGTTGCGGTCCTGATCAGCGCCGGCAATGCCAGCATGCGCAAGGCCTTCGACATGTCGTCGAACGCCTGGCTCGAGCTGCAGTGGTATCTCTACGGCACGGTGTTCATGCTCGCCGCCGCCTACACCCTGCGCCAGAACGAGCATATCCGCATCGACATCCTGTCGAACCGGCTCGCCAAGCGCACGCGCGACTGGATCGACCTCTTCTGCCACGTCTTCTTCCTGCTGCCCTTCGCGGCGCTGCTCGTCTACCTGTGCTGGCCGTGGTTCATGCTGTCCTACCGGAGCGGCGAGATGTCGGCGAACTCCGGCGGTCTGATCATCTGGCCGGCCAAGGCGATGGTGCTGGCGGGCTTCATCCTGCTGCTCGCCCAGGCCCTGTCCGAAATCATCAAGCGCGCCGCCGTGGTGATGGGGATCATCGACGATCCGTCGCCGCAACACGACCTGCCGCCGGCGGCAGAAGCTGTGATCGAGATGGAGAGCGAGCGCCGTGATTGACTTCGTCGCCCACAATCTCGCGCCGATCATGTTCGTCTCCGTGATGGCGATGCTGCTGATCGGTTACCCGGTGGCCTTCACGCTGGCCGCGGGCGGGCTCATCTTCTTCGTCATCGGCGTGGAACTCTCGCATATCTCCAGCGAGATCCGACTGTTCTGGCCGCTGCTGCAGTCGCATCCCGAACGCATCTACGGGATCATGTACAACGATACGCTGCTGGCGATCCCCTTCTTCACCTTCATGGGCTTGATCCTCGAGCGCTCCCGCATGGCCGAGGATCTGCTCGACACGATCGGCCAGCTCTTCGGGCCGGTTCGCGGCGGCCTCGCCTTCGCGGCCGTGCTGGTCGGCGCCCTGCTGGCCGCAACGACAGGCGTCGTGGCCGCCTCTGTCATCGCCATGGGCCTGATCTCGCTGCCGATCATGATGCGCTACGGTTACAACAAGTCGGTCGCGACCGGCACCATCGCGGCGTCGGGCACGCTGGCGCAGATCGTACCGCCCTCGCTCGTCCTGATCGTCATGGCCGACCAGCTCGGCCGGTCGGTCGGCGACATGTATGTCGGCGCCCTGATTCCGGCGATGATCATCATCGCCATCTATTGCGCCTACTTGCTCGCGGTCTCGCTGATCAAGCCGGAATGGGTGCCGGCCCTGCCGGTCCAGGCGCGGACGCTGGGCGGCGGCGTGACCTCGCTGATCGCGATTCTGGCGGCGGCGGGGGTCATCTACTGGGCCACCTACAACACGATCTTCGCCGACATGCGCTACGAGGTCCGGCTCGTCTGGGCGGCGACCGTCGCCACGCTCGCAGCCTATCTCTTCAGCCTGGCCAACCGCTTCTTCAAGCTCAACATCCTGTCGCGTCTCGCCGAGCAGGTCGTCATCGTCCTGATCCCGCCGCTGGCGCTGATCTTCCTCGTGCTTGGAACCATTTTCCTCGGTATCGCCACGCCGACCGAAGGTGGCGCCATGGGCGCGACGGGCGCGCTGATCCTTGCCCTCGCGAAGGGCCGGCTGAACATGACGGTGCTCAAGCAGGCGCTTGATTCGACCACGAAGCTCTCCGCCTTCGTGATGTTCATCCTGATCGGCGCGCGCATCTTCGGCCTGACCTTCTACGGCATCAACGGCAACATCTGGATCGAAGAGCTTCTGCTCGCACTCCCGGGCGGGGAGTACGGCTTCCTGATCGTCGTGACGATCATCATCTTCATCCTGGGCTGCTTCCTGGACTTCTTCGAGATCGCCTTCATCGCCGTTCCGCTGCTGGCGCCCGTGGCCGAAAGGCTGGGAATCGACCTGATCTGGTTCGGCGTCATCCTGGGCATCAATCTCCAGACCTCGTTCCTGACGCCTCCCTTCGGCTTCTCGCTGTTCTATTTGCGCTCGGTGGCGCCGATGCGGGACTGGGCCGACCCGGTGACGGGCCGCATGTTGCCTGCGATCCGGACCATCGACATCTACAAGGGGGCCTTCCCGTTCATCGTCATCCAGTTCCTGATGATCCTGCTCGTGATCGCCTTCCCCGGGCTCGTGACGCACTACAAGTCACCCCCGCCCTCGAGCGACATCCAGATCCAGCTGCCGCCCATGGGTGGAGAAGGTGGCGGCGGCATGAGTCTGCCGCCCCTCGGCGGCGGCGATTCTGGCGGCGGACTTGGCCTGCCTCCTCTGGGCCTGCCGCAGTTCGGCGCTCCGGGGACCGGATCGCCGGACGCCGGCTCCGGTTCGCCTGGCGGGGCACTCGGCTTGCCGCCGCTCGGGCTGCCGCCGCTCGGCGCCCAGCAGCCCGCCGAGAGCGCGCCGACACAGCCGGCCGCCCCGCCGCCGGCGCAAAACGATCTCAGCCGGCCGCCCAGCTTCAACTGAGGCGACGGACGCCCGAAAGAAGAAGACCCCGGGGATGTCGCCATCCCCGGGGTCTTCTTCGTTTTCATTCGGCATTTCCGGCCGGCTGCGTGCCGGCCGGCGCCGAAGCCGGGCGTCAGAGCTTGCCGGCGCGCTGCTGGATCATCATGAAGGTGTCGAAGTTGTACTCCGTCAGCTGCGCCCACAGATAGGCGTCCTTCTTGAAGGCCTGCTGGTCGTCGTAGATCTTCTTGAAGGTCGGATTGACCGCGTTGATCTCGGCGTAGGTCTCGAGCGCGGCATCGTAGCACGCCGACAGGATTTCCTGGCTGAAGGGACGCAGCTGCGCGCCGCCCTGCACGAGGCTCTTGATCGCGATCGGGTTCTTGAAGTCGTAGTTGGCCATCATGTCGGCATTGGCCGCGCGGCAGGCCGTTTCCAGAATGCCCTGGTAGGATTTCGGAAGCTCGTTCCACTTGCCGAGATTGGCCAGCGTGTGCAGCACGGGACCGCCTTCCCACCAGCCGGGATAGTAGTAGTACGGCGCGACCTTCTGGAAGCCGAGCTTCTCGTCGTCATAGGGACCGACCCACTCGCAGGCATCGATCGTGCCCTTCTCGAGCGCCGGATAGATGTCGCCGCCGGCGATCTGCTGCGGCACGACGCCGAGCTTCTCGATGATCTTGCCGCCCATGCCGCCGATGCGCATCTTCAGGCCCTTGAGATCGTCGAGCGTATTGATCTCCTTGCGGAACCAGCCGCCCATCTGGGCGCCGGTGTTGCCGCAGATCATGCCGTAGAGGCCCTGCGTGGCGTAGAACTCGTTCATCAGCGTGTTGCCGTTGCCATAATAGTACCAGGCGTTCTGCTGACGATAGTTGAGGCCGAAGGGAATGGCCGTGCCGAAGGCATAGACCGGGTCCTTGCCCCAATAGTAGTAGGATGCGGTATGGGCGAGTTCGACCGTCCCGGCCGAGGCCGCGTCGGCCGCCTGCAGGCCCGGAACGATCTCTCCGGCCGCGAAGACCTGAATCTCGAAATTGCCGTCGGTGGCTTCCTTGACGAACTTCGCCATCGTCTCGGCCGCGCCAAAGATCGTGTCGAGTGCCTTCGGGAACGAAGACGTGCAGCGCCAGGTGATCTTCGGGTTCGACTGCGCGATGGCGGGTGCCGCGAGCGTACTGGCGGCGGCGGCGCCAGCGCCGGCAAGCCCGGCCTTCTTGATGAATGAACGACGATCCATAAGTTTCCTCCCATCTGGATTGTGAGCTGGCCTGGCTAGAATTCCGACAGCCCGCCGGCCAACTGTTGGCCATCAATGCATATGGGTTGCAACCTGTCCAGCGCGCGGGCGACAGGGACCATCATTTATTCAGCAACGGAATGAATGAGTTGGGTAGCCGGCGCGCATGGCCGCGGAACCCGCCCGGCATGCAGCCTTGCAGGCATCGACCCCGGCCTCGACGCGGACACGGGACAAAGAAAAGCCCCGGGACGTTGCCGTCCCGGGGCTTTCTTCGAGGACTTCCGGCGTCAGAGCTTGCCCGAACGCTGCTGGATCATCATGAAGGTGTCATAGTTGTATTCGGCGACCTGCGAGTAGAGGAAGTGCCGGCTTCGGAAGTCGGCGATCGAATCCCAGATCTTCTTGAAGGCGGCATTCGAGGCGGTCAGCTCGTCGTAGATGCCGAGCGAGGCGTCGAAGCAGGCCGAAAGAACGTCCTGGCTGAACGGTCGCAGCTGCGTGCCGTTGGCAACGAGGCGCTTGATCGCATCCGGGTTCAGGTAATCGTACTTCTGGAGCATGTCGGCGTCCTCGGCCTGGGCCGCGGTGCGCAGCAGCGACTGGTACGCCTTCGGCAGCGCGTCGTACTTCTCCTTGTTGAACATGAGATGGACAGTCGGGCCACCTTCCCACCAACCCGGATAGTAGTAGTAGGGCGCGACCTTGTAGAAGCCGAGCTTCTCGTCGTCATAGGGGCCGACCCACTCCGCCGCGTCGATCGTGCCCTTCTCGAGCGACGGATAGATGTCGCCGCCGGCGATCTGCTGCGGCACGGCGCCGAGCTTCTCCATGATGCGTCCTGCGAAGCCGCCGATGCGGATCTTGAGGCCCTGGAGATCGGCGACAGTGTTGATCTCCTTACGATACCAGCCGCCCATCTGGACGCCGGTGTTGCCGCCGGGGAAGCCGACGAGGTTGTGCTGGGCGTAGAACTCGTTCATCAGGTCGATGCCGCCGCCATGGTAGTGCCAGGCGTTCATGCCGCGCGCGTTGAGCGCGAAGGGCACGGCCGCGCCGAGCGCCCATGCGGGGTCCTTGCCCCAGTAGTAGTAGGAGACGGTGTGGCAGGCCTCGACGGTGCCGGCGGTCGTGGCGTCGGCCGCCTGCAGGCCCGGCACGATCTCGCCCGCCGCGAAGACCTGGATCTCGAAATTGCCGTCGGTGGCCTCCGACACCATCTTCGAGAAGACCTCGGCGCCGCCGTAGATCGTGTCGAGGGACTTCGGGAAGGACGACGTCAGGCGCCAGGTGATCTTGGGGTTGGACTGCGCGATGGCGGGAGCCGCGAGCGCGGTGGCGGCGGCAGCGCCGGCGCCGGTCAGGCCGGCCTTCTTGATGAATGAACGACGATCCATGTTTTCTCCTCCGATCATGGCAAGCGGTCCGGATGAGCGTGCGGTCCGGACATCCAACGGTTTGCTTTGCACAGGCCGCCAGTTGCGTCCAGCGTCCGAAGCGCCGAATTCGAGCGATAGCGTATTTTTACCTAAGCTGCTGTAAATGCACATAATATTGTTTGCCATACGACATTCAGATGGCCACCAAATGCCGTTTCGCTTCCTGTTGGAAAACACGCGCGGAAAAGCTAGATAGGGGCAATCGAAATCCTCCCCGAAAGACCGCAAGGCCGGGAACCAAGCCATGAAACAGCCGCTCGTCGCCGTCTCTTCCGACATCCGCACCTTCGATGCCTACACCTGGCACGCGGTGCCGCAGCAATACATCGAGGCCGCGATCACCGGCGCCGGGGTGTTGCCCGTGGCTTTGCCCAACCTTGGGGAGCGGATCGATTTCGACGGCCTGCTGTCGTCCGTCGATGGTGTCATGATCACCGGCTCGAAGACCAACGTGCACCCCGACCTCTACGGCGGCGAGGCGACGGAGGAGAACGGCCCCTACGACCCCGCGCGCGACGCGACCACCTTGCCGCTGATCCGCAAGGCGATCGAGCGCGGCGTGCCGCTGCTCGCCATCTGCCGCGGCATCCAGGAGATGAACGTGGCGCTCGGAGGCACGCTGGCGACCGAGATCCAGGAGAAGGAAGGCATGATGGACCACCGGGCGCCGCCCGGCGACCACCATGACGTCCGCTTCGCGATCCGCCAGAACGTCACCATCAAGCCCGGAAGCTGCCTGGCGGGCGTGTTCGGCGCCGGCGATATCCGGGTGAACTCGGTGCACCGCCAGGCCATCGATCGGCTGGGCGATCGGCTCCAGGTGGAGGCCGTGGCCGAGGACGGCACCGTCGAGGCCGTTTCGGTGCGCGACTCCAGGGGATTTGCGGTCGGCGTGCAGTGGCACCCGGAGTACTGGGTCAGGAGCGACGACAATTCGGCACGCATCTTCCGGGCCTTCGGGGATGCCGTGCGCGCCCATGCCGCCGCTCGTACGGGCATGGCCGCCGCAGCGGAATAGGCGCTGCCCGAGGCAGCGGACCGCTCAGCGCGGTCGGGGCGCCACCGACGCCGTTTCACCGACGGGCGTCAGCGCCCTGCCCGCGTCGAACCAGCCGATGAGATTGTCGACGACGAGATCGGCCATCGCCTGGCGCGTGTGCACCGACGCCGATCCGACATGGGGCAGCAGGCAGGCGTTGCCGAGCGAAAGCAGGTCGTCGGGAACGCGCGGTTCGTCCGCGAAGACGTCGAGCCCGGCGGCCAGGATCGTCCCGTCCTTCAGCGCGGTCGCCAGCGCGGCCTCGTCCACCGTGCTGCCACGCCCGATGTTGACGAAGACGCCGTTGGCGCCGAGCGCGGCGAGCACCTCCGCGTTCACCGCCTTCTCCG
Source organism: Mesorhizobium sp. (assembly GCA_046292285.1). GTDB lineage: Bacteria > Pseudomonadota > Alphaproteobacteria > Rhizobiales > Rhizobiaceae > Aquibium. Next base: position 32,409 of record JBKBRJ010000040.1, on the reverse strand, counting down.
TCGCCGCGCCGCCGGGCGCGACCGAAATCAGGGTGTCGACCGCGCGCGCCAGGCCGACCAGCGTATCGTGGTAGGCGTAGGCGACGCCCTCCGCCTTTCGGCGGTTGTGATAGCTGACGGGCAGGCCGAAGGCTTCCAGCCGCCGCGCGATCGCCATGCCGATGCGCCCCATGCCGAAGATGCCGACCGAACGCCCGCGCAAGGTGGCGCGCGACAGCGGATAGGCGCCGTCCGTCACCCAGCGTCCCGCCCTGAGCCAGGCTTCCGCCTTCGGCAACTCGCGCACCGTGTTGATGAGCAGCCCCACCGCCGTATCGGCGACTTCCTCGGTCAGAACGTCGGGCGTGTTGGTGACCATCACGTTCCGCGTCGCCGCATGCCTGGCATCGACCGCGTCATAGCCGACGCCGAAATTGGCGATGATCTCCAGGTTCGGCAGAGCGTCGATGAAAGCCGCGTCGATCACCGTCATCGCGGCCACGCCACGCACCGTCGACGCCACGTTCGGTTCGAGCAGGGCGGGATCGGCGCGGTCGATCCTGATGAGCCTGAACCCGTCGCCCAGACGCGTCAGGGCGTGGCCGTGCAGTCGTCCCGGAACGAGGATGACGATGTCGCGGGATTGCGGCTGGGACATGATGACTCCTTTGGAACGCGTATCAGCGGCGGCGACCCTAGACATAATCCCGGCGGTGGGAAATCCGTTCCGTTGCCTGGCTCAACGGCTCAGTCGCGCTCCACCGGCTTTCCGGTCGACTGCCGGACATGCAGTTCCGGCTTGATGAGTTCCTGCGAGGTCTGCACCGCGACGCCGTTCAGCCGGTCGAGCAACGCCCGCGCCGCGCGGCGGCCGACGTCGCGCTGGCCGTTCCACACCGTGGTCAGCGCGGGCGTGGCGATGGCCGCTTCCTCGAGATCGTCATAGCCGGTGACGGAAATGTCGATGCCAGGGACCAGACCGGCGCGCGCGATGCCGTTCATCAGGCCGATCGCCACGAGATCGTTCCAGCACACGGCGGCCGTCGGCTTGTCGGGCAGCGCGAGAAATTCGCCCGCCACCTCGAAACCGGCCTGCTTGGTGCGCGGCCCGGGAATGCGCCAGTGCGGCTGGACCGGTAGCCCCGCCTTCTGCATGGCGATCACATAGCCCTGATAGCGATGCCGGCCGGTCGATGTCTGGTCGGTGCCGCCGATCATGGCGATGCGGCGATGTCCAAGCGAGATGAGATGGTTGGTCGCCAACCCGATCCCGTAGGAATCGTCGCCCCGGAACACCGGGACCTGCGCGCCTTCCACCGAACGGGCCACGAGCACCGCCGGAAGGCCGTTGTCCTCCATCATCTGGATGTCCTCGCGCGGCGTGCCGATGGCAGGCGACATGATGACGCCGTCGGCGCCCAGTTGCAGCAGCGTGTCGATGAAGCTGCGCTGCTTTTCGAGCTGGTCGTAGTGGTTGGACAGAATGAAGGTCTGCCGGCTGCGGTCGAGTTCGCTCTCGATCGAGCGCAGGATCTCGGCGAAGAACGGGTTCATGATGTCGTGTACGACGACGCCGACGATCCCGGAGCGGGAGGTCCTCAGGCTGGCAGCCCGGCGGTTGTAGATGTAGCCGATGGCCCGCGCGTGTTCCTTGATGCGTTCACGGGTGGCATCGGCCACCAGCGGGCTGTCGCGCAGCGCCAGGGAAACAGTGGCAGTGGAAACGCCGAGCGCGTCGGCGATGGTCGAAAGCTTGATCTTCTGCGCCAGAGCGCCCTCCCCGCGACGTCCCTTAAACTGTTTAAATCAGCTATACGCCATCGCCGTCCGTCGATTCAACCTTTTCGCCGAAGTCCGTCAGTGGGTCGACAGGGCGGCGTCGCGAAGGCGCAGCTGCCGCTCGCGGTGGACGATGTAGAGCCCGCTCGACACGATGATGAGCGCGCCGCCGATGGTCCACATGTCCGGCAGGTCGCCGAAGAAGAGATAACCGAGCGACACCATCCAGACGAGTTGCAGATAGGCATAGGGGGCGAGCGCCGTCGTCGTGGCGATGCGATAGGCCTTGATGATCAGCCAGTGGCCGATGCCGCCGAGCACGCCCATCGAAAGGAGCACGGTCCACTGGAACCAGCCGTCGGGCATCGACGCGTAGACCGGAAGCGTCGGCGCCATCAGGATCACCGGCGCGAGTGCCGAGTAGAAGATCATGCTTTCGGCCGTCTCCCGACTGCTCATCTGGCGGGTCGTGATCACGTAGAAGCAGTAGCTGAGCATCGCGCAGACCGCGTAGACGTGACCGAGGCCGAAGACGCCGAGGCCAGGGCGCGTGACGACGAGGACGCCCACGAAGCCGACGAGGACGGCCATCCAGCGCCGCCAGCCGGCCCACTCGCCGAGCAGCGGGCCGGCGATCGCGGTGATGACCATCGGGGCGAAGAAGAAGATCGAGACCGTCTCGGCCAGTTGCAGTGTCTCGAGCGCAAGGAAGTTGAACAAGGTCGAGCCGAACAGGAACATGCCGCGCACGAGTTGCCTGGGCATGCTGTTCACCCGGAACACCGTCGGGCTCGCCCATGCGCGCAGCAGGACGAGGGCGAGCAGCACGTGGACGGCGAAGCGCGCCCAGGCGATGAAGGGCGACGCGAGACCGACGGAGCCGAGATACTTCGCACTCGAATCCAGAAAGGAAAACAGCAGCCCGGCCGAAAAGACGAGCAGGATGGCGGCAGCGGGCGTTGCCGTTTCCTTGGTCGAGGGACTGGTGTTCACCGGCATCGCCGTCGGAGGAATCGTTTCGACCTGTTTCAGCGATCCCGGATGCGAGGGCAAGCGATTTCGCGTATCGGCGGGGCGTTGCCCGGCCGAGGGACTATTCCTCGTCGTCGATATCGTCCAGCGTGTCGATCTGACGAGGATTTCCCGAAAAGTTGCTTTCGATGCGCGCAAGCAGCTTGGCGAGCGTCTTCTGCTCCTTCTTGTCGAGCCCCTTCAGCGCCTGCTTCTCGGTCTTGCGGACGGACTTCTCGATCGCCTTGATGGCGTCGCGGCCGCTCTCGGTGAGAAACACATGCGCCTGGCGGGCATCGTTTTCCGAGGCGCGCTTGTCGAGGAAGTATTGCGCCTGCAGCCGGTTGATCGTCTTGGTGATCGTCGGCGGCCGCACGCCGAGCCGCGCGGCCAGTTGGCCTGGCGTCTGCCCGTCCTCCAGCGCCAGCGCGAGCATGATTTGGTCCTGCCCGGCATAGAAGCCGTGATCGAGGAGCCGCGACGCGAGCGCGGTGCGCGAAAGCCGCGCCGCCGATTGAAGACGGTTCAGCGCCGCGCCCTTTTCCTTCGCCATCTGTCCCTCCTGCATGCTCCGGCGGGTACACAAAGCATATTCACTCCGCCGGTGGAGGCAAACTTCCGCCCGCACTATGATCCAGCCGGCTAATTCGCCGACGAAGTCATGCCAGAGCTGTGTATCAGTTCGATGACAAATGCGTGATCGCGCGGCCGGAAGCGACGCGGGTCCTGCGCTTCGTCATCCGCCGATCGCGCGTGCAATCGTCAGATGCACGTCCTATATGACCGCGACGTCCCAACAAACGGCCCAAGAGGCGCGCCATGCCCGATACCCAGTCCCAGATTCCCGTCACCGTGCTCACCGGCTATCTCGGTTCGGGCAAGACCACGCTCCTCAACCGCATCCTGTCGGAGAACCACGGCAAGCGCTACGCCGTGATCGTCAACGAATTCGGCGAGATCGGCGTCGACAATGACCTCATCGTCGAATCCGACGAAGAGATCTACGAAATGAACAATGGCTGCATCTGCTGCACGGTGCGCGGCGACCTGATCCGCGTCGTCGAGGGGCTGATGCGCCGGCCGGGCCGCTTCGACGCGATCCTGGTCGAGACGACGGGCCTCGCCGACCCCGTGCCGGTGGCGCAGACCTTCTTCATGGACGAGGACGTGCGCTCGAAGACAAGGCTCGACGCGGTCGTGGCGATGGTCGACGCCAGGCACCTGCCGCTGCGCCTGAAGGACAGCCGCGAGGCCGAGGACCAGATCGCCTTCGCAGACGTCGTCGTCATCAACAAGACCGACCTGGTCACGCCCGACGAACTGCGCGCCTTGGAAGCAACCATTCGCGCGATCAACCCGTCCGCCCGCATCCATCACACGGAGAGGGCCGCCGTCGCGCTTGACGAGGTGCTCGACCGCGGCGCCTTCGACCTGAAGCGCGTGCTCGCCGACGACCCGCATTTCCTCGACCACGATGATCATGATCACGACCATCATCACCACGACCACGAGGACGGTCATCATCACGATCACGACCATCACCACCCTCACCACCACGGCGAGGCGTCGCCGATCCACGACGTGACGGTGCAGTCGGTTTCGCTGCGGGCCGGCGAGATGGACCCCAAGCGCTTCTTCCCCTGGATCGAAAAGATCACCCAGCTCGAAGGTCCCAACATCCTGCGCCTCAAGGGCATTATCGCCTTCAAGGGCGATCCGGAGCGCTACGTGGTCCAGGGTGTCCACATGATCATCGAGGGCGACCACCAGCGCCCGTGGAAGGACGGCGAGCCCCGCGACAGCCGCATCGTCTTCATCGGCCGCGAACTTGATCCGGAGAGGTTGAAGCGGACTTTCGAGGCCTGCCAGGCGGTATAGGCAGACGGCCGGGCTGAGGGCGAGGCGACGCTCCATGTCTCGAACGGAGCCAGATGCTTATGCCGTCTCGATATCCGTCAGCGAGAAATCCTCGCCCTTGAAGAGCAACGGCAAGCGATGCTGCCGTGCGGCGGCATAGGCGAAGCAGTCTCCGAAGTTGAGACCCGCCTTGTGGCGACCTCGACCGAAGCGCTCGAAGGCGATCAGCGCGAGGCCCGTCGTTTCCGCCGTCACGGGCAGCGAACGGATATCGAACCGGTCGAGGAAGGGCTGCAGGTCGGCGGCGACTTCACCGATGGGTCGGGCATAGATGCGCCCCAGCGCAACCGTCGCCTCCCAAAGGCCGAGGGGCGAAATCGCCCTAACGCGAGCTTTTTCGATCCGCGCGAGGAGTGAATGGCCGTCATCTTCGCCAGCGAAAATCGCGGTCAGCGCCGATGCGTCGATGACCACGGTCGCTACTCGTAGAGGCCGTCGATGAAAGACCTGTCGGCCGGAGCCCCCTTGGATCGGTCGCCCTTGTCCTGAAACCGGCGAACGATGTCGATCGCATCCTCCATCAAAGCGGAGCGCCCCGTCTCCCGGCGATACTCGTGCTCGAGCGCCTGGTGCACGGCATCCGTCAGGCTGAGGCCCTTGACCCTTGCTACCTTGCGGGCGAGTGCGTCCGTCTCGGGGTTCTTAATGTGGAATGCCATGTTGCGTTCGATTCGAGGCTTCGTGTACACCGCGTCCAATCGTCATTGTATACCATGCGGGTTCGTTCGATGCCAACCGTCGCCCCCCTCGACCTGCCCGGCCACTGCGTCGCTGCGGCCTTCGTGTCGGACGTTCCGCATTTCGCGCTGGCGGACGGAACGGTGCATCGCTTCTCCGACGGCCACAAGCACGTGGCCGCGCATGACGGACTGATCTGCGCGACGCTGGACGAGAAGGCGGAGCATCTCCTGACGGGTGGCGAGGACGGAAAGGTGATGGCGATCGGCGCCGATGGCTCGGTCGAGCAACTGGCCGATTTCGGCCGCAAGTGGATCGCTTGCATCGCCTCGGGCCCGCAGGGCGCCATCGCCTGGGGCGCGGGCCGCACGGCGCATGTCCGCTTCGCCGACGGCAGGACGAAGGCCTTCGACCACCCGCGCACGGTGGAGGGCATCGCGTTTTCGCCCAAGGGCATGCGGATCGGCGTGGCGCGCTACAACGGCGCGACGCTGCATTTCCCGGCCGCCGACGGCAAGCCGACGGAACTGGAATGGGCCGGCGCGCACACCGGCATCACCTTTTCGCCCGACGGCAACTTCCTCGTCACCACCATGCAGGAGAGCGCGCTGCACGGCTGGAAGCTCGCCGACGGCAAGCACATGCGCATGACCGGGTATCCCGCGAAAGTGAAAAGCCTGTCCTGGAGCCCGAAAGGGCGCTGGCTCGCGAGTTCCGGCGCGCCGGCGGCGATCGTCTGGCCGTTCCAGGGAAAGGACGGCCCGATGGGCAAGGCCCCGCTCGAACTCGGCACGCGCGGCAACACGCAGGTGACCGCGGTCGCCTGTCACCCGTCCGACGATTTCGTCGCGATCGGCTATGCCGACGGGATGGTGCTCGCCGCCCGCATCGCCGACCAGAAGGAAGTGCTTCTGCGCCGGCCGGGCAAGGGCGCCATCACCACGCTCGCCTGGGACCGCGCCGGCCGCCGGGTGGCCTTCGGATCCGAGCAGGGCGACTGCGGCGTCATCGACATCGCCGGCTGACGGCCGCCGTTCATTCCACGAAGCACTCGACCGGACCGTCGCCCCGTAGCGACTTGCCCTCGCCGGTGGTGTCGCCTTCCATGTCGAAGGCGGTCAGTTCGTAGGAGCCCCTGTAGAGCCCTTCCCCGTCGACGATCGTCCGCACCTCGATCTGCACGTAGCCGTGCGCGCCCTCGCTGCGCTCGCGATAGAGCACCATCCGCAATTCCTCCCCGTCCAGCCAGTACTGCGCCAGGTGCTCGCCCTCGTAGGCCATCTCGCGCAGGTCGCCGGCCACCGCGTCGTCGCGGATGATGGAGGTGGCGCGGAAGTTGAAGACCGGACTGCCCATCCCGTGCGTCACGCCGCTCTCGATGGAGATCGCCGCGAAGGCGTCGTCGGCCGCGCAGGATAATCCGCCAGAGGCCGCGGCATCGGTCGCCGCGGCGGCAAGAAAGCCAGCGGCAGCCAGGACGGCGGCGGCGGTCAAGCGCATGACGGGTCTCCTCCGGGGCGCGATGGATCAGGTCGTTCCGCCCGCGATCCTAGCACCAGCGGCACGGCTGCGGGAGAGGTCCATGCTGACGCCTGCGCGCGCGCCGCGCGCGCGTCAAAGCCGCCGCTCGTAGTAGCGCACCGTCCGGTCTCCGCCGTAGATCGACGCTTCGCCGACGACCCGGAAGCCGAGCGCTTGATGGAAGGCGTCGGAGGCAGGGTTCGGCGGATCGGAATTCACCTCGCAGGTGACGACCGTGTGGCCATCCCGCCGTGCCCGCTCGAACAGATGCTCGTAGAGGCGCCGCGCATGGCCCCGTCCGCGCGCTGCCGCGGCGACCGCGATGCGGTCGACATAGGCGAAACGCGGATAGCGTTCGCGAAACCACAGGAAATTCGGGCTCGCATAGTCCGCGTCCTGGTCGAATGCGATCATGAACGCCTCCAGGTCGCCGATCCTTCGCGCCACATAGGCTGCGTCGAGCAGCCGTTTCAGCCCCGTTTCGTCGAGCAACGAAAGCTGCGCGGCATGGATGGTGTTGAGCGCGAGTACCGCGGGTTCGTCATCGGGCGAAATGGGTTCGATCATGGGTCGGGGTGGTTGTTCCGGTTGGCTGGGCCGGGACAATACCCCGGACGTCCCAGCGCTCAAGCCCCGTTTTCCGGTCGAGCGGCCGCGGCGGCGGGACGATTGCCGCCTGGGATCGCCGCCGCTATGTAGATGCGTTTTCCGGGGGCGTCTTGATGCATGTGACCATGGACAGGATCGGCGGCGTTTCGGTTGCGCGCATCGAGGCGCTGCGCGCCCGCGAAGCCGCGACCTTCGCCGCCGCCCGTCCGAAATCGGCGGCGGCCGCCGCCGAACCGTCCGGCTTTCTGGACGGCGTGCCGCTGCACTGGATGCTCGACTGGCCGATGCCCTTCCGCATGGTGGTGGCCGACGCGCGCGGCGCGACACTGACCGACGTCGACGGCCACAGGCTCGACGATTTCTGCCTGGGCGACACCGGCTCCATGTTCGGCCATTCGCCCGCCCCGGTCGCCCGCGCGATCCGACGACAGGCAGGCAGGGGCCTGACCTATATGCTGCCCAACGAGGATGCCGCCGTCGTCGGCCGGCTACTCGTCGAGCGCTTCGGCCTCGCCCGCTGGCAGGTGGCGACGACGGCGACCGACGCGAACCGGTTTGCTCTGCGGCTGGCCCGCGCCGTCACCGGCCGGCCGAAGATCCTGGTCTTCAATGGCTGCTATCACGGCTCGGTGGACGAGACGATGGTGCGCCTGAAGGACGGGCGTCCGATCAATCGTCCCGGTCTCGCCGGCGAGTTCCGCGATCTGACCGGGGCGACCGAGATCGTCGAGTTCAACGATGTCGCCGCGCTCGAAGCCGCCCTCGCCAGGCGCGACGTCGCCTGCGTCATCACCGAGCCGGTGCTGACCAATTCCTGCATGGTGCTGCCCAGGCCCGGCTTTCACGAGGCGCTGCGCCGGGCGACGCGTGAGTCCGGCACACTGCTCCTGATCGACGAGACGCATACCATCTCGACGGGTCTCGGCGGTTATACGCGGACCTTCGGCCTGGAGCCCGACCTCTTCGTGCTGGGCAAGCCGATCGCCGGCGGCGTGCCCGCCGCCGTCTGGGGCATGACGGAGGAGATGGCCGCGCGCTGGGACGCCTACCAGAAGACCAAGGAACCCGGCTATTCCGGCATGGGCACGACGCTCTCGGCCAATCCGCTGCAATTCGCCGCCATGCGCGCGACGCTGGAAGAGGTGATGACGGCGGAAAACTACGCCCGGATGGAGCGCGGCGCGGCCCGGCTGGAGAAGGGCCTCGCGGGAACCATCGCGCGGTCCGGCCTGCCCTGGCACGTCGCCCGCGTCGGCGCGCGCGTCGAGTTCATCTGCGCGCCCGGTCCCCTGTCCAACGGCGCCGAAGCGGAAGCCGCCCACGCGCCGGCGCTCGAAGCCGCCATCCACATCGCGCTCGTCAATCGCGGCTGCCTGATCGCGCCCTTTCACAACATGATGCTCGTTTCCCCCGCCACCACCGCCCGGCAGGTCGACCGCCTGGTCGCGGCGTTCGGGGACGTGTGTTCGGAATTGATCGCATGACCATGACCTCCCCCTCCGGCTCCACGCTCGACGAAGCCCGCGCCTTCCTGGACGACCATCCCGACATCGAGGCGATCGACATCGTGCTGGTCGACGTCAACGGCGTCGGCCGCGGCAAGATCATCCGCCGGCACGAACTCGAAGGCTTCTACAAGGGCGGCCGGCATCTGCCGATCTCCATCCTCGGCCTCGACATCACCGGCGAGGACGTCCACGAGACCGGCCTGATCTGGGATTCGGGCGACGGCGACCTGCGCGCCTGGCCGATTCCCGGCACGCTCGTGCCGTTGCACGGCACCAGCCCGCGCCGCGCCCAGGTGCTGATGTCGATGTACGGCCTCGACGGCGCGCCGATGACCTCCGACCCCCGCCATGCGTTGGCGCGGCAGGTCGAGGCCTTCGCGGCGCGGGGTCTCCATCCGGCAGGCGCCTTCGAACTGGAGTTCTTCCTGCTCGCCAACGAGCGCGACATGGACAGCGGCGTCCAGCCGGCCCGCGCCGTCGTCGACGGCCGCCGCTCGGGCAAGACCGAGGTCTATTCGGTCGACCACCTGCACGGCATGGAGCCGCTGTTCTCCGACATCTACGCCGCAGCGCGCGAACAGGGCATCCCCGCCGAGACGGTCATCTCCGAATACGCGCCCGGCCAGTACGAGCTGACCCTGAACTACCGCCGCGACATCCTGCGCGCCGCCGACGACCTGATCATGCTGAAGCGCCTGGTCCGCGCCCAGGCGCGCCGCCACGGCGTCACCGCCTGCTTCATGGCCAAGCCCATCGAGGCCTATGCCGGCTCGGGCATGCATCTCCATGTGTCGCTGCGGGACGGCGAAGGACGCAACGTCTTCGCCGAAGCCGAGGGAGACGGCTGGGAGCCGCGTCTCCTGCATGCGCTCGGCGGGCTGGCGGCCACCATGGGCGAATCCATGCTGGTCTTCGCTCCCCACGCCAATTCCTGGCGCCGCTTCGTCGCCCAGTCCTATGCGCCCATCGCGCCGACCTGGGGCGTCAACAACCGCTCGGTGGCGCTGCGCGTGCCGGCCGGCGACGCGCGGAACCGCCGCATCGAGCACCGACCGTCGGGCGTGGACGCCAACCCCTACCTGGTCGCCGCCACGGTCCTCGCCGGTATCGCCAAAGGGTTGGACGAGGCGCTCGACCCCGGTCCCGAGACCACCGGAAACGGCTACGAGGCGGCCGCCGGTGCAGGCCCTGCCATGCCGACGGACTGGCGCTCGGCCATCGAGGCCGCAAAAGCCTCCGACTTCCTGAAGGATGCCCTGGGCGCGGATCTGCACCGCACCTTCACCGCCATCAAGCAGGCGGAATACCTGCGCGTCGCCCGCACGGTCAGCGAACTGGACTACAATCTCTATCTGCACGAGGTGTGAAGGCGAAAGCCGGCCGGTGCCTATCGGACCAGTATCGCCCTCAGATCGTTGACATTGGTCCCGCTCGGCCCCGGCACGAAGAGGTCGTGGAGCGCGGAAAACGCGTTCCAGGCATCGTTGGCTGCCAAGAGAGCGCGCGGATCGAGGCCGGCCGCCCGCAGCCGCGCGGCGGTCGTTGAATCGCAGAAGGCGCCGGCATTGTCCTCCGACCCGTCGATGCCGTCGGTATCGGCGGCGAACGCCGAGATGCCGTCGATCCCGTCGATGCCGAGCGCCAGCGACAGGAGGAATTCCGTGTTGCGCCCGCCCTTCCCCGCGCCGCGCAGCGTCACCGTGGTTTCGCCGCCCGACAGGATGACGACGGGTTTGGAGAACGGCCGGTCCTTGCCCGCCACCTCGCGCGCGATGGCCGCGTGCATGCCGGCCACCTCGCGCGCCTCGCCCTCGATCGCGTCAGACAGGATCACGGCCTCGACGCCATGCGCCCGCGCCACGCCGGCGGCCGCCTCCAGCGACGCGGCAGCCGAGGCGATGATGTGGACCTCGTTTCCGGCGAAGCGCGGATCGTCCGGCAGCGGCGCGTCCGCGTCGGGGGATTTCAGGTGCGCCATGACGGCGGCGGGCAGGTCGATCCGCCACGCTTCGACGAGCCGCAGCGCGTCCAGCCGCGTCGAGGCGTCGGGCACGGTCGGTCCCGAAGATACGAGCGCGGCGATGTCGCCAGGAATGTCGGAGACGACGAGCGTCACGACCCGCGCCGGATGCGCGGCGGCGGCGAGACGCCCGCCCTTGATTGCCGAGACGTGCTTGCGGATCGTGTTCATCGCCGAGATCGGCGCGCCGGAGGCGAGCAGCGCGCGATTGACGGCGATCTCGTCGGCGAGCGTCAGCGCGCCGGCGGGCGCCGGCAACAGCGCCGAGCCGCCGCCCGAGATCAGCGCCACGACGAGGTCGTCGGCGGTCAGCCCCGAAACGGCCTCGACGAGACACCGCGCGCCCGCCAGTCCCGCCTTGTCGGGCACGGGATGCGCCGCCTCGATGACTTCGACCGACTTGCAAGGAACCGCATAGCCGTATCGCGTCACCACCAGTCCTTCGAGCGGCCCGTCCCAGACATCCTCGAAGGCCCGGGCCATCTGCGCGGCGCCCTTGCCGGCGCCGATCACGATCGTCCGCCCCTTCGGCCTTGCGGGCAGATGGCGTCCGATGACCTTCGCCGGGTTGGCCGCCGCCACCGCCGCCTCGTACAGCTCGACAAAGAAGCGCTTCGGATCGAGCGTGGTCATGCCGCCGGACCCGCTTCCAGCCACTGTCGCGCCCACCCGAGCCCTGCCTCGGTGTCGCCGGCCGGCACATACTCGCAGCCGACGAAGCCGGCATAGCCGCGCTCGTCGAGCGCGCGCAGGACGAAGCCGTAGTCGACCTCGCCCGAATCCGGCTCGTGCCGGCCGGGATTGCCGGCGATCTGGACATGGCCGATGAGGCCACGGAAACGGTCGAACGTGGCGACCAGTTCGCCGCGCGTGCGGCTCTGGTGGTAGAAATCGTACTGGATGCCGACGCCATCGACGCCCGCCTTCTCGACGATGCCGGCCGCCTGTTCGACGGAACCGAGGAAATAGTTCGGCGTGTCGAACGGATTCAGCGGCTCGATCAGAAGCCGGATGCGGTGCGGCCAGAACAGCGCCGACGCGGCGCGCAGATTGTCGACGAAGGCGGCTTCGCGTTCGGCCGGGGTCGCCGGCCCGGACAGGACGCCGGCCATGCAGTGGAGCTGGCGGCAACCGGTCGCCAATGCGTGGCGCAGGGCCGGGTCGAGGCTCTCGCGAAACCTGTCACGCGCCTCGGGGAGGCTGGCAAGGCCGCGTTCGCCCGCGGCGAGATCGCCGGGCGGGAGATTGAACAGAGCCATTGTGAGTCCGTTCCGCTCGAGTTCTGCGGCAATGTCATCCGGATCGAACCCATAGGGAAACTGGCACTCGACGGCCTTGAAGCCTGCCCGCGCCGCCCGCCCGAAACGCTCCAGGAACGGCGCGTCGGTGAACATCGTCGACAGGTTGGCGGCGAGCTTCGGCATGGATCGTCCCTGATGGATCTCGTTTCGCGGTCGACGACCGCCTGAATGGCCGCTCCGTCACTCCGCCCGCAGCGCCAGCGCCGCGTGGTCGAGTCCGAGATGCGCGCAGAGCGCCTCCACGACGACCCCATGATCCTGGCGCTGCGGCAGGCCGGAGATCGTGACGCAGCCGATGATCCCGGCATTGGCGAGCCGGATGGGGAAACATCCGCCGGCCAGCACGAAATCCTTCGGATCGAGCCCATGCCGGGGCGGAAACAGCGAGTCCGACGTGTTCTGCTCCAGCGCCACCCGGTAGCTGCTCTTGCCCATCCGCCGCACCGTGTTGATCTTGCGGCGCACCCAGTCGGAATTGGCGTCGGTCGAGCCCGGCAGGGCGGCGAAGAACAGCGCCCGGTCCCAGGTGCGGATGTCGATGACGATCGGCAGATGGTCCCTCGCCGCCCGCTCGCGCAGCGCGGCGCCGAGCCGAAAGGCCTCCTCCTCGTCGAACCGATCGAAGACGATCGCCGCCTCCTGTTCCGCGATTCGGGCGATGTCGCTCTCGATGCTCATGGCTGTCCCTCCTGCCGGGCGGCCGCGCCCGTTTCGACCTACCACGGCGACCGACGCGGTCAAGCAGCATGAGCGCGGGCCGCGCTTGTTCAGCCCTTCAGCCGCGCCGACGTGTCTTCCTCGACCTGGCCGTCCGCCATCCGGGCGAAGGCTTCGCGCCATCCCGCGTAGAGTTCGGGCATCTCCGCCAGCACCGCCGCGTCGGAGGGTTCAATCCGGCGCGTCAGCCTCGCCTGCGTGACCCGCTTCACCGTCCAGCCCGGACGGGGTCTCTCGACGAGGGCGATGCCGTCGCCGGGTTCGACATGACCGGGCTCCAGCACCCGGTAGTACCAGCCGGTGCGACCGGTCTTCTGGAACAGGTAGGCCATGCGCTCCTCGCCTGTGTGGGCCGCGAGCTTCCAGCACGGTTGCCGGCCCTGGCTCACCTGCACGGTCGCGCTGCCGAGCGACAGCACGTCGCCGATGCACAGCGTGTCCTCCGTCAGGCCGAACGTCGACACGTTCTCGCCGAACCCGCCGGGGGCGAGATCGTCGCGGTCGAGTTCGGCCCGCCATGCTGCGTAATGGTCTCCGGGATAGTGGTGGATCGCCTTCTCGAGCCCGCCATGCGCCTCGAGATCGGCCTGGCGATCACGGACGAAGCCCGTGAGGCCGATTTCCAGCCGCTCCGCCGTGGCGCGTTTGCCGATCGCCGATGGCGGCCTGCCCGGCCAGCGCTCCTCGACCGTGCCGATGAAGAGGGCGTCGATCGTCGAAGAGAGGTTCATGGGGCGCTCCGCCAAATCCGCTTCGGAGTTCAGTAGAAACATCCGGTCTCGCGGATACAAGCGGCAGTGGCAGGCGTGTCTTGGGACAACGCCGGACCGCGGCCGTCAGAGCGGGTCTTTCGCCGGACACCCCGCCACATACACCGCCGTCACCGCCCGGTCGTCGCCCAGCGTCTGGAGGAGGAACAGTTCCTGCGCCAGCGTCGTCACGCGCTCCTTGCGGATCGCCATGGCCGGCGTGGCGCCTGCGTCGAGCACCACGATGTCGGCATCGGTGCCGGGCTCCAGCGTGCCGGCGCGGTCGGCGATCGACAGCGCCTCGGCATTGCCGCGCGTCAACTGCCAGAAAGCCTGCAGCGGGTTCAGTTTCTCGCCCTGCAGCGCGATCACCTTGTAGGCCTCGTCCATGGTCCGGAGCATGGAATAGTTGGTGCCGCCGCCGACGTCTGTCGCCGTCGCGACGCGCAGCCGCTTCGGGCGCCGCCGGTAGCGTTGGTAGTCGAACAGGCCGGAGCCGAGGAACAGGTTCGAGGTCGGGCAGAAGACGGCGACGCTACCCGTCTCGGCCATAACGTCCGCCTCGCGTTCGGAGAGATGGATGCAGTGCCCGAACAGGCTCTTTCGTCCCAGGAGCCCGTAGCGCGCATAGACGTCGGTGTAGTCCCTCGCCTGCGGGTAGAGCTCCTGGGTCCAGCGGATCTCGGCGTGGTTCTCCGACAGATGCGTCTGGACGTGGCAGTCCGGATGCTCGGCAGCGAGCGTGCCGGCCATCTCCATTTGTTCGGGACTGGAGGTGATCGCGAAGCGCGGGGTTATCGCGTAGAGCTGTCGGCCCCGGCCATGCCAGGCAGCGATCAGCGCCTTGGTGTCGTCGTAGCCCGACCGCGGCGTGTCGCACAGGCCGTCGGGGGCGTTTCGATCCATCATCACCTTGCCGGCGATGTTGAGCATGTTCCGCGCATGGCTCTCCTCGAAGAAGGCCTCCGTCGAGGCCCTGTGCACCGAACAATAGGCGGCAACCGTTGTCGTGCCGTGGCGGATCGCCTCGTCGAGGAAGAGCCGCGCGATGCGCCGGCCATGCTGGGCATCGGCGAACCGGGTTTCTTCCGGGAAGGTGTAGTCGTTCAGCCAGTCGAGCAGTTCGGCGCCGTAGGAGGCGATCACCTGCATCTGCGGCATGTGGATGTGCGCATCGATGAAGCCCGGCAGCACCAGGTGCGGGCGGTGGTCGGCGACCGAGACGTCGGCGCCGGCCTGTGCAATGACCGCTTCATGACCACCGACGGCGACGATCCGGCCGTCTCGCACCAGCACCGCTCCGTCTTCCTCGTAGAGGTAGGAGGAACGATCATCCACGCCTTCCGGCTCGCGAAGGAAGGAGAGCACACGTCCGCGAATGAGGAGGTCGGCCACCGGCTAGCGCGCCTCCTCGAACCAGGCGACGATCAGGGCCCGTTCCTCGGGCGTGATGCCGGTGAGGTTGCCGGGCGGCATGGCGTGGCTGCGGCCGGCCTGGAGATAGATCTCGCGCGCGTGGTTGGCGATCATGGCGTCGCTGTCGAGCCGCACGTTCTTCGGCGCCTGGTACACCCCGTCCCAGAACGGCTCCGCCGCGTGGCACATGGAGCAGCGGCCGAGCACGGTGTCGCGCACCGGCTCGAAATGGACCGAGGCCATGAAGCGTTCGCCGCCGGCCGAAACCTTGTCCTCGCCCGTCAGCACCTTCGGGACGGTGGAGAGCCACATGATCAGGATGAACAGGATCGCCGTCACCAGCCAGGTCCAGGTCGGGTTGCCCTTCCGCGCATGCACCGTGTTGAAATAGTGCCGGATCGAGACGCCCATCAGGAACACCAGGATGGCGATGACCCAGTTGAATTCCGTCGCAAATGCCAGCGGATAGTGGTTCGACAGCATCAGGAACACGACGGGCAGCGTCAGGTAGTTGTTGTGCAGCGAGCGCGTCTTCGCGATGCGGCCGAATTTCGGGTCGGGTTTGCGGCCGGCGATCAGGTCGGCCACCACGATCTTCTGGTTGGGAATGATCACCATGAAGACGTTGGCCGACATGATGGTGGCGGTGAAGGCGCCGAGATGCAGCAACGCGGCGCGCCCGGTGAAGAGCTGGGTGTAGCCCCAGGCCATGAAGACGAGCACCACGAACAGCACCAGCATCAGCCGCGTGTCGTTCATGCCAAGCGGCGAGCGGCAGAGCAGGTCGTAGACGATCCAGCCGAAGGCCAGCGAGGCGAGCGAGATGCCGATCGCCACCGGCGCCGACACGTCGAGCACGTTCGGGTCGATCAGGTAGAGCTCAGCGCCGGCATAGTAGACGATGGCGAGCAGCGCAAAGCCGGTCATCCAGGTGGTGTAGGCTTCCCACTTGAACCAGGTCAGGTGTTCCGGCATCTGCGCCG
The DNA here is from genome assembly GCA_046292285.1 of Mesorhizobium sp. Taxonomy (GTDB): domain Bacteria; phylum Pseudomonadota; class Alphaproteobacteria; order Rhizobiales; family Rhizobiaceae; genus Aquibium. The sequence continues at coordinate 16,221 of JBKBRJ010000040.1, read as the reverse complement.
GCGCCACGAGGTACTTCTGCACGTGGTAGAAGCCGCCGCCATGCACCTGCCACTCCTCGCCATAGGCGCCTTCGGGCAGGCCGGGGCGCTTGTGCAGGCCGAGGTCCAGCGCGATGAAGTAGAAGGAGGAGCCGATCCACGCGATGGCGGTGATGACGTGCAGCCAGCGCACGCCGAAGGAAAGCCAGTCCCACCACAGCGCGAAATCGTTCATGCCTTGTCCCCTCGGCCAGTTCTGGAACTGTACGTGCTGCGGTGCAAACGGAAAGAGGGCAGTCGTCCCGACACTTTCAAAAAAAACTAGAAAATAATAGTCTGCCCTCAAGAAACCGAGGGGCACCGCCCCGCCAACCGGGCGAAAGACAGCCATGGCCTATCTCGACAACATCGCCGTCTTCGTAAGGGTCGTGGAACTCGGCAACCTGTCGGCCGCCGGCCGCGACATGCGCATCTCGCCGGCGGTCGCCTCCAACCGCATCAAGGAGCTGGAAAAGCACCTCGGCGTGCGGCTGTTCAACCGCACGACGCGCCAGCTGATGCCCACCGAGCAGGGCCGCGTCTTCTACGAGGGCGCGAGGAAGGTCCTGGAAGCGGTATCGGACGCCGAGGCCGCCGTGAGCGCGCTGTCCGGCCAGCCGCGCGGTACGATCCGCGTCACCGCCCCGCTCGGACTCGGCCGGCGCATGATTGCCTCGGGCATTCCGGAGTTCCGCAACCGCTATCCCGACATCGAGGTGCGCCTGCGCCTTTCCGACCACGAAGTGGACATCATGAAGGAAGGCATCGACGTCGCCTTCCGGCTCGGCCTGCTCGAGGATTCGAGCCTGAGGATGCGCGGCATCCTCGATTGCGAGCGCGTCCTCGTCGCGAGCCCGACCTATCTCGAACGGCGCGGCGAGCCGAAGACGCCGGAAGACCTCCTGTCCCACGATTGCCTGATGCTGCGCTATCCGGGCGCCCGCGAGCATGTCTGGACGCTTCAGACCGAAACCGGCCCGCGCAAGCTCGACGTGCGTGGCCCTTACGATTCCGACGACGGCGACGTGCTGACCGGCTGGGCGCTCGCCGGCCACGGCGTCATCCTCAAGCCGCGCTTCGAGGTCGAGCCCTTCATCCGCGACCGGCGCCTGCAGGTGATCCTGGCCGACGCGCCGCCGGCGCCGGTGCAACTCGCCGCCGTCTTCCCGCACCGCCAGTACCAGGACACCAAGCTCAGGCTATTGCTCGACTTCATGGCAGACCGCTGCCAGCGCATGATCCGCGACATTCTCGCGAGCCGGTGAGGACGCGATGGCCCGCATCTTCCTCGTCGCGACCGTCTGGGGGCTCGTCGGCATGGCCGCGCTTCCCGTGCTCCTCTACGCCGCCGTGCTGGGCCTGTCGCACGCATTCGATCCACGCTGCGCAACGCCTGGTGGAGACCCCGGCTGCGCCGCGGGCGCCTTCGGCGTCGCGCTCGCCGCCGTCATGCCGGCCTTCGCGCTCTTCTTTCTCTTCGGCGTCGTCGCCGAGCGCCAGAGACTCCGTCGCCGGACGGCGCGCGACTTCGCCGCCATCCTCGACGCACCGGCCCAACCCCGCGACGAGGCGTTGTCCGGAACCGGAGCGCCGACGAGCGCGGCGTGACGGCCGTCGGTCCTGTGTTGCAAGGCCCGAAATCGCAATTTCGCGTCCACACTTGATCTCGCTCAATGACAACCATTGCGCGAATCATCATCCTGACTACACTTTGAACTGGGAGACTCGGATGCTGACGAGACGCGCGATTCTGGGCGCAGGAGGCACAGGGCTCGTCGTGGGGTTGGCCGGCTGCGGGGGTGCAACGGAGATGACACGATACGAGATCGAGGCGCTGAACCTCCGCGAGCCGCTTTCCGGTCATGGCGGGCTCGTGGATTGCGCCCGCTACGCCACGCTGGCCGCCAACGGCCACAACACCCAGCCATGGCGGTTTTCCCTCTCAACGCGCCACGTCGATATAATGCCCGACCTCTCCCGCCGCACGTCCGTGGTCGATCCCGACGATCACCACCTGTGGGCGAGCCTCGGTTGCGCAGCGGAGAACTTCCTGATCGCGGCGCGGGCACAAAGCCTGCATGGGGAGGTCGAGTTCGACCCCGGGGGAGACGGTCGTCTGGCAATCTCGCTGCAACAGGGGCCGGCCGGAACGGACGAACTGTTCGAGGCTGTGCCGAGGCGGCAATGCACGCGATCCGATTATGACGGTCGCCCCGTCTCGGCGGAGGAGCTCACGGCGCTCGAGACCGCGGCCGACATCGACGGCGTCCGGATCGTGTACCTGCTCGACAAGACGCAGATCGAGACCGCGCTCGAACACGTCATTGCAGGCAACACCGTGCAGATGGAGGACGGCGCTTTCGTCGAGGAGTTGAAGCACTGGCTTCGCTTCAACGACGGTCAGGCGCTCGAGACGCGGGACGGGCTCTACTCGGCCGCGTCGGGCAACCCCACCCTCCCCGGCTGGCTGGCGCGAATGGTCTTCCCGCTGGTGTTCCGGACCGGCGGCGAGAACGACAAGTATGCGCGCCAGATCCGGTCGTCGTCGGGCTTGGCCGTCTTCATATCGGAGAAGGACGATCGCGAGCATTGGGTAAAGGCGGGGCGCGCCTACCAGCGCTTCGCGCTGAAGGCGACGGCGCTCGGGATTGCCAACGCTTTCGTCAACCAGCCGGTCGAGGTGCCCCACCTGCGCGCCGAGCTCGCGCGCTGGCTGGGCCTTGGCGTCGACGAGCGGCCGGATTTCGTCGTCCGTTTCGGCCATGCGCCTGCCCTGCCGATGTCGCTGCGGCGGCCTGTGGACGAGGTGGTGGTCTGATCAGGCTGAAGCCAGCGCCGTCATGATCTCGGCGGCCGCCAGCGCCGCAATCACCGCTGGGCGCTTGTCGCGCACCGTCGTGCCGCCGATCGGCGAAACGAGCCGCGCGAACCCGGCCTCGCTGCCCTCCGCCGTCTTGAGGTACCAACTCCGGAAGGTCGCCTTCTTGGTCAGCGATCCGATCATCCCGACATAGGCCGCATCATCCCGCCGCAAGGCTTCCGCGACGATCAGGAAATCGAGCGCATGGTCGTGGGTGAGCACCACGAAAGCCGCGCCCGGCGGCGCCTCGCGGACCAGTTCCTCCGGCATCGGCGTCAGCCGTGTCGCGACCGCTTCCGGTAAGTCTTCGAGCGCGTCGGCGCGTGTCTCCACCACGGTCGCCCGCACCGGCAGCAGTGACAGCGCCCGCGCCAGCGCACGGCCGACATGGCCGCCGCCGAACACGAGGACGGCCGGCAGCCGCGCGTCCTCGGCTTCCGCCGCCGCGATCAGCGTCGCGCGGTCGTCATCCCCCAACCGGCTGATGGACAATCCGACGCGCCCGCCGCAGCACTGGCCGATTTCGGGACCGAGCGGAATGGAGAGGGTGAGCGCCGCCTCCCCCCTCCCCCCTGCGGGGAGGGGCCGGGGGTGGGGGTCGCCGCGCCGCGCTGCGTTTGCGAAGGAAGGCCCCTCTTCGGCCAAGTCGGCACCACCCCCACCCGTTCCTTCGGGCCGCCCTCCCCGCGAGGGAGATTGTCCGGCGCCCAGCAATTCCCGCGCCCGGTCGATCGCCATGAACTCGAGCTGCCCGCCGCCGATCGTGCCGAAGATGGCGGTCGGCGCAACGAGCATCCATGCCCCCGCCTCGCGCGGCGTCGAGCCCTTAGCCTCGGTCACGGTCACGCTGGCGACATCCGCGTGGGCGTCGAGGAAGGCGCGGAGAGGGGGCGCGGTCACCGGCATCGCGCTAGTCCGGTCGCCCCGCCTCCCGCTTCAACCGCTCCACCGCCATGAGCACCCGTTCCGGCGTCGCGGGCGCGTCGAGATGCGGGCAGACGCGATGGTCGGCGACGCTCGCCACGGCGTCCGAAATCGCCTGGAAGACCGCGATCCCGAGGCAGAAGGGCGGCTCGCCCACGGCCTTGGAGCGGTGGATGGTCGGTTCGGCCGCCTCGGGCCAGTCGGCCAGCGTGACGTTGAAGATCTTCGGCCGGTCGGAGGCGAGCGGAATCTTGTAGGTCGAGGGCGCATGGGTGCGCAGACGGCCCTTGTCGTCCCAGACGAGTTCCTCCGTCGTCAGCCAGCCCACGCCCTGGATGAAGCCGCCTTCGACCTGGCCGATGTCGATCGCCTTGTTCAGCGACCGTCCGGTCTCGTGCAGGATATCGACGCGCTCCACCATGGTTTCGCCCGTCAGCGTGTCGATCTCCACCTCCGCGCAGGCCGCGCCATAGGCGAAGTAGTAGAATGGCGTGCCCTGCCCCTTGTCGCGGTCCCAGTGGATCTTCGGCGTCTTGTAGAAGCCGGTCGCCGAAAGCTGCACGCGCGCCATGTAGGCCTGCTGCGTCAGGGCGCCGAAGGCGATCTCCTGGTTGCCCACCCGTACCCGGTTAGGCAGGAAAACGACCTGATCGGCGGGTACCTGGTAGCGCTCGGCCGCGAAGTCGGTGAGCCGCTGCCGGATCGTGCGCGCCGCCGCCTGCGCGGCCATGCCGTTGAGGTCCGTGCCCGACGAGGCGGCCGTCGCCGAGGTGTTCGGCACCTTGGCCGTCGTGGTGGCGGTGATCTTCACCTGGTCGATGTCGATCTGGAACTCCTCGGCCACCACCTGCGCGACCTTGACGTAGAGCCCCTGCCCCATCTCGGTGCCGCCGTGATTCAGGTGCACCGAACCGTCGGCATAGACGTGCACCAGAGCGCCCGCCTGGTTGAAATGCGTCGCCGTGAAGGAGATGCCGAACTTGACCGGCGTCAGGGCCAGCCCGCGCTTCAGCACGGGACTCGTCGCGTTGTAGGCCGCGATTGCCTCGCGCCGCCCGGCATAGTCGGCGCTCGCCTCGAGCTCCGCCACGATGCGGTGGATGATGTTGTCCTCCACCGTCTGGTGGTAGGGCGTCACGTTGCGGTCGGTGGTGCCGTAGAAGTTGCGCTTGCGGATTTCGAGCGGGTCCTTGCCGAGCGCGAAGGCGACTTCCTCCACCACCCGCTCGCAGCCGACGATGCCCTGCGGGCCGCCGAAGCCGCGGAAGGCGGTGTTGGACACGGTGTTGGTGTAGAGCGGCGCCGACTGCGCCTTCACGGCCGGGTAGTAGTACGCGTTGTCGCAGTGGAACAGCGCCCGGTCGGTGACCGCGCCCGAGAGATCCGACGAGAACCCCGCCCGCGCGGCGTAGAAGTAATCGACGCCGAGGATGGCGCCATCGTCGTCGAAGCCGACCTCGTAGTCGATGACGAAATCGTGCCGCTTGCCGGTGGACGTCATGTCGTCGTCGCGGTCGGGCCTGATCTTGACCGCCCGGCCATGCCGCTTGGCCGCCATGGCGGCGATGGCCGCGAACTGGTTGCCCTGCGTTTCCTTGCCGCCGAAGCCGCCGCCCATGCGCCGGATCTCCACCGTGACCGCATGGCTCGGCACGCCGAGCACCTGCGCCACCATGTGCTGCACCTCGCTCGGGTGCTGGGTGGAGGAATAGAGCGTCACGTCCATGTCCTCGCCGGGAATCGCCATGGCGATATGGCCCTCGAGGTAGAAATGGTCCTGCCCGCCGAGCCGCATCGTGCCCTTCAGCTTGCGCGGCGCGGCCGTAATCGCCGCCGCAGCATCCCCGCGCCTGAGCGTCAGCGGCGGCGTCACCAGCTTTCCCTGCCGCCGGTCGATGTCCCAGATGTCGGTGACGAACGGTTCTTCCGCGTACTCGACCTTCGCCAGCCGGCAGGCCCGCCGCGCCTGCTCGCGCGTCTCGGCGATCACGGCGAAGATCGCCTGGCCGAGAAACTGCACCTTGTCGGTGGCCAGCACCGGCTCGTCGTGCCGATGCGTCGGCGAGATGTCGTTGGAGGCCGGCATGTCGTGACCGGTCAGCACGTCGACCACGCCGGGCGCGGCGCGCACCGCCGACAGGTCCATCGACAGGATCGCGCCGTGCGGCACCGTCGACAGCCCGAGATAGGCATGCAGCAGGCCGGCGGGCTCCGGCATGTCGTCGATATAGACCGCCTGCCCGGTGACGTGCTTGTGCGCCGAATCGTGGCGCTGGCTGGAGGCGACGCCGCCGATGATCGCCTTGGCCGTCAGCGAAGGGGACACGCGCTCGTTCATGGTCACGCCACCCTTTCCCGGCGCACCATCACCGGCATGTCCATCCCGCCATGGGCGAGGAAGAACCGCTTGAGAAGGTTTCGCGCCACCAGCATGCGATACTCCGCCGACGCGCGCATGTCGGAGATCGGCTGGTAGTCGGCCGCGTAGGCCTCCATCGCCGCCTCCACGGTCCCCAGCGTCCAAGGTTGCCCGACGAGCGCGGCTTCCACCGACTTCGCCCGCTTCGGCGTGGCCGCCATGCCGCCATAGGCGATGCGTGCGGAACGCACCACGCCATCTTCGATCGAGACCGCGAAGGCGCCGAGCACGGCAGTGATGTCCTCGTCGCGACGCTTCGTGACCTTCCAGGCCGCAAACCGCGTGTCCGCCGCGGGCACGGGAACATGCACCGCCTCGACGAACTCGCCCGCCTGGCGGTCCTGCTTGCCATAGGCGATGAAAAAATCCTCCAGGGCGATCATGCGCCGCGCGCTGCCCTTGCGCAGCGTGAGCGTGGCGCCGAGCGCGATGAGCGGAGGAGGCATGTCGCCGATGGGGGAACCGTTGGCAACGTTGCCACCGATGGTGCCCATGTTGCGCACCTGCGCGCCGCCGATGCGGTCGATCAGCGGACCGAAAGCCAGGATGCGGCGCGACAGGACGTCGAAGGCGTCGGTGTAGCTGACGCCCGCGCCGATGGTCAAAACGCCGTCCTTCTCATCGACTGTCTTCAGGTCGTCGAGATGGCCGATGAAGACGACCGGCGCGATATCGCGCATGAACTTGGTCACCCAGAGACCGACATCGGTCGAGCCGGCGACGATCGTCGCGCCAGGCTCGGCTTCCAGAACGGCGGCGAGGTCGTCGACGCTGGAGGGAAGGACAAAGCGGTCCTTGCCGGCTCCGACCTCGACGCGCCCGACGGCGCGGATCGCCTGGAGCCGCCCCGCCACCAACGCGCGCTCCCTCGCCAGGAAATCCTCCTCCAGCGTCCCGTAGGAGGAGATGGCGCGCGCGGCCTTCACGATCGGCTCGTAGCCGGTACAGCGGCAGAGATTGCCCTGCAGCGCCTTCTCGACCGCGGCTTCGCTGGGATCGGGATCCCGCATCCACATGGCGTAGAGCGACATGACGAAGCCGGGCGTGCAGAAGCCGCATTGAGAGCCGTGGAAGTCTACCATCGCCTGCTGCACCGGATGCAGCGCGCCGCCCTCGCCCCTCAGGTGCTCGACGGTGACCACGTGGCAGCCATGGACGGAGCCGAGGAAGCGGATGCAGGCGTTGACGCCTTCGTAGACCAGCCCGTCCGGCGTCGGCCGGCCGACGAGGACCGTGCAGGCGCCGCAATCGCCCTCCGCGCAGCCCTCCTTCGTGCCTTTCAGCGAACGGCGCTGGCGGATAAAGTCGAGCAGCGTCTCGTCGGGCCGGACGTCGGAAAGCGCGATCTCGTCGCCGTTGAGCAGGAAGCGGATCTGGGTCTGTGCCTCGATCAAGTCGGTCAGCTCCCGCGATAGGTTGAATAGCCGAAGGGAGAAAGAAGCAGCGGCACGTGGTAGTGCGCGGCGTCCGCCATGCCGAAGCGGATCGGAATCTGGTCGAGGAACAGCGGATCGGGCAAAGCCACCCCCTGCGCGCGCAGATAGTCGCCGGCGAAGAAGACGAGCTCGTAGGTGCCGGTCCTGAAGGCCTCGCCCGACAGCAATGGCTCGTCGCAGCGCCCGTCGGAATTGGTTACCACCGACTTCAGCTTTGTGCGCGAATCGCCGCTCACCGCGTAGAGCGCGATCGCCAGTCCGGCCGCCGGCTTGCCGGTCGCCGTGTCGAGAACATGCGTCGTCAACCTGCCGCCGGACATCCCGTCTCCATCCGTTGCCATGTCCATCGCCAAGGATAGTGCAGCAATTCAAAACGGCGCATAAGCCGTGACGGCTCGGGACGCGGCAAAAAGACTTTCAAATTTTTCGACGGGAATGGACGTGATCGCCTCTGGTACTGTTGAAGGACGAGGATCCGCGACGGCAGGGTGGACAAAGCGCGCATGACCGCAGTTCGATATCCCCGCGACATGCGCGGCTACGGCGCCAATCCGCCGGACCCGAAATGGCCGGATGGCGCGCGGATCTGCGTGCAGTTCGTCGTCAACTACGAGGAGGGCGGCGAGAACTGCGTCCTCCATGGCGACGCTGCCTCGGAGGCCTTCCTGTCGGAAATCACCGGCGCGCAGCCCTGGCCCGGCAAGCGCCACTGGAACATGGAATCGATCTACGAGTACGGCGCCCGCGCCGGCTTCTGGCGGCTGCACCGCATGTTCACCGAGACGAACGTTCCGGTGACCGTCTACGGCGTCGCCTCCGCGCTCGCGCGTTCGCCGGACCAGGTCGCGGCCATGGCCGAGGCCGGATGGGAGATCGCCACGCACGGGCTGCGCTGGATCGACTACCGCGACCACGATTCCGAGGCCGAACGCGCGGACCTGGCGGAGGCCATCCGCCTGCATGCCGAGGTCGTCGGCGAACGGCCGGCGGGGCTCTATCTCGGCCGGACCTCGGTCAATTCCGTCCGCCTCGCCTGCGAGGAAGGCGGCTTCGCCTACATTTCCGACACCTATGACGACGACCTGCCCTACTGGCTCGACCACGACGGCCACGGCAACGCGATCGCGCCGCAGCTCGTGATCCCCTACACGCTTGACGCCAACGACATGCGCTTCGCCATCCAGGCGGGCTTCACCGAAGGCGACCAGTTCTTCACCTATCTCAAGGACGCCTTCGACACGCTGTACGCCGAGGGGACCTCCGGCCGCGCCGGCATGATGAACATCGGCCTGCACTGCCGCCTCGTCGGGCGGCCCGGCCGCGCCGCCGCGCTGCGACGTTTCATCGACTATGTGCGGGGCCACGACAAGGTCTGGATCGCGCGGCGCATCGACATCGCCAGGCACTGGGCGGAGCACCATCCCTACCGGGCGCCCGCCCTGCGTCCCTCGCGAATGGACGAGACCGACTTCGTCGCGGCATTCGGCGGCGTCTTCGAGCATTCGCCCTGGATCGCCGAGCGCGCCTGGAAGCTCGAACTCGGCCCCGCGCATGATTCGGCCGGCGGCCTGCACAATGCACTGGCCCGCATGTTCCGCTCGGCGAGCGAGGACGGGCGCCTCGGCGTCCTGCGCGCCCATCCCGATCTCGCCGGCAAACTCGCGCAGGCCAAGCGCCTGACGGCGGAATCGACCGCCGAGCAGGCCTCCGCCGGACTCGACGCGCTGACCGACGCCGAGCGCGCCCGTTTCACCGAACTCAACACCGCCTATGTCGATCGTTTCGGATTTCCCTTCATCATCGCGGTGAAGGGGCTGACCAAGGCCGACATCCTCGCCGCCTTTGAGCGGCGCATCGCCAATTCGCGCGAGGAGGAGTTCGCCACCGCCTGCCGGCAGGTGGAACGCATCGCGCTGTTGCGCCTCAGGGACAAGCTGCCCGCATGACCGATAACGCCGCACGCTCCTACTACGCACCGCATGGCGGCCTGCCGCCGCAGTCGCAACTGCTCACCGGTCGCGCCGTCTTCACGACCGCCTACGCCGTCATTCCGAAGGGCGTGATGAGCGACATCGTCACCAGCTACCTGCCCTTCTGGAACAGGACGCGGGTCTGGATCCTGTCGCGGCCCCTGTCGGGCTTCGCCGAGACCTTCTCGCAGTACATCATGGAAGTCGCGCCCGGAGGCGGCAGCGAACGCCCCGAGCCCGACCCGCAGGCCGAGGGCGTTCTCTTCGTCGTCGAGGGCGAACTCACCGTGACGCTCGACGGCGTCGCCCGAACGCTCGTTCCCGGCGGCTATGCCTACCTTCCGCCCTCCGCCCGCTGGACCGCGCGCAATGCCGGCGCGGCCCCCGTCCGCTTCCACTGGATCCGCAAGGCCTACGAGGCGGTCGACGGCCTGCCGCTGCCCGACCCGATCTTCGCCAACGAGAAAGAGGTCGCGCCGAACGCGATGCCCGGGACGGAAGGCCGCTGGGCAACGACCCGCTTCGTCGATCCCGAGGACCTGCGCTACGACATGCACGTCAACATCGTCACCATCGCGCCGGGCGCCGTGATCCCCTTCATGGAGACCCACGTCATGGAGCACGGCCTCTATGTGCTGGAAGGCAAGGGCGTCTACCGGCTGAACCAGGACTGGGTCGAGGTCGAGGCCGGCGACTACATGTGGCTGCGCGCCTTCTGTCCGCAGGCCTGCTATGCCGGCGGCCCCTCGAACTTCCGCTACCTGCTCTACAAGGACGTCAACCGGCATGCGCGGCTGGGGATCCGATGAGCGCGGGGTCTGCGAGAGCAATCCCCACCCCTTACCCCTCCCCACAAGGGAGAGAGGAATCGCGGACATCCGCTTTTCTCGTTTCGAAGAGAAGCCGCGCCCTTGAAGGCCCCCCCTCCGCCTTCTGGGGAGGGGCAAGGGGTGGGGGTGTGCCGGTCCGGACCGGGGAAGGCGCCGCATGACGTCCCGCACGATCCGCGCCGTACCGCTCACCCGCGAGGCGTTCGCGCCGTTCGGCGACGTGATCGAGACCGAAGGCGCGCATCATTACCCGATCAACGGCGGCAGGTGCGAGCGCTACCACGACCTGGCGAAGGTGGAGGCGACCGGCCCGAACGCCCGCGTGCTCGTTTCGATCTTCAAGGGTACGCCCTGCGAGTTTCCGCTCGAACTGACGCTTGTCGAGCGCCATCCGCTGGGCAGCCAGGCCTTCATGCCGCTGTCGCCCGCGCCGTTCCTCGTCGTCGTCTGCCCAGACGGGGCGGACGGTCCCGGCGCGCCCCACGCCTTCCTCACCCGGCCCGGCCAGGGCGTGAACTACCCTGCCGGCCGCTGGCACGCCGTGCTGACGCCGATCGGCGCGCCGCAGGATTTCCTCGTCGTCGATCGCGGCGGCGACGGCGTCAACCTCGAGGAGCATCGCTTCGAGGAACCCTGGATCGTCACCCTGCCCGAAGGAAGCCACGCATGACCGACGCCGCCCTGCTCGACCGCCTGCTCGACGTGATCGAGAAGGACGTGGCGCCGCTGACGAGGGCGGGCGTGAAGAAGGGCAACAAGCTGTTCGGCGCGGCGATCCTGGCCAAGTCGGACGGCTCGCTGGTGCTGGCCGAGACCAACAACGAGCTGGAGAACCCGCTCTGGCACGGCGAGGTGCATGCGCTGAAGCGCTTCTACGAACTGCCGAAGGACAAGCGCCCGGCCACCGGCGACTGCCTGTTCGTCGCGACCCACGAGCCCTGCTCGCTCTGCCTGTCGGCGATCACCTGGACCGGCTTCGACAATTTCTACTACCTGTTCAGCCACGAGGATTCGCGCGACGCCTTTGCCATCCCGCACGACCTGAGGATCCTGAAGGAGGTCTTCACGCTGGAGCCCGGCGGCTACAATGCCGAGAACGCGTTCTGGAAGAGCCATTCGATCCGGAAGCTCGCCGCCGCGCTGCCCGAGCCCGACAGGTCGCGCATCGAGGCCCGCATCGCGGCGATCGCCAGGACCTACGACGATCTGTCGGCCGTCTACCAGGCGAGCAAGGACGACAACGACATCCCGCTGAACTGAGGGCGTCCTGTCAGCGGGATTTTGCCTTCTCGTAGACCTCGGATCGATCGCGCTTGCCGACGGCGATCACAAGCACCACGAGCCGATCGTCCTCCACCGCGTAAACGAGACGGTAGCCGGCACTTCTGAGCTTGATCTTGTATCGGTTCTGGCTGCCATGAAGGCGCGCGGATGGCACGTGAGGGTTGGCGCAGCGTTCCTTCAGCTTCTTGCGCAACTGGTCGCGCACGGTCGCACCGAGAGCCTTCCACTCCTTGAGGGCCGACTCGAGGAACTCGATCTCATATCTCATCGAGATCGATCGGAATCCGCGCTTCCCCCTTCCGTGCATCGGCCAGGGCGTTGAGCTCGAGATCCTCGATGCGGTCCATCATCGCTTCGTAGGTTTCTGCCGGAATGCAATAGAAGGCTGGGCGATTGTGATTGAGGATGGCGACCGCCGCCCCGTCGCCGGCCGCGACCGTTCCCATGGGATTGCGCTTCAACTCGGAGACGCTGGCCGTTACCCGCGCCAAAACATCATGGGGCATGGTCTGATCCGTGCTAGAAATTCAGTCTACTATTTAGCATCAAATTTCGCACTCTACCAGCGACCCGGCAACCGAAGCACGGCGCGATCACCAACGTCGCCGTCGCGCTGGCGCATTGCGCGGGGTGCTTCTCCATGGCTGACTGCGGCCAGCAAAGAGGGCCCCCATGAAGATCGTCACCGAATTTCCGCGCAAGGTCGTCGAGCATCCCGATCTCGGCATCGTCATGCCGGACGGCTGCCGCCTGTCCGTCCGCGCCTGGATTCCCGAGGACGCCGAGGCGGATCCGGTGCCGGTCATCCTGGAGCATCTGCCCTACCGCAAGCGCGACGGCACCATCGCGCGCGACAACCTCACCCATCCGTACTTCGCCGGCCATGGCTATGCCTGCCTGCGCGTCGACATGCGCGGCAACGGCGACTCCGAAGGCCTGATGGAGGACGAGTATTCCGAGCAGGAGTTGCAGGACGCCTGCGACGTCATCGCCTGGGCAGCGAGCCAGCCCTGGTGCAACGGCCGCGTCGGCATGATGGGGATTTCCTGGGGCGGCTTCAATTCGCTGCAGGTCGCGGCCCTGCAGCCGGAGGCGCTGAAGGCGATCATCACGCTCTGTTCCACCGACGACCGCTATGCCGACGACATCCACTACAAGGGCGGGCTCCTGCTCAACGAGAACCAGGGCTGGGGCGCGACCATGCTCGCCTATTCCTCGCGTTCTCCCGATCCCGCGATCGTGGGCGAGCGCTGGCGCGCCATGTGGCTGGAGAGGCTGGAGCACGAGCCCTTCCTGCCCGCGCTCTGGCTGTCGCACCAGCATCGCGACGCCTACTGGAAGCGCGGCTCGGTCTGCGAGGACTTTTCGCGGATCAAGGCGGCGACGCTCGCCATCGGCGGCTGGGGCGACGCCTACAAGAACGCCGTCGCGCGCCTCGTCACTGGCATCGCGAATGCGCCCGCCAAGGGCATCGTCGGGCCGTGGATCCACAAGTACCCGCACTTCGCGGTCCCGAAGCCGGCCATCGGCTTCCTGCAGGAGGCGCTGCGCTGGTGGGACCGCTGGCTGAAGGACGTCGACACCGGCGTCGAGGCCGATCCCGCCATGCGGCTCTACCTGATGGACTCGGTCCCGCCGCGCGACTGGTACGAGGAGCGTCCCGGCCGCTGGATCGCCGAGCGCGACTGGCCGTCGCCGACGATTGGTAAGCGAACGATGACGCTTTTCCCCGGCGGTTCGCTGGGCGACGGCGAAGCCGGACCGCTCGACCTCGCCATCGCCTCGCCGCAGGATTGCGGCATGGCCGGCGGCGAATATTGCGCCATCTGGCTGGGCCCGGAACTGCCCGGCGACCAGCGCGTCGACGACGAGAAGTCGGCCTGCTTCGACGGCCTCCCGCTGGACGCCGCAATCGACATCGTCGGCGCTCCCGTGATCCGGATGAAGCTTTCCGCCGACAAGCCGGTGGCGATGGTCGCGGTGCGGCTTTGCGACGTCCAGCCCGACGGCGCCTCGACCCGCGTCACCTATGGCGTGATGAACCTCTGCCATCGGAATTCGCGCGAGTTCCCGACGCCCGTCGTGCCTGGCGAGGTCATGGATGTGGCGCTGCGGCTCGACGACGTCGCCTATTCGGTCAAGCCGGGGCATCGCCTCCGCGTGGCGATCTCGTCGACCTACTGGCCGCTGGTCTGGCCGTCGCCCGAGCCCGTGACCTTGACGCTGCGCGAGGCGGCGCTCGACCTGCCGGTCCGCCCAGCGGGCGAGGCGTCGGACGAATGGCGCTTCGAGGAGCCGGAGGGCGCACCGCGCTGGCGCATCGAGAACCTGCGCAAGGCGACGAACCGGCGCGAGGTCCGCCGCGATCCGGCGACCGGCTTCGTGACGCTGGCGATCCTCGACGATTTCGGCGAGGACCGCGACCTCGAGCATGGCCTCGAGAACGGCACCGTCGCCCGCGAGACCTGGACCATCGATCCCGCCGACCCGCTGTCGGCGAAAGGCGAGACGCACTGGACGGAGACCCTCGGGAGAGGCGACTGGCGGGTGCGCACGGAGACCTTCACGAGCATGAGCTCGGACGCGGAATTCTTCCATCTCGAAGGGCGCATCGAAGCTTACGAGGGCGAAAGGGTTGTGTTCGCGAGGCAATTCAGCAATAAAATCAAGCGCGATCTGATCTGATCGCGCCATCGCCCGCCCAAACGCGACGCGTCGATTACGTCACGGAATGTCGCTTTCGGTCTTGCCGCTGAGGTCCCCTTGGCGGCAATATCCTTGTCACACAGAGCCCAATAGAATGGGCCAGGGGCAACAGTTTCACAGTGAGGAGCAATCAATGTCGAAAGAACTCGAATTCCTGAGCCGTCACGTGGCGATGGGCCGTCTCAGCCGCCGTGACTTCCTGGGTCGGGCCGCGGCGCTGGGCGTCACCGCGCCCTTCGCCAACATGCTCCTGTCGAGCGCGGCGCTCGCCCAGGCGCCCGTCAAGGGCGGCATCCTGAAGGCCGGCCTGCAGGGCGGCGAGGCAACCAATAGCCTCGACCCGGCGACCTTCCTCAGCCAGGTTCCGTTCAACTTCGCCAAGTGCTGGGGCGAATATCTCGTCGCGCTGAAGCCCGGCGGCCTGGAAAACCGCCTCGCCGAGGAGTTCGGCGCTTCCGACGACGCCAAGGTCTGGACCTTCCGGATCCGCCAGGACGTCGAGTTCCACAACGGCAAGACCGTCACCGCCGAGGACGTCATGGCGACGCTCGAGCGCCACTCCAACGAGGAGTCGAAGTCGGGCGCGCTCGGCATCATGCGCGGCATCGAGTCCATGAAGGTCGACGGCCGCGACGTGGTCATCACGCTCAAGGAGCCGAATGCCGACCTTCCCTACCTGATGGCCGACTACCACCTGATCATCCAGCCGAACGGCGGCAAGGACGCTCCGGATGCCGGCATCTCGGCCGGCTCCTACAAGGTCGCCGTCAACGAGCCGGGCGTGCGCTATGTCGGCGAGCGCTTCGCCAATTACTGGCAGCCCGACAAGGAAGGCTTCGCCGATCAGGTCGAGATCATTGTCATCAACGACCCGACGGCCCGCACCTCCGCGCTCCAGGGCGGACAGGTCCACATGATCAACCGCGTCGAGCCGAAGATCGTCGACCTGATCAAGCGCGTGCCCGGCATCGAGATCAAGACCGTCTCCGGCCCCGGCCACTACGTCTTCATCATGCACTGCAACACCGCGCCCTTCGACAATGTCGACCTGCGCATGGCGCTGAAGCTCGCCATGGACCGCGAGGAGATGGTCGACAAGATCCTGCGCGGCTACGGCTCGGTCGGCAACGACTTCCCGATCAACTCGTCCTATCCGCTTTTCGCCGACGACATCGAGCAGCGCACCTACGATCCGGACAAGGCGGCCTTCCACTACAAGAAGTCCGGCCATGACGGCGCGATTCTGCTGCGCACCTCGGAAGTCGCCTTCCCCGGCGCCGTGGACGCCGCGCAGCTCTACCAGCAGACCTGCGCCAAGGCCGGCATCACCATCGAGGTGAAGCGCGAGCCCGGCGACGGCTACTGGTCGGAGGTCTGGAACAAGCAGCCCTTCTCGACCTCCTACTGGGGCGGCCGCCCGACCCAGGACCAGATGTACTCGACCGCCTATCTGTCGAGCGCCGACTGGAACGACACGCGCTTCTTCAACGAGAAGTTCGACAAGCTGCTCATCGAGGCGCGCGCCGAACTCGACCAGGACAAGCGCAAGAACCTCTACCGCGAGATGGCCATCATCGTTCGCGACGAGGGCGGCCTGATCCTGCCGATGTTCAACCAGTACATCGACGCCATCAACGACAAGGTCGGCGGCTATGGCGACGGCGTGAACCACGAGTTGATGGACGGCTACGCGCTCGCCCGTTGCTGGGTGAAGGCGTGATACGGTTCGACGAGCCGTGTCGCCCATCCTGACCCTGATCGCCCAGCGCATCGC
>JBKBRJ010000039.1:0-42886 GCA_046292285.1 Mesorhizobium sp. | reverse complement strand
CGTCAGCCTCGGCGGCTACTACGCTCCCCGCGCCGTGGCCTTCGAGCCGCGCTACGCCTGCGGCGTGAGTTGGGGCGCCAACCACGACTGGCGCGACGTGCAGAAGCGGCGGCTGGAGCGCGAGGGCGATTTCCCCGTGCCGCACTACTGGGCGCATGCCTGCTGGGTGTTCGGCGCCAAAGACATCGACGACTTCATGCAGAAGGCCGAGCACATGCACCTCGACGGGGTGCTGGACCGCATTCGCGTGCCCTTCCTCGTGACCCACGGCAAGCACGATACGCAGATCCCGGTGAAATGGGCGCACAGGACCTATGAGCAACTGGTCAACAGCCCGCGCCGCGAACTGGTGATCTTCGACGAGCGTACGGGAGGCGTCATGCATTCCAGCGTCGACAATTCGGGTCCCGCGCTCGACTGCATTTCCGACTTCGTCGCCGAGTGCCTCGGCGGCCGCACGTCCTGAACCACGGAGACAGATCCATGCAGATCATCGGACCCGATTCCCTCGTCTTCGGCGTGGACGACGTGCCCGCCTGCCACGAGTTCCTGACCGCCTACGGGCTCGATGCCCATGACTACACGCCGGAGAAGGGCGGGCATTTCCTCTCGCTCGACGGGACCGGGCTGGAAATCCGCCGCCGCGACGACCCGTCGTTGCCGCCGGCGCTGAAGACCGGCAACATGCTGCGGATGCAGGTCCTCGGCGTCGTCGACCAGGCCGCGCTCGATGCGGTGGCGGCGGAACTGGGCAAGGATCGCCAGGTGCTGCGGCTCGCCGACGGATCGCTGCGCACGCAGGACGACCAGGGCTTCGAGCTGTCGTTTCGCGTGACGACGCGCAAGCAGCTTGACCTGCCGGCCGAAAAGGTCAACGCGCCCGGCGATTTCGGCCGCAAGCCGAACCAGCTCGGCGTCTGGCAGGAAATGCCGACGAAACCGCGGACGCTCAGCCATGTCGTGCTGTTCGTGCCCGACATCGAGCCGGCCGTCGCGTTCTACCGCGACCGGCTGGGCTTCCGCATCACCGACACCTTCGTCGGCACCGGGCCCTTCCTGCGGCCGCAGGCCAATCCCGACCATCACACGCACTTCTTCATCCGCACGCCGCCCTACATGCAGGGCTGCGAGCACTTGGCCTTCCATATGGGCGGCCCGACGGAGCTGATGCTGGCCGGCAGCAAGATGATCAAGGCGGGCTACGAGAGCTTCTGGGGGCCGGGGCGCCACAAGTTCGGCTCGAACTGGTTCTGGTATTTCAAGAGCCCGCTCGGCTGCAACGTCGAGTTCGATGCCGACATGGACACCCATGACGACGACTGGGTTCCGCGCGAGACGCCGATGGGTCCCGAGGCGGCGCAGGCCTTCCTGTTCCAGTATCGCGACAAGTGGGCGCCGGGCGGCGGACCCAAGCCGGGCCATTGACCACGCTCTGCCACCTCGACGACCTGCCCGAGGGAGGGTCCCGCGGCTTCGAGGCGCCGGGGCTGCCCTGCAAGGTGATTGTCGTTCGCAAGGCCGGGCGCGTGTTCGGCTGGCGTGATTTCTGCCCGCACTACAAGGGCGGCACGTCGATGGCCTGGAAGCGCGACGCGTATTTGAACGGCGCGGGTACGCATGTGGCCTGCCACGCGCATGGCGCCTGGTTCGACATCGAGACGGGAGCCTGCGTGCAGGGACCCTGTCTGGGCAAGCGGCTGATCCGCGTGCCATTGATCGTAGACGAGGCCGGCGCGGTGCGCATGAGGCCGAGGGAGGAGAAGACATGAATTCAGGTGTGAAGCGCGCGCTGGTGATCGGCGGCGGGTTTTCGGGCATGGCGGCGGCCATCCAGCTCAAGCGGGCGGGGATGGACGTCGACCTCGTGGAGATCGACGCGGGCTGGCGTAGCTATGGCGCCGGCATCAGCCTGAACGGCGGGATCTTCCGGGTCTTCCAGACGCTCGGCATCCTCGAGGGCTTCCGGGCGGAAGGGGCTGCGGTCGACGGGGTCGAGATACGCGGTCCGCAGGATCAAGTCCTCGTCACCCTTCCCACGCCGGCGCTGATCGAGGGCCTGCCCGGCAATGGCGGCATCATGCGACCCGTGCTCGCGAAGCTGCTGGCCGAAAAGGTGAGGGCCGAGGGCGTCAACGTGCGGCTCGGCGTCAGCTTCACCGGCATTGACGACGGCGCCGACGCCTGCCGCGTCGGCTTCACAGACGGCACGACGGCGGACTTTGACCTCGTCGTCGGCGCCGACGGGCTCAACTCGTCGGTTCGGCGGGCGCTCTGGCCGGAGGCCCCGAAACCGCGCTATGTCGGGCAGGCCGTGTGGCGCGCGGTGATCCCGCGACCGTCGCATCTTCGCACGGTTGCGATGTGGATGGGGCCGAAGCTGAAGGCCGGCATCAACCACGTATCCCCTACCCAGTCCTATCTCTTCATGACCGAGGACCGGCCGGTCAACGAGCATGTGCCGACCGAAACCCATGTGGCGATGCTGAAGGCCCTCCTCTCGCGCTTCCCTTCGCCCACGCTGCAGGCGGTGGCCGAGGCGCTCGATGAAACCAGCCAGGTGGTCTTTCGACCCCTCGAGCAGTTGCTCGTTCCGACGCCGTGGTACAAGGGGCGGGTCGTGCTCATCGGCGACGCCGTCCATGCAACCACGCCGCACATGGCCGCCGGTGCGATGATCGGGCTGGAGGATGCGATCGTGCTGGCCGAGGAACTCGCGCGGTCGACGGATCTGCCCGCGGCGCTGACGGCGTTCCAGGAGCGGCGCTGGGAACGCTGCCGGATGGTGGTCGAGAATTCCGGCCGCCTCGCCGAGATCGAACAGGGACACGGCACGCAGGAAGAGCATTCGAAATTGATGGGCATGACGCTCGGCATGCTCGCCAAACCGATCTGAGACGCGCGGTCGACCGGGCACGAGAGCGAAGGAAGAAGACGGATGAAACTCGCCACCTATGCCGACGGCAGCCGGGACGGACGATTGATGGTCGTCAGCCGCGATCTCGGCCTCGCTGCGCCGGCGCACGGCATCGCGCCCACGCTGCGCGCCGCGCTCGAAGACTGGGATCGCGTGGCGCCGGCGCTGCGGGCGCTGGCCGAGAATATCGAGGCCGGACGCACGACGTCGGCCGAGCCGTTCGATCCCGCCCGCTGCATGGCGCCGTTGCCGCGCGCGCCGGGCTGGCTCGACGGCTCGTCGTTCCTGCACCACGGACGTCTGATGGAAAAAGCGTTCAACGCGCCGCCGATTCCCGACTTCGACACCGTGCCGGTGGTCTATCAGGGCGGCAGCGACGATCTGCGCGGACCGCGCGAGCCGATTCCCTTCGTCTCCGAGGAGCATCAGATCGACATGGAGGGGGAGTTCGGCGCGATCGTCGGCGACGTGCCGATGGGGACGCCGCCGGAGACGGCGCTCGACCATGTCCGGCTGCTGGTGCAACTGAACGACTGGTCGCTGCGCAAGCTGGCGCCCTACGAGATGAGCCGCGGCTTCGGCTGGGTGCAGGCCAAGCCCTCGACCTCCTTCGCGCCGGTCGCGATCACCCCCGACGAACTCGGCGAGGCCTGGAAGGACGGCCGCATCGGCTTGCGGCTGCACGTCGCCATCAACGGTCGCGAGGTCGGGCGGGCGCATGGCGGGGCGGGCGCCTTCTCCTTCGCCCGGCTGATCTCGCACTGCGCGGCGACGCGGCGGCTCTCGGCCGGAACCATCATCGGCACGGGAACCGTGTCGAACGACGATCCGCAGGCGGGTTCATCGTGCCTGTCGGAGGTGCGCGTGCTGGAAATTTTGCGCGACGGCGCGCCGAAGACGCCGTTCCTCTCCTTCGGCGATCGCGTGCGCATGGAAGCCCGGGCCGAGGACGGAAGCACGCCCTTCGGCGTGATCGACCAGGAGGTCGTGAAGGCCTGACGGCCGTCGATCAGCGGGGGCCGGCGCAGACCACGAGGATGCGCGCGTCGGCCTCGCCGCTTGAGGCGTAGAGGTGTCCGCGCGAACTGTCGAAGTAGATCGAGTCGCCTTCGTGCAGCACGACCGGCTCGCGCCCTTCGAGGTGGACGGTGACCGCGCCTTCCAGCACGACCAGGAATTCCTGCCCGGGATGGCGGATGAACTCGTCGAAGTCGAGGATGTCGTGCGCCTTGAGCGTGCCCATCATCGGGGTCATCGCCTTCTGCCACAGTTCCGGAAACAGCATCTCGTAGACGTAGTTGCTGGTTTCCTGGCGGCTGAACTCGCCCTTGCGGGCCACCGCGAAGGCGCCGTCCTCGAAGCGGCTTCCCCTTGCATCGAAGAAAGCGGCCATGTCGGCGCCGAGACCGCTGGCCAGTTGCGCCAGCCGGTCGTAGGTCAGCGCGATGACGCCGCGCTCGGCCTTGGAAATGGTCGACACGGCAAGCCCTGACCGTTCGGCGACCTGCGCCAGCGTCCAGCCCTTGTCGCGCCTCAGCTTGCGAATCCGCTTGCCGAACTCCACGCGCTGGCTGTCGGTGTTTTCCGTCTGCAGCATCTGTCCGTTTTAGGGCCGACCAGCCGTTTGGGAAAGTGATTTTCCGATTGGAAAATCGGCTTTTCCAATCGGAAAATCGATGCTAGCTTTCTTCGGAGAGGGGAAGCGGATGGTCAAGTCCGACGAATTCTTCGACATCATCGTGATCGGCGGCGGCATGGCCGGAGCCTCCGTGGCGGCCGAGCTTGCGGGGGAGCGGCGCGTGCTGCTCGTCGAGGCGGAGAGCCGGCCCGGCTACCACACGACCGGCCGCTCGGCCGCGCTGTTCACGGTCGCCTACGGTCCGCCGGTGATCCGGGCGCTGTCGCGCGCGTCGCTGCCCTTCTATCGCCGTCCGGAAAGCCCGTTCATCGCGCATCCGCTGCTGCGGGAGCGCGGGGTGCTGTTCATGGCTCGCGCCGACCAGTCGGACGCGCTTGGCCGCCTCGCGAACGAACTCGGCGACGCCGTGCGGCCGATCGATCCGGACGAGGCGCGGGCGCGGATGCCGCTCCTGCGGCGGGGCCACGTCGCGGGCGCGATGCTGGACGAGACGGCGGCCGACATCGACGTCGATGCGCTGCACCAGCACTACCTCAAGACGCTGCAGGCGCGCGGCGGAACGGTGCGAACCAATGCCGGCGTGATGGCGCTCGGCCGCGTGGGTGACGAGTGGCAGGTCGAAACCCGGACCGGTCGTTTCCGCGGGGGCATCGTCGTCAACGCGGCGGGCGCCTGGGCCGACGAGGTCGCCGCCATGGCGGGGGTTTCGCGCATCGGGCTCGTGCCGAAGCGCCGCACCGCCATGCTGATCGATCCGCCGGAGGGCGTCATGCCCGACCATCCCGGGGTCGGGCCGGCCGTCGTCGCCGTCGACGAACGGTTCTACATCAAGCCCGACGCCGGCAAGCTCCTCATCTCTCCCGCCGACGAGACGCCGTCGGCGCCCTGCGACGCGCAGCCGGAAGAGATCGACATCGCGATCTGCATCGACCGCATCGAGACCGCCTTCGACATCTCGGTCCGGAGGATCGAGCACAAATGGGCCGGACTGCGCTCCTTCGTCGCCGACAAGGCGCCGGTCGCGGGCTTCGCGCCCGACGTACCCGGCTACTTCTGGCTTGCGGGGCAGGGCGGATACGGCATCCAGAGCGCGCCCGCGCTCTCGCGTGCCGCCGCCGCGCTGGTGCTCGGCCGCGCGCTGCCGGACGACATCGCGGCGGAGGGCGTCGAGCCCTGGATGCTGGGCGCCGAACGCCTGGGAGCGGGCGCATGATCTGGCTGGTCCCGATCATCGGCCTGCTGCTGCTCGGATCGGGACTGGCGATCGCCTACGTCATCGGCGCGGCCGCCGTGCTTGCCTTCGTCGCCACCGACAACACCCGCTACCTGGCCGTGCTGCCGCAGCAGATCTTCTCCAAGATCGACGTCTTCGCGCTGATGGCGATGCCGCTGTTCATCCTGGCCGGCGAACTGATGAACCGCGGCGGCATCACGCGGG
Source organism: Mesorhizobium sp. (assembly GCA_046292285.1). GTDB lineage: Bacteria > Pseudomonadota > Alphaproteobacteria > Rhizobiales > Rhizobiaceae > Aquibium. The sequence continues at coordinate 36,895 of JBKBRJ010000039.1, read as the reverse complement.
TTCTGATCGACCTGGCGATGGCGATGGTGGGAAGGCTGCGCGGCGGGCTCGGCCACGTCAACATCATGACCAGCGTGTTCTTCGCCGGCATTTCCGGTTCGGCGGTGGCAGATGCAGCCGCCGTGTCGAACACGCTCGTGCCGGCCATGCGCGAGCGCGGCTACGGGCTCGAGTACGCCGCCGCCATCACCGCCGCCTCGTCGATCATCGGGCCGATCATCCCGCCCTCGATCATCCTCATCTTCTACGGCGCGCTGATGAGCACGTCGGTCACGGCGCTGTTCATCGCCGGCATCGTTCCCGGCCTGCTGCTCGCGGCATCGCTGATGGTGCTCAATGCGATCTTCGCGCGGACGCAGAACCATCCCAGGCTGGAGCGGCACGAGGTGCCCGCGTTCTTTTCGGCGCTCCTCTACGCCTTGCCGGCCCTGCTGGTTCCCGGGATCATACTCGGAGGCATCGTCTTCGGCATCATGACGCCGACCGAGGCCGCGGCCGTCGCCGTTGCCATCGCGTGGCTCGGCGGGCGATACTATGAACGCCTTGCCTTGAGCGAAGTGTGGCAGGCCTTTCGCCGCACGGCGATGCTGTCGGGCGCGATCTTCCTCCTGATCGCCGCCGTCTCGGCGCTCGGCCATCTCAGCGCGCTGGAGCGCATTCCCGAGGCGATCTCCGCGATCGTCCAGGAAATGGGGCTCGGCCCGGTCGGCTACATCATCGTGATCAACGTCCTGTTCCTGCTCGCCGGTATGGTGCTCGACATTCCGGTTGCGCTGGCGCTGCTGGTTCCGCTGCTGGCGCCGACCGCGCTGGCGCAGGGCGCCGACCCCGTTCACCTCGGGATCATTCTCTGCTTCAATCTGTGCATCGGGCTGGTGTCGCCGCCGCTGGGCGGCTGCCTGATCATGGTCTCGACGGTGACCGGGATCAACTACTGGCGCCTGGCCAAGGCGGTGCTGCCCTTCGTGGGGGTCCAGATCCTGGTCCTGGCGCTCTTGATCGCGGTGCCAGACCTCAGCCTGGCGCTGCCGCGTGCATTCGGACTGGTCGGTGGAGGATGACCGCCAGGCCGAAACCAGAGGGAACTGAACGACAACATGGGAGAATACCGATGAGACGCTTTGCATTTCTCGCCGCCTTCGGGGCAGCGCTGGCCATGGGAACGGCCGCCATGGCGCAGGTCAAGGTCTCGCTCGACAGCCCGCCGGACCTCAGCGGTTCGGGCAGCTACGTCTGGGCGCATGCCTTCGTCGAGCACATGAACGCCAACGGGTTGAAGGCGGAGGAATTCCAGCGCGGCGCGCTCGGCAACGACGACGAGGTGTTCGACCAGGTCAGCCAGGGGCTGGTCGAGGTGGCCATGGCGCCGCTCAACATCGTCGGCTCGCTGGACAAGCTGATCTACGGCTTGCGCCTGCCCTACTTCTTCGCCGACATGGAGGAGGTCGACAAGGCGCTCTACGAGGGCGGCATGCTGGAGAAGATCAATGCCGGCACGACGCCGGGCGGCGTGCGCGTCGCCGGCATGACGACGGTCGGACCGGCGAGCGGCATCTTCAACACCAAGCGCAAGGTCGAGAAGGTCGCCGACATGGCGGGGCTCAGGATGCGCGCCCTCGACGAGAGCCAGATCGAGCTCTACGCGGCCTGGGGCGCGGCGGGCACGATCGTCAACTGGGCGGAGGTGCCGAACGCGCTCCAGACCGGCGTCGCCGACGGCTATCTCAATCCCGCCTTCGTGCCGCTGCTGTTCGGGCATACCGACTTCATCAAGCACTTCACCGACGCGGCCGTGTCGCCGTCGCTTCGCATCGCGATCATGTCGGAGCAGTGGTACGACGGGCTCTCGGAGGCCGACCGCAAGATCGTCGACGACGCCATCGCGGCGGCCGACAAGGCCAATCGCGACTGGCTCGGCACGCAGGGCGGCGTCATCGACAAGCTGAAGGAAGCGGGCGTCGAGGTCGTCGAATTGTCCGAGGAAGCGCGCGCGGAGTTCCGCAAGGCTTCCGAGCCGACCTACCAGAGCGGCCTGATCACGCCCGAGCAGCTTGCCGAATGGCGCAAGGCCAAGGGCGAGTAACGACCATGCAGCGCCTCGCCGCCGGCCTCGACCGCTTGTCGGCGAGGCTCGACCGCGTCGCGATGGTTCTCGCGGTCGTGGCGCTCGGCATCATGCTGGGCGCCGCGCTGTGGCAGACCGTGGCGCGCTATCTCCTCAACTCGCCGCCGATCTGGACCGAGGAACTGGCGCGGCGCGCGATGGTCTGGGCCGGCATGCTGGGCGCATCCTGCGCCTTCCGTGCCGGCGCGAACCCGGTGCTGTTTCCCGCCATGCTGACGATCCGCGGCGGGATGGGGGCCATGCTTTCCTTGGTGCGCGCGGCGGGCGTCGTCGTCTTCGTCGCGCCGGTGCTGTGGTTCTCGATCTTCGCGCCCGGCATGAACGTGGCGCGCGGCTTCCTCGGCCGCAGCCTCGAACGCAAGGCCGAGATGCTCGGCGTGCCGATGATCTGGTTCACGGCGGCGGTTCCGGTCGCGCTGGCCATCATCCTCATCCACATGCTTGCCGTGCTGGCCTCGGAGCTTGCGGGGCGCGATGCCGCCACGGCCGACGAAACCAAGTGAGACCTGATCGAATGAAGCTGTTCATCGCGGGCCTGAGCACCGAAACCAACTCGTTCTCGCCCCTGCCGACTGGAATGCTGAGCTTCGAGGAAGCCGGCATCCGCCACGGCGACGCCACCCGCCATCCCAAGGAATACTACACCGCGCCGCTGCACATCTGGCGCGCGCTGGCCGAGGCGCGGGGCTGGGAGGTCGTGGAAACGCTGTCGGCGCATGCCCAGCCCGCCGGCCCCACCGTGCGCTCGGTCTACGAAGGGTTCCGCGACGAGATCGCGGCCGACCTCGTCCGCTGCGGCGGCGCGGACATCGTGCTACTGGCGCTGCACGGCGCCATGATCGCCGACGGCTACGACGATTGCGAGGGCGACCTGATCGCCCATTGCCGCAACGCATCGCCGGAGGCGGTGATCGGCGGCCTGCTCGACCCGCACTGCCACCTGACCGAGACGATGCTGACGAAGGCCTCGCTGCTGGTCTGCTTCAAGGAGTATCCGCATATCGACATCCCGGAGCGGGCCGACGATCTGTTCCGCCTGGCGGCGGAGGCGGCCGAAGGGCGGATCCGGCCGGTGATGCGCGACTTCGACTGCCGCATGATCCTGGCCATGCCGACGCCGAAGGGGCCGATGCGCGACTTCGTCGACGCGATGGTCGAGCGCGAGGGCAGGGACGGCATCCTGTCGCTCTCGATCGCGCACGGGTTTCCGTGGGGCGATCATCCGCGCACCGGCGCCCGCGCGCTCGCCATCGTCGACGGCGACGCGGAGAAGGCGCGGGCCGTGGCGGAGGAACTCGGCCGGTCGCTCTATGCGATCCGCCACCAGCTCCTGCCCGACATGGCCGACATCGCGCGCGCGCTCGCCGAGGCCGAGGCGGAGCCGCGCGGGCCGGTGGTTCTCGCCGACGTGTCCGACAATCCCGGCGGCGGCGCGCCGTCGGACGCGACCTTCCTTTTGCGCGCCATGATCGAGCGCGGCATGACGTCGGTGGCGACCGGCCTGTTCTGGGACCCGGTCGCGGTGCGCATCTGCCGCGAGGCGGGCGAGGGCGCCACGCTGCCGCTCCGGCTCGGCGGCAAGTGCGGGCCGATGTCGGGCGACCCGCTCGACCTCGTGGTGACGGTGCGCAAATGCGCCTCGGGCCTCACCCAGCGCTTCGGTACGCTGCCCGCGCCGATGGGCGAGGCGGTGTGGGTGGAGGCCAACGGCATCGACATCGTGATCAACGACGTGCGCTGCCAGACCTTCCATCCGGAAGCCTTCGAGCAACTCGGCATCGTGCTGGCGGAGCGGCGCTACGTCTGCGTCAAGTCGTCGAACCACTACCAGGCCGGGTTCAACCCGATCGCCGCCAAGGTGATCCCGGTCGCGACGCCGGGCTCGATCACACCCGACTACGCCAACATTCCCTTCAAGAAGCGTGCCCGCGACTACTGGCCCGCCGTACCGGATCCGCTGTCATGACCAATCCCCTGATCTCCTCCCGCGACGCCTTCGCGGTGCGCCATCCCGAGAAGCGCGCCATCCTGCAAGGCCGGGATTGGGGCTACCGCGACATCGGCGATGGCCGCGTGCTGTTGCTGATCCCGGGCACGCTCGGCCGCGGCGACGTGTTCTGGAACCAGATCGACGCGCTGTCCGGCCGGCTGCGGATCGTTACGGTGAGCTATCCCGACAGCGGCGGCGTGGCGGAGTGGGCGGAGGATCTTCTGGCCCTGTTCGGCCAGCTCGGCGTTGGCCGCGCGACGGTGCTCGGCAGTTCGCTCGGCGGCTACCTGGCGCAGCAGATCGCCGGCGTCGCGCCCGAGCGCGTCGAGGCGCTGGTCGCCGCCAACACGCTGCATTCGGCGGCGGGCCTGGCGGAGCGCCCGCCCTATTCGCTCGACCTGATGGCCGCGCCGATCGCCGACCTGCGCGCCGGGTTCGGCGCCGGGATGGAACTCTGGCGGCAGGCGCACCCCGACCAGAGCGACCTCGTCGAACTGCTGTTGCAGGAGGCGGGCGGCCGCATTCTCGAGCCGGAACTGAGGGCGCGGCTGAGCGCGCTGAAGACGGCGCGGGAACTGCCGCCGATGGGGCTGCCCGGCGACCGGATCTTCACGGTGGAGGCGGACGACGACCCGTTGATCCCGCCGCCGATGCGCGCGGCGGTTCGGGCGCGGCTCAGGCCCGCCGTCGCCTATCGCTACCTGCATGGCGGACATTTTCCCTACATCGCGCGGCCCTCGCACTACACGGCGATGCTGGAGCAGATCATGGGGCTCGAGGTGACGGGACCGGACTGGGGGACCGGCGCGGAGCGCAGCGCATGATCGTGCTCAGCCATGCCGACGTGGCCGCGCTATTTCCGATGGAACAGGCGATCGAGGTCGTGCGGCGGGTCATGATCGAGGTGTCGGCAAGGCGCGCCGAACTGCCGCTGCGCAGCGTCGTGCCGGTCGGCGGCGCGAACCGCATGGGCGTCATGCCGGGCGCGCTCGCCGACCCGGCCTGCTTCGGGGTCAAGCTGGTGAGCCTGTTTCCCGGCAATCCGGCCAAAGGCCTGTCGTCGCATCGCGGCGCGATCGTGCTGTTCGAGGCCGAGACCGGCGAGGCGGTCGCGATGATGGACGCCAGCCTGCTCACCGCCGTGCGAACCGCGGCGGCCAGCGCGGTGGCGACGCGAGCCCTTGCCCGCGCGGACGCGACGTCGCTCGCCATCATCGGCACCGGCGAGCAGGCCGAACACCATCTCGACGCCATGCTCGCGGTGCGGCCGATCGGCCGCGTCGCCGTCGCGGGGCGCTCGGCGGACAAGGCGGCGGCGTTTTGCGCGCACGCGTCCGAGCGTCATCCGGGCGTCGCCTTCACGGCGGGAAGCGACGTGAAGGCGGCGGTGGGGGATGCCGACATCGTCTGCACGGTCACGGCGTCACCGACGCCGGTGCTCATGGGCGACTGGCTGCCGGCGGGGTGCCACGTCAACGTGGTCGGCTCGTCGATCCCCTCCATGCGCGAGGTGGACGACCGCTTCGTCGAGCGCGCCGCGATCTGGGTGGACTACCTGCCCTCGACGCTCGCCCAGGCGGGCGAGATCGTCGACATGATCGCGGCGGGGCGGTTCACGGCCGACGGCATCCGGGCCGAAATCGGCGCGGTGCTGGCCGGCGACGCCGGCGGGCGCTCGTCGGCGGACGAGATTACCGCCTACCGCTCGCTGGGGATCGCGGCGCAGGACCTCGCCTCGGCGCATTTCATCCACGCGCAGGCGCAGGCGGCGGGTCGCGGCCAGCGGGTGGAGCTGTAGGTCGACGCCGCGCGCGGATCGATGTCGACACGCCGGCGGGAGGGCGCGAAACCGGCCGGGTTGGCAAACCGGTCGCGGCAATCGGGCGGCTTCGCTCAAAGAGCGATTGCAGGGCGCGCCCGTCTCTGATTCCTTGGCGGTGGTGGGGCTGATTCGAACCAGCTGTCGGAGGCCGATGCGTCCGACGAGCGCCCCGACGCGTGGGCATTGCCGGAAGAGAAGAGCCATGGCCGATCACAACAAGCCGATCTCCGAGATGCGACCGAAGATCACCATCATCGGTGTGGGCGGCGGCGGCGGGAACGCCGTCAACAACATGATCGGCGAAAAACTGCAGGGGGCGGATTTCATCGTCGCCAACACCGACGCCCAGGCGCTGGCGATGTCGAAGGCGCCGAAGCTGATCCAGCTCGGCGCGCAGGTGACGCAGGGGCTCGGCGCAGGCTCGCTGCCCGAGGTCGGGCAGGCGGCCGCCGAGGAGTCGATCGACGAGATCATGGACCATCTCGCGGGCACGCACATGTGCTTCGTGACGGCGGGCATGGGCGGCGGCACCGGCACGGGGGCCGCGCCCGTGATCGCCGAGGCGGCGCGGCGCGCCGGCATCCTGACGGTGGCCGTCGTCACCAAGCCCTTCGCCTTCGAGGGTCGGCGGCGCATGCAGATGGCGGAGGCCGGCATCGAGCGGCTGCGCCAGGTCGCCGACACGGTGATCGTCATTCCCAACCAGAACCTTTTCCGCGTCGCCGACGCCAAGACGACCTTCGCCGACGCCTTCGTGATCGCCGACCGCGTGCTCTATTCGGGCGTCGGCTGCATCACCGACCTGATCGTCAAGGAAGGACTGATCAACCTCGACTTCGCCGACGTGCGGTCGGTGATGCGCGACATGGGCCGGGCGATGATGGGCACCGGCGAGGCGAGCGGCGAGGGCCGCGCCCGGAACGCCGCGGAGGCGGCGATCGCCAATCCGCTGCTCGACGAGGCCTCGATCAAGGGCGCAAAGGGCGTGCTCGTCTCGATCTCCGGCGGCATGGACATGACGCTGTTCGAAGTCGACGAGGCCGCTTCGCGGGTGCGCGCGGAGGTGACCGACGATGCCGACATCATCGTCGGCGCCATTTTCGACAAGAGCCTGGAGGGCAATTTCCGGGTGTCGATCGTGGCGGCGGGGCTGCAGGGTCCCGAGGCGGCGGACGGGATGCACCAGCCGCAGCCGCTCGGCCATCACCTCCAGCCGAACGGTGGGCGGGTGCTGCAATAGCGGCTGGGCTTGCCGGGAGCGGTGCGCCGGTTCCGATGACGTAAGCTTCCGTTAAGCCGACGATCCTATGCTCCCGGTAGCGGGGGCGCATCATGACATATCGTTTCAAGAGTCTGCTGACGGCGGCCATCTTTTCGCTGAGCCTGTGGGGCTGCGCGATCTATGGCGGAATGACCATGCTGCCGGGGATCGGTCAGGACGTGGACATCGTCCGTACCGCGGCGGTCGAATAGCGGCCGAGCCGCTGCGCGGCCTCGGCAGCCTGCCGACCGGCGGGCTCACGAGCGGCGGACCTTTCCAGGCGAGGGGCGAGGATCGGTCGCGCGGCGACCGGGACGAGGGCGGCGTTGAGACGCGGGTGACCGCTCGTGCGTCCGACGCCTCGGAGCGTGCCCGGGGCGTCAGATCGGCAAGGACCGGACAGTCCTGTTTTCCATCACCATCCGGCCACGGCGCCGACGACCGCGCCCCAGACGAGTGCGGCCCAGAGGAGGGCGCAGCACAGGACGAGGGCGATGCGGATATGACCTGGATGGACCGCGCAGAAGCGGCATGCGAGGCCGGAAACCTGCCGGGAGGCCACACGCAAGGGTGGGCCGCCCATGTAGGACAATGCCGAATGCCTCCAGCGGTCGGACCCGTCGTCAGGTGACATCGCAGCTGGCTCCTCCGCGCCTCGATCGCTGCAAAGATCGAGTTCGCTTCAAATGATACCAGCGCGGGAAGATGCCGACAATATGCCGTGCAACGTCTTGTGCCGAAGCAGCCGTCGTCCGCCGCTTGGCCGGCCTGACCGTCCCGCAACGCAAGCGTGCCGAAGGGGACGGTTGGTCCGGGGTCGTGCGCCGGTCAGGCGCCCTGGTTTCCGCTGGTATCCACTTCGCTCCAGTAGAGCGGGTTGCCGCCCGACTGGATCATGACCCAGCGAAGATCCGTCTCGTACCAGTTCACGATGCCGTTGGTGCGGTTGTCGAGCACGACATCGCCGCGCGACGTGCTGACGACGAGGACGGCATGTCCGACATCGTTGGGCGTCTTGACGACAGCGATGCGCATGGCGGTAGCGGGAAAGCCCCGCCTGATCAGTTCCCGGCGCTTCGTCAGGACATAGTCCTCGCAATCGCCGCTCTCGACATCGGCGCGCCACTGGTCCTTGCCCTGGGCCTCGTTCCTCGGCCGCATCGAGCGATTGACCTGATAGTTGACGCGCCGCAATTCGCGCAGCGTCGCGTGCGTCCATTTCACGCTGTCCGGTCCGGAGAGAGTCCGGCAGTCTTCGGCATTGCGAACGCAATAGCTGACGAAGCCGAATGGCGCGAGCGTCGGCTTTGCGACCTTGATGTGCGCAACCTGCTCGCGCATCGGAGCCGCAAGTCCAGCGGGTCCGATCGCCCAGGATGTCGCGACTCCTGAACACAGCAATGCAACCGTCGCTCCCGCGACGAAAAGATGTCTGATCATCATATCCCCCTTCGCCGACCCCCGGCGTCACCTGCCCTGGTGATGGCCCTTGATAACGGAAAAGGGGCTGCGGTCGGCTTAGCCCAAACGTTCAAATTTTACGGAATGGCGCATTTTTGCCGCTCGCATGAGTTGTAGAGAATCCGGCTACGACTTCGGTTTGAAATATTGTGTGAGTACACCGCTCTTAAAACGCCAAGATCGGACATTGATTGGTGTCTTCAAGTCGATCTATTGAGAGATGTTCGTGGACATGAAGACGGTGAAGGATGAGTTCAGTCGATATTGCGGCGTCCGTTTCCGCCCGACCCCGGCGCCAGAAGGCGCCCTCGTCCATTGAAGACAGTCCGATCCAGCGCATCGTCCGATATGTCTGTCTCGGGCTGCTCGGCGCGTCGGTGCTCATCGTCCTGCTGACGCATGGCGGAGTCTATCCCGCGGCCATTGCAATCAGCCTCATCCTCATGTGCGCGAGCCTCGCGATCGGCTACGTCACGCTGGGCGTGCGGACTTCCGTCGGCTTCGTCTTCCACTTCGTCCTCGGTGTCTGGGCAGTGGTGTTTGCCTGGAGCCTGATCCAGTCCATGCCGCTCCCCGAGACGATCCAGGGGCATCCGGCCTGGGAGGTCCTTCGCGAACTCGGTCTCGGCGAGGAGCGCTACCTGTCGCCGGCGCCAGCCAACGTCCGGTCGGCGCTCCTGCCGATCAGCCTGCCGTTCGCCGGCCTGCTCACGGCGCTCGTGCTGCTGCGGACGGACGAAGAGGTCGGCCAGGCGCTGAGGACGTTCTCGATGGTCGGCGGACTGCTGGCGCTTTTCGCCATCGGGCAGTTCGTGGCGTTTCCCAACGCGCTCATGTTCGGAGAGAAGATCCACTACCTTGGCAGCCTGACGGCTCCGTTCGTCAATCGAAATACTGCGGCGACGTTCTACGGCGTCACGTTGTTGTCACTTCTTTGCCAGTTCAGGCGGGAGCAAGTTCCGTTTATCTTCGGAAGCGGCAAGACCTTGTTCCGGGCCGGGGTCTCCGTCCGGTGGGTGGCGACGCTGACGATCCTGGCGGTCGCCGCCTTCGTTGCGCTCGCCTTGACGACCTCCCGGGCCGGCGTAGCGGCGAGCGCCATCGGCGTGGTCGTCTTCGCGGCCGGTATGTTCGTCCTGCCGCCGCCGCCGAAGCAAAAGGCGGGCGCATTCCCGTCGGCCGGCCGGCAACGACCGCTTCTCCGACTTCTCCTGGCGGTGCTGCTGCTCGCATCCATCGCCGCCACGTTCTGGTTGCTTGCCGGCCGTGCGTCACTCCGCGCAGAAATCCAGGGACTGGACGATGGACGTTTCTGTGTTCTTGCCGGCATCCTGCAAGCAATACGAGACAATTGGCTGACAGGAATAGGCGCCGGTGTCTTTCCCGTCTATTTCCCGGCCTATCGCGACGCCGCCTGCGGCATCTCCGGTCAGTGGGAGATGGCGCACAATTTCTATCTCGATGCCCAGCTCGCACTCGGTATCATCTTCGTGCCGATCCTGCTGTCGGTCGTGGCGGTCCTCGCCGTCGTGCTGCGCAGGGGGATCCTGAACCGGCGAAGAAACCGTCCGATCGTCTGGGCCGGCATCGCCAGCTGCGTCATCGTGGCGTTGCATTCCACCGTCGACTTCTCGATCCAGATCCCGGGCTTCAGCCTCTGGTGGGCGTTGTTCCTGGCGATGGTGCTGCAAGTCTGCACGAGCCGCACAAAAATTGTGCAATAGCGGGGCGCATACGCGGGGTTGTGTTGCTGCGTCGCAACATCACTTGTAAATTTTACACCTGCGCCAAGTAGAAATCCTGTTTTGCGCGTAGCCTCCGCCGCTGATCCAACTGTAAGCTGCGCGAGGTGGAATCGACGGTCGGTCGCGGTTCGCGCAGACAGGGTGACGGCGAATGAGGAATTCGAAAAAATCGATCTGGGCGGTGTCAGCGATCATCCTGTTGTCGGGATGCACGTCGCTTCCCAGGTCTGGTCCTGATCGTCATGCGATCGAGGCGGGTGCTTCCGTAACGGTCGCGAGCGAAAGCCGAAAGGTCGGGATCGACTACGCGCTGGTGGATATCAACGACCATGTTCTCGCCTATGCGTCGGAAACGACGACCGCCAGCCTGAGCGGCGGGTTCGGCGGCGGCAGGGGTGGGCCTCCGCAGATCGTGCTCGGCGTCGGCGACGTCGTTCAGGTCTCGATCTTCGAATCCCAGTCCGGCGGACTGTTCATTCCCGCGGATGCGGGTTCGCGTCCCGGCAATTTCATCAGTCTTCCGTCTCAGACCATCGACCGAGAAGGGAGCATCAGCGTGCCCTATGCCGGCCGCATCCGCGCGGCTGGCCGGCCGGTCGACCAGGTTCAGCTCGAGATTGCAAGCCGACTCGCCAATCGCGCGATCGAACCGCAGGTCGTGATCACGATCCAGGAGAGCCGCTCGATGGAGGCGACCGTCCTCGGCGACGTGAAGAATCCGAAGAAGATCGAGCTCAGCCCGGCGGGCGAGCGGATCCTCGACCTGATCTCCGAGGCCGGCGGCCTGAGCTCGCCGGGCGCGGAGACGACGGTGACCCTGCAGCGCAGGGGGCGGTCGGTGACGGTGCCGTACAACACCGTGTCGAGCCGTCCCGACGAGAACATCTTCGCGCAGCCGGGCGATACGTTGATCGTCAATCGCGATCGGCGGACCTTCCTGGCCTTTGGCGTGACCGGCGAGAGCGGTCGCTACGATTTCGAGGATTCCGACCTGATGCTGGGCGAGGCGCTGGCCAAGGCCGGCGGCCTGCTGGACGAGAAGGCCGATCCGCGGTCGGTGCTCCTGTACCGCAAGGTCGACAAGGATTTCCTGCGCAAGATCGGTGTCGATACGTCCCGGTTCGTTTCGGCCGAAGTGCCGGTCATCTTCCGCGCCAATCTGCGCGATCCGGCCGGTTTCTTCGCCGCGCAGAAATTCCCGATGCAGAACAAGGACGTCATCTACGTCTCGACCGCCGATGCAGTCGAATTCCTGAAGTTCCTGACGATCGTGAACTCCGTCACATCGTCGGTGTCCAATGTTAGAAACACTGCTCGTTGACGGGGGGAGTAAAAAACGATTTTCGGTGGCTCAACCAAATTTCGACGCAATGTAGCGTTTGAGTCTCCGTGAGCCGGAAACTTGCGAATGTAGAAAATCGAGAATACGTTAGACAAACGTAATTTGTGTGGAGAACTTGGCGATGAGCGCGAAGAGCAAGTATATTGCCGCATTGCTGGCGGGCGTCGTGACGTTTGCCGGCGGCTTCTCCTGGGCGCAGGCCCAGACCGACGCGACCGCCGAGGAAACGGCCGCCAGCGAGGAGGCGGCTCCGGCGTTGACGCTCGCCGAGTTCCTGGCCAATCCCCAGAGCCTGCTGCAGGTTCCCGTCGCCGAACTCGAGGCGCTGGTGGCGCAGCTGATGCTCGCCGCCGCCGCGGAAGGGAAGATCACCGAGGCCATGACGGCGTTGCAACTCGCGGCCGCGGCGGCAAGCGAAGCCCAGATCGCGGCTCTTGCCGCTGGCGCTACCGCAGCCGCCGCGCAGCTTGCCGCGGAAGGCAACCAGGCCGCCGCGGCGACGATCCAGACCGGCATCGCGTCCAACACGCAATTGGCGGCGGCGGCGGAGGCCGCCAACTCGAACCAGACCGCCGAGACGGATGAGAACGGCGGCGAGCAAGGCGGCGCGGGAGTCGCCGGTGTCGGGGCGGGCGGCGACATCGGCGGTGAAGGCGCGGGCGGCGGCGGCGGTTCGAGCTCGGGTTCGTCCAGTGGCACCGCGTCATCCGGCGATAGCGGCAGCGGCACCAGCAATAGCGGGACCTTCTCCGGCGCCGGCGGTGGAACGGCGTCGGGCGGCTCGTCCGGTGGGTCGACCAACAATCCGCCGACGAGCCCTGTGACGAACGGCTGACGCGTATCATTTTCTTTGTGACTGAGTGGATCCGGCCGTGAACCAGAATCCGTCGTTCGTTCATGCCGCGGACGTGAACAATGAAGGGCCTGAAGCCGGGGAAATCGACCTCGACAAGCTGATCGCAGCCGCGCGTCGGCAGTGGCGCGTCGTTGCCCTGTTCATCGTGATGGCCCTCCTGCTTGGCGGGGTTTATCTGTTGACGGCGGTGCCGAAGTACACCGCTTCCACCCGCATCCTGATCGACCGCGGCAACAGCGAAGTCGTCCAGCAACTGTCGACGATCGGCGGGGTGCTCGACGACGAAGCCTCGGTGCTGAGCCAGGTGGAGCTCCTGCGATCCGAAACGATCGGTCTGGCGGCGGTCGACAAGCTCAAGCTGCAGGAGAATGCCGAATTCATGGCGTCCGGCGGGTCGTTGCTCGGGATCGTTCGTTCGTCGATCCAGGACCTGCTGCGGACGATCGGCATGTCCGGCGGCGACGGCGACCAGTATCTCGACGAACAGGAACGGCTTCGCCGCGAGGCCGTCGCGCATCTCGTCGACGGCCTCGCCGTCAGCCGCGTCGGACGATCCTACGTGCTGGAGCTTTCCTTCACGTCGACGTCGCCGCGGCTGTCGGCCTCGGTCGTCTCGGCCGTCGCCGAAGCCTATCTCGACGACAAGCTGAACGCGAAGTACGACGCGACGCGCCGAGCCGGTGTCTGGCTGCAGGAGCGGATCGAGGAACTGCGGCAGCTTTCTCTGGCGTCCGACATGGCGGTGCAGCGGTTCCGGGCCGAAAATGGTCTTGTCCAGGCCGGCGGAAAGCTGATCTCGGATCAGCAGCTCGCTGAACTGAACAGCGCGCTGATCGTCGCGCGCGCCGATACGGCAAGGGCCCAGGCGCGCTACGACCGGATCATGGAGATCATCGCCCGCGGACAGACCGACGCGATCGTGACCGATGCTCTGGACAGTTCGGTGATCAACACGCTGCGCGAAAGGTATCTGGAAGCCTCGAAGCGTGACGCCGAAATCTCGAAGCAGCTCGGCAGGGATCACATCCAGGCGATCCGGCTGCGGCAGGAGATGTCGGAGTATGAGCGGCTGATGTTCGACGAGCTTCGCCGGATCGCCGAAAGCTACCAGAGCGAGGTTGAGGTTGCGCGCTCCCGCGAGCGCAACATCACGGAAGGAGTCGCGCAGGCGACCGATGTGAGCGTCGTCGCGAACGAGACCCAGGTCCAGCTGCGCGAGCTCGAGCGCACGTCCGAGACCTACAAGAACCTCTACCAGACGTTCCTCACCCGCTACCAGGAGGCTACCCAGGGACAGTCATTCCCCGTCACCGAGGCGCGCGTGATCTCCAAGGCGGTCCCGCCGATCGCGCCGAGCAGCCCGCGCAAGGCGCTGGTGCTGGCGTTGTCCTTCATGATCGGAGCGGCCGTCGGCGGCGGGTTCGGGGCATTCCGCGAGTTTCGCGATCGGTTCTTCCGCACCGGCGACCAGATCCGCGACGTGCTCGGCCTCGAGTATCTCGGTTCGATACCGCTGGTCGTGTCGAAGAACAAGCCCAAGCCCGAAGGCCTGTCCAAGCGGGAAATGGATTTCCGGCGCAGCATCACCCGCCAGGTCGTCGATCACCCGCTGTCCTCTTTCGCCGAGACGCTGCGGGCCGCCAAGATCGCCATCGACGTGCGAATATCGAAGAAGACGCGGATCATCGGCGTCATCTCGACCCTGCCCGGGGAGGGCAAGTCGACCGTCGCCGTCAATCTGGCGCTGATCCTGGCGCAGACGGGCAAGACGATCCTGATCGACTCGGATCTGCGCAACCCGGGTACTACGCGTGGGTTGGCGCAGCATGCGGAAGCCGGCTTGCTCGAGGTCGTGCTCGAGGGAATGCCCTACAAGGATGCCCTCCTTCACGACGATGCCACGGGCCTCGATCTGCTTCCCGCCGTGGTTCGCCGGCGCGTGACGCACTCGGCCGATCTGCTCTCGTCGGCTCGCATGAACGAACTGCTGGCTCAGCTTTCCGGCGACTATGAGTACATCGTGCTCGACCTTCCGCCGATCGGACCCGTGGTGGATGCGCGCGCGATCGCGCGTCGCATCGACGGGTTCCTGATGGTGGTGGAGTGGGGGCGGACGGCGCGCAAGGTGGTTCGCGACACTTACGTGTCGGACGACCTGATTGCGCACAAGTGTATCGGCGCGGTCCTCAACAAGATCGACGCCACCAAGATGAAGCTCTATCGCGACTACGGCTCCTCCGAGTACTACAAGGGCCGTTACAGCAGCTATTACGTCGATGAACGGGCGTAGCCGGAAGAGGATCGTGGTTCTACTGGCGCTGGTCGGCGCGTCTACCCTGCTTGCCCTGGGCGAGCTCCGGTCGGCCGTGCCCTCCCAGGCTGCGCGCCGGCTTCACGCGGTCGCCGCGTCTGGACCCGAGCCGGTTCGGTCCGCCTTGTCGAGTTGGGTCTCTTCGAACGAAGGCCTGATCACGGCCTGTCCGGCCGGAGCCGTGGACGCCGCGATCGAACTCGACGTGCTTCATGCCGATCTCTACGTGCCGTTCCGACAGCGCGACGAATGGGTGCGGGCCCTCGACCGGCTGGAGCGCGACGCGCGCCAGGCCTTGGCCTGCCAGCCGACCAATGGACTCGTCTGGGCGCGGCTGGCCTTTGCCAGCTGGTTCCTCGGTCAGCCCGCGGCCAGGCAGGCACGATATCTCGACTATTCGCAGCTCTATGCGCCGGCCGAGATGGGGGCGCTGAGAGCAAGGTTCGCGCAGTGGGCGCGTGTGACGCCGATCGTGGTGAGCGACGCCTCGGCAAGCTTCGACCGGGATCTGCGAACCGTGCTTTCATTCGGGCCGGCCTCCGTCACGGTTGCGATGCTGAGGGACATGCCGGCGACCAGCCGGGCCGCAATTCTGGAGGCCGCCCGCGTTCTCCCGCCGGAGCGGTCGGATGCGCTGCGGGCGCGCGGTATCGATTTGCATTCGACGGACCCGGGTGCCGACGGTCCGACGACCGCATCGGAGGCGCCGCCGGCACGTTAACCAGCCGTCAGATTCGCGCAGCGCCCGGTTGTAAAGTCGGAACTCCTTCGATAGAACTCAATTGTTGCGGCGCACACAAGATTAGCGGGACTTGAAATTTGTCGATGAAGGCTAACGATTCCAAACGCCGGAAGATTGCTCTCGTGTCCGGTATAACCGGCCAGGATGGCGCCTATCTCGCTGATCTTCTGTTGCAGAATGGATACATCGTTCACGGAATCAAGCGGCGATCATCTTCGTTCAACACGAGCCGCATCGAACATATCTATCAGGACCCGCATTCGGAGGATCGGCGTTTCTTCCTGCATTACGGCGACATGACGGACTCGACCAACCTGATCCGCGTCGTCCAGGAGAGCCAGCCCGACGAGATCTACAACCTGGCGGCACAGAGCCATGTGAAGGTGTCCTTCGAGACGCCGGAATACACGGCCAATGCCGACGCGGTGGGCACGCTGCGGTTCCTCGAGGCCATCCGCATCCTCGGCATGGAGAAGAAGACGCGCTTCTACCAGGCGTCCACGTCCGAGCTCTACGGACTGGTGCAGGAGGTGCCGCAGTCGGAGAAGACGCCGTTCTATCCGCGCAGCCCCTATGCCGCGGCCAAGCTCTACGCCTACTGGATCACGGTGAACTACCGCGAGGCCTACGGCATGCACGCCTCGAACGGCATCCTGTTCAACCACGAAAGCCCGCTGCGCGGCGAAACCTTCGTGACGCGCAAGATCACGCGGGCGGCGGCGGCGATCCGGCTCGGCAAGCAGGAGCAGTTGTTCCTCGGCAATCTGGACGCCAAGCGCGACTGGGGCCATGCGCGCGAATATGTGCGCGGCATGTGGCTGATGATGCAGCAGGACGAGCCGGACGACTACGTGCTGGCGACCGGCGAGACGACGCAGGTGCGCCAGTTCGTGGAGTGGGCGTTCGAGGATGTCGGCATCCGGCTGGAATGGCGCGGCGCGGGCGTCGACGAAAAGGGTTACGACACGCTGTCGGGCAAATGCATCGTGGAGGTCGATCCCCGCTATTTCCGCCCGACCGAGGTGGACCTGCTGATCGGCGACCCGCGCAAGGCGCACGAGAAACTGGGATGGCGGCACGAAACCTCGGTGCGCGACCTGTGCCGGGAGATGGTCAACGAGGATCTGAAGGTCATGCAGACTGCGACGGTGATGAAGGACGCCTGAGACCATGTTTTCGCTCGCCGGAAAGAAGGTCTATGTCGCCGGCCATCGCGGGATGGTCGGCCAGGCGATCGTCCGGCGGCTGGCCTCCGAAGACTGCGCGATCCTGACGGCCGGGCGCGCCGAACTCGACCTCACCCGGCAGGACCAGGTGGAGCGGTGGTTCGACGCGCACAAGCCGGACGTGGTGTTCCTCGCCGCCGCGAAGGTGGGCGGCATCCTCGCCAACGACCGCTATCCGGCCGATTTCCTGTACGAAAACCTGATCCTGGAAGCCAACGTCATCCATGCCGCGCACCGGACGGGCGTGGAAAAGCTTCTCTTCCTCGGCTCGTCCTGCATCTATCCGAAGCTCGCCGAACAGCCGATCGTGGAAGAGGCGCTGCTGACGGGGCCGCTGGAGCCGACCAACGAGTGGTACGCGATCGCCAAGATCGCCGGCATCAAGCTCTGCCAGGCCTATCGCCGCCAGCACGGGCGCGACTTCATCTCGGCCATGCCGACCAACCTCTACGGGCCCGGCGACAACTTCGACCTTTCGTCGAGCCACGTGATGCCGGCGCTGATCCGCAAGGCGCACGAGGCCAGGCTCGCCGGCGCGCCGGAGATCGTGGTCTGGGGCACGGGCACGCCGCGGCGCGAGTTCCTGCATGTGGACGACTGCGCCGACGCCTGCGTGCACCTGATGAAGTCCTATTCGGGCGAGGGGCACGTCAATGTCGGCTCGGGCGAGGACATCACGATCCTCGACCTGACGCGGCTGGTCTGCAAGGTGGTGGGCTACGAGGGCGGCATCGTGCACGACCTGACCAAGCCCGACGGCACGCCGCGCAAGCTGATGGCGGCCGACCGGTTGCGGGCGCTGGGCTGGAAACCCTCGATCGGGCTGGAGGAGGGGATCGCCTCGGCCTACCGGGCCTTCCTCGAAGGCGGCGGCGTCGAGCGGTCGATGGGGAGCGCGGCATGAGCATCGCCACCGCCGAGCGGTTCGAAGATACGGCGACGACGGGTCCGGCGGCAAGCGCGGGCCGGGCGTCCCGGGTGCTGGTCTACGGCATGAACCATTCGCCGGAGATGGCGGGCGTCGGCCGCTACACCGGCGAGATCTCGAGCTACCTGGCGCGCCAGGGCGCGGAGGTGACGGTGGTGACGACGCCGCCGCATTATCCGGGCTGGAGCGTGCAGGCCGGCCACCGCAACGGCTATTCGACCAGCGAAGAGGACGGGCTCGTCGTCCATCGTGCGCCGCTGGTGCTGCGGCGGCGGATGAAGGGCATCTGGCGGCTGATCGCGCCGCTGTCGTTTGCGGCCAGTTCCGCGCCCGTCGTGGCCTGGCAGGTCCTGCGGCGGCGGCCGCACGCCGTCTTGTGCGTCGAGCCGACGCTGTTTGCCGCGCCGGTGGCGCAGCTCGTCGCCTGGCTCGCCGGCGCGAAGACCGTGCTGCACGTGCAGGATCTGGAGGTGGACGCGGCCTTCGCCGTCGGCCATCTCGGCTCGTTTCGGCTGTTGAAGACGCTCGGCGCGGCGTTCGAGCGCTTCACGCTCGCCCGCTTCGACCGCATCGTCACCATTTCCGAGCGCATGGCCGAGAAGCTCGCCGAAAAGGGCGTCCCGGCCGAGCGCATCGCGGTGGTGCGCAACTGGGTCGACCTGTCGCACATTCATCCGACGGAGGGCGAAAGCCCGTATCGCGCCGAGCTCGGCTATGCGGCCGACGATTTCGTGGTGCAGTATTCGGGCAACATCGGCGCCAAGCAGGGGCTGGACGTGCTGCTGGAGGCCGCGCGGCTTCTTGCCGGCGAGCCGCGCCTCCGTTTCGTGGTGGCCGGCGAAGGGCCGGTCAAGGCGGACCTCGAGGCCCGCTACGGCGACCTGCCCAACGTGCGGTTCCTGCCGTTCCAGCCCTATGCGCGGCTGAACGAGTTTTTGGCGCTGGCCGACCTGCACGCGCTGCCGCAGGACAAGGGCGCGGCCGACCTGGTGCTGCCGTCGAAGCTGGGCGGCATGCTGGCCTGCGGCAAGCGGGTGGTGGTGACGGCCGATCCGGGCACGGAACTGGCCGACTTCACGCAAGGGGCGGCCGAGATCGTGCCGCCGGGGGACCCGGAGGCGCTGGCCGAGGCGATCCGCCGGCTGGCGGCCACCCCCGACGACCCGGCCCGCGCGCAAAAGGCCGCCGAGCGCGCCGCGCTGCTCTCCCGGACCGAGGGTCTGGCGGCGTTCGTGGCCGCGCTCGGCCTCAAGAGTCATGAGTCGGCAAAAACAGCGCCCGGACCAGAGGGCACCCAAGTGTTCCGTCAAGAATGACACTTCGAAACATCGCATTCATAGCAGCAAGATGGACGTTCCTCACTTCTATTTGTCGGGCGGTCCTCCAAGCAGTTCTACTTCTAGCAGTTGCGCGCTACCTATCCCCAACTGATGTTGGGCAATTAGCTGTAATAACTACCTTCTTATCGTTCCTATTGATCATATCGGACATCGGACTATCAACCTCTGTTATGAGTATTGATAATGATAATCGTTCATATTTAAGTGTAATATATATGGCAAATATCATATTCTCTGTAATTGTGTACGCATCATTATACTATTTTGCTGTAGATATTGGTTCTATTATTGGCGATGATGGTACAGGAGCGCCTCTGAGAATTGCCGCAATATCTGTCTTGATTGCTTCAGTCGGACAGTTGTATAAAACTATTCTTGAAAAAAAGCTTCATTTCCGTTCTGTTTCTCTGATAGAAATCGTATCTAATACAATAGGGTTTTTTGTGGCGGTTTCATGCTTGTTATCGGGAATGGGAATATACGGAATTATATCGGGGTATCTAGTCACTAGCCTACTCGCGACGTTTGGCTATCTATACGAAGGGGCTAAGCTCTGGAGGCCGACCCTCAGTTTTGATTTTGCCGCCGCACAACCCACTCTAGCACGGGGCATTGTCTATGCGGTTACGGCATTACTATTTGCGCTCTCACAAAGTGTTGACGTTATTGTGGTGGGCGCAGTGTTAGGAACAACGCAACTCGGTCTTTACTCTTTGCCTAGGGATCTTTGTTTTAAAATCCTTTTTATGATAAGTCCAGTTATTTCTCGCGTTGTTCTACCCCTCGCTGCAAGAAGCCAGAGTGATAGCAAAGATATGCGCGCGCTCGCGCAAGGGGCGATAGAGATAACGGCTACCATTACATTTCCTGTATTTGCTTTCATCGCCTTTCATCACAATCAGATCGTTACTATATTATTTGGAGAAAAATGGATATATTCGGCACAAATATTATCCATCATCGCTGTGGGAACAATGTTTCGTCTCCTGGTTAACCCGCTCGGATCATTAGCGTATGGGGCCGGAAAACCAAAGGCTCTTGTCATTCAAAGTTTCACTGGACTTGTTGGTATAACATTATTTGTCATGATCGGCTCTGGGTGGGGTGCTATAGGAGCTAGCATCGGATATACGACGTTCTGTTTCGTAAATGTGTTCGTAGCATGGTTAACAATCGTGCGTTCGGTCGCTTCGATTAGCGTTACTTTATACATATCTACGTGGTTTGGACCTCTTGCTGTAGCTATTATTTCCCTTTTATCATCCTTCCTCGTAATCAAAATGGGACTAGCTGTATATTTAGAGCTTATCTTATCTCTATTCTTATATTCAATATTATACGTATCTTTTATGATGGGCATATCGAAAAAAAATCGGAATTACATTTATGATCAGGTCCGATATTTGTATAGATTGCTCGGAGTACGCTCAGATGATTAGAAGTGAAGGAGTGACTGTAGTCATACCGACGTATAACTCGTCGCGCACAATTGGTTCCACTTTGAATAGCGTATTTTTGCAAACTGTGGAGGCGGACATAATTGTTGTAGATGACGGGTCTAAAGACGATACACCCAATGTGCTTCTTTCAATTCGAGAGACGCTACCACGCCCGGAGAGAATGTCGATAATACTCTGTGACCATAACGGCGGCGGTGCTCGGGCAAGAAACATCGGGATACGCGCGGCTAAGACTGACCGCGTCGCATTGATTGATTCAGACGACGTGTGGTTACCTAATCATCTTGAAGAATCGCTAAGAACCCTCGGTGCATGTGCGGCGGCTTTCACGGTAGGGCGTTTAGTGGGGTACGAGAAAACCCCGGCGATGCTGGAAAGAGAATGTCCGATGGAGTATGTGTTGGTGAGGGGAGGCATGGCGCAGACAAGTTCATTCCTGTTCCTCAAGTCGGACGGGTTGGCTTTTGACGAAGCCCTTAGAAAGCATCAGGATTTTGATTTCCTGATGCAGGCGTTCTCTTTGAAACTGAAGATCGTCCAGAACGAAAAATGCACTGTCGTATATCGGCAGGATTCCAGTCCTGGCCTAGTTCGTGTGAGCGAACAATCAAGGCCTGAGGCTTCACGGCGATTCATGAGAAAGTGGCGCCACTTAATGTCGCGCGATGCCAGAACAGTCTTTATATTGTGGTTTCACCTTGCCAATAGAAAAAATCTTCGAGCTTCGCATATACTTAAATACATACGGATAGCGCTCAACACGAAAACGTCGAACTATATTAAAAAACGTCTGCTTCTCAACATCGTCAGATCTTTGCTTAATCAATACCGCATCAGTTTTTTTCGATGAAGATTTTATTGCAAATAGCTTTGGTGGTCCTGCCGTGGTTCGTTCGACGAAGATTGTTGCAGACTTTGTTGGGATGGCAGCTAGACTCCACCGCCTCGGTTGGTTTCACGATTATCATCGCAGAGAATGTTTCGCTGAGCGCTGGTGCCCGTATAGGCCATTTGAATTATATTAAGAACCTTGAAGATCTTAACCTTGGCGTAGACGCATCCATTGGAAACATGAATTTGATTAGCGGAAGCCATAGTACAGATCTGTATCGGTATAGCAGTCCTAAGTCTCAGCTACTACTGGAGGATGGAGCCGCGATCACACATGAGCATCGGATTGATTGTGCAGATAGCGTAAAGTTGGGCCGATATTCTACATTGGCAGGCCGTGGAACTCAGGTCTGGACCCACGGTATTGACGTCGTTGAAGGGGTGCAATCGACGCGGCCGGTTGTGATTGGAAGCTACGCACTTGTTGGGTCCAGATGCGTATTCCTCAAGGGCGCACAGCTGGGCGAGTGTGTGGTGGTCGGGGCTGGCGCCGTTGTGCATGGAGCGGTCCCCGATCGCTGTCTAGTTGTAGGTGTACCCGCGCGCGTGGTAAGAAAGTTCGACGGGGACGAGTTATATTTTACTCGCAAGTCCCCGCGGGTTGAGTAAATGATACATTTCGGTTCCTTTTTTTCTGCTCTCGTCCTTTGGTGCATGTCGGCGCTATGGATTCACCGAATCTATGCGAGCGCTCGGGCAGGTATACCGATCTATCTCGATCCTCGCTTCATCAGTATTTGTATTCTGAATATTATAAATTTACAGCTATTAATATCTCTTAGAACTAGATATTTTTCCATTGGTGAGTACAATTATGTTGTTGAAGAGCAAAGCATTTTATCAATTCAGATATATTTAGTTCTTCTCCTGTGTATAATAATGATGTTTAACTTAGTATTCTCGGCCAATGATGACAATAAAAAAGCGTTCTATCCGGCGTTATCTATAAACTCTACGGTCTCTCAGTGGGGTTATATATTCATAATATTGTTCAACTACATACTAGTAGGAAGATTTGTTGTGCAATACGGGATTGAAGGATATTTTGATTTAGTTGGCGCTCGATTTTATAGAGACCCGACGGTTTTCCTTATCCTCACCTCCACTCCTTTTGCTATGGTGGCATGCGCCATGGCGATATCAAGTATTAAATCGATCAAGGCGAGTTTGACATACGTTGCATTATACATGATCTTAGCATTTTTCGCTGGCGGTCGGGGCGGCTTGGTGATTGGGGCGATCTTGGCGATCGCATCATTTTTCTACTGTGGATTCCGTCTTAGAACGAGAGCTGTCTTGATCTACTTTCTTCTCCCTATGGCCTTTATCTTTTCAATTTACACAGACTCTGTACGGTACCGTGGTTCTGATGTCTCCATGTCAGCGGGAGGAATGTTAGACGCTTTCACGGAGAACGAAACATTCGCATCTTGGAAAAGTGTTTATGTGGTTTTTGTAGATGATTTCAGGCTACCATATCCAGGTTATGGTATAATTTCTTCTATTACGTTCCCGATACCCCGCGAGATGTTTATTTCGAAACCTATTCCGCCTAGTACGCTTTTTACTAAATACGTAAGTCCTATAAGATTTGATGAGACGGGTTCAGAGATTGTTCTCTCGGGAATTGGGCAATATATGGCGGAATTAGGTCCTACGGCAGGTGTAGTTTTATTCGGAGTTTTTATTGCTTTCGTGTGTATGCTCCAAATGCGCTTCATGGCAAGTATGCACCATCGTCACGTAGGTATTTTGTTGTTCATTTACCTAATGACTTGCTGGAGGGCGGACGTCTTCACCGCTTCCCGACCGCTGTGGATAATGGTGATACTTACAGTATTATATTGGCTGGTTGGTAGCGTCTTGAGGCTCGGAAGGTCGACCGGTGCCAGAAGTAGAAATTATGAAAGGTAGATGGCAACTCGCTTTCTGCGAGTTTGCGAAGCGGAACGAGAGGTAGAGTATGAAACTACGTGCGCAACTTGGTTGGTTTATACAAGACGTTCAGTTCCTCAGCCACAAACTGAGAGGCAGGGATTATCATATAGGGGATCCTTCATTGGATGCCGAGACCCTCGGCTCGCTGGAGGAGGACATGGCGAAAGCGAAAGGATACTTAGAGTACGGTTCTGGCGGATCTACAATCTTGGCTTCCCGTCTCGTCAACGGAGCTATAACGACCGTCGAATCGGACAGGGAGTACTTGGAGGCCGTGCGCGCCCGCCTTCTTGGGGTGGAGCAAAGTCGCTTAAACTTAATCCACGCCAATATCGGAACAACTTCTGCATGGGGGAAGCCGCTCTTACCTTGGCGCAGTACGCGCTGGGCGAACTATCCAGAGGCACCCTGGAAGCACATCCGTTACGTTCCGGATCTGATTCTCATTGATGGACGATTTCGGCTAGCTTGCGCGTTGATGTGTGTACTGAAGCTACCCCAGGGATGGCAAGGGGTCATTTACATAGACGATTACATGGGCAGAGAAGAATATGCAACGATTCGGAAGTACGCGAAAGAATTTATGACAATTGGACGTGCGGTAAAATTTAATATAATTCCAGTTTTTGATGTTGAAGAATGTAGAAAAGATTATACATCGGCGCTCTCGATATGGCTTTGAATGCATACTATGGAAACGAAATATTGTTTCTGTTATTAATATGCATATGTCTGTAAAAATCATAGCGACTAAAAGAATCATGCGCGGAAAAAATATTAGATCTTACAGTCTTATCGAGAAAGTATAAGCAGGAGTCACGAAAGGCTGTATGCTTCGATATGACTAAGCCGTTATTTCCCACTTGGGCTTTTATGCATCCACGGTCGTAGGCGACGACGAGATTGCCGGCCGCCAGCGCTTCGAAGATGACGGTGGGCTGGGCCTCGTTGGCATAGGTGGTCGGGAAGACGAAGACGTCTATCGCGGCGAAGAAGGCGTCCTTGTCCGCGCCATGGACGGGACCGAGCCAGGCGAGGCTGTCGCCGAGTTCGGCCAGCGCGGCCTCCAACGCCGGGCGGTCGGCGGGTTCGGCCAGGGGGCCGGCTAGGATGCCCCGGATCGGCAGGCCTTTTTCCTTCGCCGCCCGCATCAGGTCGAGGAAGGTGTGCAGCCCCTTGGCACGGTTGAGGTTGCTGAGCAGGCCGATCGTCAGCACGCCGTCCTCGCGCGGGGCACGGAGCGTCGTGCTGGGCGGGACGAAGGCGGCGTTGGAGACGATGGTGTGGCGCAGCGGGCCGGGATAGGCCCGGCCGAAGGCCTCGGCCATGGTTTCGCACAGGAAGATGTGGACGAGACGATCGCCGCCGGCGCGCAAGACGGCGCGCATCAGGGCGCGGGGCCGGTCGATATAGCTGAAGTTGTGGTGGTGAAGATAAATCATGTAGCCGAGCGCGCGCGCGAGGCGCACAAGGAAGGCCGTATAAATGAGGCCGTTGTCACCATCGCAGCCGACATAGGCGATACGCGCCTTTCGTGCCGACGAAACCAATTTGGCGGCAGCTGCCAGTATGCGTGAAACGCGCACCGCATGGTACTTCGCTCCGCGGGTCAGGCTCGGCGGCGAGACATTGACGAGTTCGACATCGTTGTCCTCCGACAAAAGCGCAACCATTCGCTCGGTGATCACAGCGAAGCCGGTCGTGGGCGGCGGCAACGGGCCGATCGCGACGATCTTGCGGCGAATAGAGTTGGCGCGCGCTCCACTAATTAACGTCAACGGATGTGCACCTGTTCAATGAATGGGCAGTTCTCAAGCGGTGGCCATGTTGTTGTACGGCAAACGCAATTTGCGCAGGACCAACGCAGATGCGCAATTATTCTTCCTACTGTGAAAATCCGATGAATCAACAGGCTTTTCGGGCGCATTCGGTAGAGAAAATTTCGCGCTCACCCGCCTCAAACTCTGAAGCCTACAGCACGCGCGCCGCGTCGCCGTCGAGTTTCAGCACGGTGAGTTTTCCGGTGGCGAAGGCGGCGGTGTCGATGGCGATGCGGCCCGGGGCGAAGACCGGCACGCCGACGGGGGTGTGGCCGTGCACGACGGTGTAGGGCAGGCCGTGGTGTTCGCTGAGGAAGGGCTCGCGGATCCACATCAGGTCCTCGTCGGCCTGGTCGTCGAGCGGGATGCCGGGGCGCAGGCCGGCATGGACGAAGAGGTGGCGGCCGATCCTGAGGCTCACGGGCAGGCTTCGCAGCAGGGCGACGTGCGCTTCAGGCACGGATTCGCGCAGCACCTCGCCGATCGCCGCGCGGTCGCGGCGGCCGCGGCCGGTCATGTGGTCGATGTCGATGCCATAGGAGAGCAGCGTCTCGCGGCCGCCGAAGCCGATCCAGTCGTCGAGGCCGTCGATGTCGCCCAGCACGTTGAGGAAGACCTCGTCATGATTGCCGCGCAGCGCCACGCGGTTGAGCCCGTGCCGGCAGGGCCGGGCGAGATGCGACAGCACGGCGGCCGAATCAGGGCCGCGGTCGACATAGTCGCCGAGCAGCACCACGAGCGGCGCGACCCCGGCGGGCGACGGCGCGGCCAGGCCGATGTCGGCGGCGATCCTGTCCTCGGCCTCCTCCAGCAGGGCGATGCAGCCGTGCACGTCGCCGATGGCGTAGACGGGGAAGGCGGGGGTGGCGTCGCCGAGATCGAGGCGGGGACGTGACACCGTATCCAGCTTTGCGCCCGGCCGTTGGCGCCAGAACCTCCATCCCGTCCAGTCCATGCATCGACCCTGTCGTCTCGCGGGCCTGCGCCCTCACTTCAGATACCGGCCGGTCGGCCTGCCCAGGCCGTTGCGCAGCATCTCGGCTGCTAGTTCGCGATGGCCAATCTTGCAACTCACTATGTAGAGATTGCGGCCGATCGATGCCCTGCGACAGCGCAGACGTTTGTCGGCCAACAGTGAGATCATGCCCGCAATGGCGCGATTGCCGCAAGCACTGCGGCGGCCGGCGCCGTCGGTGCAGAGTTCCTGGCGGCGGTAGCCGGTGACGCCGTCGACGAGGAATATGTCGCCGTCGATGAGGAAGGAGGCGCTGTCGGCGAGTTCCGGCCGGCGCGGCATCTGGATGACGAAGCGGTGGAGATCGGACTCCACCGCGAGCAACGGATTGTGGACGACCTCGTAGTCCTGGCGCCCGCGGTCGACCCGCACGGGTTCGCTGGTCCAGGGCGCGTCGAGAACGGTGGAGGAGGGATCCAGCGCCAGGTCGCCTTCGCCGGGCCGCTCCAGCACCGACACGACCCAGATGAACAAGGCGCCCGCGGCGAGGACGAGGGCGATCCGGAGGGCGAGGGCAAGCAGGGTATTCAGTGCCGGGTTCACCAAGCGAGGCCGATCTCACGTGCGATGGGTCGGCGAGACGCCATTGGCGCGGTTTCGCACGCCGCTGTCAACCTCGGCGCATCGCGGAGCCTTCCGCGCCCGCGGCGGCGATCAGAAGCCGGTGCCGCCCCTGATCTCGTTCTTCAGCGTGGCCAGGATGATGCGCAGATCCATCCGGAAGCTGTAGTTCTCGATATAGTGGAGATCGCAGAGGATGCGGGCCCTGGCGTGAACCCGGTCGGATGTCGGACCGCGCCAGCCCCGCACCTGGGCAAGCCCCGTGATGCCCGGCCGCACGGCATGGCGCAGATGATACTCCGGCACGAGTTCCTCGTAGGGAACGCCGGCCGCGAGGATGCCGATCGCGTGGCAGCGCGGACCCACGACCGACATGTCGCCGAGGAGGACGTTCAGGAACTGCGGAAGCTCGTCGAGATTGGTCTTGCGGAGGAAAGCGCCGAGGCGGGTCACGCGGGGATCGTTGGCGGTGGTCTGCGCCACGCCCGAGTGATCGCACAGTTCGTGGCGCATCGTGCGGAACTTGTAGATCCGGATCGGGCGCTGGTCCTTGCCCATGCGCACCTGCCGGAAAATGGCCGGGCCGGGGCTGTCCATCCTGATGGCGAGCGCGATCAGAATCATAACCGGCAAAAGTACGAGCAAGATAGCAAGAGAGAAGGCAATATCAAACAACCGCTTGCCGCGGGACGCCGCAGCTCGCGACGAAGACAAGTTTACTGCCTGTGGCCGGGCGAAGCTGGCGACGACGCTTTTTTGTGCAGCGAGGCTTATATCTTGTGCAGATGCCTGATGAGATATAGCGCTCATACCGATACCTAACGCGTCTCGGAAGGGACTTTCACTCTAGTTCAATAATTCATTCAAAATTCGCTGTCATCACTATAGTGAATTCTGACTTAAACTTGGCCGCCATTGTGGCTTTTAGGACACTTGATCGGTCGAAAGCTGATTGGATTCAACATGTTGGATGGCCATCGCGAGGGTGTGGCGGGAGGCATCGGAGGCGACCCGTACTTCTTGCGACGTTGCTCGGGCCAGACCATCCGGCATTCCCCATCGAACGGGGCGGCGCGACGCGCTCCGATCAGGCTCATCGCCGCTGTACTCCCGCGGCGACGCCCGACAGCAGAAGGCCGAGCAGGATGCCGAGGCCGCCGTAGAGGGCGTCGGTCAGGTCCGCATGGCGTCCGGGGACGTAGCCTTGGGCGATCTCGGCCAGGCTGGCGACACATCCCAGCAGCAAAGCCGCGCCAAGCGCTTGCCGAACCGACCTCGCCGAAAGTCCGAAAGCCGACATCACGCAGAAATACGCCATGACGTGTTCCATGCGGCTGCTCGGCACGATGTGGGGCCGGAGGTCGCCGGGAACCAGCGACAGAACCAGGATCGCGGCGATGCCCACGACGCCAGCGGCGGTAAGCGCGAGCCGCATCCGCTCCAGGAGCCGGAATCCCGACGCTTCGTCGCGGTCGGCGCGGCGAACGACCTTGCCGTCGATGGCTCGATATGCCGGTTGCTGGCCAATCCGTTCATGCACGTGATGCGGGTCCGTGTCGAGGTTGACAGGGGTCGCCAAATCTGGAGGCGTGGACATGCCATCAGCGTAGCATGTGTCGGCCGCCATTGAAGCCCCCTTCCTCCCGTTTGTCGAGCGCATTGCCCAAAAAAAAGCGCGTTCCGGTTGTCTTGACGTGTCCGAACGAAGGCGGCATCGACCAGAGGTTCGGAGCGGAGCCATGCGCCGGGACGTGACATGCGACGAGCCGAGCGCTGGCCGCAAGGGCGCCATCATACCTGAACGCCGGGCCTGGAAGCCTCTCCTCGCCGGCTTCCTGCTGGCGGGTCTGTGCCTGCTGGAAGTGATGCTGCTGGTGGAGGCGCTGAGCACCGACGCCGATCAGGAGGTTGCATCCGTGGAGGCCGATCGGGGGCCGCCGCAGCCGCCGTCCGCCCCGCCGGGGCACGTCCTGGGAGACGAGGCGGTTCCAGGACCTTGGTCCGACGTCGTCATGCCGCCGTCGTTCATGCTCGCAAGCCCGGTCGTCTCGGTGGCGTTCGGTCTGCCCCTGCCGTTCTGGTATGATCTCCGTCGGCATCCGGAACCACTGTGCGAAGCCATCGGTTCGCACGACGGCGCCGGATCCTGGGCAGAGAGCGAATTGGCCCGCGGATACTGGGAGTGCTATGGCGAAGTGGCGGAGGTCGGGAGCGGCTACAGCCTGTTTTCCATGCTGCGGGGCCGAGACCCCGAGGAGGTCGGTGAACTCCGCCTGAAGCTCACCATCGAAGATGAGGCTTTCGCGGCCGAGGCGAGGCTGGCCTTCATCGGCCTTGCCCGGCGGGTGTTCGGGATCGTCGGTCTCCCTGCCGGGTCGATCGGGGAGGCAATCCTCGACGGCGGCGGCCGCCGGGAGGAGCGGTTCGCCGGCGCTCGGCTCATCATGTCGGACGAGGCAGGCTCCGGCAGGAGCCACAACCTCATCGTGCTGCTGCCTCCGGCCGCGCCGTCCTTCGCGACGGTGCCGTTCGAGTTCATGCCGCGGCTTCCGGGTCGGGTGGCACGACCGGCATGGCTGCCATGAGACGGTCCGGGCCGGCGGCGCCTCCCGATCCGTCAGCCGGGGCGACGCCGTTTCAGGCAGGCGCTCCCGTTCGCTCGCCACGGCCCACGGCATAGAGCGTGATGCCGTGGCGCTTCGCCGCCGCCGGGTCGTAGACGTTGCGGCCGTCGAAGATGACGGGATGCCTGAGGACCGCCTTCACCTCGTCGAAGTCGATCACGTTGAAGGTCTTCCATTCGGTGACCAGGATGAGGGCGTCGGCGCCTTCCAGGGCGGCGTCGCGGTTTGCGCAGAGCACCAGGTCGGGCCTGTCGCCGTAGATGCGGTGGCACTCCTCCATCGCCTTGGGATCATGGGCGCGGATCGTGGCGCCGGCCGCCCAGAGCGCCTCCATGATGACGCGGGACGGCGCCTCGCGCATGTCGTCGGTGTTGGGCTTGAAGGCGAGGCCCCAGAGCGCGAAGGTGCGCCCCGTCAGGTCCGGGCCGAAATGGGCATGGATCTTGTCGACGATGAAGCTCTTCTGGCGGTTGTTGCGCTCCTCGACGGATTTCAGCAGGGCGGCGTCGAAGCCGATCTGGTCGGCGGTGCGGATCAGCGCCTGGACATCCTTGGGAAAGCATGAGCCGCCGTAGCCGACGCCGGGATAGATGAAGTTGTAGCCGATACGCGGGTCGGACCCGATGCCGTGGCGGACATGCTCGATGTCGGCGCCCAGCCGGTCGGCGAGATTGGCGATCTCGTTCATGAAGCTGATCTTTGTGGCCAGCATGCAGTTGGCGGCATACTTGGTCAGCTCGGCGCTGCGGATGTCCATCGCGATGATCTTCTCGCGGTTGCGGTTGAAGGGCGCGTAGAGTTCGCGCAGCCGCTCCTCGGCGCGTCGGCCGGCGACGCCGATGATGATCCGATCGGGCCGGGTGCAATCGGCGACGGCCGACCCTTCTTTCAGGAACTCCGGATTGGAGGCCACGTCGAAGAGGAGATCGGCGCGACCGCGCGCGGCGAGCCGCTCGACGATCTTGGCGCGCACCTTGTCGGAGGTGCCGACGGGAACCGTGGATTTCACCACGACGAGCTTTTCGGTCTGCATATGGGTGGCGATGGTGTCGGCCACGGCCAGCACGTAGGAGAGGTCGGCCGAGCCGTCCTCGTCGGGCGGCGTCCCGACGGCGATGAACTGCACGTCGCCATGCGCCACGCCGCGCGCGGCATCGGTGGTGAAGCGGAGGCGGCCCGCAGCCCCGTTTTCCACCACGAGGTTCTTCAGGTCGGGCTCGTAGATCGGGATTTCGCCGCGCTCGAGCCGCGCGACCTTGGCCGCGTCGATGTCAACGCACAGAACCTGGTAGCCCGCCTCGGCGAAGACCGCCGCCTGCACCAGACCGACATAACCCGTTCCGAAGATGGTGATCCGCACGCGTTCCGTTCCCTGTGGCTTCGTGGCGACCGCGCATATCCCACGCCGCGCAGTGAAGCGCAACATCCGGCGCACCGTCCTGCGTGAACAGAAATTAAGCAGTTGGCATTCAACTTGTTTGGTTGCTGTTCAACCTGCCTCGAAAACAAACATTTACTGTCATCTTGAGGGCGTGCCGCCGTGATGGGTAAAGCAACGAAGGATTAATCATGCCGAAAGCAGAGTCGAATTCTGCGAGATGTTGCCAATTTGCCGTGACAAGGACACGGCGCCCTGCCAGAACGCGATACGGCCTGCCGAGGCAACGCCCCGGCTGATGGCGAAATGGCAGGGGAAGACGGCATGACGACGGTACTGGTCGTGGGCGGCGCGGGCTACATCGGGGCGCATTGCTGCCTCGACCTGGCGACAAAAGGACATGTGCCGGTCGTCTACGACAATCTGTCCAACGGGCATGAGGAATTCGTCCGGTGGGGACCGCTCGAGACGGGCGACCTGCATGACCGGGACAGGCTGCGCGAGGTCGTCAGCCGCCATCGACCGGAGGCGATCATCCATTTCGCGGCGCTGGCCGAGGTGGGGCTGTCATTGCTCGATCCGCTTTCCTTCTACGACAACAACGTGCGCGGGACGATCAGCCTGCTGGCCGTCGCGGCCGAGGCCGGCATCGACAAGTTCGTCTTCTCGTCGACTTGCGCGACATACGGCGTTCCAGAGACGACGCCGATGGCGGAGGAGCACGGGCAGCGGCCAATCAATCCCTACGGCCGCAGCAAGCTCATGGTCGAGCAGATCCTTGCCGACCTCGACGCCTATCGCGGCTTCCGGTCGGTGGCGTTGCGCTATTTCAACGCCGCGGGCGCCGACGAGGAGGGGCGGATCGGCGAGTGGCACGATCCCGAGACGCATGCGATCCCGATCGCCATCGAGGCGGCGATGGGACGCCGGGCCGGCTTCACCGTGAACGGCACGGACTACGACACGCGCGACGGCACCTGCATTCGCGACTTCATCCACGTGATGGACCTCGCCGATGCGCATACGCGCGCGCTGGAGTACCTGCAGGCGGGCGGCGCGAGCGCGGCCGTCAACCTCGGCACCGGCACGGGCACCTCGCTCAAGGAGTTGCTGGCCGTCGTCAAGGAGGTGAGCGGGCGCGACTTTGCCGTGTCCTGGGGCGGTCGGCGGGCGGGCGATCCGCCCTCGCTGGTGGCCGACAACCGCAAGGCCAAGGCGCTGCTCGGCTGGACGCCGAAGCGCTCGCTGGAGGACATCGTCGCGAGCGCCTGGCGCTGGCATTCCGGACGCAACGCGGGGTAGACTATCCTCCGGATTCCAGGAACGAGCGATGGTCCGACCGGCATGCCCAAAAACGTTCTCGGCGAGCCCGGCACCGAATGAAGGAGACGCGATCGTGAAGCTGCCGTTTCGTGTCCGGTCCACGGACCGGGACAAGGATACGGACCGGGAACGGTTCGGAGAGGTGCAGAAGCACCTCGAGCGACTTGCTGCCGAATGCGAGCGCGAGTGCGACGGGCTGTCCCGGCGGTACGCTGCCGCCAAGCATCATGCGTCGGTCGCCTTGCAGCTTCTGGAAGCCGAGGGTGACCGCCAGGACCTCGATCCCAATCTTGCAGAGGCTGAAAGGACATTGGTCCAGTGCGAGCGGCGCCTCACCGAATTGCAGGATCACCGCCGCTTCTTCCTCACCCTGCGCGACGAGGTGGCGACGAAGCTGAAGGAAATCGGCGGCGCCTAGAAGACAACCGCGCCAAGCCCGCGAGGATCAGCCCTTCGCACCCTGTCCGCGGGCGTAGACGTCGTCGTAGCGGATGATGTCGTCCTCGCCGAGATAGCTGCCGGTCTGGACCTCGACCAGCACCATCGGCACCTTGCCCGGGTTCTCCATGCGGTGGACGGCGCCGAGCGGGATGTAGACGGACTGGTTTTCGGTCAGGAGCTGGGTTTCACCATCGATCGTCACCCTGGCCGTCCCCTGGACCACGATCCAGTGCTCGGAGCGATGGTGGTGGCTCTGCAGGCTGAGCGCCGCGCCCGGATGGACGTGGATGCGCTTGACCTGGAAGCGGTCGCCGATGACGAGCGACTCGAACCAGCCCCAGGGGCGGTGGTCCTTGGGGAACTGGGTCGCCTGCGCGGCGCCCTTTGCCCTGAGGGCCTCGACGGCCAGCTTGACGTCCTGGGCACGGCTCATGTCGGCGATCAGGACCGCGTCGTTCATCGCCACGGCGAAGACGTTCTCGAGGCCGATGCCGACCAGTTCGACGCCGTCGCTGTCGGACCTGAGCAGGCTCGAGCGGCAGTCGATCGCCGTCACGGCGCCCGACGTCGCGACTCCCGTTTCGTCGCGCGCGGTCTCGCTCCACACGGCGTCCCAGCCGCCGAGGTCGGACCATGCACCATGATAGGGCACGACGGCGAGATTGGACGCGCGCTCCATGACGGCGTAGTCGATCGAGATGTCGCGGGCGCCCGCCCAGGGATCCGGCGCGAGGCGCAGGAAGCCGAGATCGGCCTTGGCCTCGGCGAACGCGGTGCGCACGGCGGCCAGCACGTCCGGCGCATGTTGCTCGAAAGCCGCGACCATGTCGGCGGCGGAAAACAGGAAGATGCCGGCGTTCCAGAGGTAGTTGCCGGCGGCGAGCATGGAGGCGGCCCGTTCCGCATCGGGCTTTTCCACGAAGCGCGACAGCGCAACCGGATTGCCCCCGGCGTCAGGCCGCTCGGCCAGTTCGAGATAGCCGTAGCCGGTCTCCGGACGGGTGGGCGTGATGCCGAAGGTGACGATCTGGCCGCGGGCCACGGCGGACAAGCCGCGCTCGACCGCCGCGCGGAAACCGGCCGCATCGGGGATGACGTGGTCCGATGGCGAGACGAGAAGGATGCCGTCGGGATCCCGATCGAGGACGAACAGGGCGGCGGCAAGCACGGCCGGCGCGGTGTTGCGTCCCTCGGGCTCGATGATGACGGCGAGCGGATCGAGACCGGCGGCGGCGAGCTGTTCGGTGACGATGAAGCGGAAGTCGGAATTGGTGAGCACCACCGGCGCCGCGTAGCCTTCGCCGACGAGCCGTCCGGCGGAGGCCTGGAACAGCGTCTCCTCGCCGACCAGCGGGACGAACTGCTTGGGATAGCTCTTGCGGGACAGTGGCCAGAGCCGCGTGCCTGATCCGCCGCACAGTATTGTCGGGTATATCATGTCTTGTGCTGTGTCCCGCTGGAAGTATCGAAAGGAAACCAGATTTGCTGCACTGCCGCAAACAGAAAAGCCGCTTCAGAGCGCGGACCGGACCCGGTCCATGAAGATGGTCAACAGATCGGCGGCGGCTTGCGGACTTCCGGCCTCGGTGTAGACGCGGAACTCCGGCGCGTTGCCGGACGGCCGAAGGTGCACGACGTCGCCGCTTTCGAACCGCGCCCGCAGGCCGTCCGTCCGATCGAGCGCGATCTCATGGCCGGCAGGCTCGAAGAACGTGGCGCGGGACGCGGGTTCGGCCAGCCGGTCGAGCAGGCGGAGCGCGGCGTCCGTCGGGGTTTCTGTCAGCCGGTCGGCGGCGGTGAAGCGGGGAGGCAGGCCGGCGACGAGTCCGGCCAGCGTCAGCCCCGCCGCCCTTGCCGCGACGAGGGGCGCCAGCATCGGCAGCAGCGAATCGCGGGTCATCAGCGGCGCCAGCTCTCCAGCGGGTCCCTTTGCCGAAAAGCCGAGCAGGAAGCCGCCGTTGGCCTCGAAGCCGACGACGCGGATGGCGGGATCGGCCGCGAGCAGCGCTTCCATCCCGGCGATCACGAAGGGCGAACCGATGCGGGTAAGGCGGACCGTCGTGAAGTCGGGGACGAGACCGACCATGGAGTTCGATGAGATGGGCGTGCAGACCGCCTCGGCGCCCAATGCCCGGGCGGTGAGCACGCCGAGCACGTCGCCCGGCACGACCCGACCCGTCGCGTCGGCCAGCATCGGACGGTCGGCATCGCCGTCGGTGGACAGGATGGCGTCGAGCCCTTCGTCGGCGCACCAGCGGGCGAGCATCGCGCGGGTCCCGGCATCGACGGCCTCGGTGTCGACGGGGATGAAGTCCTCCGAGCGCGCGAGCGCCACGGCGGTCGCGCCGAGAGCCTCGCAGACGGCGGTCATCGCGTCGCGGGCGACGGAGGAATGCTGGTAGATGCCAAGCCGCAGGCCGGACAGGGCGGCCGGGCCGAAGGCATTGGCGTAGCGGCCGACATAGGCCGGGGCTGCTTCGGGGTGGCTGCGCATCGTGCCGTCGGTCCTGGCAGGCGGCTTCAGCCCAGCCTCGCAGGCCGCGGCGATGGCGGTTTCCTCGCGCTTGGCGATCTCGCCCGTCGGCAGGTAGAATTTCAGCCCGTTCCGGTCGGCCGGGATGTGGCTGCCCGTCACCATGATGGCGGCCGCGCCAGCCGACATCGCCGCGAGCGCCAGTGCGGGCGTCGGAAGGGCGCCGCAGTCGTGGACGTCGATGCCCGCCTTCCTGGCCGTCGACATGACGTCCCCGGCGATTCGCTGCGAGGACGGGCGCAGATCCTGCCCGACAAAGAGGCCGGTTCCGACAGGGCAGGTGGCGAGGAAGGCGTCGGTGTAGGCGGCGACGAGCTCGGGCGTCAGCTCCGTGACCAGGCCGCGCAGGCCGCTCGTGCCGAATTTCGGAGCCAAGTCGCCCTCCTTTGCAGGGACCTCAGGTTGCAGAGCCCTATGGCAGGAAAGTCACGGCTGCGTGTCAAGCCCAGCCGTCGCGATTCGCGAGCGCGAGGCGCAATCTCGCGGTTGCCGCCATCCGGGCACCTGGATAACGGCTACCGGCGCGATGCCGCCAGATAGACGAGATGCGCGGCGAAAGACAAGCCGAGCGCGAGCGCGACGGAAAACGGTGGATAATCCGCCAGGGCGAGGCCGAGCGCGGCGAGAATGAGGATCCCCGCAAGGCCATTGGCGGCGAAGGCCGTCCTGCCCGGACGTTGCCTGAGCCAGACGACGACGATCTCGACCGCGATGATCACGATGGCGATCAGGGCGACAGCGCCGGTTTCGACGAGGGTGGTCAACATGGACCGGCCATTCGGGGTCCGTCACCCGGAGAAGGCGAGGCGCATCATCTGGCCGACATCCTTCACGAAGACACGGACATGGGCGAGCGGGTCGCGGCGCTGGAGGCGCTTGTCCAGATAGGACGACCAGGTCAGGCGCTGCACGTCGGGATCGCCGCAGATCGCGACGAAGCGCTCGCGCCGCCCGTCGCTGCGGTACCAGAAGGACTGCATCAGACCGAGCACGAGGAAGATGCGGCCGTGGTCGGCCATGAACCTTCGCCTGGCCTGCGCCAGCGCGCGCGCATCGCCGGTGGCGAGGAAGGCGTTTCCGGCTTCCGCCGCCAGCCGGCCGGACGTCATGGCGTACCAGATGCCTTCGCCCGAGGCCGGCGCGACGATGCCCGCCGCGTCACCGGCCAGAAGCACGCCATGGCCGTCGTCCCAGCGCGACATCGGCTTGAGCGGCAAGGGAGCGCCTTCGCGGCGGATGGTCTCGGCGTCTTCCAGCCCGCAGGAGCGGCGCAGCGCGCGCGTCGCCGCCTTGAGGTCGAAGCCCTTGACGGCGGAGCCGACCCCGATGCTGGTGGCTTCGCCATGCGGGAACACCCAGCCGTAGAAGTCCGGCGAAACGCGCGCGTCGTAGTGGACCTGGCATACGGCCGGGTCAAAGGCGGGAGCGCCGGCGGCGGGCGAGCGGACGATCTCGTGATAGGCGAAGACGTAGGGCGGGCGTCGGCCCGGTCCGAAGATCTCGCGACGCACCAGCGAGTTGGCGCCGTCGGCGCCGATCAGGAGGCGCGTGCGCAAGGAGACCGTGCGGTCGTGGCCGTCGCGCCTCATCCGGACGACCGCGCCGCCGGCGGGGTCGCGCACGACATCGACGACGCGGCCAGTGGCGAACTCCGCACCGGCGGCTTCGGCGCCCCCCCGCAGCCCCGGGTCGGAGCGGGGGCGGGGGCCCCAGCCGCCGCGACCGCCCTCTATCAGGCGGATGACATTGGTGACGCCGAAGT
>JBKBRJ010000038.1:9872-43074 GCA_046292285.1 Mesorhizobium sp. | reverse complement strand
AGCCCAAGATGGTCGCCCTGATAGCAACGGCGCGCAAACTCCTCACCATCCTCAACGCAATCCTCCGGACCGGGCAACCATGGCGCGAAGAAATCGCTTGACGACCAAGACAGTCGCTCTGTCCTGCCGGACATCTCCCCCACGAGGGGGGAGATTAGCAGCTTCGACCTTGCCGCCCTTCCCTTGGTCGAAAGCGAGAACGGTTGATCCGAACCGGCGTTGGCGTTTGACGAGAACGGTCGCGACAGTCGATCTCCCCCCTTGAGGGGGAGATGGCCGGCAGGCCAGAGGGGGGTGTTCAAGCTCGACATGACCACCCCTTTTTCAAGCCGGTAAACCTCTCTCACCGACTGCCCCTCTCCGCCTTCTGCGCTTCAATGATCCCGCGCACCGTCGCCACCAGTTCGCTCTCGGCAACCTCGACCTGCGCCGGCCGCCCTTCGCGCCACTCGGCGTTGTCGGTGATCTTCTCGGCCAACCGCGCGCCCTCGACCAGGTCCTTGACCTGCACGACGCCCCTGGCCCGCTCGTCGCCGCCCTGGATGACGACGCACGGCGCCCCGCGCCGGTCGGCGTATTTCATCTGCGGCTTCATGCCCGAGCCGCCGAGATACATCTCCGCGCGGATGCCGGCGGCGCGCAGCGCGCCCACCATCTTCTGGTACCGGCCGAGGCTCTCCGTGTCGCGGTCCATAACCAGCACCACCACCGGGCCGGGCACGTCGTCGGTCTTCAGCTTGCCGAGGTTCTTCAAGGCCGTCATCAGGCGTGACACGCCGATCGAAAACCCCGTCGCCGGCACCGGCTCGCCGCGGAAGCGCGACACCAGCCCGTCATACCGCCCGCCGCCGCCCACCGACCCGAACCGCACGATTTGCCCGTCCTCGTTGGGAATCTCGGCCAGCAGCTCGGCCTCGTAGACGGGCCCGGTATAGTATTCGAGGCCGCGGACGACGGAGGTGTCGATGCGGATGCGGTCAGGACCATAGCCAGCTCTCTGACAAAGGCGCCAGATGTCATCCAGTTCGCGCGGCCCGTCGTACAATTTTTCTTGGTTAGGGGCACCGTCCCAAAGAGGACCAAGAACGTATTCAAATATAAGGTTGATCGTTTCGATGTTGCTAAACTGACCTGTTTCGAGCGCTTCGGTCACAATGATCCTAGAGTTCGGATCTGCGGGGTTTTCCCGAGTTAGCCGGCGATCACTGGCGAAAAATGTGCCAACTTCGTAGCTTCGTTCTATGGCCGCGATCTGTCCCTCATCCAGCCCTGCGCCCTTCGTAAAATCCCCCTCGCCTTCCGTGCCGCCGTCCCAGCGCCCCGCGCCGAGCAACAGCCGCACGCCTTCAACGCCAAACTTGTCCAGCTTGTCGATCGCCCTGAGCACCGTTAGCCGGCGCCCCGCATTTTCCTCCCCGCCGAGCCCGATCGCCTCCAGCACTCCATCCAGCACCTTCCGGTTGTTCACGCGGATCACATAATCCCCGCGCTCGATCCCCAGCGCCTCCATGACATCCGCC
Source organism: Mesorhizobium sp. (assembly GCA_046292285.1). Taxonomy (GTDB): domain Bacteria; phylum Pseudomonadota; class Alphaproteobacteria; order Rhizobiales; family Rhizobiaceae; genus Aquibium. The sequence continues at coordinate 41,554 of JBKBRJ010000038.1, read as the reverse complement.
ATCATCATCGCCATCTCGGCGTCGGCGGCCACGCCCGGCGTGCCCACCGTGTCGGCGTCGAACTGCATGAACTGGCGGAAGCGGCCCGGGCCCGGCTTCTCGTTGCGGAACACCCAGCCCTGGCGATAGCTGCGGAAGGGCTTCGGCAGCTTGTCAAAGTTCTCCGCCACGTAGCGCGCCAGCGGCGCGGTCAGGTCGTAGCGCAGCGACAGCCACTGCTCGTCGTCGTCCTGGAAGGAGAACACGCCCTCGTTCGGCCGGTCCTGGTCGGGCAGGAATTTGCCAAGGGCGTCGGTGTACTCGATCATCGGCTGCTCGACCGGCTCGAAGCCGTAGAGCTCGTAGACGGCGCGGATCTTCGCGCACATCTCGTCCACGGCGCGGATGTCGGCCGCCTGCCGGTCGACGAAGCCGCGCGGCATGCGGGCTTTCATCTTCTCGCTCTTTCCGGTCATTTCCGTCGCATTTCCGGCCGGTTCGCGCCTGCCCCCGGCCCTCGAGAACAATCCTGCGCGCGTGTAGCCGATGCGCCCGAAGGCGGCAAGGGTTGGCGGCGCGCGGGTGCGGCTTTGCTGCAACACCCGCTGCGCTCCGAACCGCCGCCGCGAAGCCGCCAAGATCGCGCCCCACTTGCGCCTTGGCGTCCAAACATCCTCCGCGGCGTGTGAAATTCTTCGCCGTGCAAGCCGCGCTCGAAGGATAGGCAGGTCACCGAAAGGAACGGGACGAGGATCCCGGCAAGACGCAGATGGAAACCACCCGGCACGACAGCCCCACCCCTTCCCGGCCTCACGCGATCGGCCTGCGCCCCGCAAGGACCGTCGACGCGCACAGGCCCGACCGCCGCCACGACGGCGAGATGCGAGGCGCAACGCTGACGCTCGTGGTGGCGCTCTATCCGCTGATCGGCTCGGTGACGATCGTCATCGCCGCGCTGCTTCTGGCCGGCGGAGCGCTTGCGGGATGACCGGCATGGACGACCATCGCGCACGTCCGTCGGGCACGCCCGTCATCGAAGGCCTTGGCCTCAGGATGGCGATCCCGGTCGCCATCGTCACGATCTGCGCCGCCGCCCTCCTGCTCGCCCTCGGCGGCTGGGGGCCGGAACTCTGCTCCGCGCTGCGCGCCGGCTATCCGCTCTGCGCGCTCTGAGGCGGCCGTCGATCGCCGTCCCCGACGGCGCGACATGCGCGGCGAAAAGGTTCGCCGCGACGCACCGAGCTTGAGGCAATTTTTAACCGATTTCCTCCAATGGTTTGAAGGGACACCATCATTTGGTCTCGCACGTCGCGGGGCCATTCTCGTCATCTGGGGGACAGAATGACTTTTCGCGCGATCTCCATTCGCAGCACCTTGTTTGGCCTGGCCATCCTGCCGCTCGCCATCATCGCAATGATGGGCGGCTACCTGGCTTGGACATCCCACAAGGAATATGCCGGTCTCCGGCAGGCCATGCCGGTCAAGGACCTGGCCGAGGCCGGTTCGCAACTGGCGCTCGCCCTGCCGGGCGAGGCGCTGTCGAACGAGCAGACCCGCGCAGCGGCGCGCAAGCGCACCGACGCCGTGTTCGCGCAGGTGCTCGACGCCCACGAGGCGCTTCGGGCGAGCGGCCAGGTGGATCCGGTGATCGAGGAGACGATGGCCGTGATCCGCGACGGCATCGCCAAGGTCGGCCCGCATCGCGCCCGCGTCGACGCCGGCACGTCCGCGTTCAACGAGGCGCTCTACATTCTCCAGCCCGTCTCGGCCGCCGGGCTGAAGCTGATGGACCGGGCGGGCGCGATCGTCTCCGACCTCGCCATCGCGCGCTTCGTCTCGGGCTTCCACGCGCTGATGCAGACCAACGACGCGGCGTTGATCGAAAACAACCTCGGCCTGATGTTTCTGCGCGGCGAGACCCTGCCGGCGCCGGGCTTTTCCTACATGGTCCATTCCCGCAGCCTGACCGACATCCACCGTCCGGCCATGATGGACTTCCTCCCCGCCGAGATCACCGCCGGAATCGCGTCCTTCGAGGCAAGCGCCAACGGAGAGGTCCTGAAAGCCGCGCGCCCGGACATCTTCCGCAACGACCAGGCCGCGCGCACGAGCAGCATCACCGTGGACCAGTGGACGCAGGCGAAGCAGGCCCAGTACCCGGTCATCCGCGCCGCGATCGACCAGGCGACCTCGGCGCTCGATACCCTCGCCCAGACCCGGCTGGATGACGCCCGCTCGGCTTTCGTCTTCTATCTCGGGCTCACGCTCGCCGTCGTGCTCGTGGTCTCGGCGCTCTGCGTCCTGGCCGTCCGCGGCATCGGTTCCGCCATCCGCGGCATTGCCGGCCGCATGCAGTCCCTGGCGGATGGCGACGTGGAAAGCCCGATCCCGCTGCGCGACCGCGGCGACGAGATCGGCGAAATGGCCCGCTCGGTGGAGATCTTCCGCGAGGCGGCCCTGCGGAACCGGCACCTCGAGGCCGAGAATGCGCGCCAGCGCGAGGCCGCCGAACGCGAACGCGAGGCCATGCAGGCCGAAGCCGAGGCCGCGGCCGAGCAGCGTCTCAACCAGGCGACGGGATCGCTGGCCGCCAGCCTGCGCCGTCTCGCCACTGGCGATATGATGTGCGACATCGAGGAACAGTTCGCCGAACGCTTCGAGCCGCTGCGCAACGACTTCAACACCTCCGTGCGCCAGCTTCGCTCCGCGATGGCGGACGCGGCCCGTTCGGCAACCGTTGTCGGCGGCGGGTCGAACGAGATCTCGCAGGCTTCGGAAAATCTCGCCCGCCGCACCGAGCAGCAGGCCGCGGCGCTCGAGCAGACCGCCGCCTCGCTCGATCAGGTCACCGCTAACGTCACGGCCACCTCGCGCCGCACCGCCGAGGCGCGCGACCTCGTGCGCTCGACGCGCGAGAAGGCGGAACAGTCCAGCGTCGTCGTCCGCAACGCGGTCGAGGCCATGGAACGCATCGACCAGTCGGCGCAGCAGATCACCCAGATCATCGGCGTCATCGACGAGATCGCCTTCCAGACGAACCTCCTGGCGCTCAATGCCGGCGTCGAGGCGGCGCGCGCCGGCGATGCCGGCCGCGGCTTCGCGGTCGTCGCGCAGGAAGTGCGCGCGCTCGCCCAGCGCTCGGCCGAGGCCGCCAAGGAGATCAAGGGCCTGATCTCGAACTCCGAGCGCACCGTTGGCGAGGGCGTCCAACTGGTCACCGACGCGGGCGGCAGCATCTCCGCGATCGAGGAACTGATGCGGTCGATCGACGCCCACATGGACGCCATCGCCGGGGCGGCGTCGGACCAGTCCGGAAGCCTCGCCGAAATCAACACCGCCATGAACGACATGGACAAGAACACCCAGCAGAACGCGGCCATGGTGCAGGAGGTCAGCGCATCGGGCGACGAACTGCGCCTCGAAAGCGCGCGCCTCGCCGAAATGCTCGGACGTTTCCGCACCGGCAGCAATGCCGGCGACCTTCGCCAGGTCGGCCAGGCCATGCGCGCGCCTGCCGCGCAGCCGCCGCGAAGGGCGTCTCCCCCGCGCGCGTCCCGCCCCGCCACGATGGGCAACGTGGCCCTGGCGCACCGGGAGGATTCCTGGGAGGAGTTCTGACCGGCCGGCCACCTGGCCACCATCACGGTCCGGGCGGACGCGCGAGCGCCCGCCCTTTCCTTTTCCAGGCCGTTGCTATCGTGGCCGCCTGAACTGTCGGCGCTCCAGTTCCACGCCCTGGCGGCAGACGCAGCCTTCGATGTGGTCGTTGACCAGCCCCATCGCCTGCATGAAGGCATAAATCGTCGTCGGGCCCACGAAGCTCCAGCCGCGCTTCTTCAGTTCCTTGGAGATGCGCGTCGAAACCTCCGTCTTGGGATTGGCGACCAGCGTCCCGTAGTCGAGCCGCGACGGCCGATCCTCCGGCCGCGGCTCGAAGCGCCAGAACCAGGAAGCCAGCGATCCGGCCTCGTCGGCCATCTCGCGGGCGCGCCTGGCATTGTTGATGGTCGAGACGATCTTGCCGCGATGGCGCACGATGCCGGCATTCGTCAGGAGCCGCTCGACGTCGCTCTCGTCGAAGCGCGCCACCCTGTCGAACTCGAAACTCGCGAAGGCCTCGCGAAAGTTCTCGCGCTTCCTCAGGATGGTGAGCCAGGACAGCCCCGACTGGAACCCCTCCAGGCAGATCTTCTCGAACAGGCGCCGGTCGTCGGCCACCGGCCGGCCCCACTCGTGGTCGTGATAGTGCCGGTAGAGCGGATCGTCGCCGGCCCAGAAGCAGCGCGCCACGCCGTCATCGCCCGTCGACAGCCCCGTCTTTTCCTCGCTCATTCCACGACGATCCGTTCGTTAACGCGTTGTCGACCTGCCTTAAGCCGCGCTTTACCAGATTCATGAACCGCCCGGTAACCACACCGGAATCTTTCCTGACAATCGCGCCTTCCCGACAATTCGATTCACCTTTCAGACTCCCCGGTTAACCACAATCTCCCCTGAACCGGACGTAAATGTCCTTACGTCCGGCATCAGGCGATGTGTGGAGTGTACGTCCGATGAAGAAGTCTCTCGTCCTGGCGGGAGCGGCGCTGGCCGCCGCCCTCGCCGCGCAGCCGGCCCAGGCGCAGGATCGCTATGCGCAGCGGCCGCCGCTGGTCGTCAGCCCCGATCTCAGCGCGCCCTGGGTGCTCCAGCTTGGCCGCACGCCCGGCCGGCAGGTCGCCCGCCAGCCGCGCGTCGAACAGCGGCAGGCCTATTATCCCGGCCGCGACAGCGCCGTGATCGACCACAATGCCCTCCGCGTTATGGGCCAGTCGCGCGCCCGGCAGGCGGCGCAGCCGGCGCCCGACCGCCAGATCCGCACCGCCGCGGTCCAGCGTCCCGTGCAGCCGCAGATCAATCCGATCTACCTGCCCCAGGTCATCGACTATGACGGCCCGGAAAAGCCCGGCACCATCGTCATCGACACGACGAAGAACTTTCTCTACCTCGTCGAGGCCGGCGGCAAGGCTCGCCGCTACGGCGTCGGCACCGGCAAGCCCGGCTTCGAATGGTCGGGCACCCACAAGGTGACGCAGAAGCGCGAATGGCCGGATTGGCGGCCTCCGGCGGAGATGATCGCCCGCGAAAAGGCCAAGGGTCGTCACCTGCCGGTCCACATGGCCGGCGGCCCGGAAAACCCGCTCGGTGCGCGCGCGCTCTATCTCGGTTCCACGCTCTACCGCATCCACGGCACCAACCAGCCCTGGACCATCGGTCAGGCGGTCTCCTCGGGCTGCATCCGCATGCGCAACGAGGACGTGATGGATCTTTACGAACGCGTCGGGGTCGGCACCCAGGTGATCGTCATCTGATCCCGGCTGCCCGACCGCACGACGACACCGGCGTCCGGCTCCGGGCGCCGGGAACCGGACAGTGGAGGATGCCATGAATCCGCTTGTGACGATCATGATGCCGGCGGCGCTTTCGGTGATGATGTTCTCGCTCGGCCTGGGCCTGACGCTTCGCGACTTCGGGCACATCGTCCGCTACCCGAAGGCCTTCGCCATGGGGGCGGTCGCGCAGTTCGCGCTGCTGCCCATCATCGCATTCGCCATGGTGCACGTCTTCGCGCTCTCCCCGGAAATGGCCGTCGGCCTGATGATCCTGTCGCTCTGTCCCGGCGGGCCGACATCGAACCTGATGACGCGCTACGCGCATGGCGACGTTGCCTTGTCCGTCTCCGTCAACGGCGTCTCCAGCTTCGCCGCCCTGTTCACCATGCCCGTGCTCGTCACCTTCGTCGTCAGCCACTTTCTCGGCGCGTCGGCGCCGCCGATCAGCCTCGGCTCGCTCGGCCTGTCGATGTTCATGCTGACGACGTTGCCGGTGGCGGTCGGAATGGCCGTGCGGCGTTACGCAACCGGACTGGCGGACGTGCTGGACGGCCCGATGCGCAAGCTGGCCTCGCTCTTGCTCGTCGTCTTCGTCGTCGGCACGCTGGCGACCAACTGGTCGCTGTTCGTCCGTTCGCTCCCGACGCTCGGCCCGAGCGTGATCCTGCTCGGCTGCTCGCTGATCCTGGTCGGGCTCGGGCTCTCGCGCCTCGCCGCGCTCGGCCCCGCGCAAGCCACCACCATATCGATCGATACCGGCATTCAGAACGCGGCTCTCGGCATCGCCGTCGGCGCGCTGATCGCGGGACCCGGTGTGAGCGAGCCGGCCTTCAGCGTGCCCTCGGGCGTCTACGGGGTGATCATGTACCTTCTGGTGATCCCTTTCACGCTCTGGCGCAGGCGTCTGGCCGGCCGGGCCTATTCGGCGGCCACCAGCGCAGCGGCTTGACCGGGAACGCCTTCGGGCCTCGGGCCGCCATAGGCCCAGTCGAGCAGTTCCACCGTGTGCACCACAGGCATGTTCGCCGCCGAGGCGATCTGCGTGATGCAGCCGATGTTGCCCGTCGCCACCAGCGCCGCGCCCGTCGCCTCGAGGTTCTTGACCTTGCGGTCGCGCAGCTTCGCCGCGATCTCGGGCTGCAGGATGTTGTAGGTGCCGGCCGAGCCGCAGCACAGGTGCCCCTCGCGCGGATCCTTCACCGTGAAACCCGCCTTCGCCAGCAACTGCTTCGGCTGGCGCGTGATCTTCTGGCCATGCTGCATGGAGCAGGCCGAATGGTAGGCGAGCGTCAGCCCCGGCGCTCGTTCAGGCGCCGGCAGGTCGAGCGTCGCGAGATACTCGGTGACGTCCTTCGCCAGCGCCGAGACCCGCGCGGCCTTCCCGGCATAGGCCGGGTCGAGCCGCAGCATGAAGCCGTAGTCCTTGATCGTCGTACCGCAGCCGGACGCCGTGATGACGATGGCGTCGAGCCCGCCGCCCTCGATCTGCGCCATCCAGGCGTCGACGTTGCGCCGGGCGGCCGCCAGCGCGTCCTCCTCGCGGCCCATGTGGTGGACCAGCGCGCCGCAGCACCCCTCCCCCGCAGGCAGCACCACCTCGACGCCGAGCCGGGTGAGCAGCCGGATCGCCGCCTCGTTGATGCCGGGCTTCAGCACCGGCTGCGCACAGCCAGACAGCAGCGCCACCCGCCCGCGCCGCGCGCCGGCCGCCGCGTGCGTGCCGGGCTCCGCCGATGGCGATTTCGCGGGAATGTTGCCAGGCGCCAGCGCCAGCATCGCCGCGAAGGGCTTCAGGCCGACCGCGCGCAGCAGCCCCGCGAAGGGCTTGCCGAGCCTCGCCATGGTCAAGGCCGCGCGAAACCGTCCCGGATGCGGCAGCACCGCCGCGAGCACGCCGCGCGTCACCCTGTCGATCAGCGGCCGGCGGTAGGTCTTCTGGATGTGCCCCCGGGCATGGTCCACCAGATGCATGTAGTTCACGCCCGACGGGCAGGTCGTCATGCAGGCGAGGCACGACAGGCAGCGGTCGATGTGGGTGACGATCTCGGCATCGGCCGGCCGGCCGTTCTCCAGCATGTCCTTGATCAGGTAGATGCGCCCGCGCGGCGAATCCAGTTCGTTGCCGAGCGTCACGTAGGTCGGGCAGGTCGCGGTGCAGAAGCCGCAATGCACGCATTTGCGCAGGATCGCCTCCGCCTCCGCGACGTGCGGATCGGCGAGTTGGGCGGGGGAGAAGGAGGTTTGCATGAGCCTAGTGTCAACCGCTTGAGGTTGTTCCGTCGATGTTCACGATCTTGACGGTTCCCGCCGTCGCGGATGTTGTGGCCGCCGCGATAGTTTCTAGAAGCGGCTCGAGATCTCCAAAACGCTGACGTGGCAGCACGACTAGCCCCACGCCACTTCGCGCAACAGCCTGCTGAAAGCGCAGGTTCTTGTCGCAAGTGATGAGACAGACCACGTTTTGCTCACGAAGATGCCGAAGCAGTTCGCCGTTCTTCAGACCCTTCCAATTGGTTGGGAACGGACTCACCTGGCATCCCCGCCCTGCGAGCGCCTTGGCCAGTCTGATAGGTACCGACTCATCGAGAAGCGCTCTCACGCGGCCCGCTTTTCCATCAGACGTTCCAAATCCTGTCCCGCCAGGAGAATCGCGGCCTCCGCCTGGGCCTTCTCGACGGTGGGGAAGTCCGAAAGAAACATGTCGAGCGTGTCCCCGGCGCTCAGATATTCAAACAGTCCAGCAACAGGCACCCGTGTACCCTTGAACACAACGGCGCCCGACATGACCTCTGGGTCTCGACTGAGAATTTCTTGTACCTGCATCGCATCCTCCTTAATCCGCCGCACTAAATCAGCCAGCTTTCCGGGTTCCTGATCGGCTCGTCGCGGCTCGCCGCCATCAGGCCGATGACGCAGCGCACGACGAACCACACCGCCGTCGCCAGCATCAGGAGGAAGCCCACCAGCAGCAGCGCCAGCACCAGCGAGATCACCGAGTAGAGCAGTCCGATCCAGAAGGTTCGGATGGCATAGGTATAGTGCGTCGCCACCCAGCCGCTGGCCTTGCCGGCATTGATGTGGGCCATGACCACCCCGACCAGCGGCGTGAACGCGAAGGCGAAGCCCGCCAGGTAGAGCACGTAGATCACCTGGATGTTAGTCTTGCCGGGCTCCAGCCATTTGTCCGTCTGGCGTCCGCCGCCCGTGTTCGTGTCGCTCATCTCAGCCTCCTGTCGCCTGAAGCTCCGCGCCATGCGCGGCATGCGCCGGAAACATCCGGCCGGGATTGAGTATAGCCTTCGGATCGAATTCGGTCTTCAGCCGCGCCGAGAGGGCGGCGAGCGCCGCCGGCTGCGGCTCGAACACCGGCACCGCTGCCCGCTCGGAAAGGCTTGCGCGCACCAGCGTCGCATGGCCGCCGCCATGGCGCCTGACCAGCGCGCGCAGCGTGTCGGCCTCGCAGTCATCCTCCATCCTGAGCCAGATCAACCCGCCCTGCCAGTCGTAGAAGGCATCGGCAGCGGCCTGCATGCGCAGCGCCATCACCATGCGATGGCCGTCCGACGGCGCCATCGACACGCGCCACACCGGCTTGCTGGTCCCGTCGGCGAAGGGCGAGACGTCGCGCACCTGCCGCCACAGCCGCCGCGATTCCGCCTCGCCGATCGCATCGATCGCGAGCATCGAGAAGAGACGCATCAGCATCTCGGCCCGATAGACCACGGACGGCCCGAATCCCTCGACGCGCAACAGCGTCGAGGCCCGGCCCGACAGCGCGCCGCCGAGCACCTTGCCGGTCACGGTCTCCGGCAGGTGCGCGGCCGCCGAAACCTCCGCGCTCGATCCCATCGCCGCCGCCATGGCCGCGACCGCCTGCTCCTCCGTCAGCCCGCGCAGCGCCAGGGTCGTCTCGGTCTGGGATTTCGGCAGCACCTTGAACGTGACGTCGGTCAGCACGGCCAGCGTCCCCCACGCACCGGCCATGACCTTGGAGAGGTCGTATCCGGTGACGTTCTTCACCACCCGACCGCCCGACTTGAACGCCTCGCCGCGCCCCGAAACCGCATGGACGCCGAGGATGTGGTCGCGCGCGGCGCCAGCCTTGAGCCGACGCGGACCCGCGAGATTGGCCGAGAGCAGCCCGCCGATCGTGCCCCGTCCCGGATCGCCGCCGAGCAGGGGGCCGTAGTCCATCGGCTCGAAGGCGAACTCCTGGCCATTTTCGGCAAGCACCCGTTCGATCTCGGCGACCGGCGTGCCGGCGCGGGCCGAAAGCACCAGTTCCTCCGGCTCGTAGAGCGTGACGCCCGAAAGCCGAGAGCAGTCGAGCACGTGTTCGGTTTGCACCGGCCGCCCGATGCCGCGCTTGGAGCCGTGCCCGACGATCTCGAGCGGTTCGCCCTCGGCCGCCGCCCAGCGGACGGCTTCGAGGACTTCGGCGGATGTGGTGGGGGTGAAGGTGGTCAGGGGATTCTCACTTCACTGGCGTGCCGCGATAGAGATCGGCGACCTTGCAGGAAAACCCGAACTCGGGAAGCGCGATCAGGTCGTCCGGCGAGCGAAAGACCCGGCCTTCCCAACCGTTGGAGCGGGACCAGACCTCGACGGCGAAATCGTCCTGCGAAATGATCAGGACATGAAGGCAACCCGGCGAAGCAGCGTAGATCGTGCGCTTGCGGCTGATGAATTCGCGCGTGTTCGAATCGGAAAGCACTTCGGCCGCCATGAGGAAACCGGTTCCGTACACCTCGTCCTCCACCTCCGAACTGATCACCGCGACGTCGGCGATAGCCCGAAAATCCGGGAATGCTTCCACGCGAACAGCCACCTCATGCATGGCAACGACGTCCGGGCGATGCGTCTGCAGGGAGGCGTTCAGAAGCAGGATCAGGTTGAGGCCAATCCTCTGGTGCGGCAGCCTGGCAGGCGACATCATCATGAACGCTTCCCCGTCGATCAGTTGCCAGCGTTCCTCGCGCGGACGGTCCTCGATGAAGTCGAGGAACTGTTCGGCGGTCAGCTTGCCCGGCGGCGGCGCGATATGCGTGTTCATGGAGACGCCCTCCTTCCCCCTGCAACCATAGCGGAAATCCAGAGCCCGGCCAAAGTCAGAACCTCGGAATGTCGGGAAACGGCATCTGTCCCTTGTGCACGTGCATGCGGCCCATCTCGGCGCAGCGTCGCAGCTGCGGAAACACCTTGCCGGGGTTGAGCAGGTGGTTCGGGTCGAAGGCGCACTTCACCCGCATCTGGTGGTCGAGATCGTCGTCGGTGAACATCGTGCCCATCAGGTCGCGCTTCTCCACGCCCACGCCATGCTCGCCGGTGAGCACGCCGCCAACCTCGACGCAAAGCCGTAAAATGTCGGAGCCGAAGGCCTCCGCCTTTTCCAGTTCGCCGGGCTTGTTGGCGTCGTAGAGGATCAGCGGGTGCAGGTTTCCGTCGCCGGCGTGGAAGACGTTCGCGACGCCGAGCCCGTAGCGCTCCGACATTTCCCGCATGCCGGCCAGCACCCTGGGCAGTTCCTTGCGCGGGATCGTACCGTCCATGCAGTAGTAATCCGGCGAGATGCGCCCCACCGCCGGAAACGCCGCCTTGCGCCCGGCCCAGAAGGCGAGCCGCTCCTCCTCCGACGTCGAGACGCGGCAGGCCGTCGAGCCGTTCCGCGCCGCGATCGCCTCCACCTGCCCGATCAGGTGGTCGATCTCCGGTCCCGGCCCGTCCAGTTCGACGATCAACAAAGCCTCGACGTCGAGCGGATAGCCGGCGTGGACGAAATCCTCCGCCGCACGAATCGCCGGCCCGTCCATCATCTCCATGCCGCCGGGGATGATGCCGGCGCCGATGATGTCGGCCACGCATTGCCCCGCCGCCTCGCTTGAGGAAAACCCGATCAGCAGCGCCCGCGCCGCCTCCGGCTTCTTCAGGATGCGGACGGTGACCTCGGTGACGACGCCGAGCAGTCCTTCCGAGCCGGTCATCACGCCGAGCAGGTCATAGCCCTCGGCGTCGAGATGCTTGCCGCCGAGCCGCAGCACCTGGCCGTCCATCAACACCATCTCGATGCCAAGCACGTTGTTGGCGGTGAGCCCGTATTTGAGGCAATGCACGCCGCCGGAATTCTCCGCCACGTTGCCGCCGATCGAGCAGGCGATCTGCGACGACGGGTCGGGTGCGTAGTAGAAGCCTTCCTGTTCCACCGCATGGGTGATGCCGAGATTGGTCACGCCCGGCTGCGCGGTCACGGTCCGGTTGGCATAGTCGATGTCGAGGATGCGGTTGAACCGGCTCATGACCAGAAGCACCGCATCTTCCAGGGGCAGCGCGCCGCCCGACAGCGACGTGCCCGAGCCGCGCGGCACGACGCGGATGTTGCGGTCGTTGCAATATTTGAGGATGCGCGCCACCTGCGCCGTGGTCTCCGGCAGCACAACCACCAGCGGCAGCTGCCGATAGGCCGTCAGACCGTCGGTCTCGAAGGCGCGCATGCCGTTGACGGCGTCCACCACCCCCTCGCCCGGCACTATAATGCGCATGTCGGCGACGATTTCGGCCCGGCGCGAGAGCGTCGCCGCGTCCGGCTTGGGCATCGCGAGTCCGGTCATGAAGGTTCTCCCGGCGAAGTGGTCAAAACTCTTTACCAGTTCCGGCCCTGGTCCGAAAGGGCCACGCATGGCGCGTGCCGACCATCGGGCCTGATATCGGCCGCCCTGCGCGCATCCGGAGCTCGTGTCGCCACAATGCTGCGACATAGTGCCCGAATACCGGAACCAACGCCAAAGGAAAGGCTTGGCGCTCTTGCCCCGGCAGACCATTTCGGGCGATTGCACCGTCGACGTACTGAATCGTATGCTCAGGGAGAGAAATGATGATGAAGGTTTCGGTCCTCGCCGCCACGGCGATGCTTGCTCTTTCGGCCACGGCGTTCGCGGATGGCGATGCGGAGAAGGGCGAAAAGATCTTCAAGAAGTGCACCGCCTGCCATGCCGTCGGCGCCGACGCCAAGAACAAGGTCGGTCCGGAACTGAACGGCATCGTCGGCCGCAAGGTCGCATCCGTCGAGGGCTTCAAGTACTCCCCGGCGATGACCGAGTTCGGCGCTGGCGACAAGGTCTGGGACGCCGAGACGATCGACGCCTATCTCGCCGATCCCAAGTCCTTCATCCCGAAGAACAAGATGGCGTTCGCCGGCCTCAAGAAGGAAGACGAACGGGAAGACGTGATCGCCTATCTCAGCCAGTTCAACGAGGACGGTTCGGCCAAGTAGCCCTTCCGCTCCCTTGGACCGAACCGCGGGCGCCTAGCGTCCGCGGCTCGCCCGCCAATGCTCCGCATGCCGGCGCGGCGAAGCCTATTCCCCGCCCTCGCCGTGCTTGGAGCGGATCCGTCGCACCATCCACCAGACGCCCGCGACCACCGGGATCACCAGGGCGGCCGTCAGCACCTCGGGCTTGATGGCTCCGCCGAACAGCGACGCGCCCTTGGCGAGATAGCCGACCAGTCCGACCACGTAGTAGGACACCGCCGCCACGGACAGCCCTTCGACCGTCTGCTGCAGCCGCAGTTGCAGCTTGGCGCGGCGGTTCATCGAGGCGAGCAGGTCGCGATTGCCCTGCTCCACTTCCACGTCCACCCATGTCCTGAGCAGGGTCGCCGCGCGGGCGAGTTTTCGCGACAGGTTCGCCTGCCGCTCCTCGATCGACCGGCAGGTGCGCATGGCGGGCGCCACGCGCCGCTGCAGGAAGGCCGACCAGTTCTCGCTGCCCGGCGCGGGCTCCTCGCCAAGCGCCGCCAGCCGCTCCTCGACGATCCCGTGATAGGCCCGGCTCGCGCCGAAGCGGTAGAGGCTCGCCGCCGCGTCCGCTTCCAGTTCGGCCGCCAGTTCGGTCAGTTCGGCCAGCATGTCCTGGTTGCGCCGGTCGGCGGTGTTGCGCATCTGCCCGGTGATCGAGGCCAGCCGGTCCTCGATCCGTCGCATCCGCGGCGACAGCGATTGCGCCAGCGGCAGGCCGAGCATGGCGAGCGTCCGGTAGGTCTCGATCTCGATCAGCCGCTGCGCCAGCGCGCCGATGCGGGCCGGCGCCAGCCCCTTGTCGAGCACCAGGATGCGGGTCACCCCCTCGCCGTCCTGGCGGAAATCGGTGATCGCGGCAGCCATGCCGTTCTCCACCAGCGAATGGCAGAGGCTCGCCGGGTCGAAGGTGGCGATCCGCGCCTCGTTCGCCGCCGTCCAGGGACGGATCTCCAGCCGCACGCCCGAGATCACGAGCCCCGGCGCCGAGAACCCGGCGCCGAACGGCGTTTCGTCCTCCTCGCCGGGGGCCGGCGGCGGCCCTTCCCACAGATAGGTCGAGAACTCCGTGTGCCGCTCCCAGCGCAGAGTGCCGCGGCCCCATTTCATGGCGTGGTGGCGCGCCTGCCGGTCGGGCGGCGCCACGCCCAGCCGGCGCGACAGTTCGCCCAGCACCGCATGGTCGACCGTCGAGCCGCCCTCGGTCATGAAGGCAAGCTGGATCAGGTTGCGCGGCGTCTCGATCAGCGGATGCGGGCGGGCATGCACCTCGCCCACCGCGCTCGCCCGCGCCTCGTGCGCGCGAAACCCCATCACCGAGCCGGTGAGCGGGGTCTCCCGCGGTGTCGCCCCTGAATCGTCTGCCATCGCGCCCTCCCGCCAACCTGGCGGCCGCGCGAGAATAGCGCAACGCGCGGCCGCGTCCATGTGGCATTGCGGCTTGTCGAGGCGTCGGCGAACTGGACAAGATTCTTGACCAGTTGTAAGTTCCGGCCCGGCGCGCGATCGCGCGCCGGAGGAAGCCGTGGACGAGATCTTCTCCCGCATCGAACATATCCGCACGTCCGACGAGGTGGTCCACCAGATAGAGGACTTGATTCTCGAAGGCGTCTTCCGGGCCGGCGACCGGCTGCCCGGCGAGCGCGACCTGTCGCGACGGTTCGACGTCTCGCGCCCGATCCTGCGCGACGCGCTGAAGGTGCTGGAGGCGAAGGGCCTGCTGGTCTCGCGCCACGGCGGCGGCACGCACGTCGCCGACATTGTCGGCGAGGTCTTCACCAAGCCGGTGCGCGACCTCGTCGCCACCCACAAGAAGGCCGCCCGCGACTTCCTCGAATACCGCCGCGAACTCGAAAGCATCGCCGCCGACTATGCCGCCCGCCGCGCGACCGACGATGACCGCACGCTGATCGCCGGCATCGTCGCGCGCATGGCCGACGCCCACGCCCGCGATGATTTCGAGGAAGAGGTCGCGCTCGACGTCGAACTGCATTCCGCCATCGGCGAATGCGCGCACAACGTCATCCTGCTGCACACGCTGCGCTCCTGCTACCGGCTGCTGGCGGACGACGTCTTCGTCAACCGCACGCTGATCTATGGCCTGCCCGGCGCGCGCGACGACCTGCTCGCCCAGCACAGGGCGATCGCCGAGGCCGTGCTGGCGGGCGACCCGGCGCGCGCCCGCGTCGCGGCGCGGGCCCATATCGACTATGTCGAGCGCGCCAAGGACGAGGCCGAGCGCAGCGAGGCCTGGCAGAAGGTCTCGCGGCTGCGCCGCATGCAGCGTACGGGTAGCGAAAACAGGAAGAGTGTAGGGAGCGCGCATTGAACGTGGCGAGTGACAAACCGAAGGTGGGCCTGTTCGTGACCTGCCTCGTCGACCTGTTCCGGCCCGTGGTCGGCTTCGCCGCGGTGAAGCTGATCGAGGAAGCCGGCTGCGAGGTCGACGTGCCGATGGCACAGACCTGCTGCGGCCAGCCGGCCTACAATTCCGGCGACCGCCACGACGCGCGCATGATCGCCGAGAACACCATCCGCGCCTTCGAGAACTTCGACTACGTCGTGGCGCCGTCCGGCTCCTGCGCCGGAATGCTGAAGAAGCACTATCCGGCCCTATTCAAGGGCGACGCCCGCTGGGAGGAGCGCTCGAAGGCGTTTTCGGCCAAGGTGCACGAACTGGTCTCCTTCCTCGCCGATGTGCGCGGCATGGACCGCGTGGCGGCGGCCGGCGTCGGCGCGGTCACCTACCACGATTCCTGCTCGGGCCTGCGTGAACTCGGCGTCAGGGCGCAGCCCCGCGCCCTGCTCGCCTCGATGCCGGGCATCGAGCTGCGCGAGATGCGCGATCCGGACGTCTGCTGCGGCTTTGGCGGCACGTTCTGCGTCAAGTATCCCGACGTCTCCAACTCGATCGTCGAGACCAAGACGAAGGCGATTTCCGAGAGCGGCGCCGACCTGCTGCTTGCCGGCGATCTCGGCTGCCTGATGAACATGGCCGGAAAACTTAAGCGCCAAGGCTCGCCCGTCGAGGCCCGCCACGTCGCCGAGGTGCTGGCCGGCCTGACGGATCAGGCCCCGATCGGCGGAAGGGACTGACAATGCAGATCACTTCCCCCTCCTTCAAGCAGAACGCCCGCCAAGCGCTCGACGACGTCCAGTTGCAGAAGGCGCTGGCCAATGTCAGGGGCGGCTTCATCGACAAGCGGCTGAAGGCGATCGACGCCCTGCCGGAATTCGATGCGCTGCGCGACAGCGCCCGCGACATCAAGAACCACGCGCTGGAGAACCTGGACCTCTATCTAGAGGCCTACGAGCAGAAGGTCACCGCGTCCGGCGGCCAGGTGCACTGGGCCGAGACCGCGGCCGACGCGCGCAGCATCGTCCTCGACATCTGCCGCAGGAAGGGCGCCCGCACGGTCACCAAGGGCAAGTCGATGATCACCGAGGAGATCGAGCTCAACGATTTCCTCGACGCCGCCGGCATCGTGCCGGTCGAGACCGACCTCGGCGAATACATCATCCAGCTGCGCGGCGAGCATCCGAGCCACATCATCGCGCCAGCCGTCCACGTCAACAAGGACCAGGTCGAGGCCGATTTCCGCCGGGTCCACACCCACCTGGCGCATGACCGCGACCTGACCGAGCCCGAAACCCTGCTCGACGAGGCGCGAAAGGTGCTGCGCGCCAAGTATTTCGAGGCCGACGTCGGCATCACCGGCGCCAACTTCCTCGTCGCCGAGACGGGCTCCTCGATCATCGTCACCAACGAGGGCAACGGCGACCTGACCCAGATCCTGCCACGCATCCACATCGTCATCGCCTCGATCGAGAAGATCGTGCCGACGCTGAACGACGCGGCGCAGATCCTGCGCGTGCTCGCCCGCTCCGCCACCGGCCAGGACATGAGCGTCTACACCACGCTGTCGACGGGGCCGCGCCGGCCGGGCGACCCCGACGGGCCTGACGAGTATCACGTCATCCTGCTCGACAACG
This sequence comes from Mesorhizobium sp., assembly GCA_046292285.1. Taxonomy (GTDB): domain Bacteria; phylum Pseudomonadota; class Alphaproteobacteria; order Rhizobiales; family Rhizobiaceae; genus Aquibium. The sequence goes on along the minus strand of JBKBRJ010000038.1, from coordinate 24,919 downwards.
GCCGTTCGGCCATGCTCGGCACCGAGTTCCAGGAGATGCTGCGCTGCATCCGCTGCGGCGCCTGCATGAACCACTGCCCGGTCTATCATTCGATCGGCGGCCACGCCTATGGCTGGGTCTATCCCGGCCCCATGGGGGCGGTGCTGACGCCCGCCCTGATCGGCATCGACAAGGGCGGCCACCTGCCCAACGCCTCCACATTCTGCGGCCGCTGCGAGAGCGTCTGTCCGATGAAGATCCCGCTGCCGAAGATGATGCGGCACTGGCGCGAGAAGGAGTTCGAGCGCGGCCTCAACCCGGCCACCCAGCGCTACGGCCTCAAGGCTTGGGCCTTCCTCGCGCGCCGGCCATGGCTCTACGGCCTCGCCACCTCGATCGCCATTCCCGTGCTCGGCGCCTTCGGCAAGGCCAGGGGCCGCTTCTCCTGGCTGCCCTTCGCCGGCGGCTGGACGAAGCACCGTGAACTGCCGGCCCCCGAGACCCGCACCTTCCGCCAGCAATGGCGCCAGCGCGAGGCGCTGAAGCAGGGAGGCACGGCATGACCCCGCGCGCAGCCATCCTCGGCAGGATCCGCGGCGCCCTGTCCGGCGCCGCCGACGACGCCCGCCGCGCCGCCGTCGAAGCCCGCCTGTCCAAGGCGCCGAAGGGCGTGATCCCGGCGCGCGGACAGCTCGACGACGTCTCGCGCATCGACCTGTTCTGCGCCATGGCCGAGAAGGTCACCTGCTCGGTCGCACGGGTCCGCTCGCACGACCATGTGCCGAAGGCCGTCAGCGACTACCTGCGCGCCCGCAACCTGCCGCACGCCATCCGGGTCGGCGAGGACAAGCGCCTGAAAACGCTGCCCTGGGACAAGATCAGGACGCTGGAAATCCGCCGCGGCGCGTCGGACGGCCTCGACGAGGCGGGTCTCTCGCACGCGCTCGCCGGTGTCGCCGAAACCGGAACCGTCGTTCTCGCGTCCGGCAAGGACAACCCAACCACCATCAATTTCCTGCCCGAGCATCACATCGTCGTGGTGGACGCGAAGGACATCGCCGGCGACCTCGAGACGGTGATGGGCAAGGTGCGCCGCAAGTTCGGCAAGGGCGAGATGCCGCGCACGCTGAACCTGATCACCGGACCCTCGCGCTCCGGCGACATCGAACAGAAGATCATCCTCGGCGCGCATGGGCCTCGCGCGGTCCACCTGATCGTGGTGGGATGAGCGTCCACTATCTTGAGGCGTCCGGCCCCAAGGGCATGCGTCTCTATGCGATCGGCGACGTGCATGGCCGGCTCGACCTGCTTACGCGCATGCACGACATGATCGCGGCCGAGATCGAGCGCGACCGCCCGGCCGACTGGCGGGTGATTCATCTCGGCGACTACGTCGATCGTGGTCCCGATTCGGCAGGCGTGCTCGACCTCCTGGAAAGCCGGGCGAAGGAGGACACCCGCGTCCTTGCCGTCGCCGGCAATCACGACCTGGGCTTTCTGGACTTTCTCGCCGCTCCGACCGGCCACGGCCTTTTCGCGACGCATGGGGGCATCGACACGGCGCGCTCCTACGGCGTCGCGCTGAACGTCCGCGACCCGGCGGCGCTCGCCGCGGGATGGACGGAACTCGCGGCAGCCGTGCCGGCGCGCCATCGCGCGTTCATCGGCGAGCTGCCGTTCTCCCTGGAATTCGGCGATTTCTTCTTCTGCCATGCTGGCATCCGTCCCGGCGTGCCCCTCGCCGCGCAGTCGCCGGCGGATCTCGTCTGGATCCGGCAGGAGTTCCACCGCTGGCCGCACCTTCATCCGAAGGTGATCGTCCACGGCCACACGCCGAATGCCGAGCCGGACGTGCTCGGCAACCGCGTCAACGTCGACACCGCCGCCTACGCGACGGGCCGGCTGACCGCGCTGGTGATCGAGGGGAGCGAAAAGCGCTTCCTTCAGGCCATAGCGACGGGCTGAGCCGTTCAACCGACGAACAAAGGCCCTCCTCCTGGACAGGAGAAGGGCCGCGCAAGTCTCGGGAGGGATTCGCGTTCCGGGCGGCCGCTGGCGCGCCCCAGGCGGGATCAGCGCTTGACTGCGCCCACGCCGTAGCCGTCGACCACCTCGTGGCCGGCCGCCGCATCGGCGGTGTAGATGCCGGCGGCCCACATGCCTATGCCGGAGAGCATGAAGAACGACAGGAGGGCAGCTTTCACGGGAGTCATCTCGGTTGTCTCGTTGTGTCGCATTTGAATCGACCGCGGTTACTTTTCTGTTTCGACTGTCACGCTTTTATGTCGAGCGTGTCACGACGACCGCAGGTCCTGGTTTCTCTTTCTGGCTATCCCGGGGGCCCCAGTCCGGGCGGCGTCGTCATAGGGCTGTAGCCTCCCTTGCGCCAGCGGTCCGTGAAGTCTTCCACACGGTTTCGATGCCGCGTGCCCAAAATGTCACGCACGGCATTCGGTTCCGCCGGAATTCGAACTCATTTTCGCCTTGGCTGAAACCTATTCGCGAGGCTTCAGACCATCGCCACCCAGGCGCGCGCCAACGACAGGCCGGACGCATCGGCGGTCGGTCCATGCCGCGCCGATTCGGCGTCGATTCGCTCCGGCCAGCCCGGCTGGCGTTCCGCCAGGTATTCGGCGAACTGCCTGCTCCAGCGCCGCACGAGCGACGTGTCGGCCTCGAAGTGGAACTGGATGCCATAGGCGGCGCGGCCGATCCGGAAGGCCTGGTTCTCGGCGACCTCGTTGCCGGCGAGCCGAACGGCGCCTTTCGGGAGGGTGAAGGTATCGTCGTGCCACTGGAAGATGGGGAACCGCTCCGCTGCCGCCCGCAACACCGGGTCCGCCGCTCCCTCCTCGGTCAGGACCACCTCGCGCCAGCCGAACTCGGGCGCCGCTCCGATCAGGTTCCGCGCCCCGAAGGCCCGCGCCAGCAGTTGCGAGCCGAGGCACACGCCGAGCACCGCGCGGTCGGCGAGCGCGAAGTCGCGCATCAGCGCCACGAGACGCGGCAGGTAGGGATAGTCGTCGTCGGCCAGCGCGTTCTGCGCCCCGCCGAGCACGATCAGCCCGTCATGTCCGTCGGCCAGCGACGGCAGCGCCTCGCCCTCGTAAGCCCTGACGATCTCGACATCCGCTTCCGCCTCCGCGAGCGCTCGCGCGATCTGGCCAAGCCCTGTGTCGGCGTAGTTCTGGACGGCGAGGATGCGCATGCGGTTTTCCATGTGGCGGGCGGGATGGCCGAAGCGATAGCATGGCGGACGGGCCGCGCAAGGGCGCTCGAGAGACCATGATGCCGCTGCAGAACCGCGTCGATCCCTTCGGCGCCATCCACGCCGTCCCGGCGCGCGGGCTCCTCACCGGCAATCGCGGCATCCTCCACGATCCGGACACGAAGATGCTGCTGCGGCGCCGCTGGACCACAAGGGCCTGGATCGTCTGCGCCTGCGCCTTTCGGGGACGTCGGCGCGAGCCGATGGGCCGCAACGCGCCGGGCGGCGGACCCGGCTGGACGGAGCTCTTCTTCCTCGACGAGGTCACCGCGCTCGCAGCCGGCCACCGCCCCTGCTTCTTCTGCCGCCGCGCGGACGCGACGGGCTTCGCCCGCGCCATCGCGGCCGGCCTGGGTCGCGAGACGATCACCGCGCCCGAAATGGACGCGATCCTCCACGCCCAGCGCCTCGCCTCCGCGCCGCATGCGCCGCGCTCGCCGGTCGCCGATCCGGCCACCCTGCCCGACGCCGCGATGGTGGCAACCGGCGACCGCGCCTTCGCCATCCGCGACGGTCGGCTCCTGCCCTGGAGCTTCGACGGCTACGGTGCCGCGCTCCCGCCCGCAGCCGTCCCTGACCTTGCCGCCCTGCGCCTCCTCACCCCGCCCGCCACCGCCGCCGCGCTCGCTGCCGGCTACGCGCCAGTCTGGCACGAGACGGCTTCTCGCGCCGCCGCACGTTCCCGGCCTTGACCGCGCCACGGCTCTGACGCAGGAACAGGCGATGCGCGCAAACTTCCGTATGCAGAGGCTCTTCGTCGCCGCCGACCTGGTCCAGGGAGCGCCGTTCGAAGTCGATCCCGGACAGGCCCACTACCTGCTCAACGTGCTGCGGATGGCCGAGGGCTCGGAACTCCTCGTCTTCAACGGCCGCGACGGCGAGTGGCTGGCGAGCGTGGCCGGTACCGGCAAGAAGAAGGCGACGCTTCTGCCGCTCGGACAGACGCGCGCCCAGCCGCGCCGGCCCGACCTCCTCTACTGCTTCGCGCCGCTGAAGCAGGGCCGGCTCGACTACATGGTGCAGAAGGCGGTCGAGATGGGCGCGGGCACGCTCCAGCCCGTCATCACCCAGCACACGCAGATGTCCAACGTCGGCATCGAACGCCTGCAGGCCAACGCGATCGAGGCGGCCGAGCAGTGCGGCATCCTCGCCGTGCCGGTCGTCAACGAGGTCATCAAGCTCGAGCGGCTCCTGTGGGAATGGGAGGAAGGCCGCCGCCTGATCTTCTGCGACGAGGGCGTTGCCACCAACAACCCGCTCGACATCCTCGCCACCGTACGCGAGCGCCGGCTCGGCGTGCTCGTCGGTCCGGAGGGCGGCTTCTCGGAGGAGGAGCGCCGCCAGCTGCGCGGCCTGCCCTACGTCACACCGATCCCGCTTGGCCCCCGCATCCTGCGCGCCGACACCGCCGCCGTCGCCGCGCTGGCCGTCGTCCAGGCCACGATCGGCGACTGGAAGTAGGGCGGAACGGCGGTCTCGGCGGCTCAGGCCGCCCCGCCATTTCCCCTTGCCATTCACCCCTCTCCCGTGCGACCAGCGCGCCCTCATCCTCGGGGGCGTCCGCGCCCTCCCGCTTCGGGACCGCGCGTCCCGGCCAGCAACACCGGCGACAAGACGAAGAAGGACGCTGCCATGGCACGCGCGCTCGGGCTCGATTTCGGCACGACCAACTCGGTCCTCGCGCTCGCGGACAGCGCGGGCACGACGCACTCGCTGCCCTTCACCTCCCCGGCGGGCGCCACCGACACCATGCGCACGGCGCTGGCCTTCATGAATCAGGGCCGCTCGACGAACGACCTCGTCGTCGAGGCCGGCCAGGCCGCCATCCGCCTGTTCATCGACCATCCGGGCGAGTGCCGCTTCCTGCAGTCGATCAAGACCTTCGCCGCCAGCGCCGCCTTCCAGGCGACGACGGTCTTCGCCCGGCGCCAGCGCTTCGAGGACCTGATGGAGACCTTCCTGCGGCGGCTCGAGGCCTATGCCGGCGAGGCCTGGCCGAGCGCGATCTCGCGGCTGGTCGTCGGCCGGCCGGTGCGCTTCGCCGGGTCCAATCCGGACGAGGCGCTGGCGATCGAGCGCTACCAGGCGGCGCTGTCGCGTTTCGGCTTCCCCGAGATCCACTATGTCTACGAGCCCGTCGCCGCCGCCTACTGGTTCGCCCAGTCGCTGACCCGCGACGCCACCGTGCTGGTGGCCGATTTCGGCGGCGGCACCACCGACTATTCGCTGATCCGCTTCGAGCGCCACGCCGGAGAACTGCGCGCCACCCCGATCGGCCATTCCGGCGTCGGTATCGCCGGCGATCATTTCGACTATCGGCTCATCGACAACCTGGTTTCGCCCGAGATTGGCAAGGGCAGCCAGTTCAGGAGCTTCGGCAAGCTGCTCGACCTGCCCGCCAGCTACTTCGCCAGCTTCGGCCGCTGGAACCAGCTGTCGATCTTCAAGACGACGCGCGAGTTCCAGGACCTGAAGTCGCTGATCCGACACGCCACCGTGCCCGACAAGCTCCAGCTCTTCGTCGACCTGATCGAGTATGACGAGGGCTACCCGCTCTACCAGGCCATCTCCGCCACCAAGATGGCGTTGTCGCAGTCCGACGAGGCCGAGTTCCACTTCGCCCCACTCGGCGCCGCCGGCCGCAAGACCGTCCGGCGCGCCGATTTCGAGGCCTGGATCGCCGACGACCTCGCCCGCATCGAGGCCGCGCTGGACGAGGTGCTGGAGACGACCAACACCTCCGCCGACGGCGTCGACAAGGTCTTCCTCACCGGCGGCACCTCCTTCGTGCCCGCCGTGCGGAAGATCTTCGAGCGTCGCTTCGACGCGGGGCGCATCGAAAGCGGCGGCGAACTGCTGTCGATCGCGCACGGGCTGGCCCTCATCGGCGAGAGCGGCGACGTCGCGCGCTGGGCGGCCTGAAACAGCCGCGGCGGGTTGCGATCACGCACATGATCAACCGGCCTTGATGCACTGGTCAGCATTTTTGGCTTGATCGGCCGGCCCGGTTTCGGCCATCACTCGCGCGCCGACGCCAGATCGGCCGCAGGAAGCCTCGAGAGGACACGCCGATGGCGCGCGACACGACCGATTCCCGACCGATCGAGGGGCTCGACGAACTGGTCGCCTACATGGCCGCCGGCAACAAGCCGAAGGACCAGTGGCGGATCGGCACCGAGCATGAGAAGTTTCCGTTCTACGTCGACGGCAACGCGCCCGTTCCCTATGAGGGGAGCCGCGGCATCAAGGCTCTGCTCGAAGGCATGCAACGCATGCTCGGCTGGGAGCCGATCATGGACGCCGGCAAGATCATCGGGCTCGTCGAGCCGACCGGCCAGGGCGCCATCTCGCTCGAGCCCGGCGGCCAGTTCGAACTGTCCGGCGCGCCGGTAGAAACGATCCACCAGACCTGCCGCGAAGGCAACGCCCACCTCTCCCAGCTGCGCGAGATCGCCGAGCCGCTCGGCATCCGCTTCCTGGGTCTCGGCGGCAGCCCGAAATGGACGCTGGCCCAGACCCCGCGCATGCCCAAGTCGCGCTACGACATCATGACCAACTACATGCCCAAGGTCGGCCGCCACGGCCTCGACATGATGTACCGCACCTGCACCATCCAGGTGAATCTCGACTTCTCCTCCGAAGCCGACATGCGTCGCAAGATGCAGGTGTCGCTGAAGCTCCAGCCGCTGTCGACCGCGCTGTTCGCCAATTCGCCCTTCACCGACGGCCGGCCCAACGGCCTGAAGTCCTGGCGGGGCGAGATCTGGCGCGATACCGACAACCAGCGTTCGGGCCTGCTGCCCTTCTGCTTCTCGCCCGATTTCGGCTTCGCCGATTACGTCGAGTGGGCGCTCGACGTGCCGATGTACTTCGTCATCCGCGACGGCCGCTACCACGACTGCACCCACGTCACCTTCCGCCAGTTCATGGACGGCGCGCTGCGCCATTCCGTCCCCGACGGACTGCCGACCATGGGCGACTGGGCCAACCACCTCTCGACGCTGTTTCCCGACGTGCGCCTGAAGCGCTTCCTGGAGATGCGCGGCGCCGATGGCGGCCCGTGGCGGCGCATCTGCGCCCTGCCGGCCTTCTGGGTCGGCCTGCTCTACGACGACGAGGCGCTCGACGCCGCCGAGGCGCTCACCCGCTCGTGGACCTACGAGGACGTGCTCGCCATGCGCAACGCCGTTCCCGCGCAGGGCATCGACGTGCCGTTCGGCGCAGGCACGCTGCGCGACGTCGGCCGCGACGTGCTGGCCATCTCGCGCCTCGGCCTCAGGAACCGCAAGCGCCTGAACCGCGACGGCTACGACGAGACCAACTTCCTGTCGACCCTCGACGAGGTCGTGGCGCGCGGCACCACCTCGGCCGACGAGATGCTGACCGCCTACCACACCCGCTGGGGCGGCTCCATCGAGCCGGCGTTCCTGGAGTATGCATACTAGGCTCGACGTTCGGGGTGCGTGTCTCGCTCACGACACCCCATCTCGCCACCCCCGCCCGTCAATGCTACGGTTCGCCTCGAATCCGCACGAGGAGACCCGCCCATGCTGCCCCTCTATGACATGCTGGCCGCGCAGAACGGCCTCGCCATGGAGGCGTTGCAGCGCCAGTTCAGCCTGACGCAGCAGCAGACCAGCCAGTTGGTCGAAACCTTGCTGCCGGCCTTTTCAACCGGCCTCAAGCACAACGTGTCGGATCCCTATGGCGTCGGCGCCTTCCTGCAGACGCTGGCCGCCGGCAACCATGCGCGCTACTTCGACAATCCGATGAGCGCGTTCACGCCGGGCGGCCAGGCGGCCGGCAACGACGTGCTCGGGCAGATCTTCGGCTCAAAGGAGCTGTCGCGCGCCGTGGCGGCGCAGGCGGCGGCCGCCACCGGCGTCGGCCAGGAGATCATCAAGCAGATGCTGCCGGCCATCGCCGCCATGATCATGGGCGGGCTGTTCAAGCAGGCGTCCGGCCAACTCGGGCCGGGCGTCCAGCCCAATTTCGGCAATTCCGGCCTCGGCGGCGCGACCAACCCGATGGGCGCGATCCTCGCCGAAATGATGCGCCAGTCGGGCGCCCTGATGGGCGGCCAGCCGCAGCCGCGCCAGCCCGAACCGACGTCCAATCCCTACGGCAAGATGATGCAGGACATGTTCGGCGGCGGCGCGCAACCGGCCGCCCGCAAAAAGGCGCCCGAGCCGCCCGCGAAGAACCCCTTCGACCCTCTCGGCCAGAACCCCTTCGGCAAGATGATCGAGGACATGATGGGCGCCTGGCAGCCGAAGCCCGAACCGGAGCCCGAGCCGACCAACCCGTCCGGCCGCCCGCGCACGCCCTGGGACGATCTCTTCGGCGAGATGTTCGAGACCGGCGCAAGGCAGCGCGACGAGGTCCAGAAGAACATGGAGACCATCGTCGGCGAGTTCCTGAAGGGCATGAGCCGGAAAGGCTGAAGGCAGCCGCGGCGCACGTCCACGCTCCGCGTGAGCACAGGCTCGGGCAAGCCAGGCCACCTAGTCTCGTCCCGTCGCCGGTCGATGCCGTGGGGTCGTTCGTCCCCGCATCGACCGGGCGTCGCCGTCCCGCTGCCGGCCAGGTGCGGGACGAAAGACCACGGGGCGCTTCTTCATGACGACCATTCCATCGCTCACCGTCATCCAGATCAGGGCGCTGCCGGCCTCCACCATCGCCTCGTGGACGCAGGAAGACGTCGCCCAGCTCACGCCGGCCCAGATCCAGGCGCTGTCGTCGGGCCAGGTCGGCGCGCTTCAGCCCGACAGCGTCGCGGCGCTCTCCACCGCCCAGGTCGGCGCCATCGCCCCGCGCGCCATCGTCGGCTTCAGCCTCGACCAGCTCGCCGTGCTCGCCGCCGACAGGATCGCCGGCCTCGGCGGATCGCAGGTCGCCGCCCTCACCGCCACGCAGATCGCCGGCCTCGACCCCGTCCAGGCCGAGGCGCTGACCTCCTCGCAGGTCGCCAGCATGAGCGCCCGCCAGTTGGCCGCGCTCGGCCCGGCCGCGCTGCAGACCTTCTCCACCGCCGACATCGCCGCGATCCGCACCTCGGCGATCTCGGGGCTGACGGCCGAGGGCATCGCCGCCCTCTCCGCCGATCAGCTCGGCGCGCTGACGCCATCCCAAGTCGCCGCGATGCGGCCGGCGCAGGTCGCCGCCTTCTCGACCGGCCAGGTCGAGCTTCTGTCGACCGCGCAGGTCGGCGCTCTCAACTCCTCCCACGTCAAGGCTCTGAGCACGGACGCTGTCGCGGCCCTGTCCGCCGACCAGGTTGCGGCGCTGTCCACGCGCGCCGTCGCGGGGTTGACCGCGACGCAGATCGGGACCTTTTCCACCGGGCAGGTGCAAGCACTGACGCCGGCGCAGATCGGGGCGCTGAACTCGACGCAGGTCGCCGCCTTCCCGGCGGAGGCGCTGGCGACCTTCTCGGCCGCCCACGTCGCGGCGATCCGCATCACGGCCATCGGCGGCCTGTCGTCCGACGCTATCGCCGCCTTGACCGCCGAACAGGTCGCCGGGCTCCTGCCGGCCCAGGTCGCGGCGCTCAGACCGACCCAGGTCGCGGCGCTCTCCACCGGCCAGGTCGGCGCGTTGAGCGCCACGCAGGTCGCCGCGCTGACCTCCCGCCAGGTGGCCGTGCTCTCCGCCGAAGCCATCTCCGCCTTCTCGACCGATCAGGTCGCCGCGCTCTCGGCGCGCGCCATTCCGGGCCTCACCACCGCGCAGATCGGCGCGCTCGGCATCGAGCAGGCCGACGCCCTGACGACGACGCAGATCGCCGCGCTCAATTCGCGCCAGATCGGCGCGCTCGACGTCGCCGCGATCCAGACCTTCTCCACGACCGAGATCGCCGCCATCAACGTCACCGCGCTTGCCGGACTGACCACCGCCGCCATGGCCGCCCTCGACGTCGGCCAGGTCGCGGCCTTCACCACGCGCCAGGTCGCGGCGCTGCGCTCGGGCCAGGTCGCGGCGCTCGACGCCATGCAGATCGCCGCGCTCACCACCGCGCAGGTCAGGGTCATGACGGCGGCGCAAGTCTCGGCCCTGACGCCCGACGCCGTGGCGGGATTTTCCACCGAGCAGTTCGCCGCGCTCGGCGTGAAAGCCGTCCCGGGCCTGACGAGCGCCCAGATCGCTTCGCTCGGCACCGCGCAGGTCGAGGCGCTGTCGACCGCGCAGGTCGGCGCGCTCACCGCCTCGCAGGTCGCGGCCCTCGGCGACGCCATCCCCGAAACCTTCACCGCGCTGAAACTCGCCGCGATCAAGCCGACCGCCCTCTCCGGCCTGTCGGCCGGCACCATGGCCGCCCTGTCGAACGAACAGGTCACGGCGCTCACCGCCGCGCAGATCGCCGCGCTGAAGCCCGCCCAGGTCGCCGCGCTGGCGCCATCGCAACTGGAAGCGCTCACCGTCACGCAGGTCCGCTCGCTGACCGCCGGCCAGGTGGCGGCGATGGGCACCGACGCCATCGCGGCCCTGTCGACCGCCCAGATCGCCGGCCTGTCGGCCAAGGCAGTCGCCGGCCTGACGACGGCCCAGGTCGCGGCGCTCTCCACCGACCAGGCCGAGGCCCTGACCTCCACCCAGGTCGCCGGCCTCGCCGGCAGCCAGGTCGCCGCCTTCGGCGCCGCCGAACTCGCCACCTTCACGGCGGCCGAGATCGCCGCGATCCGGACGACCGCGATCACCGGCCTGTCGTTGGAGGCGATCGCCGCGTTGGGCGCCGATCAGGTCGCCGCCTTGACGAAGACGCAGATCGCCGCGCTCAGACCGGCCCAGGTCGCCGCGCTGGCGCCGGCCCAGTTCGCCCTGCTCTCCACCGCGCAGGTCGCCTCGCTGACGGCCGCGCAGGTCGCCGCCCTCGACGCCGGGACGCTGGCCGGCCTGTCCAGCGAGCAGATCGGCGCGCTCGCGCCCAAGACCCTCGCGGGCCTCACGACGGACCAGATCGCGGCGCTGACCGCCGGCCAGGTCGACACCTTCACCACCACCCAGATCGCTGCCCTGACGGCGACACAGATCGGCGCGCTCGGCACGGCGGCGCTGCAGACCTTCTCGTCCGCCGACATCGCCGCGATCTCCACCGCCGCGATCACCGGCCTCTCCGCCGACGCCGTGTCCGCGCTCGCCACCGAACAGGTCGCGGCGCTGACCACCGCGCAGATGGCGGCGCTGAAGCCGGCCCAGGTCGCCGCCCTCACCCCCGCGCAGTTTGACGCGCTGTCCACCAGCCAGATCGGCTCCCTCGGCGCCGTCCAGGTCGCGGCCCTCTCCACCGAGACCATCGCCGCGCTGGCGCCCGACCGTCTGGCCGCGCTGTCGACCAAAGGCATCGCCGGCCTGTCGGCAGACGCCGTCGCCGCCCTGTCGGCAACCCAGGTCGGGGCGTTGACCACGGCCCAGCTCGCCGCGCTGACCGGCACCCAGGTCGCGGCCCTGTCCGGCGCCGTGCTCGACGGCCTCAACCCCGAAACCATCGCCGCGTTGAGCCCGTCCGGCCTGTCCGGACTGCCCGCCGGCGTTTTCGCCGGGCTCGCGCCGACCACGGTTGCCGCCCTGACCACGGCGCAAGTGGCGGGGTTGAAGCCCGCCCAGGTCGCGGCCATGACCGCGCAGCAGATCGGCGCGCTGACCACCGCGCAGGTCGGCGCGATGACCGGCACGCAGTTCCTTGCGCTTGGCGCCGACAAGATGGCCGCCTTCCTGCCCGCGCAGGTGTCCGCGATGACGACGGGCGTCATCTCCAGCCTGAGCGCGACCCAGGTCGGCGCGCTCTCGGCCGAGCAGATCGACGCCCTGACGACGACGCAGATCGCCGCGCTGAAATCCACCCAGCTCGCCGCGCTCGGCGCCGACAGGATCGCCGCCTTTTCGCCCGAGGACATCGCCGCAATCGACGCCACCGCGCTGCAGGGCCTGTCGTCGGACACGATCGGCGCCTTGTCGCTGGAGCAGACGGCGGCGCTGCGTCCGGCCCAGATCCAGAAGCTCACCTACTACCAGCTGCGCGCCATGAGCCCGGCCCAGCTCGGCGGTCTCGCCACGATCCAGGTCGGCGCGCTGAGCGCGCTGCAGGTGGCCTCGCTCGGCACCGACCGGATCGGCGCGCTGGCGCCATCGCAGGTCGCCGCCATCGACGTCGACGCGATCTCGGGCTTCACCACCGCGCAGCTGGCCGCGCTCTCGGCCGAGCAGGTCGAGGCCTTCACGCCGGCCCAGGTCGCCGCCATGACCGCCGGGCAGATCGGCGCGCTCGAGGCGGGCGACCTCGCCCAGTTCTCCACCGAGGACATTGCCGCCATCGGCACCACGGCCATTCCCGGCCTGTCGTCGGCGCAGATCCTCGGCCTGAGCCAGGCCCAGCTTCAGGCGCTGACCGCCAGCCAGACCGCCGTCATGAGCTCGCAGCAGCTCGCCTCGATCATCCAGGCCTACGAATCCCACGGCTGACGCCGCCGGCCCGCCTCCGTTCCACGCGAAAAAGCCCGGCCACCCCTTGGGAGGGAAGCGGCCGGGCAAGGTGGCAGGCATGGCCGGGGGGGGCCGGCGGGAGTCAGGGGCCTGCGGTCGGGGATGCCGGCGCGCCCCGAGGCGCGCGGCGAATTCGGGAGGTGTGTCAGCCGATGCGCCGCGCCAGCGCCTCGTAGGCGCGGATGCGCGCTTCCGAGAGCTGGCCGAGCTGCTCGGTCGGGTCGACCGTGAGCGGCGCCTGCCAGACCACGTGCAGGTCCGAGCGCGTCAGGCCGATGTCGGCCAGTTGCGCGTCGCTCATCTCGCCCAGCCGGTAGATCTCGCGGCGGTTTCGCCAGGCGCGAAAGATTTTCGCGAGCTGGCTGGCCACGGCCACGACGGCGTTCGCCACGCGCAGCCCGAGCGCCGGACGCACGATGGCGGGCGAGAGGGTGGTGCGGGTGTCGAGGGCGGTCATGGTCGTTCTCCTTTGCTGGCCGCGGCGCGCACGAGCCCGTCGCGCCGGAGGGAATTCTCTGGCGCCGTGCTGTGTCTCGTGCCCATCGGCGGAACGATGCCCTTTTCGCAGCGACGGATTGATAAGTCGAACGAATGTTTTTAATCTTTGGCATCAATCAAGCTGATGGATCACCCATGGCCGCCCCGCTCGACCTCGACCAGCTCCAGACCTTCATCGCCATCGCCGACACCGGCTCATTCACCCGCGCCGCCGACGAGGTGTTCCGCACCCAGTCGGCCGTCTCCATGCAGATGCGGCGGCTGGAGGAGCGCGTCGGCAAGCCGCTGTTCGAGAAGGACGGACGCACCAACCGGCTGACGGAGGATGGCGAGCGGCTGCTCGCCTATGCGCGGCGGATGATGCGGCTGAACCGCGAGGCGCTCGCGGCGCTCGACGACAACCGCCTGGAGGGGTCGATCCGCATCGGCACGCCCGACGACTACGCCGACCGCTTCCTGCCGGAGATCATGGCGCGTTTCTCGCGCTCCAACCCGCGCGTCGAGCTGTCCGTCATCTGCGAGCCGACCGTCAACCTCGTCGAACTGATCCGCCGCGGCCAGCTCGACATCGCGCTGGTCACCCACAACGACGAGAGGTCGCCTTCGGAAGTCGTGCGCCGCGAGCCGCTGCTGTGGGTCGCCTCCGCCAACCACATGGTCCACGAGGAGACCGTCGTGCCGCTCGCCGTCGGCCGCCCCACCTGCCTGTGGCGGCAGGCGACGCTGGACGCGCTCGACCGTGTCGAGCGCGAGCACCGCATCCTGTTCACCTCCTGGTCGGCCACCGTCATCATCGCCGCGGTGCTCGCGGGTCTCGCCGTCTCGGTCCTGCCCGAATGCGCGCTGCGCCCCGGCATGCGGGTGCTCACCGAAAGCGACGGGTACCCGACCCTTCCGGACGCGCGCATCGGCATCCTGCGCGGCCATTCCAGCCAGCCCGAGATCGTCGAGGCGCTGGCCCGCCACATCGCCGAGAGCCTCGACAACATCTCGCTGCCGGCCCCCGAGGAACCCGGCGGCTTCGACTTCGCCGCCGTCGGCCTCGCCGTCCGCGGCCGCCGCCACAAGCCGGGCCAGATGGCGGGGTGGTGAGGGGCGCTCGCGCGACGCTTCGCGTAGTGCCCCTTCCACCACGCTTAGCGTGGCCCCCTCCCCGCACGCGGGGGAGGATCAGAGGGCGGCACGTCGGCGGAACGAAATCCTCCCCCGTTTACGGGGGAGGGGGACCGCCGAAGGCGGTGGAGGGGGCGCAGCCCCGCGCAGCATGGTGGAGGGGGCTGCGCCTGAGATGCCGTGCATTTCCGCTGTTCACGCAGGCAGCTATCCGTAGCATGGTGGAGGGGGCGCAGGGTGGAGACATGCGGGCCGAGAAGCGGACATTCGAGCGCGCGCGGCGGTTGCGGCGGGAGCTGAGCCTGCCGGAAGTGATCCTGTGGGACTGCCTTCGAGGACGACACCTGGAGGGGCTGCGCTTCCGGCGCCAACATCCGGTCGGGCCTTACGTTCTCGATTTCTACCATGCGGAAGGAAGATTGGCGGTCGAGATCGACGGCGCCCACCACGACCTGCCTGGGCAGATGCAGCATGACATACGACGGGATGCCTGGCTCGAAGGGCAAGGCATCCGCGTGCTGCGGATCGCGGCGAGCGACATTCTCGATGAGAAGGCGCTGGAGGGGATGCTCGCGACAATCGTGGAGATGGCGCGAGCGCGAGCTTGAAGAGCTCACCCTTCGCCTCCTGTACCCAGGAACTTGGCCCCCCCCCCCCCCGGCGGCGGGGCCCCCCCCCCCCAAAACCGGGGGGGGAAGGTACACCCGCG
>JBKBRJ010000038.1:0-9862 GCA_046292285.1 Mesorhizobium sp. | reverse complement strand
CTCCACCGCCTTCGGCGGTCCCCCTCCCCCGTAAACGGGGGAGGATCAGGTCCTCCGGCACTGCCCAACCTTCAGCGTCTCCGATGAAGGCCGCCGGCGGATTATCGCCCTCTAAAAAAAAACCATCCACGCCCCCACTCATCCCTCCCATACTGCGCCATAACGAACAGGAGGCGGCGGATGGACTGGATGAGGGAGGCGGAGACGGATGTGCTGGAGCACATCCTTTCGCTGCTCGTCTCGTTCGGCGCCCTCGCCGACCGCGCCGCCGGCGCGCCCCTGTCGATGCAGCTGTCCGCGCTCGGATTCCTGGCGCAGGGCGAGACCGTGGCGCGGTCCTTCGTCGTCGGCCTGCCGGCGGGCACGGCGGCCACCGTCGTCGCGTCGGACGCCACCGACCGCGCCGAGCGGCTCGCCGCCGATTTCCGGGCGCTGGCGCGGCTGTTGCGCGCCCTTCTGGCGCGGGCGCGGCGTCGCGCGCGCTTTGCCGGGCGCGAGGCCGGTCCGTCCATGCCGCCGCTCCGCCTCGCCCGGCCGGGACGCACGATGCCGGCGTTGCCCGCGCCCGACACCTCCTGACGAACGCGCGTCGCGCCGGCCCCGCGCCTACGACCCCGCCGATCGGCCGCCTGCCTCCCCGCGTACTTCGCGGCCGGAGGGCGTCGGCGCACGCGCCCTTCCGCCCCTTCCCCGCCCCCGTTACACTGCATCCCATGACCGACCTGCTTTCCCCCGATTCCCCGTCCAACGCGGCCGAGTTCACCGTCTCGGAAATCTCCAACGCGCTGAAGCGCACGGTCGAGGACGCCTTCGGCAACGTGCGGGTGCGCGGCGAGATTTCGGGCTATCGCGGGCCGCATTCGTCGGGCCACGCCTACTTCGCGCTGAAGGACGACCGGGCGCGCATCGAGGCGGTGATCTGGAAGGGCACGTTCCGGACGCTGCGCTTCCGCCCCGAGGAGGGCATGGAGGTGGTCGCGCAGGGGCGCCTCACCACCTATCCCGGCTCGTCGAAATACCAGATCGTCATCGAGAGCCTGGAACCGGCCGGCGCCGGCGCGCTGATGGCGCTGCTGGAAGAGCGCCGCCGCCGGCTCGCCGCCGAGGGCCTGTTCGACGCCGCGCGCAAGCGGCCCCTGCCCTTCATGCCCAGGGTGATCGGCGTCGTCACCTCGCCAACCGGCGCCGTCATCCGCGACATCATCCACCGCATCTCCGACCGCTTTCCGCTGCACGTGCTGGTCTGGCCCGTGCGCGTGCAGGGCGAGACGACGGGGGCGGAAGTGGCGAACGCGGTCGCCGGCTTCAACGCCCTTCCCGAAGGCGGGCCGATCCCTCGTCCCGACGTGCTGATCGTGGCGCGCGGCGGCGGCAGCCTGGAAGACCTCTGGGGCTTCAACGACGAGGCGATCGTGCGCGCCGTCGCCGCCTCGCAAATCCCGGTGATCTCCGCCGTCGGCCACGAGACGGACTGGACGCTGATCGACCATGCCGCCGACATGCGCGCGCCGACGCCGACGGGCGCCGCCGAGATGGCGGTGCCGGTCAGGGCCGACCTGGAGGCGGAACTGGCGCGACTCGCCGCGCGGCTCGGCAACGGCGCGGTTCGCGACCTCGACCGCAGGCGCCAGGCGCTGCGCGCCGCCGGCCGCGCCCTGCCCTCCGCCGACCAGTTGCTCGCCCTGCCGCGCCGCCGTTTCGACGAGGCGGCCGCCCGGCTCGACCGCTGCCTCGACGTCGGGCTGGAACGCAAGCGCGCCCGCTTCGACCGGCTGCGGCTGACGCCCGCCACGCTCGCCCGCCGCATCGCCGAGGCCACGCGCCTGCTCGACAGGCTGGGCGCGCGGCTGCCCGCCGCCCACCTCGTCCTGCGCCGCGACCGCGCCCACCGGCTCGGCCGCGCCACCGCCCGCCTCGGGCTCGAACCGCTCGTCCGCCGCATGTCGGCCTGCGGCGACCGGGTGAAAAACCTCGCCCGCCGCGCCGACCGCGCCGCCGACGTGCGCCTCGCCCGCCTGTCGGACCGGCTGGCCCAGGCCGGCCGGCTCAACGCGTCACTGTCCTACAAGGCCGTGCTCGAGCGCGGCTTCGTCGTCGTCCACGATGCCTCCGGCGCCCCGGTCAAGCGCGCGGCCGGCCTTTCGGCGGGCGACCAGGTGGCGCTGCAATTCGCCGACGCGTCGACCGATGCCGTCATCGCCGGCAATGGCGCGAGGCCGCAGCCCCGCCCGCGCGCGGCGAAGCCATCCGGCGGCGGCGGCCAGGGGTCGCTGTTCTGAGGGGAGGAATCGGCGGTCGGCGGCCGATCACCACCGCCTGGAAGTCGTCCCGCCTGTGCCCTTCTTCACCTTCCGTTAAGCCTCTTTCGCAAGCGCGAGACGGCCACTGCCCATTCCTTGAGCGATATGCAAAAAACGCAGGCGAACCATGCATCGCGCGCGCTTGTCGCAGTGCAACATGACACCTATCTGAGCCGCATCAGATTGCATTTGCACGAAAGAGAGACACGATCATGAACATCCTCAAGAACTACCGCAACTGGCGCCGTTTCCGCAGCGCGATCGACGAGCTTTCCCGCCTGTCGAACCGCGAGCTGGACGACATCGGCATCACCCGCGCCGACATCCCGCACGTCGCCCGTCGCGGCCGCTGATTTCGAGAGAAGTACGGCAGGGCTCCGCCCTGCCCCGGTCGACCGCCTGTCCCCTCCCGTGACGGCTGTCGAATACCCAAGGCCCGTCGGCTCGTCCGGTGGGCCTTTCTTTTTTCGGCGATGCGCCGGTCGGACCGCCGCCGTTTCCGCGCCGCGGCGGTTGAACCTCGCGCGACCAGCGCCTATCAAGCCGGCATGACCCGGACCATGCTGATCACCGGTGCGGCCCGCGGCATCGGCCGCGCGCTCGCCCACCTCGCCGCCCTCGAAGGCATCGCCGTCATCAATCTCGTGCGCCGCCGCCCCGCGGTCCCCCTCCCCGGCGAAGCCTTCGACGGCGTCGACGTCGTCGATCCCGAGGCCCTCGCCCGCGTCGCCGCCGCGCTCGCCGACCGCCCGGTCGATCTCCTCGTCAACAATGCCGGCATCATCGGTCCCGACCGCCAGTCCACGCTCGACATGGACTTCGACGGTTTCCGGCGGACGCTGGAGGTCAACACGCTGGCGCCCTTGCGCGTCGCGCAGGCTTTCCTGCCCAACCTGCGGGCGGCCCGCGACCGGAGCGGCATCGCCCGGCTCGTCACGCTGACGAGCGCCATGGGACGGATGAGCTACGCCAAGTCCGACCAGATCGCCTACCGGGCCTCGAAATCGGCGGTCAACAAGGTCATGCAGGGCCTCGCCACCGATCTTGCGCGGGAAGGCATCGCCGTGCGCCTCGTCCACCCCGGCTGGGTGCGCACCGACTTGGGCGGACGCGATGCGGACATCTCGGTGGAGGAGTCGGCGGCCGGCGTGTTTGCCCGCGCCTGGGAGTTCGGATTGGCGGACACCGGTACGTTCGTCGACTACCAAGGCGAGACGGTTCCGTGGTGAACGGGCGGGGTTCTGCCCGAAGCCGGTTTGCGAGATCTTCGCCGCTGCGCGGGTTCACCGGGCTGAACCGGTCCGGCGGAGCGATCTGGACATTCCGAAGAGAGATTGATGGTACGGTTGCTCGGGATCGAACCGAGGACCTCCGGATCCACAATCCGGCGCTCTAACCAGCTGAGCTACAACCGCACGCGCGACGCTGCGAAGCGAGTGTGCAATAAGGTCAAACGACCTCGATTGCAAGTGCGCAATAGGCCTGCGCGAGCCGTCTGCGCCGCTTGCCAACCGCCCGGCTCAGGTCTCGACCGGCGTGACGGACGACGAGACGGGGCGCTGAAAAGGAGAAAGGCCGGCCCTTGCGGACCGACCTTTTCCTACAGGGCGCGCGGGAGGAGGAGGCGCACCCCTACACTTGGGTCCTGAACGCGTCAGGCGACCTTGAGTTCCTTCATGGTCTTCTCGAAGGCGTCCTTGGCCGGCTTGGAGATCTCCTCGGCCATCTTGGTCGAGGCGGCCTGCAGTTCCTTGGCCTGGTCGACGATCATCTCCATGCGCTTGCGCATGTAGGTGGTCTGGAGCTCGATGATCTCGGAGAGCGACTTCGCCTTGACCAGCGACTCCATGTAGGAGAAGTCGGCGTCAGCGCCGGCGCGCAGCGCGCCGATGCCCTTCAGCGAGATCTCGCTGCCGGCCTTCTTCATGGTTTCCATCGCGGTCTCGACGGTCTTCTGCGCTTCCTCGGCCGTGGCCTTCATCTTGGAGTAGACTTCCTTCGACTGCTCGACGCCCTTCTCGGCGAAGGCGCGGAACTGATCGGTTGCCTTCGACGCGTCGAAGGTCGGGAATTCGATGGTTTCGGCAGTCTTGGCGGCTTTCGACATCTGCTTCTATCCTTTGCTCATGGGGACGGGGCTGACGAGCTGTCTGCGCGTCAAGTGCTCACAATATAGGCATACTTCTTGTGCATTGCAACATTTATCTTGCAACGCACCATCCGCACCGGAGGGATTAACCACGGAGGCAGAAAAGGATCGCAATGCGGCCTGGAATTGTGGACCTTGGCGGCGGGGTCTTTTATTAACAAAGTGTTAAAGTCGGGCGGGGCAGCGCCTGCGGATCGGGATCGTTCGGGACATGCCAGCCAGCGAGTATTCGTTCATCGACATCGCCGTGCTCGACGACGTTCGCGGACGTTTTGCCGCAGGCGACGCGCTCGCGATCCTGTCGACTGACTTGGAAGAGGTCATCTGGGCGAACGGACCGGGCGCCCGCATGTTCGGCTATCCCGACATCGAAGCAATCATGGGTGCGGCGGCCGGGCTGGGCCTCGCGCAGAAGCGCCAGATCTCGGCCACGCCCGGCTATCCCGAGATCGGAACCGACCGCCCGCTCCTCCTTCGCCTGAGCACGGGGCTCACGAGCCGCGCCGTCAGCCTTGTCGGGAGTGCGATCCGCCTTCCCGATGGCGAACGGGCGATCCTGCTTGCCGCGCCCGCGGCGGCCGCCGGAGCGCGCGATCCCGCCGAAATCGCCGCGCGCGCCATCTCGGGCTTCACCGAGGCCGGCTACTATGCCGCCTTCCTGCGATCGGGAAGGATCGCCGCCTCGGCGCCGGGCTTCGACGACCTCGGCATCGCCCCCGAAACCGTGGCGGCGCTCGTGGCGGACGTCGCGGATGCAACGGATCGTCTGGTCAAGCGCCGCATTCCCGCCGCCGGCGGACGCATTCCCGCGGGTATCGCCCGCCTGCTGGACGAACCGGCGGTCCACCTTCTCGTCGTGGTCGACGATCCCGAATTCTATCGTGCGGCGGACTTTCCGGAAGACGTTTCCGTCCCGTCCGCCGGGCAGTCGCCGCTTCGCGAACAGGCGCCGCCCTCGGCGCCGGCGACTGTCGCGGCGCCAATCGCCACCGTCAGGGAGACCAGAGCCGCGGAAGAGACCGACGTGCAGCGTGGCGCACCCGCCGCGGCGCCCCGCGACGGCGCATCGCGCGGCAACGTCGACCGCTGGTACTTCGAGGGCGACGCGTCGCCGGTGGTCGCCGCGCCCGAAAGTTCGACCGACGGGACCTCGACCGGCGGCCTGGATCCGGCGGGCGGCCCGGACGAGGCGGTCGAAACCTCGATCGGCCTGCCCCCGGCCGAGGAGCCTGCCTCGCAAACCGAATCGGAACCCGGCTTCGATGCGCCGGCCGAACCGTCCTTTACCCGCCTCGATGCGCCTGTCCGCTTTGCCTGGCGGACCGACGCCGCCGGCCGTTTCAGCGCGATGTCGCGCGAATTCCTTGTCGCCGTGAAGACGAGCGAGCAGGCGGTGATCGGCCGCTCCTTCGCCGAAGTCGCCGCCGAACTGGGGATCGATCCGGACGGCGAAATCGATGGTCTGCTCGCCCGTCGCGATACCTGGTCCGGCAGGACCGTGCTGTGGCCGCTGGGCGCCACGGGATGGCGGGCGCCCGTCGATCTCGCCGCCTTGCCGGTCTACGCCCGCGACCGCCGGTTCGAAGGCTTCCGCGGCTTCGGCATCGCCCGTCTTGCGGACTCCGTCTTCGTCCCCATGGTCGTACCGGCGCCTCAGGAAGCGGCGCCCGGGGAAGGCGCCGAACCGGATGAGGTTGCGCCCGAAGCGGTTGGCCCCGAACACGCGTCCGATCAGCCGGTCGCCGATCGGGAAGCCGCGTCCGCGCCCGCGGCGACGGGGGAGTCCGCCGAGGCGCGGGAACAGACGCCCAGTGTTTCCGACACACCCGGCATCGGCGCGACGACCGTCATTCCGATCGACGAAGCGCGCTCGCGCCGGTTCTCCGACAAGATCATCCGGCTCGCCGAACACCGCGCACCGTCGTCCGATCGAAACCTGTCTCCGGGCGAGCGCAATGCGTTCCGCGAGATCGGCGACAGGCTGAAGAAGGTGACCGAGCCGCGCGATGAACCCGAGGTGACCGGCGAGACCGCCCGGCCGGGCCAGGGTGCTGGTCCAGCAGCGGCGGCGGGGGACGAAAAGAGCGCCTTCGACGCCGCGGAGGCCGGCTCCGGACATGCGTCGTCGCCATCGGGCGCGCCGGGATCCGCCATCGCCGAAGAACCGGCGCCCGGCGCTGGCCCCCTCGACAAGCGTCCCGGCTCCCGACCGTCAAATCCCTTCTTCGTCGAGGTCGAGGAGGAACTGTTCGAAGAGGCGATCGAAGCTCCGGAAACCGGCTCGGTTTCGGTCGAGCCCGCGGAGCCGGTTTCCGGCGAAGTGGACGTCCATCCGTCTGCGGACACCGAGAATGGGGCTGCGGACACGAGCGCCCCCGACGCGCCGTCATCGGGGCGCGAGCCGTCGGAACCCCGATCGCCGGCGGCGGGCTTCCTGCCCTCCGCCTTCGCGGAAGCCCTGGGCGCGCCTTCCGATCCCGGTATCGGGCGCACGATCCTCGCCCGCCTGCCCTTGCCCATGCTGGTCCACGCCGGAGACGTGCTTCACTTCGCCAACCGGAGCTTCCTGGATTTCACCGGCTACGCCACGCTGGCGGAACTCGAAGGCGCGGGAGGCCTCGGAGCGTTGTTTGCCGAGCCCGGTACGGCTCCTGATCAGGAGGACGCGCCGGAGCACTCGGCGCTGTTGCGCCAGAAGGGCGGCTCCACCATGCCCGTCCATGCGCATCTCCAGTCGATCCCCTGGGGACGCGGCAAGGCGCTGCTGCTCGCGCTGAGGCAGGCCGACCTGCCGCATCCGGAAATGGCCGAGATCCCGACCTCCGACCTTGCCGCGCGCGTGGAGGAAATGCGCACCATCCTGGATACGGCCACGGATGGCGTGGTGCTGATCGCCCCCGACGGGACGATCCGGTCCATCAACCGGCCGGCCGAAGCCCTGTTCGGGTATGACGATCGCGAAGTGGCGGGCAAGCCCTTCGTCTCGCTGCTCGCCGTCGAAAGCCAGCGAGCGGCGCGCGACTACCTGCAGGGCCTGTCCGACAATGGCGTCGCCAGCGTCCTGAACGACGGCCGCGAGGTGATCGGCCGCGAGGCGCAGGGCCGCTTCATCCCGCTCTTCATGACCATTGGCCGCCTCCCGGGCGGAAACGGCTTTTGCGCGGTGCTGCGCGACATCACGCCCTGGAAGCGGGCGGAGGAGGAACTGACCAAGGCGCGCACGCTCGCCGAGCGGTCTTCGTCGCAGAAGTCGGAATTTCTCGCTCGGGTCAGCCACGAGATCCGCACCCCGCTGAACGCGATCATTGGGTTTTCGGAACTGATGATGGACGAGAAGTTCGGGCCGATCGGCAATGATCGCTATCGCGACTACCTGCGCGACATCAACCGTTCGGGCAATCATGTGCTCGACATCGTCAACGACCTGCTCGACATCTCCAAGATCGAGGCGGGCGAGCAGGAGATGTCCTACGAGGCCGTCTCGCTGAACGAGGTGCTGTCCGAGACGGTGGCGATGATGCAGCCGCAGGCCAACCGCGAGCGCGTCATCATCCGCTCGAGCTTCGCATCGCGCCTGCCCGAGGTCGTCGCCGACCTTCGGTCGGTTCGCCAGATCGGCCTCAACCTGCTCTCGAACGCGGTCCGCTTCACCCAACCGGGCGGACAGGTGATCGTCTCGACATCCTACGAGGCGTCGGGCGACGTCGTCATGCGGGTTCGCGACACCGGTGTCGGAATGTCGAGCGCCGAGATCGAGCAGGCGCTGAAACCCTTCAAGCAGATCAATTCCCTGAAGCGCAGCCGAACCGACGGCACCGGTCTCGGCCTGCCCCTGACCAAGGCGATGGTCGAGGCCAACCGCGCCCGATTCACCATCAACTCCACCCCTGGAGAAGGCACGCTGGTCGAGGTCTGCTTTCCCTCGACGCGCGTGCTCGCGGACTGACGGACCGAGACACGATGGCGCGGCACGACGAACGGCTGCTGATCACGAAAACGTGATCGTCGGCGACGATCCAATTCTTGAGCATTTGCCTCTGATTTGATTTCGGAAATCTTGATGCTTTCAGTTTAGAATTTTTCTAAACTACTGATATTGCTTTGCAATCACTTGACCCGCATCAAGGAGTCGATCAAGGAGCGGCATAGATTGAGGTTGGGCGGCATCGTTGCCCAAGACGAAGAGGAACCCTTATGTCGCGCCTTTCCACCAGACTGTCCCGTGCAGGTCTCGCCGCCGCCGCGTTCGCATCGACCCTCGCCTTTCTTCCGGTCGCCCAGGCGGACGGGGTGGTGAATGTCTATTCGTACCGGCAGCCGGACCTGATCAAGCCCGTGCTCGACGCCTTCACCGCCGAGACCGGGATCGAGACTCAGGTCCTGTTCCTGGACAAGGGCCTCGAGGAGCGCATCGCCGCGGAAGGCGCGAACTCGCCGGCCGACGTGATCCTCACCGTGGACATTGCGCGCCTCGCCGCCGCGAAGGACAAGGGCGTCACGCAGGCCGTCGACGACGCCGGCATCAACGCCGCGCTGCCGGCCGAGTATCGCGATCCGGAGGGCCACTGGTTCGGCGTCACGAAGCGCGCCCGCGTCATCTACGCGTCGAAGGACCGCGTCGCCGACACCGAGATTTCCTACGCCGACCTCGCCGATCCGAAGTGGAAGGGGAGGATCTGCGTCCGGTCCGGCCAGCACGACTACAACCTCGCCCTCTTTTCGTCCCTGATCGCCCACTGGGGCGAGGAAAAGACCGAAGCGTGGATGAAGGGATTCAAGGCCAACCTCGCCCGCAAGCCGGACGGCAACGACCGCAGCCAGGCAAAGTCCATCATGGCCGGCGAGTGCGACCTTGCGCTCGGCAACACCTACTATGTCGGCCTGATGATGACCAACGAGAAGGAGCCGGAGCAGAAGGATTGGGCGAACGCCATCAACGTCGTGTTCCCAACGATCGACGACTCGGGCACCCACGTGAACATTTCCGGCATGGCGATGGCCAGGAACGCGCCGAACCGCGACAATGCCGTCAAGCTCATGGAATTCCTGGCGAGTGAGGAAGCCCAGAAGATCTACGCCGCGGAAGTCTTCGAGTACCCGGCGTCGCCGAGCATCGAGCCGTCCGAGATCGTCAAGTCCTTCGGCACGCTCGAAGCCGACACGCTGCCGCTGGCCGAGATCGCGAAGCACCGCAAGGCCGCATCGGAGATGGTCGACCGCGTCGGCCTCGACGACGGCCCGGCGAGCTGACCTCCTGCGACAAAGGTCGCTTGCATGAAAGGGTCCGCGCGGTTAACCGACGCGGACCCTTTTTCTTGAGCGCCTGATGCAGGAAACCAGCCGCATAGACATGGCCACCGAGACGCCACTCCCTGCGCGCGCGCGCAGGGAGTGGCATCCGGCAGCCTTCCTG
>JBKBRJ010000037.1:11487-43827 GCA_046292285.1 Mesorhizobium sp. | reverse complement strand
GGCGCTTGGCGGTCTTGCCTGGAGCGGCGCCACGCTCGCCCGCCTGGCGCGGGCGCCCTCGGCGCCGAAAAGCCTCGGCCGCGTGGCCGACGCCGACGGTATGGCGCTTGCGCTCGATCGTCCCGCGACGCCGCCGCCGCACGATCCCGACCTGCCGTGGCTGGCGAAGGGCGGCGAGACGAACGACGCCAGCGCCCTGTCGCGCACGCCGGTCTACGGCATCGTCGGCGTGACCGAGGAGGCGCACGTGGCGCGTGCGCTGGCCTTCGCCCGCGACAACGGCCTGAAGGTGTCGATGTCCGCCGTCCGCCATTCCATGGGCGGGCAGGCCTTCGACGACCATGCGCTGGTGCTGGACATGACCGGCTTCAACCGGATCGAGGTCGATGCGGCGGCGCGCACGGTCACCGTCCAGCCGGGGGCGACCTGGCACGACATCCAGAACGCGCTGCATCCGCGCCTCGCGGTGAAGGCGATGCAGTCAAGCGACATCTTCTCGGTCGGCGGCTCGATCGCGGTCAATGCCCACGGCATGGATCACCGCGCCGGGTCTGTCGCCGGCACGATCCGCTCGATGCGGGTGATGCTGGCCGACGGGACGGTGCTCACGGTGTCGAAGACCGAAAACGCCGACCTCTTCCGCCACGTGGTCGGCGGCTACGGCCTGTTCGGCGTCGTCCTGTCGGCGACGCTCGACGTGACCAACAACGCGGTCTACCGCACCTCGCGCGCGATCATCCGCTCGGACGAGTTCCCGGTCGTGTTCGCCCGCGAAATCGAGCCCGACGACGGTCCGTCCCTGTTCTACGGCCACCTGTCGACGTCCCCCGGCAACTTCCTCGAGGACATGATCGTCTACCGCTATGACGCCGTGGAAGGCGTGCCGGCCGAGACCATTCCGCCGCTTGCGGAACCTGGTTCGGTCGGGCTGAAGCGGCTGATCCTCAACCTCGCCAAGCATGGCGGCCTGTTCCAGCGCTTCAAGTGGTTCGCCGAGTCCCGTCTCGAGCACGAGTTCGAGGCCTGTACGGTGCCGCGCAGCGCCGCGATGGGCGAGGGGGAGGGGTGCCTCGTCTCGCGTAACGATCCGATGCACGATTCCGTGCCCTATCTCTTCAATGACCTGCAGGACGAGACGGACGTTCTGCACGAATACTTCATGCCGCGCGCGGCCTACGACGCCTTCATCCGCGATGCGCGCGAGGTCTTGGCCCGGCACGACCTGCCTGTGCTCAATGCATCGGTTCGCGTGGTGCACCGCGAGGATATCGCACTGACATACGCGCCGGAGCCCGCCTTCTCGCTGGTGCTCTACATCAACCAGCGGGCCGACGAGGACGGCAACCGCCGGATGCGGGCGCTGACCAGGGAGATGATCGATCTGGCGCTGAAGCATGGCGGGCGCTTCTTCCTGCCCTACCAGCTCCATTTCACGACGGCCCAGCTCAGGGCGAGCTACCCGGAACTGCCGCTCTTCCTGCGCGCCAAGCTGGCCTATGACCCGGGTGAGCTCTTCACCTCGACCTTCTACCGCGCGATCAAGGCGATGGCCTTCGACGCGCCGCTGCCGGCGCCCGCGTGATCCGCCCGGCTCATCCCTCGACGGGAGCCGGGTCGCGGGACAACGCCTCTTCCGGGGCCTCGACCAGGATGTCGGGCGCGCGCAGCCGCCACTCGACACCGCCGGGCTCGAAGAGATAGTCGACGGCGCCGGAGAGATTCTGCGCGGTCAGCCGCTCGATCACGACCTGCCCGAAGCCGGAGCGGGTGGGTTCGGCGACGGGCGGGCCGCCCCGTTCGGACCAGGTGAGCGCGAGGCCGGTCGAGCCGATCCGCTCCCAACGGACGGCAACCATTCCCTCCGCCTCGCTGAGCGCGCCGTACTTCGTCGCATTGGTGGCGAGTTCGTGAAGCGCGAGGCCGAGGCTCTGGACGGCCTCTGGCTTGAGCCGCACGTCCTCGCCGCAAATCTCGACCCGCTTTGTCTCCGTGTCGACGAAGGGCGCGAGCTGGCGATGCACCAGGTCGCGCAGATTGCCGTTGGTGCCGGCCGCGCCGAAGAGCAGGTCGTTGGAGCGGACGAGCGAGGCGATGCGGGCGTCGAAACTCTCCTGGAACTCCCGCAGCGAGTTGCTGCGGCGCAAAATCTGCCGCGCGATGGCCTGCAGCACCGCCATGACGTTCTTGTTGCGGTGGGCCAGTTCGCCCATCAGGAGCTTGATCTCGTCGACCTGCTTGCGGGACTGCTCCTCGCTCGCCTCGAGCGCGTGCGTGCGGTCGCTGATGATGTTGGCGGCCTGCCGGATCGCATCCACCACGAGGTTCGCCTCGGCGATCGGCTGGGGCGCTGCCTCGATGGCGCGCCCGGCCGCAAGATCGCTGGCGGCGACCCGCAGCTTGTTCATCGACAGCGACATGCGCCGGGCGAGCACCGTCGCCAGCGCGATGCTCGACAGACCCGCCACCAGGGCCAGTGCCCCCAGGCCGGTCATGCTGCTCCAGAAGGGGGCGTCGAGCACGGCGCGCGACACGCGCACGGAGGTCCGCCAGCCGGTCGTCGGCGACCAGCGATATCCTTCCACCCACTCGGTCGCGTCCGATCCCGCCTCGTGAATGATGCCGGATCCGGTCGACGTGTGTTCGATGGCCGGCGGCTCGTCGTTGACCTCGCGATCCGACTGCTGGGCCAGGATGTTGCCCTTGCGGTCGGACACGGTCACCGTCCAGCCGGTGCCAAGCTGTTCCTTCGCGATGATCTCGCCAATGCGGTTTGGGTGGAAATTGATCACGAGGGCCTGCCTGACGCGTTCGCCTTCGAAGACCGGGATCGCGACATAGATGATCCGCTGGTTCGTGACATTGCTGACGAAGATGTCGGAAACGTAGGGCTGCCCGGTGTTGAAGACCGCGTCCACGCTGGCCGGATCGGCGACGCGTGGCAAAGGTTCGCCGAAGGGTAGGCGAGTGTTGAGAAGCTGCTGGTGGTTCTGGTCCACGAGAAGAACGTGGACGTCCCGGTTGCGCAGTCCAGCCCTGGCTCTTGCGTGAAATCCTTCCAGATCGCCGGACTTGAGCAGTTCGGAGGTGGCCAGCGTATCGAGAACGGTCAGCCAGCCGACGACGTCTCGATCGACCGACGCGGAAATGTCCTGCGCCATCCGCTGGAGCCGGGCTTCGTTGGCCGCAAGCTCCGTCTGCGCGAGCCAGCTCACGGCCAGCGCGGCGATGACGAAGAGCGGCAGCACCAGGATCGCGGCGAAGGCGATCAGGTGGAATCTCAACGATCTCGGCGCCGACGTGAGCCGTGCCAACAGGCGCGATTGCCGCAACGGTCGTCTTCCTCTCAGCACGCCCGGTCACGCCGGGCGTATCCCCGTATCCAGGCTGGGTCGCGGCGATTGATCGGCCCGACGACCCGCCGAACGACTTTATGCCGGCCCGGACCGAAGGATGCAATCGAAGTCGCGCCGACCCTGCGGAAGCCGGGGGCGCCGCGTCGCCCGCTTCCGGCGATCAGCGCGCCAGGAGGGCGAGCGCCTTGGCGGCGCCACCCTGTACTCGGTCGATGGCCCAGCCGAGACCATCGCGGACGGCCACCACGCCGTCCGCGGTGCGGTAGACGATGTATTCGCCGGTGCGGCCCGCATAGTCGAAGCCTTTGCCCAGAACGCCTTTTCGGTCGTCCACCATCGCGTCGGAGTGACCATCCATCGCCGGATCGCTCAGGGATGGATCGCCGGCCTCGACCTGCCGGTCGCACTGCGCCTTCAGGAGCGGATAGAGCCGGTCCGTCTCCGAATCGATCGCGGTGGCGAGCGCGGCTTCGCATTCGCCGATCGTCGAAAACTCCCGCACCGGTGCGTCCAGGGGAACGCACAGCATCTCGTCACTGTCACAGCCCATCATCGTCAGGATGATCACGGCAGGCTTGAGCATGGTCCCGGTCCTCGTGTCCCCACATCGACCCATAGAAAGCGATCGGGGCGGCAATAGGCTGCAAAACGGGAAGAACTGTGGCGGGTCTTCGGCGACTCCGGGATGTGGCAAAAATGCATCGGACGCACGCCGGGCGCGCGTCCCCGAAGCAGATGCACGCGGACGGCATCGTCGGCGCGCTTTGCCGAAGCTGCTATTCCTGTCACAAAGGACTGCTAGCGGGGAGCCGGCTACGAAGCGGAAAGGAACCGATTCGATGAAGATTGCAGTTCTTGGCGGCGACGGCTTCGTCGGATGGCCAACCTCCCTGCACCTGTCCAGTCTCGGACATGATGTCCATATCCTCGACAACCTGTCTCGCCGCTGGATCGACACCGAACTCGGGGTCCAGTCGCTCACGCCGATGGATTCGATCCAGGAGCGCACCCGCATCTGGCACCAGGAGACGGGCCGCCGGATCCACTTCCACCTGATCGATCTTGCCCGTGACTACGAGGTGCTCAAGCGCTGGCTGTCGGAGAACCGGCCGGACGCGATCATCCATTTCGCCGAACAGCGCGCCGCGCCCTATTCGATGAAGAGCGACCGGCACAAGAACTACACCGTCAACAACAACGTCAACGCCACGCACAACCTGCTCAACGCCATGGTCGAGCTCGATCTCGACGCGCACCTCGTGCATCTCGGCACCATGGGCGTGTACGGCTACTCCACCATCGGCGCGGCGATCCCGGAAGGCTACCTGCCGGTCGGCATCGAGACCATGGGCGGCGAGACCGTCAGCCAGGAGATCCTCTATCCGGCCAATCCGGGCTCGATCTACCACATGACCAAATGCCTCGATCAGCTGCTGTTCCAGTTCTACGCCAGGAACGACGGCGTGCGGATCACGGACCTGCACCAGGGCATCGTCTGGGGCACGCATACCGAGCAGACGCGCATCCACCCGCAGCTCGTCAACCGGTTCGATTACGACGGCGACTACGGCACCGTTCTCAACCGCTTCCTGATCCAGGCGGCGATCGGCTATCCGCTGACCGTGCACGGGACCGGCGGCCAGACCCGCGCCTTCATCCACATCCAGGATTCGGTTCGCTGCATCGAGCTTGCCCTGAAGAACGCGCCCAGGCGCGGCGAGCGGGTCAAGATCTTCAACCAGATGACGGAGACCCACCGCGTCCGCGATCTCGCCGAGCTGGTGGCGCGGATCGCCGGGGGGCGCGTCGCCTACCTGCCGAACCCGCGCAAGGAAGCGCCGGAAAACGACCTCGTGGTGAAGAACGAACAGTTCCTGGCGCTTGGCCTCGACCCGATCACGCTCGAAGCCGGGCTGCTCTCGGAGGTCATCGACGTGGCGAAGAAGTTCTCCTACCGCGTCGACCGTTCGCGCATCCCGGCGGTCTCGGCCTGGACCAAGGACATCGCGCCGACGCTCGAGCGCGACCCGGAAGGCAAGCGGCTGAAATCGGTATCGTAGGCCCGCGACGGCGCCATGACCCGCCAGGCCTTCGTCACGCTGGTCACCAATGCCGACTACGCGCGTGGCGCGGCCGCGCTGGCGCGCTCGCTCAGGCGCACCGGCACGGCGGCGGACATCGTCGTGCTTCACACCGGCGCCGTCTCGGCAGAGGCTCTGGCCCCGCTCGAAACGCTCGGCGCGCGTCTCGTCCCGGCCGAATTGCTGCCGACCTCCGACGCCTTCAACGAACGGCACGCCCGGGCGAAGCTGCATGCCGACGCGCCGTTCACCAAGGGGCGCAAGCCGGCCTTCCACACGCCGCTCGACAATTTCGTCAAGCTACGCCTCTGGGAGATGGAGGAATATGAGCGCGTCATCTTCCTCGACGCCGACACGATCGTGCTGCGCAGCATCGACCGGCTTTTCGGCTATCCCGAGTTTTCGGCGGCGCCGAACGTCTACGAGAGCCTGTCGGATTTCCACCGGCTGAACTCCGGCGTCTTCGTCGCGACGCCGTCGCGGGCGACCTTCGCCGCCATGCTCGACCGCCTCGACGCGCCGGACGCCTTCTGGCGGCGCACGGACCAGACCTTCCTGGAGGCCTTCTTTCCAGACTGGCACGGGCTGCCGGTCTTCGACAACATGCTGCAATATGTCTGGTTCAACCTTCCCGAACTCTGGGACTGGGCCTCCGTGCGCGTCATCCACTACCAGTACGAGAAACCCTGGGAGGCCGGGCATCCGAAGGCGGAGCGGCTGAAGCCGCTGATCGACCTGTGGAGGGCGTTCGACGCCGACCTGCCGATCCCCGAACCGGGGTCGCTTCCGCACCCGAAGGGCGGGAACCCGTGAGGATCGTCGTTTCCGGCGGCACGGGATATGTCGGGCGCTTCATCGTCGACGATCTCGTCGCGGCAGGCCACGCGGTGCGCGTCATGGCGCGGACGGCGCCGCCGGTTGGAGCCCTGCCGAGCGGCGTCGACTTCGTGGCCGGCACGCTCGACCCCGACATCGACCAGTCCGCCGCCTTCGAGGGCATGGACGGCTTCGTCCACGCCGCCTTCGACCACGTGCCGGGCAGATATCGCGGCGGGGAGGGCGACGACCCCAACGGGTTCCGGCATCGCAATCTCGACGGCACCGTGGCGCTGTTCGAAGCGGCCAAGCGCGCGGGCGTCGGCCGCGTCGTCTTCCTGTCGAGCCGCGCCGCCTACGGGACGCAGGCGCCCGGCCGCGTGCTGGACGAAGCCGTCGTGGCGCATCCCGACACGGTCTACGGGCAGGTCAAGCATGCGGCGGAGCGTGCGCTCGACATGCTGGCCGACGATCGCTTCCTCGGCATCAGCCTGCGCGTCACCGGCGTCTACGGACAGGCGGCAGCGGGCCGGCTGCACAAATGGTCGGGTCTGATCGAGGAGTATCTTGCCGGGACGCCGATCGCGCCGCGCGTGGCGACCGAGGTGCACGGACGCGACGTCGCTGCCGCGGTACGGATGCTGCTGGCGGTCGACGCGGCGCGGCTCGAAGACCGTCTCTTCAACGTTTCGGATCTGGTGCTCGACCGCCGCGATCTCCTGTCGATCGTGCGGACCCTGACGAACTGCGCCCATCCCTTGCCCGATCGCGCGGACGCCGCCTCGCTCAACGTCATGTCGACGCAACGCCTTTCGGCCCTCGGCTGGCGGCCGGGCGGCAGGAACCTCCTGCAGGAGACCATTGCCGCTTTGCCGGAGGTCCGGCCCGCGATCCCCCAGCTCTAGTAGTCGTAGACATGTTCCAGTCGCGCGCCGCTCGAAGCCAGCGAGGGCAGGACCGTGTGCAGGCTCGCGACTGGAACGATGAAGCCCGTCCTGCGGCGTGATGGATCGGCCGGAAGCTTGTGCGCAAACAATTGCCGCGCACCGATGGGGGCGGTCGGCGGGTCTTCGGACAACACCGTCAGGAGGATGTCCCGGTTGCCGCCGATCTCGACGAAGCGGACGCCCTTCGCCAGAAGGACAGGCAGGAGATCGGTGAAGGCCTGGTAGCGCCTGGTGACGAAGACGGTCCCGTCGGCGCCGAGACGCCGTTCGAGCGCGGTGTCCGGCAGGCCGCGAATCGCGTCCGCCACGGGTCCCTGCGCCCAGACGTAGATGTGCGACTCCGCCGCCTCCGAAGTCGCCTCGAGCCCCGACGCGATCAGTCCGGCATAGGCCTGCTTGATCGTATAGGACAGGCCGAAGGCGAGCCGTCGCTCCCAGGACCGGATCGCGGCATTGCCGTCGGCGATCGGCATCCGCCACAGCCCGGTCCGTTTTCGCTCGTAGGGAAAGCGGTACCAGGGCACCTGGTCCAGGAAGGCGGCATACTGGGCGGCGGCCGCGGCCTGGTAGCGGTCCTGCGGGGTCTTCTGTCCCCCGGCCGCCCATGCCGTGAGGCGGCCCGCGGTGTTCTCCCACGCCCATTGCAGTGCGTGTTCGATCGTGTGGCTGGTGCCGATGACCACCAGCATCAGATGGTTTTCGGCGTTGAACGGGTAGCCGGAGGTCGCGCGCACGACGATGGCGTAGTCCTGCCAGAAGCGGCCGACATAGCCGAAATAGGGAAAGTCGCTCTCGCCGCGGGTGGCGACGAAACCCGCATATTCGCGGGCGGCGTAGACGATCGCCCATTCGGGGTAGGTCAGGAACGTCGATTCCTCAGGCCGCTGGTAGCCCGGAATCTCCTCGCGCAACTGCGCCGCGATAGCCGGCGGAGCCGCCTGCGACCGGGAAATCGGCGGGCGCTCGGCCGTGGTCATCCAGCCGTAACCGAAGCCCAGGATGGGAATGACGAGGACGATCGCGACGAGCCGCACGATCATCCGGAAAAGCCATTTCAGCAGGCGCATCGTGGCCGGCTCAGGCCGTCGCCAGGGGACGCGCGCCGCGCCCGCCCGCCAGCCAGAAGCCGATCAGCACCGCGATCCCGCCGATCGCCAGGTGCGGCGCGTTAGCGAAGAAGCGCACCGGCAGTTCGATGTCGTTGAACGAGCGGAACCCGTCGATGAAGATGCCGCCATCGAGGCAGCCCGAGCCGGTCACCAGTCCGAGGATGCCGTCGAACAGGTAGACCGCGCCGAACAGCCGGAAGTAGAGCACCGAGGCGCGGTGCGACACGAACGCCGCCACCAGCGCCCAGACGCCCGAGAAGGCGTGCAGCAGGTCGTCGTACCATTGCAGCGAGAACAGGCCGAACAGCTGGCCGTCGCCGTCGATAAAGGCGGGCACGTAGCCCACCCCCACGACCAGGAAGAACAGGACGGCATAGGCCAGTCCCAACTTCTGTATCAAAGACATCGCGCCCGATCCCCGCCAAACCGGAGCGATCCTACCCGATTCTGCGCCGCCGCAAAGACCGGCCTGCCGCTACGGCATGAGCGGGGTCTGCATCATCTGCAGATGCAGCGCCTTGCCGTCATAGGGATGCGCCTCGCAGACCGCCTCGTCGAGTTCCACGCCGATGCCCGGTTCCTCGGACGGGATGACGTTGCCGTCCTGCCACTCGATCTTCTTCTTCAACAGCGTCTCGTGGAAACCGTCCCATTGCTTCAGCGCTTCCAGGATGAGGAAGTTCGGCAGCGTCACGGCGAGTTGTATGTTGGCCGCCCCGACGATCGGGCCGCAATAGCAGTGCGGCGCGACCTGGATGTGGAAGGCCTCGGCCATGGCGGCGATCTTCTTGGTTTCGAGGATGCCGCCCGAGCGGCCAAGGTCGGGCTGCAGGATCGTCGCCGCGCGCTGCTCGATGACGCGGGCGAACTCGAACTTGGTCGTCAGCCGCTCGCCGGTGGCGATCGGGATCGAGGTGCCGCGCGCCACCTGCGCCATCACTTCGGGCATGTCCGGCGGCACGGGCTCCTCGAACCAGAGCGGGTCGTAGGGTTCGATGGCGCGCGCCATGCGCAGCGCGCCCGACGCGGTGAACTGGCCATGCGTGCCGAACAGGATGTCGGCCTTCGTGCCGACCGCCTCGCGGATCGCCTTCATCATCCGCGCCGACAGGTCGATGTCGACCAGCCGCGGCTGGTGGCCGTCATAGGCGGTGTAGGGGCCGGCGGGATCGAGCTTCACGGCGGTAAAACCCTGGTCGACGTAGAGCGCCGCGCATTCGGCCGCCATGTCGGGGTCGTTGTAGACGTTTTTCGGTCCGACGTCCTCTGTGTGGACGGAGCCTTCGTGGGGGTAGAGATAGGTGTAGGTCCGGAGCGTCTCGTGCACGCGCCCGCCCAGCAGCTTCCAGACCGGCTTGCCGGCTTCCTTGCCGATGATGTCCCAGCAGGCGATCTCCAGCGCCGAGAAGCAGCCCATCACGGCCGCGTCGGGGCGCTGCGTGAATCCCGACGAGTAGCAGCGCCGGAAGAACACCTCGATGTCGTGCGGATCCTGGCCGATGAAGTAGCGCTCGGCCATGTCCTCGATCATCCGGGCGGTCACATGCGGCCCGAAACTCGCATTGTAGGCCTCGCCATAGCCGACGACGCCGCCGTCGGTCGTCAGCCTGACGAAGATGAAGTACTTCCCCCCGATGCCGGGCGGCGGGTTGCCGACAACCCAAGTCTTGACGTCGGTGATCTTCATGATGGGTCTCCGGTGTATCGTGGCTGTCGGCAAGAAAGTGTCTTCACCCTGTCGCGCCCCCCTCTGGGCTGCCGCCCATCTCCCCCACGGGTGGGGAGATCACTCGCTCGGCCGCCTTCGCAAATCGCCAGCGTTGCGGAGGCGCAGACGCCGAAGCTGCCGATCTCCCCCCGCGTGGGGGAGATGCCCGGCAGGGCAGAGGGGCGCGCGAAGGCGCGCTGCTTCTCGGATTCTTTCAATCACACGCTCCACTTTCGCGTGGAATGGATGACTCTAGCCTTCATCACCCCTGATCCTCCAGCACGATCTCCGCGCCCTTCCAGCCGGTCATGATCGCCGCCGCGTTGGTGTTGCCCGACACGTTGCTCGGGAACACCGAGGCGTCGATGACCCGCAGGCCCTCCAGCCCGTGCACCCTCAGCCGGGGATCGACGACCGCGGTCGCGGCGTCCGGCCCCATGCGGCAGGTCGAGACCGGATGATAGACCGTGCCGGAGCGCTTGCGGAAGTCGGCGACCAGGTCCTCGTCCGACCGGACGGACGGCCCCGGCAGCACCTCCTCGGCGATCACCGGGGCAAGCGCGGGCATGGCGGCCAGCTTGCGCAGGTACTTCACCGCGTCGAGCATTTCCGCCACGTCGTTCTCCGTCGAGTAGCCGTTGGCCACGATCCGCGGCGCCTCGTTCGGATCGGCGGAGCGGATGTGGATCGAACCACGGCTCGACGGCCGGCAGTTCGACAGCCCGATCGAGAAACCCGGCCAGGGATCCGGCGACAGGATCGGCCGCTCGCCAGGGCGCGGCAGCACGGTCGAGAAGACCTGGAAATAGAGCTGCATGTTCGGACGCGGCCGCGACGGGTCGGTGCGGAAGAAGCCGCCGCCCTGGTTCAGCGACATCGACAGCGGGCCCGAGCGTGCGAGCAGGTATTGCATGCCGACCAGCGCCTTGCCCCACCAGGGCCGCAGCACCTGGTTCAACGTCTTCTGCCTGGCCTTCCAGGTGTAGTTGAGGCCGAGATGGTCCTGCAGGTGCTCGCCGACATTGGCGTTGGCGTGGCGGACATCGATGCCGAACCCTTTCAGCAGCGCCGGATCGCCGACGCCCGACAGTTCGAGCAGCTTGGGCGAACAGACCGAACCCGCCGACAGGATGACCTCGCGGCCGCAGCGCGCCTGCTCCGTCCGGCCATTGCGCACGTACTCGACGCCCACCGCGCGGGCGCCCTCGAACAGGATGCGCGAGACGGGGGCGCCGGTCACCACGCGCACGTTTTTCCGCTTCATCGCCGGTCGCAGGAAGGCGCGCGCCGCCGACATGCGCCGGCCGTCGCGCGTCGTCAGTTGGTAGACGCCGACGCCTTCCTGGCTCTGCCCGTTGAAATCTTCGTTGAGCGGCAGCCCGGCCTGCCGCCCGGCTTCCAGATAGAGCCGCGTCAGCGGATGCACCTTGCCGCGCATGTCGGAGACGTGCAGCGGGCCGCCGCGGCCGCGCCACGCATTCGCCCCGGCCTCATTGTCCTCCAGCGCCTTGAACGCCTTGAGCACGTCGTCATGCCCCCAGCCCGGATTGCCGGCGTCGCGCCAGTCGTCATAGTCCTCGCGCGCGCCGCGCACCCAGACCATGGCGTTGATCGACGACGAACCGCCGAGGATCTTTCCGCGCGGCCAGTGGTCGGCATTGCCGGCGAGGCCGGGATCGGGTTCCGCCTTGAAGTTCCAGTTCACGGCGGGGTCGAAGAACGTCTTGCCGTAGCCGAGCGGCATCTGCACGTAGAAGCGCCTGTCGGTGCCGCCGGCCTCCAGCACGAGCACGGAAAAGCGGCCGGAGGCCGACAGGCGCTCGGCGAGCACGCAGCCGGCCGAGCCGGCGCCGACGATGATGAAATCGAATGTCTGCATGGCTGCGCGTCCGGCGCTCGTCCCCCTGGCAATCGGTCCAGGAGACTAGACCCGCGCCGCACGCCGCGTCTTGCTCCCAGAACGCCGCTGGCTGTGAGAAAAACGACCAGGGGCCATCCGCGGCCTCGCGTTGACGCGGCCGGGGGCGCTCGCTACCAACCCGACGAGACAAATCGGAGCGGATGCGAGGCATGAGCGAGACCGAGACCATACTGGCCCCCACCGGCGAACTCACCTTGCGCACGCTGGCCATGCCCGCCGACGCCAACGCGGCCGGCGACATCTTCGGCGGCTGGGTCATGGCGCAGATGGATCTCGCCTGCGGCATCCGCGCCGCCGAGCGCGCCAAGGGCCGCGTGGTGACGGCCGCCGTCAAGGAGATGTCCTTCGCCAAGGCGATGAAGATCGGCGACACGCTGTGCATCTACACCCACATCACCCGCGTCGGCCGCACCTCGATGACGCTCAAGGTCGAGGCCTGGGCGCAGCGCTATCTCTCCGACCTGATGGAAAAGGTCACCGACGCCGATTTCGTCATGGTCGCGCTCGACAAGGACGGCAAGCCGAAGCCGGTGCCGGCGGGGTAGGGCGCGATCCATCGAGGCGAAGTCGCGGGCTCCGGATAACGGACTGCCTCAGAATTCGCGACTGGTGCCTCGTCTTGGCGTCTCGGCAAACCGGTCCGGCCTTCGCGCTGCCTGGTACGGAGCGACATAGGCCATCTCGAAAGCGCGCGAGATGGCCATCGGGATCGATCGCAACGCTTCGGCGATCAAAGACCTCGTACTCCGTAGCGCGCCATCTCTCGATATGGTGCTGGCAATGCCGGATGCCACGGAAGCATGCCTTAGACTGGAGCGGACGCCGGCATTCATGAGCGTGCGCCTCACCGGTGGCGAAGCCACAGATCTTCGAGCGTCGTCTGGCGATTCTTCATTGTATCGCCGATCAGCATTTCCCCGGTGGGGCGAACGTCGAGCAAGCCGACGTCGTACTTGAGATGTAAGGATAGCTTTGAGAGTGCTTTTTTCTGCCGATACGACAATATTTGATTTCTTGCGATCGACAAAAAGCGACGGAAGAATGCTGTCATGTTTGACGGCAGGCTTTCTATCTTATTAAATTCCGTAGTCTGATCATT
Source organism: Mesorhizobium sp. (assembly GCA_046292285.1). GTDB lineage: Bacteria > Pseudomonadota > Alphaproteobacteria > Rhizobiales > Rhizobiaceae > Aquibium. The sequence goes on along the minus strand of JBKBRJ010000037.1, from coordinate 30,793 downwards.
GTACATCGCTGGTTCCTCCTTATTGATTGGAGGATGCCAATTTTCATCTTGCTATGGAAACGAGTTGCGTAAATGGACGCCATGAGCGAATCTAATCGCCATGGGTGCGCCTGCGGGATTGGACCTGGACCTGCTGCGAAGCTTCATCGCCATCGCAGAGGAGGGGAGCTTTACGCGCGCGGCCGAGCGGGTCGGGAGAACGCAGTCGGCGGTCTCCCTGCAGATGCAGAGGCTGGAAGGCGTCCTCGGGCAAATTCTGATCGTCCGGGGAAAGGGGGGCAGCGTCGAACTGAACCCCCAGGGCAGGTTCCTTCTCGAACGCGCGCGTGAGATGCTTGCTCTCAATGACGACCTGATGAGGTCGATGCGCGCGGCGCCCGTCCACGGAAACATTCGGATCGGCGTGGCCGCCGAATTGTCTGAACAGTTCCTGCCCAGGATACTGGACCGCTTCGCGCATGTGGCGCCGGCCGTGGAGGTCGAGGTGGAGATTTCCACCTCATGTGTGCTGGCCGTAAAGCTCAAGAATGCAGAACTCGATCTGGTCCTGCTCCGCGCCGGGCTCGAGCCGCGTCAATGGCCTGCGGTGGATATCTGGCGAAGCGCCACCAAATGGATAACGTCGACGACGCATCGCCAGCATATGCGCGATCCGCTGCCGCTGTCCACGTCTCCTGCGGGTTGCCAATGGCGGGCCGACAACAGCGAATGCCCCTGGCGCGGAATGATGTTCCGAGCGCTCGAGCAGGCCGGCCGTAGCTATCGGATCGTTTCGACGTCGGCGACGACGCAAGGTCAGATGGCGGCGGCGCAGGCGGGGCTGGCGGTGGCAAGCACCCTGGAAGGCGACCGTCTCCTCGACGGCCTGAGAATCGTGGGTGGCGACGAAGGGCTGCCGGAACTGCCGGATTGCCACTATCTCATGCTGAAGGCACGCAATCCACGCCAGCCTTTAACTGATATTCTCGCCGCCCAGGTGCATGACGTCTTCGGAAGCGCTTCGGCGCTCGAATTCACGACAAGTACATAGCGTCGAGGTCGCAGGTTCTCGTCGAACCTCATTCCCGCCCTTTTCACCCCGGCACTTCCAAGTCGAGCACGAGAACACCGTCGATCCCGCCGATGGCGTTCTCGACGATGCGGGCGCCGAGCGCCCGATGCTGCGGGTGGTCCGCATAGGTCTTCAGGTCCGCCCAGCCGTCGAAGTCGATGACGAAGCCGTGCATGTAGCCGCGTTCAATCCGTTCTGGGCTCGCCGAGCGGCCGCCGGTGAAGCCGTGCGCCCCCGACAGCGTGTCGGTCAGCGCCGAGAGTCCGGCGTAGATGTCGGCGATCTCCTGCTCGGCCGTTTCCGGCTTGAACCGGGTGAGGACGATGTGGCGGATCATGGCATTTCCCCCGTTGACTGGCGAACATCGTGACCGCCTTGGTGCTTCGAACCGGATCCGGCGGCCCGCGGCGCACCGCCCCGTCACGCCCGCTGGTCGAACTTCGCCCGCGCGGCCTCCACCCGATCCATGTTCTTGACGGCCCATTCGCCCAGCGCCTGTACCGGCACCAGCAGTTCGCGGCCGAGGTCGGTGAGTTCGTAATCCACGCGCGGCGGGATCGTCGGGAAAACGGTCCGGGTGACGAAACCGTCGCGCTCCAGGCTGCGCAGGGTCGTGGTCAGCATCTTCTGGGAAATCCCGCCGATGATGGAGCGCAATTCGTTGAAGCGCAGGGGGCCGGCGCCCAGGCGGCTGACCACGAGCACGGACCACTTGTCGCCGATGCGCTGCAGCATGTGGCCCACCGCCCGGCAGTCTTCGGTTGCGTGAAGGTGCTTCGGTTTCAAAAAAGTGCCTCCTTGCGGGCTATCGAGAAAGTCTCCTAGATAGCCTAGGTATCCAATCGATACTAATAATCGTTTCTGAAGGAGACTAGCATGTCCAGACCCCGGATAGGAATAGTGATCGGCTCGACGCGCCAGGGTCGCTTCGCCGACAAGCCCGCGCAGTGGATCGTCGATCTCGCCCGCGCCCGCGGCGATCTCGATGTCGAGATGGTCGACCTGCGCGACTATCCGCTGCCCTTTTTCGAGGAGGTCGCCTCGCTCGCCTATGCGCCGGCGAAGAACGAGATCGCGCTGAAATGGCAGGCGAAGATCGATTCGCTCGACGGCTTCATTTTCACCGTCGCCGAATACAATCACGCGCCGACGGCCGTGCTGAAGAACGCGATCGACTACGCCTATCGCGAATGGGGCAAGAAGCCGGCCGCCTTTGTCGGCTATGGCGGCGCGGGCGCGGCGCGCGCCGTCCTGCAACTGCGCAACCAGTTGAGCGTCCTCCAGATGGTGCCGGTTTCCGCCGCGGTGCAGATTCTCATGCCCGATTTCGTCGCTTTGATGCAGGGGCAGGCGAAGCTCGGCGACATCCCCCATCTCGAGGAGGGCGCCAGAACGATGCTCGGCCAGTTCGCCTGGTGGGCGAATGCCCTGAAGGCCGCGCGCGAAGCCGACGTCGCGCAAGCGAAAGCCGCCTGACATCGACCGGCGCGGCGTTTCCGCCGCCATGTCCGCGCCGGCCATGTCCACGTCAAGCGTCCAGACATCTCGCCTCCCGAAGTCCGCTTGGCTTCACCTCGCGTCAACCCTCGCCGGTGTAGAAGCCTCCTGGTGTGACAAACCAGGCCGGGGGAGGCGGACAGGATGGGGCAGGATTTTTCGAAGCAGATTACCGACGCGATCGGTGCGCATGGCGTCTGGAAGCTGCGCCTCGGAACGGCGGTCGCCACCGGCCGCTCCGAGGTGTCTTCGCGCGACGTCGGCCGCGACGATCGGTGCGATTTCGGGCGGTGGCTGCACGGGCCGAGCATTTCCGCCGAGGTGAAGAACGGCGTGCCCTACAAGGTCGTCAAGCGCCTGCATGCCGAGTTCCACCAGTGCGCGGGCGGCGTGTTGCAGTGCGTCGAGGCGGGTGACGCCACGGGCGCCCGCACCATGCTCGCATCCGACTACGCCGAGCGGTCGGAGAAGCTGCTGCGCGCGCTGAACAAGTGGAAGCGGGAGATCGCGGTCGCTGCCTGAGTTCGGCGACCGCGGCGGTTGATCCGCGGCGTCGCCGATCATGGGCTCGCGCGGCGTGGAACCAAGTCCTGACCAGCCGGTTCTCCGACCTCGAAGGAGAACCGCATGGCCAAGCCCGATCTGTCCTGGTCCGTTCCGGTGATGCGCATGGGCTACGCCGGTCGCGGCCTCGTCTATCTCGTGGTCGCGGGCTTTTCGCTCTACGCCATCTGGCGGGGAGGGCAGGCGGAGGGCACCAACTCCGCCCTGGCCGATCTGGAAAACACCGCCGGCGGGTCGCTCGTGCTGCTTCTGATCTTCATCGGCATGCTGGCCTACGCGGCCTGGCGCGTGATCGATGCAATCTTCGACCTCGACGACCATGGCGACGATGCGAGGGCGTTTGCCGCCCGCGCCGCGATTGCCTTTACCGGACTCATTCATCTGTCGATCGCCGGAGCGGCCTTCTCGCTCCTGTTCGCCGGCGGAGCGTCCGGGGACGGTTCCGACGGCTCGGCGCTGCGGAGCGCGCTGTCGGCGCTCATGCAATGGCCCGGTGGCCGATGGGTCGCGGCGGCGGCCGGCTTCGTGGTGCTCGGCGCAGCCGGCTATTTCTTTCACAAGGGGTGGAAACAGACCTACCGGCGGCATCTGGTCGCCAATCATTTCACCACGCACTGGAGCGGCGCGCTTCGCGCCGGGCTTTTCGCCCATGGCGCCGTCGTGGCGATCGTCGGCGGGCTGATCCTCTATGCCGCGTGGCGGATCGATCCGGGCGCGGCCGGCGGGACGCGGGAAGCCTTTTCCTGGCTCACCGGCCAGCCCTATGGACGCATCATCGTCGCGGCGATCTGCGTCGGACTGGTCGGCTTCGCGCTCCTATGCTTCGTCAACGCCGCCTGGCGCGTCGTGCCGAAGGTCGATGGCGGCACGCTCGAGACGCTGGCGGCGCGGTTGCAGGCCAAGGCGCGCGCGGCGCTGTGAGTTGCCGCCTCAGCGGCAGGCCTTGTAGCCGTTGCGCCGTTCCTTGATGTCGAAATGAAAATGGTCCTTGTGCGCGGCGTCGTAGCCGGGTCCGAGCACCGTCGAGAAATAGCCGCAGGCGTCCGACCGCACGGTGTTCAGCAATCCCTTCTCGCGGAACGCGAACCAGCCGGGCTTGCGCACGTCGATGTCCTTGCCGTTCTTCAGCTCGATGCGCATGACATCGAGCGCGTTGCCCTTCGCATGCTCGGACACGGTCCTGGAACCGGCGATGGAGCGGCAGGAATAGCTCGATCCCTGGTGGATCGTCTTCACGCCGGAGAGGTAGCGCCAGCGCGCCGCCGGGGCGAGTTCGTTCTCCGTCCACTGCGCGAAGGCCAGCGCCATGTCGCAGGTCAGCGTCGCTGCCGGCTTCATGCCGACATTGCCCGAGAAGCCCGACACCTCCACCGGCCAGTCGATGCCGCAGGACGCCGAGTCGCGGATCGGCTCGATGTCGCGGAAACGCACGCCAAGGCGTTTCAGCTGCCTTCGGCACTGGACTTCCTCGGCGGGCATGACGGTCTCGGTCGACAGCGGGCTGTTCAGCCGCGGATAGCCGACCATGAAGGGGTTCGACGGCACCAGCGCCTGCATGCCGCGGCCGGGCTGGGCGGAGGATCGCAGGCCGACGTCGGCCTCCGGCCGCATCGTGTCGGCGACCGAGCAGGCCGACAGCGTGGTCAGCCCGGCCATGAAGAGACCGGCGATTGCCAGCGTGCGCGGGCGCGTTGCGATCGGACCGCCGCGCCCTTGGCGAAGGAACGACATACGCATGAACTTCGGTTCCCGTCCGTCAGACAGGCAACCATAGCCGGCAAGGGTAAAGGAAGTTTCAGTGGCCGTGTTCACGCCTGTGGCGGAAGCATGGCGGAGCGCGGAGCCATCCCCGTGGCCCTGCCCCGGGAAAGAGGAAGTACGCCAAGCGGTTGCGGGTCGTCGTTGACGCCCGGAATCAGCCGGCGATCCCCTCAGGCGCCGAGAGCCTCCAGTCCTTCCTCCAGCCAGTCGGCCAGCATCGGCATGCCGAGCAGGTAGGCCGCAGTCCGCTTGTTGGCGCGTTCCCGCGCGGCTGCGACCGCGTCCGTCCATTCGGCCGCGTCGTAGTCGCCGCGCCCCACCCAGACGAGCGCGACAAGATCGGCCGCCTCGTCGACGTTCAGGTCGGCGATCAGTTCGCGCAGTTCCTCGGTCGTGAGGTCCTGCTCCTCTTCCTCGGCCAGCCCGTCGTGATGGTGGCCCGCATGGGTGCCCTCAAGTTCCACCTCGTGCTCCGAGCCGTCCTGGTAGTCGTCGTTGACGGCCGCGCTGATCGCCTTCGCCTTGAGGATGAACAGCCGCACCGTGTCGGGATCGATCGCCAGGTCCCAGCTTTTCTCGACGGGTTTCTGCACCGGTTTCTCCTCATTCCGCGGGCGTTCGACGTCGCCGACATAATGTCGACAAGACGGCGGGGTTGCAATCGACACGCCGCCGCGGTCCTGCCGTTGACAGACAGTCGACGCCGGACGAAAGCTCGCGGCCTCTTCCCTCCCGTCGGACGTTCCCATGGCCGCACTGCTGTCACCCAAGATCCTGCCCATCCTGCTGCTGATTGCCTCGAACGTCTTCATGACCTTCGCCTGGTACGGCCACCTGAAGTTCAAGGCTTCCGCTCTCTGGGTGGTCGTGCTGGCCAGCTGGGGCATCGCCTTCTTCGAGTACTGGCTCGCGGTGCCCGCGAACCGCCTCGGCCACCAGGTCTATTCGGCCGCCGAGCTGAAGACGATCCAGGAGGTGATCACCTTGACGGTCTTCGCCGTCTTCTCGGTGCTCTATCTGAAGGAGAGCTTCACCTTGAACCATGTGATCGGCTTCGCGATGATCGCGGGCGGCGCGGCGGTCATCTTCCGCGCCTGAGTGTCTGATCTTCCGTCACGTCAAAGTGAGTGCGCACGGCTCTTCTTTGCTCTACCTTCCGTCCGGACCGGGGCGCCGAGCGTGCTCCGCGTCGAACGGATGGAGACCCCCGATGTTGAACTTCCTCATGCGCGGCGCGACGCTGGCGGCGGTCGGGCTGGCGATTTCCAGCGCTCCGGTTCTTGCCGCCGGTGGCGAGACCAACACGCCCACCTGCCCGAAGGGACAAGTCTACAACAGCGCCAAGCAGAAATGCGAACCCAAGACGAGCGCCGTCGATCCGCAATCGCTGTTCGAAACCGGTCGTGCGCTGGCCTATGCCGGGCGCTACGACGAGGCGATCGATACGCTGAAGCTCGCCTACGACGCGAAGCATCCGGGCGTTTTCAACATGCTCGGCTATTCCTACCGGAAGCAGGGCAAGATGCTGGTGGCGCTCGGCTACTACGAGGAGGCGCTGCGGCTCGATCCCGACCACGTGCTGACGCGGGAATATCTCGGCGAGGCGTTTCTGCAGATGGGCGATGTCGCCTCGGCGCGCCAGCAGCTCGGCGAGATCGAGAAGCGGGTCGGTCGCGCGAGCGCCGAGTATGCCGAACTCGCCAGGCACATCGCCGCGTTCGAGGCCGCGAACGGCTGACATCGTCGCGGTCGTCGGCGTCGGTCGCGAGGGGCGCGCCGGATGCGCTGCCGCGGTGTCGCCCTGGCTTTCCAGGCTGGCATGCGCGGGCACATGATCGGGCGCGGAAAGCCGTGTATCCTGCGTCCGGTGGGGCAAGGCGAATCAGCTTGATGCAGGGCGACAACGACAATCCGGACGTGGGGGCGGGTGGATCGTTCCTGCCGTCGGGACGCGCGATTTTCCTTCCGACGATCGTGATCGTCGCCGGCTATGCCGCCGTCCTGCTGTCCCTGTGGCTCCTCGGCCGGGGGGAGGGCGCGCTGGCGCGCCTGTGCCTCGTGGTGCTCGCGATCGGAGGACCCTTCCTGGCCGCGCATGCGGTGCTTCGCCGCTTCACGATCCGCGTCGACGTGATGCCGCACGCTGTCTACGTCCATTCCGGATTCCCTCGCAGCGCGCCGGACGAGATTCCCTATCTGCTGATCCGCCGGTTGACGCTGACGCGAGGCCCGGTCGACCGGCTGGCGGGCTCCGGCACGCTGGTCTTCGAGATCGCTGGTGGAACGAGGATCGCGGCGGCCCATCTCGCCCGACCGGGCGAGGCGCTCCGCGCCGTCGGTCGGCTCATCGACGAGGCCTCCCGCATCCTCGAGACTGCCCCAGCGGAAGCGGCCGCTTTCCGTTCCGTTCTCCAGCGCTGAGCCCGAGGTTCGCTTCGCCGGCCCATTTTTGCACGTGAAAAACGGGCGACCCGCTGCTATATTGCGGTGACTCAAATGGCACGGCTCCGCTGGCAGAGGCTTGCGGACCGTTTTCTTTTTGTGCCTCGGCGAGGGATGCGCCGCATTCCCCGGCAGGCATCGGCGAAGGAAAGGTCGCGTAGATGAACAAGGTCCCGATGACGGCAGGTGGTTTCCAGTCGCTCAAGGAGGAACTGCGCTGGCGCCAGCAGGAGGAACGTCCGAGGATCATCGAGGCGATCTCCGAGGCGCGCGCCCATGGCGACCTGTCGGAGAATGCCGAGTATCATGCCGCCAAGGAGCAGCAGAGCCTCAACGAGGGCCGCGTTGGCGAACTCGAGGATCTGATCGCGCGAGCCGAGGTGATCGACGTCTCCAAGCTGTCCGGCGACAAGGTCAAGTTCGGCGCCACCGTCGTCATCATCGACGAGGACACGGAAGAGAAGAAGCGCTACCAGATCGTGGGCGACCAGGAAGCGGACGTGAAGAGCGGCCGCATCTCCATTTCCTCGCCGATCGCGCGCGCCCTGATCGGAAAGGGCGTCGGCGATGCGATCGAGGTCAACGCTCCTGGCGGCGCCCGCGGCTACGAGATCGTCGACATCAGCTTCGGCTGACGAAGAGAAAGTCGTGGAACCGAGCGAACGAGCGACGAAACCGGCTCTGCTGCCCATCGATGACGTCGAGGTCATCGCACCCAACCTGAAGCTCCGGCTCTCGGGCGTCACCAGCACGATCGTCCAGTTGGTGCCGGTACAGGCGCGGTCGCTGCGGATCGCGACGCTCGGGGGGCGGCTGCCGTCGGCTCTGCCGAAGCTTGACCTGTCCTCGCTCGCCGGTCTTTGGCGTGCGCCCCGCGGCCGCCCGTTCCGGATCTGGCACGCGCGGCGCAACAACGAGATGGTGGCGGGCGTCCTCCTGCGCGACGTGCTGCGCGCGCCCGTGCGCGTGGTCTTCACGTCCGCGGGTCAGCGTCGCCACAAGCGCTTCACCCGATGGCTGTTGCGTCGGATGGATGCCGTCATCGCGACGAGCGCGCGCTCCGGCTCCTATCTGGACGTGCCCTATACCGTCGTTCCCCATGGCATCGACATCGAACAGTTCCGACCGCCGTCCGCGCCGGGCGGCGATTTCGCCGATGCCGGACTGCCCGGCCGCCATGCGATCGGCTGCTTCGGCCGCGTGCGCCCCCAGAAGGGCACGGACCTGTTCGTGGATGCGATGATCGCGCTGCTGCCGCGCTATCCCGACTGGACCGCCGTGATCGCAGGCCTGGTTACGTCCGACAACGAGGGCTTCGCGGCCGCGCTGAGGAACAGGATCGCCAATGCCGGGCTGTCGGAGCGCATTGTCTTCCTTGGCGAAGTCCCCGACATCAAGGCGTGGTTCCGGCGCCTGACGCTTTTCGTCGCGCCGTCGCGCAACGAGGGCTTCGGCCTGACGCCGCTCGAGGCCATGTCATGCGGCGTTGCCTGCGTGACCAGCGATGCCGGCGCCTATGCCGAAATGATCGAGCAGGGCGTCAACGGCCAGGTGGTGCCGGCCGGCGACGGGGAGGCGCTCCGCGCGGCGATCGAGACCTACATGTCCGATCTGCCGCGCACGCTGGCGCATGGCCGTGTCGCGATGGAGCGGGTGCAGACCTCGTTTCGCCTGTCGGACGAGGCGGACGGCATCCGGGCCGTCTACGATCGCCTCTGGAGCGGCCACCGGGTGCAGGAAGTGCTGATCGTCGCGCGCGACAACAGATACGGGCTTGAGCGGGACGCCCGGCTGCTGCGATCCGCATTCGGCGTGGAGCGGACGGGCCTGGCCGCCTCGCGGACGCGCGGGGTGGCTTCCTGGCTGCTGCGTCGCCAGGAAGCGCGCACCATCGTCCATCTCGAGCGCGTGCATCCCGGCTGGATCACGGCGGGAGCGCGCAACCTGCTCGTTCCAAACCAGGAGCGCTTCCCGCGCCGCCAGATCGAGCGGCTCGACCGGATCGATCAGGTCCTGGCCAAGACCCATCACGCGGCGGAGATATTCTCCGCGCTTGGACGGCCGACGACCTATGTCGGCTTTGCCTCGGAAGACCGGTGTGATCGCGCCGTGCCGAAGCAGTGGTCGCGGTTCCTCCACCTGGCGGGCGGAAGCACGTTGAAGGGGACCGAGGATGTCGTGGCGCTCTGGCGGGCGCATCCCGAATGGCCGGAACTGGTGCTGGTGCAGAAGGCCGACAACGCGCCTCGGTCCGTTCCCGAAAACGTCACCCTGCTGTCCGGCTATCTCTCGGATTCCGAACTGCGCCTGATGCAGAACGCCTGCGGCATCCATCTGTGTCCGTCGCGCTCGGAAGGTTGGGGCCACCATATCGTCGAGGGGCTGTCGGTCGGGGCGGTGGTCGTGACCACGGATGGGCCGCCGATGAACGAACTGGTCTCTCCCGGCTGCGGAATCCTTGTGCCGGCTGCCTCGTCCGAACCGCGGCATCTCGGAATTTGCCACCAGGTCGACACGGCGGCGCTGGAACGCGCGGTCGAGGCGTTGCTTGCCATGCCGGATGCGGACAAGAAGGCGCTCGGCGCGGCCGCCCGCCGGCGCTACGAGGAGATCTCGGCGGCCTTTGCCGAACGGCTGAGGAGCATCGACGTCTGAACGCCGTCTCCGAGCGGGGCCGTCACCGTTCTTCCGGGACGTCGGAACCGGCGCCCAGGCGATACAGCTTGGCCTCGGTCAGGAAGACATAGGCGGCGAGCATGGCCGCGTAGATGAAGCCGGGAATGCCGCACAGGAAATAGCGTTGCAGGACATAGCACTTGGCGAAGCGCCACAGCGGCCGCAGGACGATCCGGGCGGGGCCGGAGCGCTCGCCCGCGGCAAACTTCTGATGCGCCTTGAGCGTCGCGTAGCGGTTCGCCTTGTCGAACTCGACGCCGACCGAAATGTTGCGGAAATGAAGCAGGCGGCCAGTGGCGATCGGCGCCACGGGTCCGTCCAGTGTGAGCCCCTCGTGCAGCAAGGCCGACAGGTCGAACCGCGCGCGGCTCTTGCGAAACAGCCTCGTGTGGTGGTGCGCGTGGACGAAACGCGACGCATAGCCGTACCCGGGCAGCCAGTCGAGCCGGGCGAAGGAGTACGCCACCGGCCCCGCCGGATCGAGCGGCAGGTCGGAGATCGCCTGCCGCAGATCCTCCGTCAGGCGCTCGTCGCAGTCGATGCTGAGGCACCACTCGCTCCGGCACCGGTCGAGGGCGAACTGCTTCTGCGCGGCAAAGCCCGGCCAGTCGTGATGAAAGAGGCGAATGGGCCAGCCGAGCGACTGGTACTCCGCGATCAGGTCGAGCGTTCCGTCGGTCGAACCGGAGTCAACGATGACGATTTCAGCCATTCCCGCCAGACTGTCGAGACAGGCGCCCAGCATGGCCCTCTCGTCCCTGCAGATGATGAAGGCCGAGATATGCTCGAAGCTCAGGCCGGACCTGTCTCGCCGTTCCCGTGACGTCGTCGGGGTGGGCGTGGGCTGCACCAAGGGCATCGCTGCGAACCGTGTCACGTTGCCGGCCCGTTCACTGCGCGCGCTCCGATCGGAACGGGGCGGGGCAATGCCGCGTGGAACCACGGTCTCGGTCGAGCGTCTTCAGCGGGGCCATGGTTTCCGGTTCTCCAGTCCCTTGTCGTACCGTCTCGCGGCGACCGAGCGATCCACCCCGCTCTCGAAGTTCCACCGGTGCTGGAAAACAGTCCGCCAGCGGCGATTCCTAGCGGGACCTGTTGGATTTGCAACCTCCAGCGCGGTGCGGGCGGTCACTTTCGATGTACGCCTGTGCGATGAAGGCGCGCCAGGGATCGGCGGGACCTGTCAGATCGCCACCAGGCCCGCGTCCTTCACCTGCCGGATCGTCAGCGCCGTGCGCACCGTGTCGACGTTCGGCGCGGCCGTGATGCCCGAAAGCACGAATTCCTGGAAGCTCGAAAGGTCTTTCGCCACGCAATGCAGGAGAAAGTCGGTCTCGCCCGACATCATCCAGGCGCGGCGGACCATGGGCCAGCCTTGCGCGAGGTCCGCGAAGGCGCGGATGTCGGCTTCGGCCTGTCGGTGCAGGCCCACGAGGCAGAACGCGACGACGTCGTAGCCCAGCGCCGGGGCGTTGAGCAGCGCCCGGTAGCCGCGAATGACGCCGCTTTCCTCCAGCCGCTTGACCCGTCGAAGGCAGGGCGGGGCAGAGATTCCGACGCGACGCGACAGTTCGACGTTGGTCATGCGTCCGTCATCCTGCAATTCGCGCAGGATTTTCCAGTCGGTCGCGTCGAGATCGGCCTTCATGGCGTCTGTCCCCCCGGCGGCTCCCGCGCGCAAGAATCTTTCGCTTCGTTTGACATACGCGAAACCACAATGCGAGCCAAGGCGGCGTGGTGGAGGCTGACGGCCGGTTGGTCCGTCGGCAAGACGACCGAATCCGGAGGCCTGTCGGCGAGTGGCCTGTGAGAATCGACCCTGCGCTCTTGCGCAAGGTGGTCCGCAAACCTTAGATCACGCATGGAGCGAACCCGTTTCCGCACAGCGCGGGAACGGGGTCGCTCGGCATTTGCGCAGGAAGGATCGCGTCATGGCAACGAAGCACGCGCCGGTCATCATCATCGGTTCCGGCCCGGCCGGCTACACCGCGGCGATATATGCCGCGCGCGCGATGCTGAAGCCGATGCTGATTGCCGGCATGCAGCAGGGCGGGCAACTGATGATCACGACCGACGTCGAGAACTATCCGGGCTTCGCCGACCCGATCCAGGGACCCTGGCTCATGGAACAGATGATGAAGCAGGCCGAGCACGTCGGAACCGACATGGTCAGCGACATCATCGTCGAAGCCGACATCGCACGCCGGCCGTTCCGACTGAAGGGCGATTCCGGCGCCGAATACACCTGCGACGCGCTGATCGTCGCCACCGGCGCGCAGGCCAAGTGGCTCGGCATCTCCAGCGAAGAGACCTACAAGGGCTTCGGCGTGTCGGCCTGCGCCACCTGCGATGGGTTCTTCTATCGCGGCAAGGACGTGGTGGTGATCGGCGGCGGCAATTCGGCCGTCGAGGAGGCGCTCTACCTGTCGAACCTGGCGAAGTCGGTGACCGTCATCCATCGCCGCGACGAGTTCCGTGCCGAACGCATCCTGCAGGACCGGCTGTTCAAGAAGGACAATGTGAAGGTCCTTTGGGACACCGAGGTGGACGAGATCGTCGGCGAGCCGGCCAAGGCGCCGATGCCGCCCTCCGTCAATGGCATCCGCCTGCGCAACCGCAAGAGCGGCGAGGTTTCCGACCTGCCCATCGACGGCGTCTTCGTGGCGATCGGCCACGCGCCCGCGGTCGAACTCTTCGTCGGCAAGCTGAAGCAGAAGCCGAACGGCTATCTCTGGACCGCGCCGGATTCCACACGCACCGACGTGCCGGGAGTGTTCGCCGCGGGGGACGTGACCGACGATGTCTACCGACAGGCGGTCACCGCGGCCGGCATGGGGTGCATGGCCGCCCTCGAAGCGGAAAAATATCTTGCGGAGATCGAGACGCACCGCGAAGCGGCCGAATAGGGCCGTCCTGCGACGGGGGAAGGGGACCATGATGCCATTCGACTGGGACAAGCTGCGGGTCTTTCACGCAGCGGCCGAAGCAGGCTCGTTCACCCATGCCGCCGAGCGGCTGAACCTGTCCCAGTCGGCGATCTCGCGCCAGGTCAGCGCGCTGGAACACGACATCGGCGTGCCGCTGTTCCACCGCCATGCCCGCGGGCTGGTGCTGACCGAACAGGGAGAACTCCTCTACCGAACGGCGCACGACGTCCTCATGCAGCTCGACGCCGTGCGCTCCCAACTTCTCGAGACCACCGAGAAGCCGTCCGGGGTGCTCCGGGTCACGACCACCGTCGGGCTTGGCGCCGGCTGGATGACCCAGCGCGTCCAGGAGTTCCTCGAGCTCTATCCGGAAGTGCAGATCCAGCTGATTCTCGCCAACGAGGAACTCGACCTGACGATGCGCCAGGCCGACTGCGCCATCCGTCTGCGCCAGCCGCAGCAGCCTGACCTGATCCAGCGGCGGCTCTTCACGGTGCATCTTCACGTCTATGCAGCGCCGTCCTACCTCAACCGCCATGGCAAGCCCAACACCGTCGACGACCTCGCGCGCCACCGGCTGGTCACCTTCGGCGAACCGGTCCCGCCCTTCCTCAAGGACCTGAACTCGCTGCAGACCTTCGGCATGCCCGATGGCACGCGGCGGACCGCCTCGCTGCAGATCAACGACCTGATGTCGATCCGCCGGGCCGTGAAGTCCGGCGCGGGCATCGCCATGCTGCCCGACTACATGGTCGACAAGGACGCGGGCCTCGTGCAGATCCTGCCCGAGATGGAGGTGCCGTCCTTCGACACGTTCTTCGTCTATCCGGAGGCGATGAAGAACCAGGCGAAGCTCAAGGCCTTCCGGGACTTCCTGTTCTCAAAGGCGCGCAGCTGGGCCTACTGAGCCTGGGGGCGCGATGCCGCGTTGCGCATGGTTTGCGCATTTGCTTTCGTTGCTTGCCGACTGCTCAGCCCGTCCATTAATGCATGGGTGAATTGCAAATCAGTTGCTTGCCAAAGTGGCAGCATGAGCACATATAAACATAATCTCGCGAGCGCATTCCTCCTCCCATTGGCGCTTGCGAGTGTTCCCCTCTGGAGGTTTCGCCTTAATTGGCACTTCCAACAACTCAGGCCGGTTCTTCGTGAGCCGGCCTTTTTTTCTGCCTGCGCTGCTGCGAATGGTCGATTGCGGGGGCAGCCAGAGGAAATGCTCTAACCCGATCACTGGTACAGGTTCTCGCCCTCCAGGCTGGCATAGAGCCCGGCCACCTGTTCGCCATAGCCGTTGAAGAGCAGGGTCGGCACGAGCTCATCCGTATGCAGGATCCGCTCCTTCGCCTGGCTCCAGCGCGGATGCGGCACGTCCGGGTTGACGTTCGCCCAGAAGCCGTACTCGTCGGGGGCGATTTGCTCCCAGAAGCTTCTTGGACGCTCCTCGACGAAGGAGATGCCCACGATCGACTTGATCGACTTGAAGCCGTACTTCCACGGAACGGCGAGCCTGAGCGGCGCGCCGAACTGGTTCAACAGCGGCTTGCCGTAGACCCCGGTGACCATGAACGCGAGTTCGTTGGTCGCCTCGGCCATGGTGAGCCCCTCGACATAGGGCCACGGATACCAGACCTGGCGCTGGCCCGAGGCCATCCCCGGATCCAGGAAGGTCTCGAAGCGGACGTACTTCGCCGAGGAGAGCGGCGCGGCGAAGTCGATCAGGCGGGCGAGCGGGAAGCCGGTCCACGGCACCGTCATCGACCATGCTTCCACGCAGCGATGGCGGTAGAGCCGCTCCTCGAGCGACATGGCGCGGATCAGTTCGTCGACGCCGATCTCGCGCTCCTTTTCCACGAGCCCGTCGATCTTCACCGTCCAGGGCCGCGTCCTGAGGCTCTCGGCGGCCCGGGCGATCTGCTTGTGGGAGCCGAACTCGTAGAAATTGTTGTACTGCCCGGCGATCTCGCCCGGCGTGATCTCGCGGTCGATCCTGTAGGCCTCGTTGAGCTTCGCGGGATAGAGGTCGAGCGTCTGGTCGGTCCCCTGCGCCAGGGCCGCCGGGACGAGGCCGGGCAGGGCGCTTCCCGCGATGGCGCCGCCCATGCCGGCCAGCAGGACCCGCCGGTTCAGATAGAACTCTTCCGGCGTTGCCGCGCTCTCGGGGAGCGCCCAGGGTGCACGCTTGACGATCCCGACCATCCGAACCCTCCGCTTTCGGCCGTTGCCTGCCGAAGCATGAACGCCCGCGTCGCCGGTGGCAACGCGGGCGCGATCACTTCTGCGTCGTTGATCAGCGGGAGCGGTTTCAGGCCGTCGTGATCGCCGCCATGTCGATGCCGGCCAGCACCTCCTCCTGCGCGGCCGTCAGCGGCAGATGCGGCGGCAGCAGGCGGTCGAAAGCCGCGTCGCCGTGCAGGCGGGCCACCATGTGCTTCACCGCCGGGATCAGCGGCACCGACGAGATTGCCGCGCGCGCGTCGCCGGCCGCCTTCAGGAGGTCGGGGTCGCCGCGGTTCGCCCACAGCCGGGCCACCAGCGGCGCGGTGACGCTGACGGTTGCCGAGATGCAGCCGGCATAGCCGTCGGCGTCGGCCTTCGCCAGCGCTGTCTCGCTGCTCGGAAACACGTCGAAGCCGTCCACCCGCGCGATCTCGGCCGCATAGGCGAGGTCGCCGGAACTGTCCTTGGCGCCGACGATTCTTTCGGGGAAAGCGGCGCGCAGCCGGGCGCAGAGTTCGGGGGAGAAGCGCAGGCCGGTCATCTGCGGAAAATTGTAGAGGTAGATCGCGATCGGCGCGTCCTTGGTCCCCTGCACGACGCGCTCGAACCAGGCGAAGAGGCCATCGTCGGCGACGCCCTTGTAGTAGTAGGGCGGCAGGATCAGCGCGGCCGCGAAGCCGAGGGCGTGGGCGACCCGCGTCAGTTCGATGGTCGTGGCGAGATCCGGCGTGCCGGTGCCAACCATCATGCGCGTTCGGTCGAGTTTCTCCGCCGCCGCCTGCATCACCGCCTTGCGCTGCGCGGCCGAGAAGGAGTTCGCCTCGCCGGTGGTGCCGAGCACGTTGAGCGCATCGCAGCCGTTTTCGAGCGCCCAGGCGGCGTGGCGAAGGAACCGGTCGAGATCGGGTACGCCCGTCTCCGTCACGGGCGTCGGTACCGCGGCGATCACGCCCCTCAGTCTGGTCGTCGGCATTGGCTGGTCGTTTCCTCGGGTTTTCATGTGTGTTCGTGGCCGGCCTCGTCGCACCCGGCAGCCGAAGGCAGGCCTGCCAACTCGCGCCGTCTGTCCGCCCTCGCGGCGACCATAGCCTTTCCGGCCTGCTCGAATGAAGTGTCGTTTTGCGCCGGGTGCATTGCCGCGAAGGCATCGATGATCCGCCTGTTCCGCCGCGGAATTCTTGGAAATTGCCGTCGAGCAGTCGAATGAGGGGTTGTCGGCGTCCGGATTCGCACTTTCTCTCTTGGCAATGGGATCGTTCACGGCAAGATTGGATCGCAATCGCGTGATCGCCCGAAACGGCGACCGCCGCAAAGCCGGGGGCTTGGTTTGAGTGACGTATTATTGCTGACGCTGGGCGTTCTGGCCTGCTTCCAGCTCAAGCATTTCGCAGCCGATTATCTTCTCCAGACCTCGTGGATCATCGCGGGCAAGGGGCATCTCGATCGGCCGGGCGGCTACGCCCATGCCGGCATCCACGCCGTTCTCTCCATCCCGGCGCTGCTGCTGGCCGGGCTTGATCTGCCGAGGGTGGCGGTGCTCTGCGTGGCCGAGTTCGTGCTGCACTTCGCCATCGACCACACCAAGGCCCTGCTCTCGATGCGGAGCAAGAAGGGTCCGACGACGGCGGCCTACTGGGCCTTGCACGGCGGCGACCAGTGCATCCACCACCTTTCCTACCTGGTGATGACCGCGATCGCGATTCGCTGGGCGGCTGCCTGAGCCAGCCAAAAGCCACCGACGAGAAACGGCCGCCGGATCGGGGCGGCCGCTCGTCCTGCCGAGAGCAGGCGGGAAGGGTCAGCGCGTGACGATCTCCGGTCCCATCAGGCTGTAGGGCAGCCAGGTCGAGAGCACCGGCACGTAGGTGACGATGATCAGGAAGGCGAAGAGCACCGCCACGAAGGGCAGGGCCGCGCGCACCACCTGGAGCAGGCTCATGCCGGTGATGCCCGACGTCACGAACAGGTTCAGACCGATCGGCGGCGTGATCATGCCGATCTCCATGTTCACCACCATGATGATGCCGAGATGCACCGGGTCGACGCCAAGCTGCATCGCGATCGGGAACACCACCGGCGCCACGATCAGCAGCAGCCCCGACGGCTCCATGAACTGGCCGCCGAGCAGGAGCAGCAGGTTCACCGCGATCAGGAAGGTGAACCAGTTGAAGCCGTAGCCGACCATCAGGTCGGTGATGGCGTCGGGAATCCGCTCCGAGGTCAGGACGTGGGCGAAGAGCAGGGCGTTGACGATGATGAACATCAGCATCAGGGTCGTGCGCGAGGCGTCGATCATCACCTTGCGCGTGTCCTCGTTGAAGAACATGCCGAAAAAGTGCCGGCCCATCAGGCCGAAATTGCGGCCCCAGATCGGCAGGCCGGCGACGAGGGTGCCGGGGATGTTGAACGGGTTCGAGTCCCGGCCGCGCCAGATCGTGTAGGCGATCACGACGGCGAGCGAGAGGACGCCCCCGACGATGGCGCGCCCGGATGCGCTGACGCCATCCCAGTTCGCGGTGACGAAGAAGGACAGGATCATCCAGACGAAGAAGAAGCCGACGGCGTAGACGAGCGCCGAGAAGCCGACACGGGCCCGTTTCGGGTCGCTGTCCTGGATCCAGCGAACGCCCTTCAGCGGCCCCATGTCGCGGTAGACGAAGAGCGCGACGAAGAAGGCGTAGACCGCCGCGACCGCGGCCGCCTCGGTCGGCGTGAAGACGCCGCCATAGATGCCGCCGAGGATGATGATGATCAGGAACAGGCCCCAGCCGGCCTCCTTGCCGCCGGAGATGATCTCGCCGAAGCCCCGCCATTCCTCCGCCGGCAGGTTCTTCACCCGCGCCATGATCCAGATCGTGACCATCAGCATCAGGCCGGCCACCAGGCCGGGGATGACGCCGGCCAGGAACATGCGGCCGACGGAGACGTCGGTCGCGGCCGAATAGACCACCATCACGATCGAGGGCGGGATCAGGATGCCGAGCGTTCCGGCATTGGCTATGATGCCGGCGGCGAATTCCTTGGTGTAGCCGACCTGGCGCATGCCGGCGATGGCGATGGTGCCGATCGCCACGACGGTCGCGGGCGAGGAGCCCGACAGCGCGGCGAAAAGCATGCAGGCGAGCACCGAGGCGATCGCAAGGCCGCCGCGGATATGGCCGACGGCGGCGATGGCGAAGCGGATGATGCGGCTCGCCACGCCGCCCGTCGACATGAAGGCGGAGGCGAGCACGAAGAACGGGATGGCGAGCAGGGTGTAGTTCTGCGAGGCGGTGAAGAGCTGCAGCGCCACGGAGGACATGGAATCCTGCGAGAACAGCGCGATGATCAGGATCGACGACAGGCCGAGCGAAACCGCCACGGGCACGCCGAGGAACAGCAGCGTCAGGACGAGGACGAAGAGGATTGCGGCTTCCATGGTTTGAACCTCAATCCTTCAACACGTCTTTGTTCTCGGCGACGAGGTCTTCCGCCTCGTGGCCGGCGATCACCAGTTCGCGCTCGCCGCGCCAGATCGCGGCCATGGCCTGGAGGCTGCGGAAGGCCAGCAGCGCCAGGCCGACGGGCAGCATCAGGTAGGCGACCCAGCGCTGCACGCGCTCCTGGAGGCCGAAGCTCTCCTGCATCCAGACGGGATAGCGCAGGTCGTCGAGGCCGGTGCCGCGGTCGAACATGAAGGTCCAGTAGCCGAGCGCGCCGGTTTGGCGCCACGTGGTCGAGACGTCGATGCCCAGAAGCGCCAGCCAGCCCGCGTAGAGCAGGATGAAGGCGTACAGGAAGGTCGCGAAGGCGCCAAAAAGCGCGACGGCGCGGAAGGGGCGCGGCGGCAGCAGCCGCACGAAGGCGTCGACGCCCAGATGCATGCCCTGCTTGATGCCGAAGCCCATGCCGAACAGGATCAGCCAGGCGAACAGGATGCGGGTGAACTCCAACGCGCCGCTCCAGCCAGAGTTGAAGCCGTAGCGGGCGACCACCTGAGTGAAGGACACGATCGTGATGATGGCAAGCAGCGAGGCGAGGATGTTCTCCTCGATCCGCGTCACGCGATCGTGCCAGCGCCGTTCGGCAAGGAACAGCAGCACGACCAGCAGTGTCAGAAGCAGGGCCGGCATGATCAGCGGCATTGCGAGAACTCCCCCCTCGATATGGTCTGGCGCGTTGCTGGCGTCCG
>JBKBRJ010000037.1:0-11477 GCA_046292285.1 Mesorhizobium sp. | reverse complement strand
CTGCCGACGCAGTCGATGTCGAGACATTCCTCCGCGGGCGCTTCCCCGGTCTCTGCTTGCGCGAGGCGGACGCGGCCGTCCGCGGAACCGTAAGTGCGCGTGACGCGCCGCGCGGCCTGGTCCCCGGTTGGTCAGTTGCTGGCGCCGACGGCGACGGCGGCGTCGATCAGGTCCTTGCCGATGTCGCCCTCGAACTTGGCCCAGACGGGCTTCATCGCGTCCACCCAGGCCTGGCGCTGCGTGGCGTCGAGTTCACGGATGACGCCGCCCGCGGCCAGGATGTTTGCGCGGCAGGCATTCTCCTTGTTGGCGACGTCGGCATTGGCGGCCGCCGTTTCATCCTCGGCGATCTTCAGGAACTGGTCGCGGATCTCCGGATCGAGGCCTTCCAGCCACTCGGTCGAGGTCACCAGCAGATAGGCCAGCGTCTGGTGGTTGGTCTCGGTGATGCCGTCCTGCACCTCGAAGAATTTTTGGGTGTAGATGTTGCACCAGGAGTTTTCCTGACCGTCGACGACGCCGGTCTGCAGCGCGCCGTAGACTTCCTTGAAGGCGAGCTTCTGGGCCGAGCCGCCGATGGCCTCGATCATCGCATCGGCGACATCGGAGGTCTGGATGCGGAACTTCAGGCCGTTGGCGTCGGTGGGGACGAGCAGCGGCTTCTTGGCCGAGAACTGCTTCAGGCCGGAGAGCCAGTAGCCGAGGCCGGTGTAGCCTTCGCCTTCCATCACCTTGAGCAGGTCCTTGCCCTTGTCGGACGAGCCGAAGGACTCGACGTCGGAGAGGCTGGCGAACAGGAAAGGCAGGTCGAAGAGACGATATTTCAGCGTGTAGGCTTCGAACTTGGACAGCGACGGCGCGGCAATCTGCACGTCGCCGAGCAGCAGGGCTTCCATGACCTTGTCGTCGTCGAACAGGGTGGAGTTCGGGAACACCTCCATGCAGGCCTTGCCGTCCATCTCGCTGTTGACGCGCTGGGCGAACTTCAGCGCGGCCTCGCCCTTGGGATGGCCCTTCTCGGCCACGACGTGGCTGAACTTGATGACCATCTCGCCCTTGTCGCAGCCTTCCGGACCAGCCCAGGCCTGTCCGGCGACGAGGGTGATGGCGAGCGCCGAAACGGCGCCGAGCAGCTTGTTCATTGTGGTTCCTCCTTGGTGGGCATGCTTGCCCGGATGACATGACGGAGGAGAACGTCCACGACCTCGACCGTCGGGTCGATGCCGGCTCGCGATGTCTCCTCCCGGTGGAAGCGCCGGCAGCGCCGGACTTCGAAGAAACGTTTGCAAGCGCCGTGCCAGATGGAGTGAAGAGGCGCGCGCCGGCTTGTCCGTCCCGGCGGCGGACATCGTGGGGCCCCCAAAGTCTTGCGACGCAAGCGCCGGGCCAGCGCTGCCCTACGATGATTGCTTCTAGCGGCTAGGCGCCAATCCGCGGTCCGGGCTCATCGGGCCAGCGAGCATGGGCAGCGCGCTACCCATGCCATGTCGCGGGTGAGTAGATTGCTACCCGTCCTCCGGCACGGCGAGGCCGAGCCGCTGCATCTTGTCGTAAAGGCCCTTGCGCGAAATCTGCAGCGCTTCGTAGACCGGCTTGAGCCTACCGCCCGAGCGGCGCAGCTCCGCCTCGATCACCGATCGCTCGAAGGCGGCGACCCGGTCCGATAATGGGCCGTCGCCGGTCGCGGGGCCGTCCTTCGCCGATGCCGCGCTTCCGCCGAAACCGCGCCACAGGCCGAGTACGAAGCGGTCGGCGATGTTGCGCAGTTCGCGCACGTTGCCTGGCCAGTCGTGGGCGCGCAGCTCCGCTTCCAGCTCGGGCGTCAGGTCGGGAATCTCGCGGCGGTAGCGGGCGCGGGCCTCGCGCGCCAGGTGGAAGAACAGCAGCGCCACGTCGTCGCGCCGGTCGCGCAGCGGCGGGATGGCGAGCGTGGCGACGTTGAGGCGGTAGTAGAGGTCGGCGCGGAAGCGTCCGGCCGCGCTGGTTTCCGCCAGGTCCGACTTGGTCGCCGCCACGAAGCGGACGTCGAGCGCGATCTGCCGGTTGGAGCCGAGCCGCTCGATGGTCCGCGTCTCGATCGCCCTCAGCAGCTTGGCCTGCAGGTCGAGGGGCATGGATTCGATCTCGTCGAGGAACACCGTGCCGCCATTGGCGTGCTCCAGCTTGCCGATCCGCTGGCGCTGCGCGCCGGTGAAGGCGCCGGCCTCGTGGCCGAAGAGCTCGGACTCGAAGATGTCGGCGGGCAGGGCGGCGCAGTTCAGCGCGACGAAGTTGCCCTTGGCGCGATCGCCGAAATCGTGCAGCGCGCGCGCCACCACTTCCTTGCCGGCGCCCGTCTCGCCGCGCACCAGCACGTCGATGCCGGTCGAGGCGATGGCGGAGATCTCCTCGCGCAGGCGGATGATGGGGGGCGTGCGGCCGACGAGCCGGCTTTCCAGGTCGGTCGAGGCGTCGAGGCGTTCGCGCAGCGCGCGGTTTTCCAGCACCAGGCGCCGCTTCTCGATGCCCCGTTTGATGACGGCGGAGAGCGCCGCGACGGCGAACGGCTTGGTGATGAAGTCATAGGCGCCTTCGCGCATCGCTTCCACGGCAAGCGTCACGTCGCCATGGCCGGTGATGAGCACGACCGGCAGGGCGGGGTCGATCTCCAGCACGCGGCGCAGCATCTGCATGCCGTCGATGCGGGGCATGCGGATGTCGGAGACGACGACGCCGGGAAAGTTGCGGTCGAGGCGGGCGAGCGCCGTTTCCGCGCCTGCAAAGCTCTCGACCGCGTAGTCGTCGAGCTCCAGCCCCTGCGCCAGCGCGTGGCGCAGGTCGTCGTCGTCCTCGACCAGGATGACCCTTCCCGCTTCGCTCATTCGCTGTCCATGTCCTATTCCGCCGCCTCGATCCGCTCCTGGTGCAGCGGCAGGTCGATGATGAAGCAGGCGCCGCCGTCGGGATTCTGCGTCGCCCGGATCGTGCCGCCCAGATCGCGCACCAGATGCTCGACGATGGCGAGGCCGAGGCCGAGGCCCTCGCCGGCGTCCTTGGTGGTGTAGAAGGGCTCGAACAGGCGCTCGATGGCGCCCGGCGCAAATCCTGGGCCGTTGTCGCTGACGGTCAGCAGGGCGCGCTCGCCGCTGCGCCGGCCCTCGACGCGCACCGTGGCGTTCGGCCTTGCGCCGCCGGGGCCTTCGAGCGCGTCGATGGCGTTGCCGATCAGGTTGACCAGCACCTGCGACAGCCGAACCCGTCCCGTCGACAGGATCAGGTCGGGCTCAACATCGAAGTCGAGCACGATGCCGGCCTTGCGCGCCCTGGGTTCGGTCAGCAGCGCCGCCTCGTCGGCGATCAGCTTCAGCGGCACGGGGGAGAGCCGCGTGCCTGGCTTGCGCGAGAAGGTGAGCAGGGTGCGCGTGAGCGAGGCCATGCGGTCGGCGAGGCCGGCGATGCGTGCGAGCGCGTCGCCCACGGCATCCAGCCGGCTGCGGGCGAGGAACTGGCCGGCATTGTCGGCATAGGTGCGGATCGCGGCGATCGGCTGGTTGTACTCGTGGCTCAGCGCCGCCGACATCTGCCCGATCGTGGCGAGCTTGGCCGCATGGACCAGTTCGGCCTGCGTGGCGCGCAGCCGCTCCTCGGCCTGCCGGCGCTCATCGATTTCCTCGGCGAGCTGGCGGTTGGCCAGCGTGAGCTCGGCCGTGCGGGTGCGCACCATCCGCTCCAGCCGGATTGCCTGCGCGCGGTCGCGGCGCTGCCGATTGAGCGCGGTCTGGCGTCGGCGCAAAAGGACGAAGGCCGCGCCCGAGAGGAGCAGGACGGCCAGCCCGGCGATCGTGCCCGCCGTCCACCGCGCGGTCGCCAGCGGCCTGGCGTCCGCCAGGACGTGCAGCGTCCAGCCGAGCAGCGGCATCTCGCGGCTGGCGTCGATCCACAGCGCCCCGGCCGGCCCGCGAACGAAGCCGACGCGCTCGGGGAAGGGCGGGGCGAGCGGGTCGGCGCGGATGAGGTCCTTGCTGCTCCACTCGCGCTGGCGCCATTCGCGACGGTTCGACAGGAACACGATGTTGTCCGTGCCGGTCACGAAGATCGGGTTCGACGACAGCGACCATTGCGCCTCGATCGGCTCGAAGGGCACGAAGACGGCGATCATGCCGAGCGCGGTGTCGCCCTGCCGGACATTGGCCGCGAAGGCATAGGTGCGGGTGCCGTCGAGGAGCGTGATGGCGGCGCGGCCGAGGCGGCGCTGGCTGGTCGCCTCCTGGAGCGCCGGAGACCCCATGATCGTCGGATCGACGAGGCCCCGCGCGGCGGCGACGAGCGTGCCGTCCGGCTCGGCCAGGGCGACCTCGCGGGCGCCCGAGAAGCCGATCAGTTCGACCAGCATGCGCTGGGTGTCATGGTTCCGCAGCGGGCTCGGCTGCAGCGCGAAGGCGTCGATCACCTCGCGACGGCGGGCGAGCAGGGGCGGCAGCAGGCGGTACTTCTCGAGCACGCCCGACAGCGCCTCGCTCTGGAGCGCCAGCGCTTCCGTCGCGCGCGCCTTCAGGTCGGCCTCCGCGCGCCGGCCGGCCACCTCCTGCGCCAGCCAGACGGCGCCGGCCGTCAGCGCGAGCGACACCAGCCCCACCCCGAGGCCCAGTCGCCGGAACCGTCTCTGCAGGGCGCTGCCACTCATGTCTGGAGGCGTATCGCGATGCACGGGAATGCACAAGCTTGCGGCGCTGGCGCGGCAACCGGCCGTCGAGCGGCCTCGTCGGGATACCGGTTTCGGGAGCGGACGATGTAATGCATAAAAATGCATATCGATTCGAGCCGACGCTTGCGCGCCGCGTTTCCGAGATGCATGATATCGCATCTCGCGCGGGGAGGAGCCCGACGCGCGGCGCAAGGACAGGCTTCATCGGGAGGATGAGTTGAGCCCAGCGAACGGCAATGCCGCCGGCTACTTCGTCGACCGCCACATCGAGGAAGGGCGCGCCGACAAGCCGGCCTTCGTCGAATGCGGAGCCGGCGGACGCAGCCTCACCTATGGCCAGCTTGCCTTGGAGGCGGGCCGCATGGCCGATCTCTATCGTCGCCACGGCATCGCGCCCGAAAGCCGCGCCGTCATGATCGTGCTCGACCAGATCGAGTTCCCGATCATCTTCTGGGGCAGCCTGAAGGCCGGCGTGGTGCCGGTGCCGCTCAACACGCTGCTGTCGGCGGACTATTACGAGATCATCCTCAACGACAGCCGGGCGCGGGCGCTGTTCGTCTCGAGGGAACTCCTGCCGACGGTGGCGCCGCTGCTGCCGAGGCTGAAGCACCTGAAGGCGGTCTTCGTGATCGGCGGCGAGGCGGGCGAGCACCTGTCCTTCGCCGATGAACTGGTTGCCGGCGAATCCGCAGCAACGGTCGAAGCCGAGCCCGACGAATGCGCCTTCTGGCTCTATTCCTCCGGCTCGACGGGGCGACCCAAGGGCGTTCGCCATGTTCACGGAAGCCTGAAAGCCACGGCCGACACCTTCGGGGCGCAGGTGCTCGGCATCCGCGAGGACGACACGGTGCTGTCGGCCGCCAAGCTTTTCTTCGCCTACGGGCTTGGCAACGCCATGACCTTCCCGATGGCCGTCGGTGCGACGACGGCGCTGTTCCGCGGCCGCCCGACGCCGGCCGACATGTTTTCGGCGATGGCCGCGATCCGCCCGACCATCTTCTACGGCGTGCCGACGCTCTATGCCGGCATGGTCGCCCACATGGGCAGGGAGAAGCCCGCCGGTCTCGACCGGCTGCGCCTGTGCGTGTCGGCCGGCGAGGCGCTGCCGGCCGAGATCGGCAACCGCTGGAAGGCGCTGACGGGGGTCGACATCCTCGACGGCGTCGGCTCGACCGAGATGCTGCATATCTTCCTGTCCAACGCGCCGGGCAACATCGTCTACGGCACTTCGGGCGTCGCCGTTCCCGGCTACCGGGTCCGGCTCGTCGACGAGACCGGGCGCGAGGTGGGCGAGGGCGAGGTCGGCGAGTTGCTGGTCGACGGGCCTTCGGCGGCCGAGGGCTACTGGAACCAGCGCGACAAGACCCGCTCGACCTTCGAAGGCCGCTGGACGCGGACGGGCGACAAGTACGAGCGCACCGCCGACGGCCGCTTCGTCTACTGCGGCCGCACCGACGACATGTTCAAGGTGTCCGGCATCTGGGTTTCGCCCTTCGAGGTGGAACAGGCGCTGGTCTCGCATCCCGACGTGCTGGAGGCCGCCGTCGTCGCCCACAAGGACGAGACGGGGCTCGACAAGCCGCGCGCCTTCGTCGTTCTGAAGAACGGCCACGCGCCCGATGGCCTGCCGGATGTCCTGAAGGAGCACGTCAAGGCGAAGGTCGGGGCGTGGAAGTATCCGCGCTGGATCGAGATCGTGCCGGACCTCCCCAAGACGGCGACCGGCAAGGTCCAGCGGTTCAAGCTCAGAACGGGAGCATGACATCATGTGGAAGACCGGCGAAAGCCTGACGCTCGACATCGAAGGCGTGCAGATCGAAGGCCGATGCTTCGGCCCCGCGCCCGACAAGGCGCCGACCCTCGTCCTCCTGCACGAGGGGCTCGGCTGCGTGGCGCTGTGGCGCGACTTTCCCGACAGGCTCGCCAGGGCCAGCGGCTACGGCGTCTTCGCCTTTTCCCGCCGGGGCTACGGCCAGTCGGATCCGGCCGTGCTGCCGCGCCCGCTCGACTACATGACGCGCGAGGCCGTCGACGTCTTGCCGAAAGTGCTGGAGGCGATCGGGTTTCGGTCGGGCGTTCTCGTCGGCCATTCGGACGGCGCTTCGATCGCGGCGATCTATGCCGGCACCGTGCAGGACCATCGCATCCGGGGGCTGGTGCTGATGGCGCCGCATTTCTTCACCGAGGAGATGGGCCTCGCCTCGATCGGGAAGGCGCGCGATGCCTATGAGAACGGCGACCTGCGGGCGAAGCTCGCGAAATATCACCGCGACGTCGACAACGCCTTTTTCGGCTGGAACGACGCCTGGCTCGATCCGGCCTTCAGGGACTGGAACATCGAGGAGGTGATCGCCTACATCCGCGTCCCGGTGCTGGCGATCCAGGGCGTGGACGACCAGTACGGCACCCGCGCCCAGATCGCCGCGCTGGAGACGCAGAGCTACAATCCCGTCGACGTCGCGATGCTCGACGGCTGCGGCCACGCGCCCCACGCCGAGCAGCCGGACAGGACGCTGGAACTCATCGCCGACTACCTCGCGCGCCTCGACCGTATCGAGGCGGCGAAGGCCGAGGCGGCATGACGGCGGCGCTGCTGTCGAACCCGCCGCAGGCGGTTGCGGGCCTGCCGCTGCCGGCGCAGCCCTTCGTGCCCGGTCGCGGCCCGCGGCCGGAGGCGGGGCTGTTCATCGCGATCGCCGACCGCGCGCCGGTCCGCACCGACCCCGCCGCCTGGCGCGCCAACGAGGCCTGGCTCTACGGCTTCCGGCTCTACGACGCCGGCTGCTTCTGGGAGGCGCACGAAGTCTGGGAGCCGGTGTGGATGGGGGCTGCGCCCAACAGCGTCGAACGCCATCTCGCGCAGGGCCTGATCCAGCTTGCGAATGCCTGCCTCAAGCTGAACATGGGGCGGAAACGCGCCGCGCTCCGGCTCCTGCGCGACGCGGGGCTGCGGCTTGCGGATGCCGGTTCCGCGCCGCTGATGGGCGTCTCGCCCGGCCAGGTTCTGGCCGCCACCTGCGGCTTCGCGCTGCGGGTGGAGGCCCATGCCGGGGAGGATCTGTCGCCGCTGCTCGATTCCCGGCCGTCACTATTGCGCGATGTAATATAATGCATAAAATGCCATCGAGCTTTGCATTTTGGTGCACTTAAATTCTACTCTTGAAGCTGAACGGGCTACCATGATGCAGGGAAATGCATTATGGTGCCTGTCGCTCGATGCCCCAGGGAGTTCAACGTGGCCAAGGTAATCGATTTCCAGACCGATCCGTCGAAGTACCGGCACTGGAAGCTTCGCTACGACGGCGACATCGCCTATCTCAGCATGGACGTCGACGAAGCCGGCGGGCTGTTCGAAGGCTACGAGCTCAAGCTCAACTCCTACGACCTCGGCGTCGACATCGAACTCGCCGACATCGTCCAGCGCATGCGCTTCGAACATCCCGAGGTGAGGGCGGTCGTGCTCCAGTCCGGCAAGGAGCGCGTGTTCTGCGCCGGCGCCAACATCCGCATGCTCGGCGGCGCCACCCATGCCCACAAGGTCAATTTCTGCAAGTTCACCAACGAGACCCGCAACACCTTCGAGGCGGCCGGCGCCGAATCGGGTCAACACTACATCGCCGCCGTGCGCGGCGCCTGCGCCGGCGGCGGCTACGAACTGGCGCTGGCCTGCGACCACATCATCCTGACCGACGACGGCACGTCCTCCGTCGCGCTGCCGGAGGTGCCGCTGCTCGCCGTGCTGCCCGGCACCGGCGGGCTGACCCGCGTCACCGACAAGCGCAAGGTCCGTCGCGACCATGCCGACGTCTTCTGCACCATCGAGGAAGGCATCAAGGGCAAGCGCGCCAAGGACTGGAAGCTGGTCGACGAGGTCGTCGCCAACTCGAAGTTCGACGAGGCCGTCGCCGCCCGCGCCAGGGAGTTCGCGGCGAAGTCCTCCCGCCCGGCCGGCGCGAAAGGTATCGCGCTCACCCCGCTCGACCGCCGTTTCGGCGAGGACGGCTCGGTCACCTATTCGAGCGTCGAGGTGGAGATCGACCGCGCCAGGCGGGTCGGGCGCATCACCATCCACGGGCCGAAGGATGCCGGCCCCGACAGCGTCGAGGCGCTGCATGCGCAAGGCGCGTCGGCCTGG
The DNA here is from genome assembly GCA_046292285.1 of Mesorhizobium sp. Lineage (GTDB taxonomy): Bacteria > Pseudomonadota > Alphaproteobacteria > Rhizobiales > Rhizobiaceae > Aquibium. Next base: position 2,658 of record JBKBRJ010000037.1, on the reverse strand, counting down.
ACGCTGCGCGTGGCGCGGGAACTCGACGACGCCATCCTGCATCTCAGGAACAACGAGCTGGAAATCGGCGTGCTGGTCTTTCGCGCGCAGGGCGATCCCGCCCTGGTCGCCGCGCAGGAAGCCTTTCTCATCGCCAATCGGGCCGACTGGCTGGCGCACGAGATCCTGCTCTACTGGAAGCGCGTCCTCAAGCGCGTCGACCTCACCTCCCGCTCGCTCGTCGCCCTGGTCGAGCCGGGCTCCTGTTTCGCAGGCCCGCTGGCCGAGCTGCTCTTCGCCGTCGACCGCTCCTACATGGCCGAGGGCGACTTCGAGGGCGACAACCGCCCGGTCGCCACGATCACGCTAACACCGGGAAATTTCGGCCTCTACCCGATGTCGAACGACCTGACGCGGCTGCAGACCCGCTTCCTCGGCGATCCGGGCAAGGTCGAGGAGGCGAAGGCGCGCATCGGCGAGGCGCTCGAAGCCTTCGACGCCTACGAGCTCGGCCTCGTCACCTTCTGCTTCGACGACATCGACTGGGAGGACGAGGTGCGCATCTTCCTGGAGGAACGCGCATCTTTCTCGCCCGACGCCATGACCGGCATGGAGGCCAACCTGCGCTTCCCCGGCCCGGAAACCATGGAGACGCGCATCTTCGGCCGCCTCACCGCCTGGCAGAACTGGATCTTCCAGCGCCCCAACGCGGTCGGCGAGACCGGCGCGCTCAAGCGCTACGGCACCGGCGTGCGCGGCGAATACGACATGAAGCGGGTGTAGCGACGCTCCGGCCGCCAGAACAACCGACCAGCAATTTCGCGGAGGAACCCATGCTCGACCTGATCAACGTCTCCTACGACACCCAGATTCCGAACAATGTCGGGCTCTCCACCGACAAGCGCGTGCTGAAGGCGCTGGAAAAGTGGCATCCGGGCTACATCAACTGGTGGAACGACCTGATCCCGCAGAAATTCCAGGAATCGCTGGTCTATCTGCGCACCGCGATCTCGGTCGATCCCAAGGGCTGGGCCAAGTTCGACTACGTCAAGATGCCGGAATACCGATGGGGCATCCTGCTCGCCCCCCAGGTCGAGGATCGCCGCATCCCCTGCGGCGAGCATGTCGGCCAGCCGGCATGGCAGGAGGTGCCGGGCGAGTACCGCAACATGCTCAAGCGCCTGATCGTCATCCAGGGCGATACCGAGCCGGCCTCCGTCGAGCAGCAGCGCCATCTCGGCAAGACCGCGCCATCGCTCTACGACATGCGCAACCTGTTCCAGGTCAATGTCGAGGAAGGCCGCCATCTCTGGGCCATGGTCTACCTGCTGCAGAAGTACTTCGGCGCCGACGGCCGCGAGGAGGCCGACGACCTGCTGCGCCGCCAGTCGGGCTCGGAAGAGGCCCCGCGCATGCTCGGCGCCTTCAACGAGGCGACGCCGGACTGGCTGTCCTTCTTCATGTTCACCTATTTCACCGACCGCGACGGAAAGATGCAGCTGGAATCGCTCGCCCAGTCGGGCTTCGACCCGCTGTCGCGCACCTGCCGCTTCATGCTGACGGAGGAGGCGCACCACATGTTCGTCGGCGAGACCGGCGTCGGCCGCGTCATCCAGCGCACCTGCGAGGCGATGAAGGAGGCCGGCATCGAGGATCCCTACGACATCGAGGCCGTGCGCGCGCTCGGCGTCATCGACCTGCCGACCATCCAGAAGAAGCTCAACCTGCACTACACGCTGTCGCTCGACCTGTTCGGCCAGGAGGTCTCCACCAACGCCGCCAATGCCTTCAACGCCGGCATCAAGGGGCGCTACCAGGAAACGAAGATCGACGACGACCACCGCCTGCAGAACTCGACCTATCCGGTCGTCCAGCTCGTCGACGGCAAGGTCGTCACGGTCGACGTGCCGGCGCTGTCGGCCATCAACATGCGGCTGCGCGACGACTACATCGCCGACGCGGCCGGCGGCATCAAGCGCTGGAACGCGGCCATCGCCAGGATCGGCATCCCCTTCGAGCTGAAGCTTCCGCATCCGGGCTTCCACCGCAACATCGGCGTCTTCTCATCGGTCCGCATGACGCCCGACGGCGAACTGCTCTCGGCGGCGGAGTTCGAGCGCCGCAAGGACGAGTGGCTGCCGTCCAGGGCCGACGGCGACTTCATCGCCTCGCTGATGGTGCCGTGCTCGGAACCCGGCAAGTACGCCGGCTGGATCGCCCCGCCGCGCGTCGGCATCGACAACAAGCCCGGCGACTTCGAGTACGTGCAACTGCACATGGCGTGAGGGAGGGGAGGGCGAATCCTGGCGCGTCGACCAGGAAGGACCCCCACCCTTACCCTCCCCACAAGGGGGAGGGGAGCGCCGACGTCTCACGTCCCCCTCCCCCTTGTGGGGAGGGGTAAGGGGTGGGGTAAGCCCCAGACCCCCGCGCATGCGGTGAGTTGGGGGTCAGCGCCCTCCCTCTCGTATGCGGACCATCGCGATGGATCAAAACGAGCCAGCCCCATGAACGCACCCGTCAAACAGCACCTGATCGACCCCGAGATCTGCATCCGCTGCCACACCTGCGAGGAGGCATGCCCGGTCGATGCCATCACGCATGACGAAAACAACGTCGTGGTGGACGCGTCGCTGTGCAATTTCTGCATGAACTGCATCGCGCCGTGCCCGACGGGCT
>JBKBRJ010000036.1:0-45602 GCA_046292285.1 Mesorhizobium sp. | reverse complement strand
TGAATGGCGCGAGGCACCCCCCTCTGGCCTGCCGGCCATCTCCCCCTCACGGGGGGAGATTGGCAGCTTCGATTTCGTCGCTCGTCCTGCAACGTTGGAAAGTGGGCGAGGCATGGAGGACTGCCGATCTCCCCCCTTGAGGGGGAGATGGCCGGCAGGCCAGAGGTGGGTGGGACGAACGACGGCGTACGAACGGTTTGCCATTCTCATCCGCGCATCTCCACCACCCGCCTGGCCGCGTTCCAGCCCGGCGCGCCGGAGACGCCGCCGCCGGGGTGGGAGCCGGCGCCGGCGAGGAACAGGCCGTCGATCGGCGTGTCGTAGCCGTCGGCGCCTTGGACGGGGCGGTTCATCAGCATCTGGTCGACCTGAAGCTCGCCGTGATGCCAGTGGCCGCCCGGCATGCGGAAGCGCGCCTCGATGTCGGCCGGCGTCAGCAGTTCGGCATGCCGCACGCTGTTGCCGATGCCGGGCGCGTGGCGCTCCAGCACGGCCATGATGGCGGCGAGGAATCCCGGCCCGCCGGTCTCCCAGCCCTCCTTCAGCGCATAGGGCGCGAACTGCACCACCGCCGACAGCACGCAAGCCCCCTGCGGTGCGAGCGAGGGGTCGGCGAGGCTGGGCAGCGTGATTTCCATCACCGGCTCGGGCGAGAATTCCCCGTACTTCGCCGGATTGAAGGCGCGCTCGACGTGGTCGACCGAGGGCGCGATCACCAGCCGGCCGCGGTGCGCTGCCTCCGACAGGCCGGCAAAGCGCGGCGGCGCGTCGAGCGCCAGGTGCAGCTTGGCGGCGTCGCCCTTCATGCGGATGTTGCGAAGCTTGCGCACGAAGCCGGTGTCGACGTGGCGCGCCCCGACGAGATCGAGGAAGGTCGAGACCGGGTTGATCGCCGAGACGATCGTCCGGGCGCGGATGTCCTCGCCGTCATCGAGCAGGACGCCGACGGCGCGGCCCTTGTCGACCAGGATGCGCCGCACGACGGCACCCGTCCGAAGCGCACAGCCGGCGGCTTCGGCGGCACTTGCCAGCGCCGACACGACCGCGCCCATGCTGCCCCTCGGCAGCAGCTGATCGCCCGCCACGCCGTTCATCTCGCCGGCGAGGCGGTAGTAGAGCCCGAGCAGCGAGGTCGGCGAGCGCGGGCCGAGATGGGCGCCGAGCGTGGCGTCGAAGGCGACGAGGCCCTTCAGCCGGTTGTCGCCGACATGTTCGTCGAGCACGTCGGCGACGTTCATCAGCACCATGCGCAGGAATTCGCGCATGTCCTCCTTGCCGAGCCGGCGCAGCGACAGCGCGGCGGAGCCGAGCGCGGAGGCCTGCGCCAGCGACATCGCGCCGAGATCCGGCGGCCGGCGCGACAGGAAGGGTTTCAGGATGCCGGCCTGCCGAAGCAGCATCGATCGAAGCTCGGACCAGCCGGCGCGGTCGGACGCGTCGACGGAACCCTCGAGCCGTTCGCCATAGGCGCCTTCGAGCACCAGCGGATCGCCGGCGGCGGACAGGGCGACGCTCGGCATCGGACCGGTCGAGAACGCCAGCCCGTGCCTTTGCAGGCTGAGCGCCGCGACCATCTCCGGATGCAGGCGGTTGAGGATGTGGGCGAGGCTGGAGACGCGGAAGCCGGGCGCGAATTCGTGCGTGCCGGCCGCGCCGCCGAAAGCCGGCCCCGCCTCGAGCACGAGCACCTTGCGCCCGGTCCGGCCGAGCGCGGCCGCGCAGGCGAGACCGTTGTGGCCGCCGCCGATGACGATGGCGTCGAAGCGCGCGGCGTCAGATGACGTCATGGGCCGGGCTCATGTGCTTGGCGTCCCGCTTGAGGTCGCGCAGGATCTCGGCGGCGGCGTTGCGGCCCGGCGCGCCCATGACGCCGCCGCCGGGATGGGTCGACGAGCCGCACATGTAGAGCCCGCCGATCGGCGAGCGGTACTGCGCGTAGCCGGGCACCGGCCGGTTGAACAGCAGCTGGTCGAAGGTGAGCTCGCCCTGGAAGATGTTGCCCTCGGTCAGCCCCACCTCGGCCTCCAGTTCGCGCGGCGTGCGCACCTCCATGTGCACGATGCGCTCGCGAAAGCCGGGCGAATAGTCGGCGATCTGCGAGATGACGGTCTCGCCGAAGGCGTCGCGGTCGGCGTCGGTCCAGTCGCGTCCTTCAACCTTCGGCGGGCAGTATTGCACGAAGCAGCTCATGAAGTGCTTGCCGGGCGAGGCCATGGTCGGGTCGAGGGTGGTGGGGATGACGACGTCGAGGAACGGGTCGGCCGACCAGCGCCCGGCCTTCCAGTCGTCGTAGCCGCGCTCCATGCGCTCCACCGAATCCGTGAAGTGCAGGTCGCCGCGCAGACAGGGCGAATCCTTCGGCAGCGCGGGGAACTCCGGCATGGAATCGAGCGCGATGTTGACCTTGCCCGACGAGCCGCGGATCTTGAAGTTTTTCACCCGCCGCAGGAAGGGCTCCGGCAGGTCGCGCGCCTCGACGAGGCCCAGGAAGGTGCGTTTCACGTCGGCGTTGGAGACGACCATGCCGGCGCGCAGCTCCTCGCCGCCGGCCAGCACCACGCCCTCGGCCCTGCCGCCGCGCACCAGCACACGGTCGACCTCGGCCTCGGTGCGGATCGTGCCGCCGCTCGCCCGGAAGGAAGAGGCGAGCGCCTGCGTCACCGCGCCCATGCCGCCGCGCGCATAGCCCCAGGCGCCGACCGAGCCGTCCACCTCGCCCATGTAGTGGTGCAGCAGGATGTAGGCGGTGCCCGGCGACATCGGCCCGAGCGCGGTGCCGATGATGCCGGACAGGGCGAGATAGGCCTTGATGACGTCGGTCTCGAAATACTCGTCGAGGAAGTCGGAGATCGACATGGTCCAGAAGCGGATGGTCTGGGCCATCTCGGACGGCCCGAGCCCGGCGAACTTGCGGCCGAGATAGAGCAGTTCGCCGAGATCGCGCGGCTTCAGGCTCGTCGGGTCGGGCGCGGTGCGCATCAGGAGCGGCTGGATGAAGCGGCACTGCCGCGTCACGTCGCGCGAGTAGCGGTCGTAGGCCTCCGCGTCGCGGGCCGAGAAGCGCGCGAACTCGCGCCGGTGCGCGTCGTGGTCGCGGTAGTTGGCGAGGAAGTCGCCGTCCCGGGTCAGCACCGCGCCGCCCTCGTAGGCGATGACCTGCAAACCATGCCGCGGCAGGTCGAGGTCGCGCATGATCTCGGGCCGGAACAGCGAGCAGACGTAGGAGCAGTTGGAATAGGTGAAGCCCGGAGTCAGCGAGCGGCTGACCGCGGCCCCGCCGATCCAGTCGTTCTTCTCCAGCACGAGGACGTCGAGGCCGGCGCGTTGCAGGTAACAGGCGTTGACGAGGCCGTTGTGGCCCGCTCCGATGACGATGGCGTCCCAGCGCTTCATTCCGTCTGCCCCGCGAGGCGGCCCGTTTCGCCGCGTGACGGCAAGTCTGGCACGGTGCCCTCGCGCCTGTCCAGCCGTTCTGAATGAATGTTCAACAAACGAGGTTGCGTTTCTCCCGGTGTTCGCTAGGCTTTTGCCGAACGAGCCGTCGGAGGCTCCGGAATCCGTGGCATGCTTGGAAGGGCTGTCGATGCAAGGCGTCCAGGAACACGAAGGATGCGGCGAACCGGAATATGACGACGCGGCCATCCGTTTCCTGGAGGCGCTGTGGGGCGACGGATATCTGTCCCCCGGCGGCCCGGAGGAGGTCGACCGTGTGCTGGCCGGGATCTCCCTCATGGGGCTGACCGTGCTCGACGTCGGCTGCGGGTCCGGCGGCATCACGCTGCATCTGGTCGAACGCCACGGCGCCCAGCACGCAACCGGCTTCGACGTGGAGGAACCGGTGATCGTGGCGGCGCGCGAACGCGCCTGGCGGCGCGGCCTCTCGCAGCGTGTCACCTTCGTCCAGGGTGCGCCGGGACGCCTGCCCTTCGCCGACGAGAGCTTCGACGTCGTCTTTTCCAAGGACGCCCTGCTGCACGTGCCCGACAAGGAGGCGCTGTTTGCCGATCTCTGGCGGGTGCTGAAGCCCGGCGGCCAGCTCGCCGCTAGCGACTGGATGATCGGCCACGACTGCGAGCCGAGCGACGAGATGAAGGCCTATGTCGCGGCCGAGGGACTGAGCTTCGCCATGGCGTCGCCGGCCCGTTATCGGGCGGCGATGCGCAAGGCGGGATTCGTCGACGTCCATACGGTCGACCGCAATGCCTGGTATCGCGACGTCGCTCGCGCGGAACTGGAGCGACTGAAGGGACCGCTCTACGAGCGGTGCGCCGCGGCGGTCGGACAGGCCTATGTCGACAAGAACATCCGCACCTGGGAGGCGATGCAGAAGGTTCTTGACTCGGGCGAGCACCGTCCCACTCATCTGCGCGGAAGGAAGCCGGGATAGTGCTGGATCTTCCACGGGAGAAAGCGGTTCTCATGTCCGAAAGCGTCATCGCCGAGCGCGGTTCCGACGGCGACCGGAAGGGGCGCAAGGCCTCCAGGGAAGTGCGTCGCCAGCAGCTCATCGACGCCACGATCGATTCGCTCGCCCGGCGCGGCTATGCCGAGACCACGCTCGCCGACGTCGCCGATGGCGCGGGGTTGTCGCGCGGGATCGTCAACTTCCATTTCGAGAGCAAGGAAAAGCTCCTCATAGCCACGCTGCAGTTCATGGCGGAGGAATACGCCGCGCATTGGCGAGGCGCGCTGGAAAAGGCGGGCGATGACCCGGCCGGCCAGCTCTGGGCGCTCTGCGCGGCCGATTTCGACCGCGCCGTCTGCAACAAGCGCAAGCTCGCCGCCTGGTGCGCCTTCTGGGGCGAGGCCAAGTCGCGGCCGACCTACCAGGCGCTGTGCGGTGGGCGCGACCAGGCCTATCACGACGTGATGGTGGACATCTGCACGCGCCTGAAGGAGCAGGGGCGCTACCCGATCGATCCGCAGGCGAGCGCGCTGGCGATCAACGCGCTGCTCGAGGGCCTGTGGCTGCGCCTCATGCTGGCCGCCGACGACGTTTCCCGCGAGACCGCCTTCGCGGCCGCGGCCGAACTGCTGGCGGCGCTGTTTCCCGGGCATTTCACACGGAGGGCCGACGGCGGCATCTCCAGGGCATGACGACGACACAACAATGGGAGCATGCAGGATGAAGACGTTGAAGCATCGTTTGAATCATTCCGTCGCGCTGACGCTGGTCGGCGCGCTGGCCGGCCTCGCCGCCGCTCCGGCCGTGGCCGAGGATCGCGACCTCGTCGTCTTCGACTGGTCGGGTTACGAGGATCCCGCGTTCCACCCGCGCTATATCGAGAAGCACGGCCAATCGCCGACCTTCACCTTCTTCGGCGACGAGGACGAGGCCTTCGAGAAGCTGCGCTCCGGCTTCAAGGCAGACCTCGGTCATCCCTGCTCGCAGAGCGTGACGAAATGGCGAGACGCCGGCTTGATTCAACCGCTCGACACCTCCCGCATCGAGGGTTGGGACGACATGCTGCCGGGGCTGATGGCGATGAAGGACCTCGCCACGACCGCCGACGGGCAGGCCTGGTTCATGCCCTGGGACTGGGGCAACACCTCGCTCACCTACAACACCGAGAAGATCGCGCTGGAGGACGTGGGCTCGCTCAAGGCCTTCGCCGACCCCAAGTTCAAGGATCGCGTCTCGCTGCCCGACAATGTCGACGACGCCTATGCGCTGGCGTCGCTGGCGATCGGGCTCAAGGACTGGACGCAGATGACGGACGAGCAGTTCGCCGAGGCCTCCGCCTTCCTGCGCGAGGTGCACAAGAACGTCCGCATGTACTGGACGGACTCCACCGAGATCGTCCAGGCGCTGGGCGGCGGCGAGGTCGATCTCGCCTGGGCCTGGAACGACGCGGCCACGCAGCTGTCAGCCGAAGGCCAGCCCTTCGCCATGAACAAGGACACCGAGGAAGGCATCACGACGTGGGTTTGCGGCTATGTGCTGCTCAAGGACGCGCCGGGCAGCATCGACAAGGCCTATGACTTCCTCAGCGCCGTCAACGCCGACCCGGAAGTGGCGAAGTACATCGTCAACGACTGGGGCTACGGCCATGGCAACGCCAAGGCGATGGCCGCGGTCGATCCGGAGGTGCTGGAGGAGAAGGGCTATGCCGACGTCGAGAAATTCGTCGACAAGACGCTGTTCCAGTCGCCGGTGCCGCCGGAGCTGAAGCTGCGCATGATCGACGAGTTCGAGAAGATCAAGGCCGGCTACTGATCGCGAAAGGACGGGTGGCGCCGCCTCAGGCCAGCGCCGCCTGCGTCTCCGCCGACGTTTCGGGAGCCATCGCGCGGACGTGCTCGATGCGCTTGCCGTCGGCGCCGAAGATGTGCAGCCGGTCGGCGGGCACGCCGATCCGGATGCGGTCGCCCGGCTGCGCGGCCGTGCGGCCGTGGACGCGAACGATGATTCCCGCGCCGCCCGCCTTGCCGTGCAGGTAGCTTTCCGCGCCGACCGGTTCGGCCACGTGCACCTCGAAATCCAGGGCGAAGGGCTCGGCGGCGCCGATCACCACGTCCTCGGGCCGGAAGCCGAGCTTCGCGACCTTGCCGCGCGGATAGCCGTTCGCCGGCAGGGTCGCCCCGTCCGGCAGCGCGTACCCGTCTGCCGAAGCCGTCAGCGGGAGGAGGTTCATCGGCGGTGCGCCGATGAAGCTCGCCACGAAGGTGCTGGCCGGCTTCTCGTAGACATCGAGCGGCGAGCCGATCTGCTCGACCACGCCGCCATTCATGACCACCAGCGTATCGGCGAGCGTCATCGCCTCCAACTGGTCGTGCGTGACGTAGACCGAGGTCACGCCGAGCGACCGCTGCAGCGCCTTGATCTCGACGCGCATCTGGCCGCGCAGCTTGGCGTCGAGGTTGGACAGCGGCTCGTCGAACAGGAATACCTTCGGGCTGCGCACGATGGCCCGGCCCATCGCCACGCGCTGGCGCTGGCCGCCGGACAGGGCGCGCGGCTTGCGGTCGAGGAACGAACCGATCTCCAGGATGTCGGCGGCCTTCTTGACGCGCTGGTCGATCTCTTCCCGCTTCACGCCGCGATTCCTGAGGCCGTAGGCGAGGTTGTCGTAGACGGTCATGTGCGGATAGAGCGCGTAGTTCTGGAACACCATGGCGATGTCGCGCTCGGCGGGATCGATCTCGTTGACCACGCGGTCGCCGATCTTGACGGTGCCGGCCGAGATCGTCTCCAGGCCAGCGATCATCCGCAGCAGGGTGGACTTGCCGCAGCCCGAAGGGCCGACCAGCACGATGAAGTCGCCGTCGGCGATGTCGAGCGAAATGCCCTTCACGGCTTCCACCTTGCCGGGATAGATTTTCCGCACCTGGTCGAGCGTGATCGTTGCCATCTTACTTCTCCGTCTCAACGAGGCCTTTGACGAACAGCTTCTGCATGGCGATGACCACCACAACAGGCGGCAGCATGGCCAACACCGACGCGGCCATGACGTAGTTCCAGATCGGATTGGCGTCGACCGCCTCGGCCATGCGCTTGATGCCCGCGACGATCGTGTAATACCCCTCGTCGGTGGTGATCAGGAGGGGCCAGAGATACTGGTTCCATCCATAGATGAACAGGATCACGAACAGCGCGGCGATGTTGGTGCGCGACAGCGGGATCAGGATGTCGCGAAGGAACTTCATCGGTCCCGCCCCGTCGATCCGCGCGGCTTCGGTCAGCTCGTCGGGAATGGTCATGAACACCTGCCGAAACAGGAAGGTGGCGGTGGCCGAGGCGATCAACGGAATGGTCAATCCGGCGTAGCTGTTCAGCATTCCCAGATCGGCCACCACCTTGAACGTCGGCAGGATGCGCACCTCCACCGGCAGCATCAGGGTGATGAAGATGCACCAGAAGGCGAACATGCGGAAGGGAAAGCGGAAGTAGACGATCGCGAAGGCCGACGTGATGGAAATGGCGATCTTGCCGCCCGCAATGACCAATGCCATCACGAGGCTGTTGAAGAGCATCCCCGCCAGAGGCGGCGCGCCCATGTTGGACAACCCGTCTCCGAGCATCAGGCCATAGTTGTGCAGCGCCGCGTCGCCGAACCACAGCGGGATGCGGCCGGTCTGGAACGACTCGGCGGGATGGGTCGAGGCGACGATGGCGACCCAGACCGGGAACGCCACGATCAGCACGCCGAGCACGAGCACGCCATGCGCCAGCAGGTTCAGATAGGGACGATGTTCGACCATGCTCAGTACTCCACCCGGCGCTCGATGAAGCGGAACTGGACGACGGTGAGTACGATCACCACGGCCATCAGCACGACCGACTGCGCCGCCGAGGAGCCCAGGTTCAGTCCGAGGAAGCCATCGACGTAGACCTTGTACACCAGGATGTTGGTGGCCTGGGCCGGACCACCCTCCGTGGTCGCGTCGATCACCGGGAAGGTGTCGAACAGGGCGTAGACCGTGTTGACGACCAGCAGGAAGAAGGTGGTCGGCGCCAGGAGCGGCAGCGTTATCGTGAGGAGCCGCCGCAGCGGTCCCGCGCCGTCGATCGCCGCGGCTTCGCGCATGCTGGCCGGAATCGCCTGCAGGCCGGCGACGAAGAACAGGAAATTGTAGCTGATCTGCTTCCACGCGGCCGCGATGATGACGAGGATCATCGACTGAGTGCCGTTCAGACTGTGGTTCCATTTGATGCCGACGACGTCCAGCGCATAGGGAACCAGGCCGATGGTCGGATTGAAGATGAACCACCAGAGCAGCCCCGCGATGGCGGGCGCGACGGCGTAGGGCCAGACCAGGAGCGTGGTGTAGGACTGCGCGGACTTGATCATACGGTCCACCGCCAGCGCCAGCATCAACGCCATCGCCATCGCCAGCACGGCGACGGAGATGGAAAAGACGACCGTCACCTTGATGGAATTGAGGTAGTGCGGGTCGTGGAACAGCCGGGTGTAGTTCTCGAACCCAATGAAGGTGGACTTCAGGCCGAACGCGTCCTCACGCAGGAAACTCTGCCATCCGGCCTGCCCGGCCGGCCACAGGAAGAAGACAAAGGTGACCGCCAACTGCGGCGCCAGCAGCAGCCAGGGCAGCAGCTGATTGCGAAAGATCACGCGTTTCATCGGAGGAGCCTTCAATACGAAGGCAGCCCGCGCATGGCGCGCGGGCTGCCCGGGCGCTCGCGCGCCTTACTTGTTCGCCGCTTCGAATTCGCGGATCAGGACGTTGCCGCGTGCGACCAGGTCGTTCAGCGCGGTCTGCGCATCCTTCTGGCCGGCCAGCAGCGCCTGGAATTCCTCGTCGATGATGCCGCGGATCTGCACGTAGGAGCCGAAGCGCAAGCCCTTGGAATTGGCAGTCGGGGCATTCAGCGTCATCTGCTTGATCGAGACGTCGGCGCCGGGGTTGGCGTCATAATAGCCCTGCGACTTCGACAGATCCCAGGCGGCCTGGGTGATCGGCAGGTAGCCCGTCTCCTGATGCCACTTGGCCTGCACCTCGGGCGAGGACAGGTAGGTGAAGAAGTTGGCGACGGCCTTGTACTCGGCCTCGGGGCGGCCTGCCATCACCCACAGCGTCGCGCCGCCGATGATCGAGTTCTGGGGCGCGGTGTCGGCATAGTGCGGCAGCATGCCGTAGCCGACCTCGAAGTCCTTGGCGTTGGCGACGACGCCGGCGCGCGAGGCCGAGGAATTCATGTAGATCGCGCATTCCTGCGTGTAGAACTTCGGCGGGGCGTCGTTGCCGCCCACCGGGCCGCCGTACTGGAACACGCCTTCCTTCTGCCAGCGCGCCAGGTTCTCCCAGTGACGGGCCTGCAGCGGGCCATTGACGGTCAGCTCGGTCTCCAGGCCGCCGAAGCCGTTCTCCAGCGTGCCGATCGGCTGGTTGTGCCAGGCCGAGAAGTTCTCGAGCTGGACCCAGGAGATCCAGCCGGTCGTGAAGCCGCATTTGGCCGCGCCCGATTCCATGATCTTCTTGGAGAAAGCCTCGACATCTTCCCAGGTCTTGGGCGGGGTGTCGCGATCGAGGCCGGCCTTCTCGAACACGTCCTTGTTGTAGTACAGGATCGGGGTCGAGGAATTGAACGGCATCGACAGCATGTTGCCGTTGGTGTCGGTGTAGTAGCCCACGACCGCGGGCAGGAAGGCGGCCTGGTCGAAGGGCTCGCCGGCATCCTTCATCAACTCGTAGACCGGATAGACGGCGCCCTTGGCGGCCATCATCGTGCCCGTGCCGACTTCGAACACCTGCACGATGGCCGGCTGCTCCTTGGCGCGGAAGGCCGCGATGGCCGCGGTCATCGTTTCGGCATAGGTGCCCTTGAAGCTGGGAACGACCTTGTATTCGGCCTGCTTCGAATTGTAGTCGGCGGCGATGGCTTCGAGCTTCTGGCCCAGTTCGCCGCCCATGGCATGCCACCAGGCGACTTCCGTCACCGCGAATGCAGGGCTCATGGCGAGGATGGAGATTCCCGCGGCAAAACCCGCGGCGAGTCCGGTAGACTTCATGACGTGCTCCCGAATGTTCGTTGGCGAAAGTCTTGTACTTTCGGCCTCCGACTACCGGGCGTCGGTGACACTTGGACAACGGGAGGATGTCAGTTTCATGAATTGACGAGACCCGAATTTCTAGAAGCATAGCCGACTAACAACGATGCCGCGGGAAGCAATCGATGTTGGGACGCCGGACCCAGGTTGGGTCAATCCCTCATCGCCACCAGCGCGTCGGGTTCGTAGGCGATGCGGATCGGCGCGCCGACCGGGATGTCGTCGGCGCCGAAATCGTTGGTCTCGGTCACCGACAGCGGCTTGTCCATGCCGGGGACGGCGACCACGAGGTGGGTGATCTCGCCGAAGTAATGCCGGTCGACCACGGTGCCCGAAAGCTCGTGCCGCGCCGTCTCCTGGTCCCAGAGGACACGCAGCCGCTCCGGCCGGATGCCGATGGTGATCGACGATCCGCCCGCGCTCCAGCCCGCCGGCTTCTGCGTCGTGACCCGGCCGAAGCCCGTCGTTTCGACGTCGATCGCCGTCCCGTTCTCGCCGACGACGGTCGCCGGGATGAAATTCATGCCGCCGAGGAAGTCGGCGACCCTGCGGTTCACCGGTCGCTGGTAGACGTCCTTGGGTGCGGCCACCTGCGCGATCTTCCCGTCGAACATCACCGCAATGCGGTCGGACATGGCGAGCGCCTCGTACTGGTCGTGCGTCACCAGCACGAAGGTGATGCCGACGGCCTTCTGCAGGCTGCGCAGTTCCACCTGCATCTGCTCGCGCAGCTTCTTGTCGAGCGCCGAAAGCGGCTCGTCGAGCAGGAGCACCTTCGGCCGCATGACCAGCGCGCGGGCGAGAGCCACGCGCTGGCGCTGGCCGCCGGACAGTTCGGTGGCGCCGCGCTTGCCGAACCCGACGAGCGACACCTGAGCGAGCGCCTCCTCGACGCGCCGTTTCTCCTCGGCCGGATCGAGCCCGAGGCGCTTCAGGCCGTAGGCGACGTTCTGCTCGACGTTGAGATGCGGGAAGATCGCGTAGCTCTGGAACACCATGTTGGTGGGGCGGCGGTTGGCGGGAATGCCAAGCATCGGCTGGCCGTCGATCGCGATCGTGCCGCTGGTCGGCGTGTCGAAGCCGCCGATCATCCGCAGCAACGTCGTCTTGCCGCAGCCGGACGGACCGAGCAGCGAGAAGAACTCGCCCGGCCGGATGGAGAGGCTCGCGTCGTCGAGCGCGTTGAACCGGCCATAGGTCCTGGTGACGCTGGAGATCTCGATCATCGGCCGGTCAGGCAAGCAGTCCTCCGTCGACATTGGCCCGCCTTGCCGCGCGGCGGCGGTAGATCTCGGCGATGGTGAGCAGGATGAAGGAGAGCACGAGCATAATGGTTCCGAGCGCCAGAACGCCGGGCAGCCGCGCGGCGAAGCGCAACTGGCCCCAGATGTAGACGGGCAGCGTCGCGTCGGTGCCGGTCAGGAAGAAGGCGAGGATGAACTCGTCGAGCGAGATGGTGAAGGAGACGAGCAGGCTCGACACGATGGCCGGCGCCACCATCGGCAGGGTCACCCGCCGGAACGTGCCCATCGTCGTTTCGCCGAGATCGGCGGAGGCCTCTTCCAGGCTGCGGTCGAAGCCCTCGAAGCCGGCGATCAGGACGGTCACGGAATAGGGGACGCAGATCAGCACATGGCCGAGCACCACGGTGAGCAGCGAAAGCTGGAGGCCGAGCCGCAGCATGACCAGCAGCAGTGCGACCGCGATGATGATCTCGGGCAGCACAAGCGGCGCCATGATCAGCGCGCTCATCGGCTTCTGGCCTCGAAAGCGGTAGCGCGTCATGGCGCGGGCGGCGCAGATGCCGAGAATCGTCGAGATCATGGCCGCCGAGGCGCCGACCATGGCGCTGTTGCGCGCGGCGTCCAGCATCGCCGGCGTGGTCAGGAGGCCCTCGTACCATTTCCAGGTGAAGCCGGAGAGCGGGAAGTTGGGCGTCGCCGAATCGTTGAAGGAAAACAGCGGCAACAGAAGGATCGGCAGGTAGAGGAACGCGACGTATAGCGTGACGTAGAGCGCCAGCCAGTTCATGCCGAGGAAGCGCCGCCCGGCGGTCATCGGATCCGCCTCGCGATCCATCGAATGACGCCGACGCAGGTCACCGCCACGATGGTGATGACGATCATCGTCGTCACCGACAGGGCCGCGCCGAGCGGCCAGTTCGCCCCCTTCTTGAACTGCACCTCGATCGCGCTGGCGATCATGACGCCGTCCTTGCCGCCGACCAGCCGCGGCGTGACGTAGTCGCCGACCGTCGGGATCATGACGATGATCAGCGCCGCGATGATGCCGGGAACGGTGAGCGGCAGCGTCACCCGCAGGAAGCGGCGGATCGGCCCGTCGCCGAGATCGGTCGCCGCCTCGACCAGCGTCCGGTCGACCTTCTCCAGTGAGACGTAGATCGGCAGGATCGCAAACACCGCCCAGGCATGGGTGAGCGTGATGAGCACGGCGTTGGTGTTGTAGAGGAAGGCCGTCGACGGCTCGTCGATGATGCCAGCGCCCAGCAGCGCCGTGTTGAGCACGCCGTTGTAGCCGAGGATCACCTTCCACGACATGACGCGCAGCAGATAGCTGGTCCAGGCCGGGATCGTGATCAGGAACAGGAGCAGGCTCTTGTAGCGACCGCCGTGGAAGGAGATGTAGTAGGCGACCGGATAGGCGAGCGCCACCGTCAGGAACGCGACGCTGAGCGAGAGCACGAGCGACCGCATCAGGAGGTCGCGGTAGATCGGTTCTGTCAGCGCGGTGCGGTAGTTGTCGAGCGTGAAGGTCCGGTCGATCGTCAGGTAGTCCTGCGTCCAGAACGAATGCGCGATCACCACCAGGATCGGCGCCGCCAGCATGACGAGGGCGAAGAGGAAGGTCGGGCTCATCAGCGCGAGGCCCTGGCGCTGCTCCGTCCGCAGGAAGCCCGGTCCGGCCGGCGCGGCGATACCGTCCGTCGCTCCGGCCGCCAAGGTCATCGCGGCGTTCCGGATCGGTCGTCTGGCAAGGGCGCGGGACTTGTCGTCACTACTAGTCCACCCGTGGCTCGCGCCGTTCCCCGTCGTCGGCGCCTATCGTCGAACATGAGCCCATGGCCGGATTGAAATCAAGTGCCATTTCTGGAATATTGATTGAACGGACATTCAGAACGGCGGGAAAAACAGTCGCGGTTCCGGGGCGTTGGGCGAATGGCCACGACAGGCTCCGGACGCGCGGTCAGCGAGGCAGGCGATGGCGGCGATCAAGAAACCGGCCGACGAGGCGAGCACGCGCTCGGCTGCCCGCTTCGTCGGCGCAGAGCGTCACCTGATCCAGCCCTGGCCCTATGCCGGCGCGATCGGCAACGAGGCGCGCACGCCCATCGCGGCCGGAGACGGCGTCTACATCACCGATGGCGACGGACGCCGCCTGATCGACGGGCCGGCCGGCATGTGGTGCGTCAATCTCGGCCACCGGCGGGAGGAGCTTGCCCGCGTCATGTACGAGCAGGCGATGGAGCTTCCCTACAACACGCCCTGGTACACGATGAGCGATGCCTCGGCGGTGCTGGCGAAGCGGCTGGCCGCCCATGCGCCCGGCGACCTCGAGCACGTGTTCTTCACCACCGGCGGCTCCTCCGCCGTGGAGACGGCGCTGCGCTTCATGCAGTTCTACAACAATGTGCGCGGCCGGCCGGAGAAGAAGCTGATCCTGTCGCGCGGCGGCGCCTATCACGGCTCGACCTATCTCTCGGCCTCGCTGAACGGCCGGCCGCGCGACCGCGACTGGATGGACGGCGCCGACGACCTCGTCGTCAAGTTGTCCTGTCCCGATCCCTTCCGCCGCCCGGCGGGCATGACGATCGAGGCCTTCGCGGACCATCTCGTGGACGAGTTCCGCGACACGGTCGAACGCGTCGGGGCGGAGCGCATCGGCGCCTTCGTCGCCGAACCCGTCCAGGCGTCGGGCGGTGTCATCGTGCCGCCGCCGGGCTACCTGCCGCGCATAAGGCAAATCTGCCGCGACAACGACATCCTCTACGTCTCCGACGAGGTGGTGACCGCCTTCGGCCGGCTGGGCGAGGTGTTCGCCTCGGGCGACGTCTTCGGCATCGAGCCGGACATGATCACCTTCGCCAAGGGCGTGACCTCCGGCTACTTCCCGCTCGGCGGCGTGATGATCTCGGCGCGGCTGACCGAGGAACTGCGTCGCTCCAACCATCCCCAGGCCATGTTCGGGCACGGATACACCTATTCCAGCCACCCGATCGGCTGCGCCGTGGCCCTGAAGAACCTCGACCTGCTGGAGGGCGGCGCGCTCGACCATGCCCGTGCCGTCGCGCCCTATTTCCAGGAGCGGCTGAAGACGCTGGAGGACCTGCCGCTGGTGGGCGAGGTGCGCGGCGCGGGGCTGATGGCCTGCGTGGAGTGCGTCGCCGACCGCGAGAGCAAGAATCCGCTCGCCCTCGACAACGCCGTCGGCAAGCGCATCGACGCGCACTGCCACGAACTGGGGCTGCTCGTGCGGCCGCTGATCAACATGTGCGTCATGAGCCCGCCGCTGGTCATCTCCCGCGAGCAGATCGACGACATGGTCGCCATCCTGCGCGAGGGAATTTCGCGCACGATGGACGATCTGCGCCGCGAGGGTCTGTGGCAGGGGTGACGGGCGGCTCCGTTCCGTGCGAACGTCCGTGCGACGATGACGGAGGCCGACGATGGACCGCTACGCCGGAGGGTGCCTGTGCGGCGACGTGCGGTTCGTCGCCTCGGGGCGACCCTATCGCGTCGGCATCTGTCACTGCCTCGATTGCCGCAAGCATCACGGCGCGCTGTTCCACGCCTCCGCGATCTTCCCGCAAGGCGCCGTGGCGATCGAAGGCGAGACGCGCGACTACGCGGGGCGGCATTTCTGCCCTCGCTGCGGCTCGTCGGTCTTCGGGCGCAGCGGCGACGAAATCGAGGTGAGCCTCGGCGCGCTGGACGAGCCCGACCGGTTCCGACCGACCTATGAGCTCTGGACGATCCGTCGCGAGGCCTGGCTTCCGGCATTTCCGCGAACCAGGCTCTACGAGCGGGACCGGACCTCGGATGGCCGGCGGGAAGACTAGGCGGGCATCTCGCCGACATAGACGGAATCAGGCCTGAGCAGGCGGCCCGTCCGCTGCTGTTCGAGCGCGTGGGCGGTCCAGCCTGCGACGCGCGCGACGGCGAAGATCAGCGTGAAGGCCTCGCGCGGGATCGCCAGCGCGTCGAGCAGGATGGCGGTGTAGAACTCCACGTTGGTGTCGAGCGGACGGTCGGGCTTCGCCTTCCGCAAGGACTCGCGCGCATAGGCCTCGACCTCCGCGGCCAAGCCGAGGTCGCGCTCGGTCCGGCTGAGCGTTGCGACAGCCCCGCGCAGTACGTCGGCGCGCGGGTCGCGCACCCGGTAGATGCGGTGGCCGAAGCCCATCAGCCGCTCCTTGCGCGCCAGCGCCGCGTCGACCCAGGGACCGATGTTGGCGCGGGTGCCGATGGCGTCCAGCATGTCGAGCACCGGGCCCGGCGCGCCGCCGTGCAGCGGGCCGGTCAGCGCGCAATAGGCAGCCGTGACCGCCATGAAGAGATCGGCCTGCGTGGACGCCACGACGCGGGCGGTGAAGGTCGAGGCGTTCATGCCATGGTCGCTGGCCGTGACGAGATAGGCGTCGAGCGCCCGGGCCTCGACTTCGGTTGCGGGCCTGCCGCGCAGCATGCGCAGCGTGTCGGCGGCATGGCCCAGCGCCGGATGCGGCGCGACCGGCGCCTCGCCGCGCGACCGGCGAACGAGCGCCGCGGCGATCACCGGCATCGCGCCGACCAGCACGGCTTCGTCGGGCAGGCCCGCGACCGGACCGAGCGCGGCGACGCCGGCGCGAAAGCCGGCCGTGACCGGCAGCCCCTCCGCGGCCGAGAGGATCGCGGGAAGGCGCTCGAAGCTCCGCGCCCGCGCGACCCCGAGCATGTCGTGGATCTCGCGCTCGCCGGTGTTCCGTCCGCTGGCGAGCGACCACAACCGCGCGGTCAACTGCTCGAACGGCACGCGGCCCGCAAGGTCGCCGACCCTGGCGCCCGCGATGATCAGTTCGCCCCGGTCTCCATCGACACGGGAAAGCGCGGTGGCCGCCGCCACGACTCCGTCGAGTCCGGCCGGTGTTCTGGTGTGTAGGGTCATGTCGGTCTCCTTCTTGCCTGCGGGGCAAAGGTGAGGCCTCTTCCATTATTGATCAATCTTGATTAGCATGATCAATATGAAAAATTCCGATCAGGCTCTCTATCTGTCCGCGCGCGAGGCGGCCGGCGAACTCGGCATCTCGCCGGCAACGCTGTATGCCTATGTCAGTCGGGGGATGATCCGCTCCGAGCCGGTGGCGGACACGCGCGCGAGACGCTATCGCGCGGAGGACGTCCGCGCGCTCAAGGCGCGGCGGTTGCCGTTCGGCGCGCCGCGCCAGGGCGAAACCGATGCGCCGATCCTGGAAACCTCCGTATCGACGATCGGCGAGGCGGGGCCGGTCTATCGCGGCGTGTCGGCGCTGGCTCTGGCCGAGGAGGGCAGCCTCGAACAGGCGGCGACGCTGCTATGGGGCATCGATGCCGCCGATCCGTTCGATTCCGACAACATGCCGCTGGTCAGCGATGCCATGCGCGCGATCGGAGAGGCTGCGAGCGGGGCGGGGCCGCTCTCTCGCGCGATCGCCGTCCTCGCGCTGGCGGGCGAATCCGATCCGCGCGCCTTCAACCGCGCGCCGCTGGGGCGGGCGCAGGCGGGCGCGCGCGTCATACGCCTCGTCGCGTCCGCGGTGCTCGGCACGGCGCCATCGGCGCGCCCCTTGCACGAACAGGTGGCGGACGCCTGGGCGCCGGGCGACGCGAAGGCGCGGGGCCTGCTGCGCCGGGCGCTCGTGCTCCTGGCCGACCACGAACTCAACGCCTCGTCCTTCACCGTGCGCTGCGCGGCCTCGACCGGCCTCAACCTCTACGACGCGACCATCGCCGGGCTCGCCGCGCTGAAGGGGCCGCGACACGGCGGCGCCGGTCCGCTCGCCGCCCTTATGTTGGCCGACCTTGCGAACGGCGACATGGCGGCGAAAATCCGCCAACGGGTGGCGCTCGGGGATCCGGTGCCGGGCTTCGGCCACTCGGTCTATCGCGACGGCGATCCACGCGCCGACGCGCTGCTTGCCGCGCTCGCCCGTTCGGGCGCCGACCGACGCCTCGCCGTCGATGCCCCCGCGATGATCACGGATGCCACGGGGCTGCATCCCAATATCGACTTCGCGCTCGCAGTGCTGATGTGCATGCTCGGACTGCCGATCGGGCACGAAACGGCGATCTTCGCCATCGCGCGGACGGCTGGCTGGATCGCCCATGCCATGGAGCAACTCGCCTCGGAGACGCTGATCCGGCCGCGCGCCCGCTACGTCGGGCCGGCACCTGTGCGTGGCTAGCCGGGCGCGTCAGCCTCGGCTGAGCAGCGCCTCGTTGAGGTTCCAGACGTCCTTCTCGTCGGGCGCGGTCTCCAGCGACATCACCGGCAGCATCTTGCGCAGATGGTCGTGATGGGTGCGCACGCCATATTCGAGGTCGGACAGGTAGAATCCCTCGAAGGCGTTGGACTGCATGGATTCGTTCGACCACTCGGACAGCTGGACGTCCTCGGCCATCGTGTCGCGGTCGATGCGGAAGGCGAGGTAGCGCGCAGCCGCCTGCTCGCGGCTTTCCTCGGCATAGCGGTAGATGGCGCCGCGCAGCATGGTCTCGCCGGTCGAAAGCGGGAATTCCTGGTAGAACTGCGCCGTCTCCGGCGTCACCGCGATGACCGCGTTGGGAAAGATGCCGTAGTAGATCCAGGCCGTCCTCATGTTCTCGGGCAATTCCGGCGGCCGCGGCGCGATGCGGACGTAGTTGCGCACGCTCCAGCGCCGGCCGGCATGCGGATTGTAGGTCGCCCAGGAGCGCGACACGCCGTTGACGAAGGGCTCGTCGTAATAGGTCGCGCCGTAGAGGTCCTGCAGCGCCGGATGCGCCATGGCGACGTGGTAGCCCTCGTTGTCGACGTCGCGCACCGACTTCCAGTTCACCTTCGAGACCTGCGTCCAGATACCCCAGGACGGCACCATCCCGCCGATACGGTAGTGGGCGATCTCGTCCTCGACCGCCCGCATCAGTTCCGCCACGGCCGGCTGGGGGCCCGATCGGAAGCGGATGAAGATGAAGCCCATCCAGACCTCGAGCTCGATCGGCTTCAGGCCGAACTCCACCTTGTCGAGGTCCGGGAAGGTCAGGGGGCGCGCGGCGCCGCGCAGCGTTCCGTCGAGATTGTAGACCCAGCCGTGGAAGGGACAGACCAGCGCGCCCTTGCAACTGCCCTGGCTGTCGGCCACCACGCGGCTGCCCCGATGCCGGCACATGTTGTGGAAGGCGCGCACGACGCCGTCCTTGCCCCGCACCACCAGCGCCCGCTCGCCCACCACGTCCATGGTCAGGTAGTCGCCCGGCTCGGGAACGTCCGAAACGTGGCCGACGATCTGCCAGTGATTGCGGAAGACCTGTTCCTTCTCCAGCTCCAGAAGGGCCGGACTGTGATAGGTCCAGCCGGGCAGGCCGCGCCTGTCCCACCCGTTCGGAATGGCCACGTCGCGCAGGGGACGGTTCACGCGCCCTCTCCCAATTGTTGAACGTTCATTCAATAAAATCACGAAAGCGTATCTTTTGCAATAGTTTAGTGGATTTCAAGCCGGGCCATGCAATTGGCCGTTCGGGAAAGCGCTGGAAAATCGGTGGGTTAATCGCCGCTGTGCCGGACTCGCGATGCAACCCTTTCGGCCGCGTACGCATTTCACGATGAAATGCATCTGTGAATTTTTCGGCAGTCGCGGACCGATGGCGCATGCTTGAAGAGGCCATCAAGAAGAACACCATCGAGGCAATGACGATGACCCAGCATCAAGCCGCCGCCGCGCCGACATTCCTTTCGGCGATCTCCGTTCCCGTCCTGCGCCGCCGCGTGGCGGATCACCCGATGACGCTGTTCTCGGTCGTCGCGACGGTGGCGATCCTGTCCGTGTCCCAGCCCTGGCAGGCCGTCGGCGCGACGCCAGCTCCGGGTGCGACGGCCCCGCGAGGCACGGATATCATCGAGCGCCAGAAGCCGGCCAGGAGCGAAATCGATCTCGCCTGCGAAGGCCAGGTATGGGGCGCCGAGACCCCCGGCTGCCTGCTGGCGATCGCCAAGGATGGAGGAAAAGAAATCTCCGCCAGAATTAGGACAATATCTGGCGCTTGAGTGACGCTACTGGAGGAATCGAAGATGACGAAGCTTCGTGAACAAATCCCTTACAGCGCCTACGAGGCGGCGCGAGCCGCCTGTGAGGCGATCAAGGCCGGCCGTCCGCTGAACGGCGTCGACTATCTCGACCGGCTCGAGCTGTTTCGCCGCGAACCGCGACCGGATCGCGACGACGACGTGGTGGTGATGACCATCAACTGACGGCACCGCCGCGACGCCGTTTGGCGTCCCGGCGCGTTTCGGCGGCTGATCGCTGCCGCGCTTCGATGCCCGAGATGGTCGCGTTTTCGCCCGCTGGCATCTTCCCCGATCCCCAAGGGTACCCAGCTTTTCGGTCCTCGCCGCCCCTGCCGTGACGGTAGCGGGCCGACTGCGCGCGGGCGCTCGACAGCCGAGGACCTCGAACCCGTGAATCCGGCGCTGTCGCGCGGCTACGGCTGCAGCGTATCCAGATACGATATGATGGCGCCGATCTGCTCGGGCGAGGCCACGAATTCCGGCATGTCGGGGTGGCCGGTCGTGATGCCCTCGACGAAGGCTTCCTCCAGCGCGTCGAGCGGATACCGCTCCGACAGCGTGCGGAAGGCGGGCGCCTCAGGATGGGCGCTCTCGTCGTCCAGGCCGATCGCGTGGCAGCGGGCGCAATTCGCTTCCACCAGCTCCCGTCCATAGGCGAGGTCCGCGTCTGCGGCGAGGGCGCCCGAGGCCGCGAGACAGGCGAACAGGGCTCCGACGAAACGCGCGGCGAAACGCGACTGCGGCGTGTTCATGATTGGCCTCCACTTGTGCCGTGCCGTCCCGAACCGATGCGATTCGGGCCTCCCGTCGGTCACGGCTGTAGCACATAAGTGCCGGGCGCGGCAGCGAGCGGCGGGTAGCCGGCATCCGAGCGCCCCATCGGCGGCGGCGCGACCTCGCCGCCCGAATGCGTGGCGAGCCAGTCCGTCCAGGCCGGCCACCAGGATCCGGGCTGCTTCGGCGCGGCGGCGGTCCAGCCGTCGGGATCGGGATGGGCCTGGCCGTCGCGATGGCTGATCAGGCGATAGGCGCGCCGTGGATGGCCCGGCTCCGACACGATCCCGGCATTGTGCCCGCCATTGGTGAGCACGAAGTCGATGTCGGTGTCGAGAAGGTGGACGAGCTTGAACACCGAGCGCCACGGCGCGACGTGGTCCGTCTCGGTGGCGACGGCGAAGACCGGGGCGCGGATGTCCTCCAGGTGGACGGCGCGTCCGCCGACCCTCAGACGCCCCTGCGCCAGATCGTTGTCGAGGAAGAACTGGCGAAGATACTCCGAATGCATGCGGAAGGGCATCCGGGTGCTGTCGGCGTTCCAGGCCATCAGGTCGTTGACCTCTGGCCGGTCGCCGAGCAGGTAGTCGCTGACGATGCGCGACCAGACGAGATCCTGCGATCGCAGCATCTGGAACGCGCCAGCCATGCGCCGCTGGTCGAGATAGCCCTCGCTCCACATCACGTCCTCGAGCAGTGTCAGCTGGCTCTCGTCGATGAACAGGCCAAGTTCGCCCGGCTCGTCGAAATCGACCTGCGCGGCGAACAGCGACAGGCTGGCGAGGCGGTCGTCTCCATCCCGCGCCATGGCGGCGGCGGCGACCGAGAGCAGCGTGCCGCCGAGGCAGTAGCCGACGGCATGAGTCTTCCCGCTGCCGGTGATTGCCTGCACGGCATCGAGCGCCGCCATCGGCCCCATGCGACGATAATCGTCGAAGGAAACGTCGCGATGCTCGCGCCCCGGATTGCGCCAGGAAATGCAGAAGACCGTGAAGCCCTGACCGACGAGGTAGCGGATCAGCGAATTTTCCGGCGAAAGATCGAGGATGTAGTACTTCATGATCCAGGCCGGGACGATCAGGATCGGCTCGGCCTTCACGGCCGTCGTCGTGGGGCTGTACTGGATGAGCTCGATCAGGTCGTTGCGGAACACCACCTCGCCGGGCGTCACCGCGACGTCGCGACCGGGCCGGAACGCTTCGGCGACGCCGTCGGCGCGCCCGTCGGACCGGTCGGCAAGATCGGCGAGGAAGTTCTGGAACCCGGCCGCGAAGTTGGCGCCGCCTTCCTTGATCGTCCGCTCGATCACCTCCGGGTTGGTCATCGGAAAGTTCGAGGGCGAGATCATGTCCAGGAACTGGCGGCTGTAGAACTCGACCAGCCGCTCGTGCTTCCTGGAGACGCCGGGGACGCCGGTCGTGGCGTTGTGCCACCACTGCTGCCACAGAAGGAACGACTGGCTGAAGGCATTGAAGGGCGGCGACCGCCAGCCGGGGTGCTCGAAACGGCGATCCTGCGGCAGCGGCGTGATGCAGGCCCCATGTCCGTTCGGGTCGCTTGCGCAGGTCGCGAGAAATCCGCGAAAGCGCTGGATCTTCTCGATGCCTTTCAAGGCGAGTTCGGCCTGCTTGCCGGGCGCGAGCGACAGGTGCAGCAGCCAGTCCTGCCATGCGCCGAGCAGGCTGATGGGCGAAATGCCCATGAAGGCGCTTGCCAGCATGGCATGGTGAAACCGGTCGACCTCGCGAAAGACGTCGCGATTGCCAGGCACGCCAGGCGAGGCGGCACCACCCAGCTCCGGCGCCGGCCGCCGCGCTGGCAGTGGCGCGGACGCGACCGTCGCCACCCGCTTGCGCATGTCGGCGGGCACCCGCGCGGGCAGGCTCCGCCCTTGAGCCTTGCGCCGCGCGCCGCGCGCGCCGGAACCCTGGCGATCAGTCATCGAAGCAGCTCCCGTCCAAAGGTGATCCGCGTCACGCGACGGTGCTTGCCGCCATGTCCTCGATCACGGATTTGGCCTCCCGGCGCACCTCCGCGGCCGTCTCGCTGGCGATCCTGGAGCCGAGGCTGGCGAACTTGCCGGTTTCCCCGGTATATTCGGCCAAGGCGCCCTCCATGAAGCCGGCATAGACGTCGAACGCGTCCTTGAGGCCTTCGGAAGAAGACAGGTCGTCGAACAGCTTGATGTCCTGCTGCAGCCGGTGCTTCACGAAGTCGAGAGCCTCGACATTGTAGCGCAGGGCCGCCTTCAGGGTATTTGCCTGCATGCGGGCGACCGCGATCCAGAATTTCTGCACGTTCGCCGCGCCAGGCGCGCCGCCGGTCAGCATCTTCATGGCAGTGGGGTCCAGGGAATTCATCATGATGTGGCTCCTGTCGTGAAGGGAAACCCGGATTCGGATCGGTCCGGATCCGGGCATTCTCGCACGGCTCAACCAGCCGCGATCGGCACTTTCTTCGCCTGACGCATGGCATCCTCGGGCTTCGGCACGGTGACGGTCAGCACGCCCTTGGCGAACTTGGCCTTGACCTTGTCGCCGTCGATGCGGAAGGGCAAGGTGACGGTTCGCGAGAACGAGCCGTAGCTGCGCTCCCGGCGGACGCTCTCGCCTTCCTTCGTCTCCTTCTCGGACTTCTTCTCGCCGGAAATGGTGATCATCTGGCCGCTGACGGAAAGATCGATGTCCTTCTCGTCGACGCCCGGCAGTTCGATCGAAAGCGT
Source organism: Mesorhizobium sp. (assembly GCA_046292285.1). GTDB lineage: Bacteria > Pseudomonadota > Alphaproteobacteria > Rhizobiales > Rhizobiaceae > Aquibium. Next base: position 22,298 of record JBKBRJ010000036.1, on the reverse strand, counting down.
CACGTCCTTTTCCCCGTCGTGCATGTCCATGTCGGGCACGAGGCCGAAACCGCCGCCGGTGGCCAGCGCCGGAAGGTCGAAGCCCTTGGAGAAGTCCTCGAAAAGGCGGTCGATCTCCTTGCGAAGCGAACCGAAGCCGGCAGGTTGTTTATCGTTCCGGTCCCACAGGGACGGCAAATATGACCTTACACTCATGGTATGATCTCCTTGCGACCAAGAGGCGGGAATTCGAAGTCCCGCTCTTAAAAAGACTATCGCATTGATCCCGACAGCTGGTTGATCGGGATCAAAGTCGCTGGACATTGAATGGCGAGCTTCGCCCGGCATGCGTCGCGCAACCCGGGGAGGGCGGCCGCCGTTTCCACGGCAACCACCCCCGGAAGCGGACGGGATCGGTTCAACGGGCGAACAGGACGGGGACGGTCGCGTCCTCGAGCATGGACTTCGTGGTGCCGCCGAACATCCGTTCGCGCAGCCGGGAATGGCCGTAGGCGCCCATGACGATCAGGTCCGCTGCGACGTCGATGGCGTGCTGGCGCAGTACGGCCGCGATGGGCTTGCCGCCCGATGGCAGGCGGTCGACCGAGACCCTGGCGCCGTGGCGGGCGAGGTAGGTGGCGGCATCGGCGCCGGGTTCGGCGCCGTGCCCTTCCTCGCCCTCGACGGGATCGACCAGCGTCAGGTGCACCGAATCCGCCCCGGTCAGGAGGTCGAGCGCGGCGTGCATGGCGCGCGCGGCCTCGATCCCGGCATCCCATGCAAGCAGAACGCGCCTCGGCGAAATCGTCGGCTTCGCGCCGGCCGGCACGATCATCACCGGCGTTCCGGAGGAGAACATCGCGCCTTCGATCGCCCTGGCGCCCAGGATGTCGTCGCCGAGCAGCCCGGCGCCCACCATGGTCAGGTCGGCATAGCGCGCGCGCCGGCCGACCACTTCGTCGGCCCAGGCGAGTTCCGGGTAGGCCGTCGAGACGTCGGCGGAGATGGACGTGCCCGCCAGCCTCGCGGTCACCGCGGCGCTGCGATCCTCGAGCCGCTTCTGGCCGGCCTGCCGCTCCTGGATCCAGCCGTCGGACACCATGGCAGCGAATTCGCCGGTCGGGGGCGCGGGCGCGAGCTCCACGACCAGCACCGACAGATGCACGCGAGCTTCCTCGCACAGGTTCGTCGCGAGCCTGAGGTCGTCGTCGCCGGCGTGCGTGCCGGTGATTGCCAGTATCGTCTTGATGGGCATCGTCTCTTCCTTTCACGGCCGGGCGCCGTCGTCCTGCGATGGTGTTCCTTATAAACCCTATGAAGTCATCCGGGGAGAATCCTTGCGCTTGATCAACTTCCGGTACCGGGCGCCGGACGGAGGTTGACGCGGATCAAGGCATCGGACAGGCATGTCCCTAGTGTGCCGAAAACGGATGCCTGGAGGAAATGATGAGGACGATCACGTCGACGGTTCTGGCGGTCTGGGCGGCTCTCGTCCTGACCGGCCATGCCCTCGCGCAGGAGGCCGGAGGAACCGGTGCGCACGAGGAAGGGCCGATCGAGATGCCGTATGGCGAGGCGGAGTTCCTGAACTCCTGCGCCGCCTGCCACGGCGACGACGGGCGCGGCGGCGGCCCGATCGCGGGCGATCTCCTGAAGCCACCGACCGACCTGACGCTCCTGACGCGGAACAATGACGGCGCCTTCCCCTATTACAGGGTCTTCGCGGTGATCGACGGTCGCTACCTGGTTCCCGGCCACGGCGATCGCGAGATGCCGGTCTGGGGCCGCCAGTTCATCGAGGACGACGCGCGCATGTTCGGCACCCACGGCGGCGAACTCATCACGACCGAACGGATCCACGAACTGACGAGCTACATCCAGAGTATCCAGCGCTGAAGGGCCCTGGCGAGGAAGGGAATGGAGCGATGATCGTCGAGGACCAGGCCGAAATCGTCGCCTTCCTGTCGGATCCCGGGTCGCATGGCGGGGTCGGCCCGGTCGAGACGATGGAAACGCACATATCGCGCATCTTCCTCGTTGGCGACCGCGCCTACAAGATGAAGCGGGCGGTGAAGCTGCCCTATGTCGACTTCTCGACGCCCGACAGGCGGCTGGAGGCCTGCCGCCGCGAGGTCGAGTTCAACGGCGCGACCACGCCCGAACTCTATCTCGGCGTGCGCGCGATCACGCGGCGCGCGGACGGCGGCCTTGCTCTCGACGGCGGGGGCGCGCTCGTGGAAGCGGTGGTCGAGATGGCCCGCTTCGGCCAGGACGCGCTCTTCGACCGCATGGCCCTCGCCGGCCAGCTCACCCCGGACCTGATGACGGAAACGGCGCGGATGATCGTGCGCTTCCATCGCGCCGCGCCGATCGTCCATACCGGCGGCGGCGCGGACAACATCGCCGGCGTGCTCGACATCAACGAGGCGGCCTTCGCCTCGAGCCAGGTCTTCGACGCGGGCGCGGTCGCGGCGCTGAACCGCGCCTTCCGCGAGGCTCTCGCCCGCCACGCGGCGCTGCTCGACCGGCGCGAGGCGGCAGGGAAGGTGCGCCGCTGCCACGGCGACCTGCACCTGCGCAACATCGTGCTGATCGACGGCGCGCCCAGGCTCTTCGACTGCATCGAGTTCAACGACGCGATCGCCACGATCGACACGCTCTACGACCTCGCCTTCCTGCTGATGGACCTCTGGCATCGCGGCTTCGATGCCTTCGCCAACCGGGTGATGAACCGCTACCTGGACGAGGCGGACGACGAAGACGGTTTTCCGCTGCTGCCGTTCTTCATGGCCGTGCGGGCGGCCGTTCGCGCCCATGTCACGGCCACGCGGATCGACGAGGGAAGCGATCCGGATGGCCGGCTCGCCGCCGAGGCGCATTCCTATCTCGACCTCGCCGGCCGCCTGCTGCGCGAGCGCCCGGCCCGGCTGATCGCGATCGGCGGGCTGAGCGGCACGGGCAAGACCACGGTGGCCGAGGCGCTGGCGCCGAGGCTCGGGACGCCGCCAGGCGCGCGCATCGTCGAGAGCGACCGCGTCCGCAAGGCCATGCACGGCGTTCCGGCCGAAACGCACCTCCCGCCCAAGGCCTACACGCCCGAAACCTCCGAGCGCGTCTATGCCGAGATGGCCTGGCGCGCGGGCCTGATCCTGTCCGAAGGCGGAACCGTGGTCGCGGACGCGGTCTTCGACCGGCCACCCGACCGGGAACGGATCGCCGCGGTCGCGACGATGCGATCCGTGCCCTTCCTCGGCGTCTGGCTCGAAGCCGATCCGGCGCTGCTGTGGGAACGCGTGCGCGACCGGACCGGGGGGCCATCGGATGCGACCGTCGACGTGCTGTCGCGGCAGCTCGCCCGCAAGGTCGGGGACATCGACTGGAACAGGCTGGACGCCGCCGGGTCTACGGACGCCATCGTCGCTTCGATCCTCGCGCTGGCGGGGGAAGCTTGTCGCGACGAATCCTGACGGCCTGCACCGGCGGTGCGTCACCGCAGGCGAAGCACCGCCAAGTATACGCCCTGCTCCTGAGGATGATGCTCGATGACGAAGCCGAAGGCCCGGCACATGTCCAGCATCTTGCGATTATCGGCAAGCACGATGCCTTCGATCCGGCCGATGCCCTCGCTGCGCGCATAGTCGATAAGCCGGCTAAGAAGCGCGAAGCCGAGGCCCTGCCCCTGCAGGTCCGTGCGGATCAGGAGGGCGTATTCCGCGCTTTCCAGGTCGGGATCGCTCGACAGGCGACCGATGCCGGCGAGGTCTCCGGAGGCATCCTCGAGCGCCACGAAGGCCATGTCGCGCCCGTAGTCGAGCTGGGTGAGCCGCTTCAGCATCTCGTCGGGAAAGTTCTTGCGCGGCGCGAGGAAGCGGAAGCGGATGTCGTCGGGCGACGTCCTGTCGAGGAATTCGGGATAGAGCGCGATGTCGGCCGGCCGGATCGGGCGGATCCGGTAGCGGGCCTGCTCGCTGTCGAACAGGCTCTCCAACCCCGACGGATAGGGGCGGATGACAAGCGCGGGGTTCGGTCCCGGTTGCTCGACCGCCTTCGGATCGATCTGGATGCGGGCGTCCAGCGCCACCACGCCGTCCGCGTCCGCCAGCAGCGGGTTGACGTCGACGGAGACCATGCAGGGGAAGTCGACCGCCATCTGCGACAGGCCATTGAGCGCGCGGGTGATCGCGGCCCGGTCGGCCGGCCTGCGGTCGCGGAAGCCGGCGAGCAGCCGGCCGATCCGCGTCCTGTCGATGAGGTCGCCAGCCAGGACGTCGTCGAGCGGGGGAAGGGCCACGGCCGTGTCGTTCATGACCTCGACGGCGATGCCGCCCGCGCCGAACAGGATCACCGGCCCGAAGATCGGGTCGCGGCTCATCCCCAGGATCAGTTCCTGCGCCTCGCGTCGCGTGACCATCGGCTGCACCGCGAAGCCCTCGATGTCGCCCTGCGGCGCGAGCTTGCGGACCTTCTCGACGATTCCCCTGGCGGCGGCGCGCGCGCCCTCGGCGCTGTCGATGCCGAGCACGACGCCGCCCACGTCGGACTTGTGGGTGATCGTCTTCGACAGGAGCTTGACCACAACCTTGTCCCAGGCGCCGAGCAGACGCTCGGCGGCCTTTTCGGCGTCTTCGGGAGTCGCCGCGACGATCGTCTCGGGCGCCGGGATGCCATAGGCCGAGACCGCCGCCTTCGCCTCGGGCTCGGTGAGCATGTCGCGGCCCTCGGCGGCCACCTTGCGGAAGATCGCCAGCACCGCCTCGCGGTCGACCTCGATGTCCTCGCCGCGGCTCTCGGGCACCCGCGACAGGGCTGCCTGCGCCTTCGACCAGTTGGCGAGATAGGACAGCGCGGAGGCGGTGTCGGCCGGCGTCGAAAAACTCGCCACGCCGGCCTCGTGCAGGATCTGGCGCCCTTCGCGCGCGGTCCGCTCGCCGAGCCACGAGGTGAGCACCGGCTTGCCGTTGATCATCCCCCTGGTGGTCAGGTCGGCCACGGCGCGGGCCGATTCCACCGGCGACGCGAGGCCGGTGGGGCAGTTCATCACGATCAGCGCATCGGTCCCCGGATCCGCCGCGACCGCCTCGACCGCCGCCACGTAGCGCTCGGCCGGGGCGTCGCCGATGATGTCGACGGGATTGGCCCGCGACCAGGTCGGCGGGAGGGTCTCGTCCAGCCTGGCGATCGTCTCGGGCGAAAGCTCGGCCAGTTCGCCGTCGCAGTCGATGATCTTGTCGACGGCGAGCACGCCCGCGCCGCCGCCATTCGTCACGATCGCCACCCGCGCCCGCCGGAGCGGCGGGAAGCGGGCGGTGATCTCGGCAGCGTCGAAGAGTTCGCCGAGGCCGTGGACGCGCAGGATGCCGGCGCGCGACAGCGCCGCCTCGACGACCCTGTCGGCGCCCGACAGCGCACCGGTGTGGGTGGCGGCCGCGATCGCCGCCTGCTCGTGGCGGCCCGCCTTGATCGCGATCACCGGCTTGATGCGCGCGGCCGCGCGCGCCGCCGACATGAACTTGCGCGGGTTCGGGATCGATTCCAGGTACATCACGATCGACTTCGTGCGCGCGTCGCCGGCCAGCATGTCGAGGTAGTCGCCCACGTCCACGTCCGCCATGTCGCCCAGGGAGACGATGTGCGAGAAGCCGAGGTTGTTCTCCGCCGCCCAGTCGACCAGGGAGGTCGCGATGGCGCCGGACTGCGACAGGAGCGCGATCCCGCCGGCCTGCGGGGTCATGTGCACGAAGCTGGCGTTCAGCTTCGCCGGCGGCACCATCAGCCCGACCGTATTGGGTCCGATGATGCGGAAGAGATGGGGCCGCGCCGCGTCGAGCATGGCCTGCCGGAGCCCGTTGCCTGCCGTCAGCCCCGCGGTGATGATGACAGCCGCCCGCGTGCCCTTCTCGCCCAGGTCGCGGATCAGGCCCGGCACGGTTGCGGGCGGGGTGACGATCACCGCCAGATCGGGCGCTTCCGGCAGGCTGGCCGCGTCCGGATAGCAGACCATCCCGTCGATCTCGGCGTATTTGGGGTTCACCGGCCAGATCGCGCCCTCGAAGCCGCCCTTGACGATGTTGCGGAGCACGACGCTGCCGACCGAGCGTTCGCGCGGCGATGCCCCGATCAGGGCGACCGAGCGGGGGCGGGCGGCGAATTCGAGATTCCGGATCGTCAAGGCATCATCTCCATCACTTTACCGGCACCTTCTGCGACCTTCGCGCCGATCGATCGTTGCGGTGGATCAAAGCGGTACCGGCGCGGCGACCCTAGTCTTGCATCCGAATGCGACAGGTTCGCGATCTTTCGCGATGCCGGACCGATTGGCAACGCCGCCGCCGGCGCGGCCCGAAGAAGGAGAAGAGAGCGATGAGCTACTATTTCACCAAGACGCTCGACATGCCGTTCGACGCGGCTGTCGCTCACGTCACCGAGGCCCTTGCCGCCAAGGGATTCGGCGTCCTGACCACGATCGACGTCAAGGCGACGATGAAGAAGAAGCTGGACGTTGACTTCAAGCCCTACGTCATTCTGGGCGCCTGCAATCCGAAGCTCGCCTTCAGCGCATTGCAGGCCGAAGACAAGATCGGAACCATGCTGCCCTGCAACGTGATCGTCACCGAAGCGGCGCCCGGCAAGGTCGAGGTCGCGGCCGTGGACCCGGTCGCCTCGATGTCGGCGATCCGGAATGCGTCCCTCGGCGAGATCGCCGGAAAGGTTCGCCAGATGCTGTCGGACGTTGTCGACGCGCTCTAGCGGCAAAGTCTCCCGCCATCCGGATGCAGGAGGTTCCAGTCGTGGTTGAAGGCGTCGTGCGCAGGCTTCTGCTGGGCGTTGCCCTGGTTGGTCTGGGCGCCGGCCTTGCCGCGGGCCGGATGCAATTCGGCTGGACGCCGGAAGCGATCTGGACGCTGGCGACCCTGCCGGTGATCGCGGTCCTGGCGATATCGATCCTGCGCGACTTCATGATCGGCCGTTTCGGCGTCGACGCGATCGCGCTGGTCTCCATGTCGGCGGCCCTGCTGCTCGACCAGTCGCTCGCGGCCATCGTCGTCGCGGTCATGTATGCCGGCGGCAACGTGCTGGAGGACTATGCCCGCGGCCGCGCCCAGCGCGAATTGCGCGCCTTGTCGGATCGGTCGCCGCGCATCGCCCATCTCCAGATCGACGGTCGGCTGGAGGATGTCGCGGTCGACCAGGTCGCGGTCGACGACGAACTGCTCGTGCGCGCCGGAGAGGTCGTGCCCGTCGATGGCGCCCTCCTCGACGAGGCGGCATCGATCGACGAGGCGGCCGTCACCGGCGAGCCCTTGCCGCGGCGCCTGCGAGAGGGCGAGCGGCTGTTCAGCGGCACCGTCAATGCGGGCGAGACCTTCCGGATGCGGGCCACCGCGCTTGCATCGGCAAGCACCTATGCCGGCATCGTGCGCATGGTCGAGGCCGCGCAGACGGCGAAGGCCCCCTTCATCCGCATGGCGGACCGTTTCGCGCTCTGGCTCCTGCCCGTGACACTGGCGGTCGCGGGATTGGCCTGGTGGGCCTCCGGCGATCCCGTCCGGGGACTGGCGGTGCTTGTCGTCGCCACGCCCTGCCCGCTCATTCTCGCCGCTCCCGTCGCCTTCATCGGGGGCGTGTCGCGGGCCGCGCGCGCGGGCGTCCTGATGAAGGGCAGCGCCGCTCTCGAAGCTCTGGCGCGGGCAAGGACCGCGATTTTCGACAAGACCGGCACGCTCACGCATGGCGGCGCGGAACTGATCGGCATCGAGGCCGCGCCAGGCCGCGACCCGGACGAATGCCTGCGCCTGCTTGCCTCGCTCGAACAGGCTTCGCACCACGTTCTCGCGGCGGCCGTTGTCGCGATCGCGAAGGGACGCGGCTATGTCCTGTCGCATCCGAGCGATGTTCGCGAGCAGCGCGGAGCGGGTGTCGAGGGGGTCGTCGAGAACCTGCGGCTGAAGGCCGGCTCGCGGGCCTTTGTCATGGGAGGCGAGGAATTGCCGCTGTGGGTGGAACGAGCCGCCGCGCGCTATGCCAGGCAGCCCGTCCTGATGGTGCATCTTGCCATCGACGATCGTCTTGCCGCGCTGCTCGCCTTTGGTGATGGTCTTCGGGGCGACGCTCGCGACACGCTGGCGGCCTTGCGCGCGGGCGGGATCGAGCGGGTGGTGATGCTGACCGGCGACGATGCCGACGCGGCCGCGCGCATCGGCGAGACGCTGGGGCTCGACCGCCTGCTGGCGGAGGCGGATCCGGCGGCCAAGGTTGCCGCGGTCGCGGAAGAGCGCGCGCGGGCGCCCTCGCTGATGGTGGGCGACGGCATCAACGATGCGCCGGCGCTGGCCTCCGCGACGGTCGGCATCGCCATGGGCGCGCGCGGCGCCACGGCCTCCTCCGAGGCCGCCGACATCGTCATCCTGACCGACCGGCTGAGGCCGGTCGCCTCTGCCCTGTCCATCGCGCGGCGCACGCGCGCCATCGCCCTGCAGAGCATCGTGGCCGGCATCGGTCTGTCCGGCATCGCCATGGCGTTCGCTGCCTTCGGCTACCTGACGCCGGTGGCAGGCGCCTTGGTGCAGGAAGCCATCGACGTCGCCGTCATCCTGAACGCGCTGCGGGCGCTTGGCGGCGGCGATCCGGCGGAGCGCGGCCGATGACGCCGTCCGGGACCCTCTTGACGGCGATCAAGGCATCTTGCGGAGCACCTCCGCAGGATGCGATGGATTCGATGATCAAAGAGAGGCGACCCCGACCATGCCGAGAAGAACGCCCTGGTTGCTGCTGCTGACGCTGGCTTTCGCCCAGCCGGCCGCAGCCTTCGACGCCGAGAGCGCCTTCCGCGGCAAGCGCCTGGCGGAGGCGAACTGCGCCGACTGCCACGCCATCGCGCAGGTCGACGAGAGCCTCGACCCGGCCGCGCCGCCGTTCCGCGCCATGGCCCAGCGCCGCGACCTCGCCACGCTGCGGACCGAAATGACGGGCGACCTCTTCCTTCGTCACGCCGTGATGCCCGATTTCGAGCCGGACGCGAAGCAGGCGGACGACATCGTCACCTACATGGAGAGCATTCAGGACTGACGAGCCTGTCCTGAAAAGCGGTCGGAGGATTGTGATGGGCGAGGAAAACCTGATCGTCTGCGGCAAGTGCGCCGCGGTGAACCGTCTGCTGGCCGGAAAGCCCGCAGGCGAGGGCAAATGCGGCAAGTGCCACGAACCCCTGTTCTCGGGGCACCCGGAAGACGTCGACTCCGCGAATTTCGACAAGCAGGTCTCGCGCGGGACCGTGCCGGTTCTGGTCGACGTCTGGGCGCCCTGGTGCGGTCCCTGCCGGATGATGGCGCCGGCCTTCGAGGCGGCGGCCCGCGAACTCGAGCCGCAGGTCCGTCTGGTCAAGCTCAACTCCGACAACGAGCAGGCGCTCGCCGGCCGGCTCGGGATCAGGGGCATCCCGACGATGATCCTGTTTCGGGGAGGATCCGAACTCGCCCGCACCTCCGGCGCCTTGAGCGCGTCCCAGATCGTCTCCTGGACGCGCGACCGCCTGCGCCTCCCGCGCGCCTGACCGCCAACGGATGGATCAGCTCCTTCCGCGTCTCGGTCTGGCGCTCGCAATAGGCCTTCTGGTCGGCCTCGAGCGTGGATGGCGCGAGCGCGATGCGCCCGATCGCAGCCGCACGGCGGGCATCCGGACCTATGGCATCTCCGGTCTCCTCGGCGGGATCTTCGCCGCCCTCGACGCGGCGGTTGGATCCGTGGCGATCCTGGCGGTGGGGTTCGTCGCGTTCACCGCCGTCTTCGCCTGGTTCAAGCTGCGCGAAGCCACCCATGACGCCGATTTCAGCGTGACGGGCGTGATCGCCGGCATGGCGGTCTTCGCGCTCGGAGCCCTCGCCGTCGCGGGCGACTATCTCGCCGCCGCCGCCGGCGGCACGGCGCTGGCGGCCGTGCTCGCGGGTCGCGAGGTCCTGCATGGACTGCTGAAACGGCTGACCTGGGCCGAACTGCGCTCGGCCCTGGTGCTGGCGGTCATGACCATCATCGTCCTGCCCGTCCTGCCCGACCGGACGATCGATCCCTGGGGCGGGGTCAATCCGCGCGAGATCTGGTTCTTCACTGTCCTCATCGCCGGCATATCCTTCGCCGGATATGTCGCGACCCGGCTGCTTGGCGAGAAACGCGGGCTGCTGGTCGGCGCGCTCGTCGGGGCCGTCGTGTCCTCGACCGCGGTCACCGTCGCCCTGGCGCGGATGGCGAAGGATGGACCGAGCGTCCGGTCTCTCGCCGGCGCCGCCGCGCTCGCGGCGATGGTGTCGCTGCTGCGCGTTGGTGCGGTGGTCGCGGCCATCCAGCCAGCGGTTCTCGCTCATGCCGCGCCGCCGATCCTGGCCGCCGTCCTCGCCCTGGCCGCGGCCGGCGGACTGATGATTTTGCGCGATGGTGGCGAAGCCCCGATGGAACAGTCCGCGCGCAACCCGTTCGACCTCGCCCCGCTGCTCGTCTTCGCGACTCTTTTCACCGTCGTTTCGACGGCCAGCGCGGCGTTGTCCGGGCTGCTGGACGAGCGCGGCCTGCTGGCCACGTCGGCCGTCTCGGGCACGTTCGACGTCGATGTCGCCGTGCTGAGTTCGCTGCGTCTCGTCGAACAGGGCATTTCGTCGTCCAGCGTGGCGCGCGCGGTGCTGCTGGCGCTCCTGGCCAACGCGCTCGGCCGGCTGTTCCTTGCGATCCTGGCCGGTCCCGTGCGATTCGTCCTGCCGCTGGCGGTAGCGACCGTGTTCGCCGCACTGGCGGGGGGCCTGGCCTTCATGCTGCTTCCGTCCGTACCATTGCCGGCGTGACACGCTATTCTTGATTCCGATCAAGGCAACGTTCCGGAGCCTGGCTACGAGTTGAATGGAAGAAAACAAGGAAACGCCGATGACGCAACTCAAGGATCTCACCCCAGCTTTCCGCCACGTGCGGCTTCTTCTCGCCCGGGAGAAGGGCCATCCTGCGGGCGAACGCGACGAGGGTTACGACATCCTCGCCCCGCTGGAAGCGGATGGGCGCCTCGATGCGGCGGAATGGAAGAAGCATCAGGAGTTGTGCCGCGTTCGGCACTTTCGCCCCGGCGAGGAGGACCGCATCGGCCGCCTTCGCCGCAAGCCGGGCGGCACCTGGTTCTTCGACTATGAGGAGGGCGATCGCGACGACGAGGTCGGCTTCCGCTTCGGGGCCGAGCGCTTCGTGACCGGGGAGTATGTCTCGGTGAAAAGCGAAGGCGCCATGCACACTTATCAGGTCGCCCGCGTCGAACGGCCGTGACCGGCGGACCGGTCGGCTTGCCGGCCGGATGGGATGCGCCGCCGCCACCGGAACCGATCCGGTGGCCCCGCTCGCGCGGCGTCAGGACCAGTGCTTTCCTGATCCTGTCACGCTTCGATTGTTGACCGGGCAAAGCCGATCCTGCGATGATGCATCCATGCATGGTTGTTGTCGCGCCCCGATGTCCAATGACGCCGAGACGAGCCGCCCGGCGGAGGCGGTCCGGGGGCATTCCCAGATGCGCTGCCCAGCAGCGCGTCAAGCCTGACCGCCATGGATATCCATCCGATCGAGAGGGCGGAAAACCGCCTTCTGAAAACCTCGCTGGCCTATCGCTGCTCGGGCATCGGCGGCTACGGCGTCGCGCTACTGGTCGTCGCGATCGCCTTCACCGCCCGCCTGGCCCTGAACGGGGCGCTCGACGGACACGGCATCTTCGTGCCGTTCCTGCCGGCCATCCTGATCGTTTCGGGCTTCTGCGGCTTCGGCCCGGCGGTTTTCGCGTTCGCGCTTTCCATTGCCGGCGCCTGGCACATCCACGAGTTGCAGCCTGGACGCGGCATCGCGGCGGTCGAGATGTCGCTCTATGCCTTCACCGGCGTCCTGACCATCGCGATGGGCGAAATCGTCAGCCGTTCTCGACAAGCCGCCGAGCGCACGGGCGAGATCCTGGAGGAAAGGGAGGCGCATCTGACGTCGATCCTGGATACCGTTCTCGACGCCACCATCGTCATCGACCGCCAGGGCACGATCGTCTCCTTCAACACGGCCGCCGTGCGCCAGTTCGGCTATGCCGCCGGCGAGGTGATCGGACGAAACGTCCGCATCCTGATGCCCGAGCCGTACCAGGGGCAGCACGACGGCTACATGCAGCGCTACTTGGCGACCGGCGAGAAGCGCATCATCGGCACCGACCGGGTGGTGGTCGGCCGGCGCAAGGATGGCTCGACCTTCCCCATGAAACTCGCCGTCGGCGAGATGAAGAGCGGCGACAGTCTCTACTTCACCGGCTTCGTCCGCGACCTGACGGAAAGGGAGGAGTCGGCGGCGCGCCTGCAGGAGGTCCAGGGCGAACTGGCGCGGCTCGCCCGGCTCAACGAACTCGGCGAAATGGCCTCGACGCTGGCGCACGAACTGAACCAGCCCCTTTCGGCCATCGCCAACTATGCGCAAGGCTGCACCCGCCTCCTGCGCAATGCCGAGGATGCCCCTTCGCTCCGTGTGCGCGAGGCCCTGGACGAGATCGCCCGGCAGTCGCTTCGCGCCGGCCAGATCATCCGCCACCTGCGTGAATTCGTCATGCGGGGCGAGACCGAGAAACAAGCCGAGGACATCCGCAAGATGGTCGAGGAGGCCGGAGCGCTGGCGCTCGTCGGTTCGCGCGAGCGCGGCGTGCGGTCCGTCTTCGAATTCCGTCCCGGCGCCGATCTGGTGCTCGCCGATCGGGTGCAGATCCAGCAGGTGCTGATCAATCTCATGCGCAACGCCATGGAGGCGATGAGCGAAAGCGAGCGGCGCGAACTCACCATCCGCACCCTGCCGCAGGAGGGCGGCATGGTCGCGGTCGAGGTGTCCGATACCGGCCCGGGCATTTCCGAAGAGGTGGCCGCACGGCTTTTCCAGCCGTTCGTCACGTCGAAGGCGGGTGGGATGGGGATCGGACTGTCCATCTCGAAGCGAATCATCGAATCACACGGCGGCACCATGGAGGCGCACCGCTCGGAGCAGGGCGGAGCGCTGTTCCGCTTCACCCTTCCCGCGATCGATAAGGAGGCGACGGATGGAAATAGGTGACTATGTCGTCCATATCGTCGACGACGAGGAGCCGGTGAGGAAGTCGCTGGCCTTCATGCTGACCATCGCCGGCTTCCCGGTTCGGCTGCACGAATCCGCGGCGGCCTTCCTCGGCGCCGCGCCCGACCTTCGCAACGCCTGCCTGGTGACGGACCTGCGCATGCCCGACATCAACGGCGTCGATCTCATCCGTCGCCTGCGCGACATGGCGGTGCAGGTTCCCTCGATCGTCATCACTGGCCATGGCGACGTGCCGATGGCGGTCGAGGCGATGAAGGCGGGGGCGCTCGACTTCATCGAAAAACCCTTCGAGGACGAGGTGCTGATCGGCGCCATCACCCGCGCGGCAACCGAACTGGACCGCCAGGCCGCGGCGCAGGATTCCGCCGCGACCCTCGAACGGCTGGCCCAGCTCACCGAGCGCGAGCGCGAGGTCCTGGCCCGCGTGGTCGCCGGCCACGCCAACAAGACCATCGCCTACGACCTGAACATCAGTCCGCGTACCGTCGAGGTCTACCGGGCCAACGTCATGGCCAAGATGGACGCCAAGAGCCTGCCGGAACTCGTCCGCAAGGCGATCGCCGCGGGGATCGTCCCACGCTAGGCGGATCTTGCGATCGACCGAATTTGACTTGGCGCAATGCGCATGTCCGCGCCGGCCCCTATCCAGATCGACGGGCCGCGTTTCGCGCGGCCGGTGATGGCGCGTTGGAGACAACTTTCTTGAAGCATGGCCGCAAGGTTCTCGTCGTGGTTCCGAACGATGAACTTCGTCGTTCGATAGAGTTCACCGTCGCAGCCGAGGGCTACGAGATCGAATCGCATGCCGGCTTCCCGACCGTTTTCGCATCCCACAAGGTGAACGGCTTCGATTGCGCCGTCGTCGACGAGGACGCGGTCGATGCGGGGCAGCGCAATCTGATCGAATTCGCGCGGATCGCGGGCGACGAGCGTCCCGTCGTCGTGCTGGTCGACCGGACGGCCGCCCTGGCCGACACCATCCCGTTCCGGCTCCTGCGCAAGCCGCTGCTCGGGCCTGCGCTGATCGAGGCGATCGTTCCGAAGGCCGGCGGCGAAGCGCCGTTGGAGCCGTCTACGTACAAACACGTAGGGACATGAACGAATACAAGCGGCGGGCGAAATAGGCGAGCTTGCTTCCGACACAACGAACAGCGTCAGAGGAAGCCATGACCATCCATTCTCGCGAGTTCCGCAATGCCGCCCCGCACGGAACGCCTTCGGAAATCGGGCTCGACACGCTGTTCGATCGGAGCGCCGCGCAACCCGCCACGCTTTTCTCCGCCGGTTCCGAAATCTACGCCCAGGGCGAGAAGGCCGGCGACCTGTACCTGATCGAGTTCGGCGCCGTGCGCGTCTACCGGTTGCTGGCCGACGGGCGCCGCCAGATTTCCTCCTTCCACCTCGCCGGCGAGGTCTTCGGCTTCGAGGCGGGCGGCACGCACCATTTCTTCGCCGAGGCGATCGGAGCGACCGGCATCCGCGTCATCCGGCCCGGCCACGGCGCCGACCGCTCGCATGAGATCCTGCCGCTGGTTCTCCAGGGTCTGGTCAAGGCGCAGGAACACCTGCTGGTGCTCGGCCGCCAGCACGCCGCCGAGCGCGTCGCGGCCTTCCTGCTCGACATGGCCGCCCGCCAGGGCGACCTCGAGGAGTTCGACCTGCCGATGTCGCGCGGCGACGTCGCCGACTATCTCGGCCTCACGATCGAGACCGTGTCGCGCGTCTTCTCGCGGATGAAGGACAAGGGCATCGTGCGCCTGCCGAGCCTGCGCCGCGTCCGCATCCTGAAATGGGATACGCTGCGCGCCATGAGCGAGTAGGCTTCGCGGCCGATCCCGAAATTCCGGGTGCGTGGAACGAAGCCGCCATCGGCGCGTCTGCGCCTTGCGCGCCGGCAAACGCCCTCTGTCGCACGCGGGCGGGAGCCGGTCCTTCGCGGCGCCGGCGCTGCGCCGGTCTGGACAGCGACCTTTTGCCTTGTTGGCGGTGCGAAATCGACTACCCACTTCTGCTATGATTGAAATCGTGGCCGCTGACGGCCCCAGCCAAGGAGGTTGAGCTTCATGCTCCATGTCGACATCCCCACCCGTTCGGAAATCGTCGCCCTCAACAAGGTCCGCGCACCCGCCTGCGTGTCGATCTATCTCAGGACGACGCCGCTGACGCAGCAGGCCGACGCGTCCCGGATCGAGTTGGGCAACCTCGCCCGGCAGGCGCGCGAGCAGCTCGAAGCCGTCGGGTTCGACAAGCGGCAGCTGGCCGCCCTGATGGAGCATCTGGACGAGATCCGGGAGGACGACGCGTTCTGGAGCGCCCAGGCCAACAGCCTCGCGGTGCTGGCGACGCCGGACACGCTGCGCACCTTCCGCCTCGCGAACGAACTGACGACGATGGTGGAAGTGTCGGACCGCTTTCACCTGAAGCCGCTGCTGCGCGCGATCACCTTCCCGCATTCGGCCTTCGTGCTGGCGCTGTCGGAGAACGCGGTGCGCCTCGTCGAGGTGCACGCCGACGTTCCGGCAAGGACGGTGAAGGTGGACGGGTTGCCGAAGGACGCGGCGAGCGCCGTGGGCAAGTCGACGCTGAACGACCGCACGGCGAGCACCCGGATCCAGGCCTCCGAAGGACAGAACGTCCGCTTCCGACAATATGCCCGCAAGGTCGACGCGGCGCTGCGGCCGGTGCTGGCCGGCCTGGACACGCCTCTCATCCTCGCGGCGACCGGACGGCTCGCCTCGGTCTTCCGCTCCGTGAACAGCTATCCGAACCTGCTGCCCGGCGGGATCGAGGACAGCCCCGACCGCATCACCGATGCCGATCTCGCCGCGGCATCGCGCCCCGTCCTCGACGCGGCCTACGCAGCCGAGATCGAGAAGGCGAAGGCCCTGTTCGAGGCGCGGGCGGGCGAGGGACGGGCGACCACCGACCTTTCCGACGCGGCGCGCGCCGCGACCTTCGGCGCGATCGACACGCTGCTGGTCAACATCGACACCGTCGTTCACGGGTCGATCGACGAGACCACCGGCGAGTTGCGGCTTGCCGAAGACGCCGACGCGACGAGCTACGGCGTCGTCGACGAGATCGCCGGCCGGGCGCTGGCGCAGGGCGCCCGGGTCCTGGGCGTGAGGAAGGCCGACCTGCCGGGCGAAGGCGAACTGGCGGCGATCCTCCGCTACGCCTCATAGGCGGGCGCCCCGACGAAGCGAGGAGGGAGCCTTGTCCGAACGCGCCAGACTGCTGTGCTGCTCCAATGGCAGCGCCCATTCGGCGCGGGCGGTGGAGCTTGCCTGCCGGATGGCCCCCGCGCTCGGCCTCGGCCTGAGCTTCGCCGTGGTGAACCAGCTTCGCCCGGCGAGCGGCTTTCCGCCGATCCGCACGTGGCCGCCCGAGGAGGCGCGGCGGATTCTGGAGGTTGCCGTCCGCTACGCCCGCTCGCATGGGGTCCAGAACGTCGATGCCGAGATGCTGGAGGCGACGGACGTCGCCGCCTGCGTCATCGACTACGCTCGAACCCACGACATCGCACACATCGTCGTGGGCACGGGAAACGCGCCCTTCATCGGGCGCCTGCTGATCGGATCGGTGTCGGAAGCGATCGTCTCCGGCGCCCACTGCTCCGTGACGGTGGCGCGCTGACGCCGGCGGGGTGGTGCGTGGCGGTGTCCGTCAAAGGCAGAACGGCCGTCCGCGCCTGGGACGCGGCCGCTGATTTTTCATACCAGCCTGAAAGAGCAACGTCACGATGGTGATCCCGACTGGATTCGAACCAGTGACCCTCAGATTAGGAATCTGATGCTCTATCCTGCTGAGCTACGGGACCACGCGAGCCCGATATAACGGGTTCGGGCGGCGAGGCCAAGGGTTTCGAGCGGCATCGCCGTGCCGCCCGATCGATCGGGCGTCAGGCGGCGAGCGCCTTCTCCGTCAGGCGCACCCAGTAGGAGATGCCGTGCGGGATCGCCTCGTCGTTGAAGTCGTAGCCGGGGTGGTGGAGATTGGCGGTGTCGCCATTGCCGATGAAGACGAAGGAGCCCGGCCGCGCCTCCAGCATGTAGGAGAAATCCTCGCCGCCCATCATCGCCGGCATGTTCGGCTCGACGTTCTGCGCGCCGGCCACCTCCGACGCCACCTGCACGGCGAAATCGGTTTCCAAAGGGTGGTTGAACGTCACCGGGTAGTTCGAATCATAGTCGATCTGAGCCGTCGCGCCGCCGGCCTCGGCGATGCCGTGCACGATCGCCTTCATGCGCCGTTCGGCGAGCGCCGCCACATCCTTGCGCAGCGTGCGCACCGTGCCGGCGATCTCGGCGGTCTCGGGGATGATGTTGTAGGCCTCGCCGGCGTGGAACTTGGTGACGGACACGACCAGCGCCTCGAGCGGATCGGCGCTGCGCGACACGATCGTCTGCAGCGCGCCGACGATCTGGCTGGCGATCACGATCGGGTCGACGTTCTGGTGCGGAAAGGCGGCGTGGCCGCCCTTGCCCCTGATCGTGATGGTGAATTCGGCCGTCGCCGCCATGATCGGTCCCGGCCGGGTGGCGAAATGGCCGACCGGCAGGCCGGGCTCGTTGTGCATGCCGAAGACGCGGCTGATGCCGAAGCGCTCCATCATGCCCTCCTGGACCATGACGTTGCCGCCGCCGCCCCCCTCCTCGGCGGGCTGGAAGATGACCGCCACGCGGCCGGCGAAGTTGCGTGTTTCGGCGAGGTATTTCGCCGCGCCGAGCAGCATCGAGGTGTGCCCGTCATGGCCGCAGGCGTGCATCCGGCCGGGATGGGCCGAGGCATGCGCCGCCCCGCTCGCCTCGGTGATCGGCAGCGCGTCCATGTCGGCGCGCAGGCCGATCGTCGGCCCGTCGCCCAGCCGCCCGGCGATGATGCCGACGACGCCCGTCTTGGCGATGCCGGTCGCCACCTCGTCGACGCCGAACTCGCGCAGCTTGGCGGCGACGAAGGCGGAGGTCTGGTGCAGGTCGAAGCCGAGCTCCGGAATGGTGTGGAGATGGCGGCGCCAGGCGGCGACTTCCTGCTGCATTTCGGCGGCGCGGTTGAGAATCGGCATGGTCGGGTACGCACTCCTGTTGGCTGGCCCGCCCGATCCGGCACGCGCGATCGTGATCGGCGTGGTTTTGCCATTCCCGCGCCACATGCGGTAAGTAGCAGCGATCAGCAACCGGGAACGGGCCGAACGGCCTTCTCCCGCAAACGTAGCGCAATTGCCGCGTGAGGCGAAAGTGAAATTGAACCGCTTCTATTCGACGCTGGCCGCCTGCGCCCTTGCCGCGCTGGCGGCGTCCGCGCATCCCGCGGCCGCCGGTCCCTCGCTCGTCGTCGACCTCGACGGCGGCCGCGTGCTGTCCCAGGAAAACGCCCTGCAACGCTGGTATCCGGCGTCGCTCACCAAGCTCCTGACCGCCTATGTCGCGTTTCGCGCCGTGGCGGCCGGCGAGGTGACGCTGACCTCGCCGGTCCGCATCACCAAGAACGCCGCCAAGGAGCCGCCGAGCAAGATGGGCTATCCGGTCGGCTCGGTGCTGACGCTGGACAATGCGCTGAAGATCATCATGGTGAAGTCGGCCAACGACGTCGCCACCGCGATCGGCGAGAGCATCGCCGGCTCGGAGAAGGGCTTTGCAGCGCGCATGAACGCCGAATCGCGGCGTCTCGGCATGACCGGCTCGCACTGGGTCAACGCGCACGGCCTGCACAATGACGGCCAGTACACGACCGCGCATGACCTGGCGGTGCTGGCCGCGGCCATCCGCCGCGATTTCCCGCAATACGAGAGCTACTTCAAGCTGGAGGGTCTCGTCGACGGCACGTCGAAGATGACCAACCACAACGACCTGATCGGCCGCTTCGAGGGCGCCGACGGCATGAAGACCGGCTACACCTGCCCGTCGGGCTTCAACCTCGTCGCCTCCGCGACCCGCAACGGCCGCACGCTGCTGGCCGTGGTCATCGGCGAGCGCTCCTCGGAGGAGCGCGCGGTCAAGGCCGCCAACCTGCTCGCCGCGGGCTTCGGCAAGAGCGCGGCCGGCGCGCCGACCCTGGCCTCCATGACGCCTTCGGGCGAGGGCCTCGACAAGCCGACCAGCATGCGCGACCGCATCTGCACCAAGGCGGCGTTCAAGGCGCGCCTCGACGCCGGCGAGATCGACAAGAACGGCCGGGTGATCGTCAGTTCGCCGCATCTGGCCGAAAAGCCCGCGCGCGAACCGGTGCTCCTGGCCGTCGGGCTCGGCGGCGCCACCGGCCCGCGTTCGCCCTATGCGACGGACGAGGTGGAATATGCCGACGTGCCGATCCCCACGCCCCGGCCCGACTACCGCCCCGTCGAGGCGAGCGCGGTCCAGTAGAAGCGAAGGACGAGCAGATGCAGCCACCCGTTCCGGTCACGGTCCTCACCGGCTTTCTCGGCGCGGGCAAGACCACGCTGCTCAACCGGCTGCTGAAGGATCCGGCGCTGACCGACACCGCCGTCATCATCAACGAGTTCGGCGACGTGGCGATCGACCACCTGCTGGTGGAACAATCCTCCGACGGGATCATCCAGCTCTCCGACGGCTGCCTGTGCTGCACGGTGCGCGGCGAACTGGTCGACACGCTGGCCGACCTCGCCGACCGCATGCAGACCGGCCGCATCCCGCCGCTGAAACGGGTGGTGGTGGAGACGACCGGCCTCGCCGACCCGGCGCCGGTGCTGCAGTCGCTGATGGCGCATCCGGCGATCGTCGCCGCCTACCGGCTCGACGGCGTGGTGACGCTGGTCGACGCGGTCAACGGCGCCGCCACGCTCGACGCGCACGAGGAGGCGGTCAGGCAGGTCGCCATGGCCGACCGGCTGGTCCTGTCCAAGCGCGACCTCGCCTCGGCGGGCGACCTGCGCGACATCGAGGCGCGGCTGAGGGCGCTCAACCCCGGCGCGCCGATCCTCGACGCCGCGACCGCCACGCCAGCCGCGCTGCTCGACTGCGGGCTCTACGACCCGGCCACCAAGAGCGTCGACGTCGCCCGCTGGCTGCGCGACGAGGCGCACGGCCGTCACCATAGCCACCCCGGCCACGATCACCACGGGCATGACCATGCCGGACATGCTCACGATCACCACCACCATCACCACGATGACGGCCGCATCCGCACCGTCTCGCTGGTGCTCGACCGGCCGCTGCCGCTGTCGTCGGTGGAGAACTTCCTCGACCTCCTTCGCTCCACCCATGGCGAGCAGCTGCTCCGCATGAAGGGCATCGTCGAGACGCTGGAGGACCGCGAGCGCCCGCTGGTGATCCACGGCGTGCAGAAGGTGCTGCACCCGCCGATGCGGCTGGCGAAATGGCCCGAAGGCCCGCGCGGCGTGCGCATCGTCATGATCACCTTCGACATGCCGGCCGACTATGTCGAGCGCCTGTTTGCCGCCTTCGCCGGCCAGCCGCTCGTCGACTCGCCCGACAGGGCGGCGCTGGAGGACAACCCGCTGGCGATCGCGGGCGGGTGGCGGGGGTAGGCGAGCGGGGAGCCAGGGAATTTCGGCTCGGCGCCTGCTGGACGGCGGCGCCCTCAGCAGCGGCTCCATTGATCGCCTCGGCGGCAAAGCCTATATAGAAACAGTCTGCTTCTATAGAAGGATGGCAATGATGGCCGTGACGCTTTCCGCCAATGTCGAGGACCAGATGGCCCTCAAGGTCCGCATCGTTGCTGAAAAGGAAAATCGGTCCATATCGAACGTCGTCTCCAGCGCCCTCACGGTGTTTACCGGGCTTCCCAAGGACGTGCGCGACGCGCTGCTCGAACTGCAGTCCCAGCAGGATGCGAACGGCATCAAGCGCCTATCGCGCGAGATGATGGCAGCGGTTTCGCGAATTCGCCTTGAAGCAGCAACCGAACGCCTGGCCGCCGAGACGATTTTTGGCGCTGCCGACGGCGGCGCGGGTGAGATCGATCTCATGGAAGAGGCGACACGGCTGAGTGAAGCCGCGAGGCGTGCGAAAACCAGTCCGTGAAGACGCCAATGCGCATTCTTCTGGATGTGAATGTGTGGGTGGCGAACCTGATGGCGGCCGCCAAGGGCCGACGAGGCACCACGGCCCAGAGGATCGTCTCCATGGTGACGAGTGGAAGATGGGGAGACGAAGAGCGGGAAGCGCAGCTCGTCAACTCCATCGAAATGCTGGAGACACTCGAGCATGTCCTGCAACGCCAAGGGGCATCATCAGACAGTTCAGCAGCCTACGTCGAAGCCATCAAGGGCATCATGAAATATGGACCGGACGAACTCGATCCATATCTCCTGCTCGGTGGGCGCGAGCAGTTCGCAATGGCCGATGACGAGGATGCCGGTGTGCTGGCGACCGCCTTCGCGTCCCGGACCGCCCTTCTCGTGACGGACAATCTGAAGGATTTCCAGACCAAGGGATCCCTTCGGATCGACACTCGCATCGTGAAGGCATCGTCGGGAACGCGGCAACTGTATGCCTTGAGACATCAACGGTCCGACGTTGATCTGATCGTTGCTCATCCATTGGATGTGATGGCCTGGGTGGAGCGGCGTCTTGATTTTGAGCCCGACGCTCTTTGGAATCAAATCTCGCTGAAACCCGCGAGCCGGGCGTAAATCGATTCCAGGTTTTGGCTAGGGGCCTGCCCCTCTCCCACCCCGCTCGATCAGAAACCGGTGCCCGCCCGCCACGCTCTCGCTGGTCACCAGCCTGTGGCCGTCGTCGTGGCAGAAGGCGGGGATGTCGATGACGGCCAGCGGGTCGGTGGTTTCGACCCAGATCCGGCCGCCGGCGGGCAGGCCGGCGAGGCGGCGGCGGGTTTTCAGCACGGGCAGGGGGCAGTTCAGGCCGCGCAGGTCGTAGACCTCGATCGTGTCCTGGCTCGCGGACGAGCCGGCGGCCCCGGTGGCGTCGCCCACGATCGCGGTCAGCCGCCGAACAGGTTGCCGAGGCCGACGCGCTTGCGCACCGCGCCGAACAGGCCGCCGCCGGCATTGCCTTCCTCGACGGTGACGGCCGGCGCGGCCGCCGCCTGTTCCGCCTGCTGCTTGGCTTGCGCGGCGGCCAGTTTCTCGGCTTCCTTCTCGGCGCGCGCGCGGGCGACCGCGGCGGCCTTTTCTTCCTCAAGGCGCTTCTTCTCGGCCTCGGCGCCGGCGAGCGCCGCCAGGCGCCGGGCGGCCCCCGGCGAGATGGGGCGCCAACGCGGCGGGGCGG
>JBKBRJ010000035.1:40814-46047 GCA_046292285.1 Mesorhizobium sp. | reverse complement strand
ATCCGATGCTGGTCATCCCCGACGAGAACCTGTCGTTGCGCGACGGCGCGGTGGCGCCCTGGGCGCGCTCGTCCTCGCCCTATTACGGCCAGACGCTCGACGCGCTCGGCAAGGCCTACGGCTTCAAGCTCGGCGACCGCTGGAAGGACCTGCCCGAGGCGGCCAGGAACGCCATCCTGCACGGCACCGGCTCGAAGCAGATCGCCTTCGCCTATGACGATGGCATGCGCTCCTACAAGACCTCGAAGACCTTCGAGGGCGTCATCCCCAATCTCGAGCGGCGCTGGAAGGAGACCGAGTCGGCCTGGAGCCGCGAGGAGATCGAGCGCTACATGTCGGCCACCCCCTGCCCGGCCTGCAATGGCTACCGCCTGAAGCCGGAGGCGCTGGCGGTCAAGATCGCAGGCCGCCACATCGGCGAGGTCACGGCGCTGTCGATCCGCAACGCCGCCGCCTGGTTCGAGGCCCTGCCCACGCTCATGAACGCCAAGCAGAACGAGATCGCGGTGCGCATCCTCAAGGAGATCCGCGAGCGCCTGCGCTTCCTGAACGACGTCGGCCTCGACTATCTCGCCCTGTCGCGCAATTCCGGCACGCTGTCGGGCGGCGAGAGCCAGCGCATCCGCCTCGCCAGCCAGATCGGCTCGGGTCTCACGGGCGTGCTCTACGTCCTCGACGAGCCGTCGATCGGCCTGCACCAGCGCGACAACGCGCGCCTGCTCGACACGCTGAAGCACCTGCGCGACATCGGCAACACGGTCATCGTGGTCGAGCACGACGAGGACGCCGTGCGCACCGCCGACTACGTCGTCGACATGGGACCCGCCGCCGGCATCCATGGCGGCCGTGTCGTCGCCGAGGGCACGCCGGCCGAGATCATGGCCAACCCGAAATCGCTCACCGGGCAATATCTCTCCGGCGCGCTGTCGATCCCGCTGCCGGCCGAGCGCCGGCCATTGAAGAAGGGCCGCCGCATCAAGGTGGTCAACGCGCGCGGCAACAACCTGAGGAACGTCACCGCCGAGATCCCGCTCGGCACGTTCACCTGCGTCACGGGCGTCTCGGGCGGCGGCAAGTCCACCTTCCTCATCGAGACGCTGTTTCGCGCCGCCTCGCGCCGCATCATGGGCGCGCGCGAGCATCCGGCCGAGCACGACCGCATCGAGGGGCTGGAATTCCTCGACAAGGTCATCGACATCGACCAGTCGCCGATCGGCCGCACCCCGCGCTCCAACCCGGCCACCTACACTGGCGCCTTCACGCCCATCCGCGACTGGTTCGCCGGCCTGCCGGAGGCCAAGGCGCGCGGCTATCAGCCCGGCCGCTTCTCCTTCAACGTCAAGGGCGGCCGCTGCGAGGCCTGCCAGGGCGACGGCGTCATCAAGATCGAGATGCACTTTCTGCCCGACGTCTACGTCACCTGCGACGTCTGCCACGGCAAGCGCTACAACCGCGAGACGCTCGACGTCACCTTCAAGGGCAAGTCGATCGCCGACGTGCTCGACATGACGGTGGAGGAAGGCGCCGAGTTCTTCGCCGCCGTGCCGGCCGTGCGCGACAAGCTGGAGACGCTGGCCAAGGTCGGCCTTGGCTACATCCACGTCGGCCAGCAGGCCACCACGCTGTCGGGCGGCGAGGCGCAGCGCATCAAGCTCGCCAAGGAGCTGTCGCGGAAAGCCACCGGCAAGACGCTCTACATCCTCGACGAGCCGACCACCGGCCTGCATTTCCACGACGTCGCCAAGCTGCTCGAAGTCCTCCACGAACTCGTCGACCAGGGCAACACCGTCGTCGTCATCGAGCACAACCTCGAGGTCATCAAGACCGCCGACTGGATCCTCGACCTCGGCCCCGAGGGCGGCGACGGCGGCGGCGAACTCGTCGCCGAGGGCCGCCCCGAGGACATCGTCAAGGAGCCGCGCAGCCACACCGGCGCGTTCCTCAAGGAACTGCTGGAGCGTCGGCCTGTGGGGAAGAAGGCGGCGGCTGAGTGAGCGATGGAGGACCTCGTCAACCGGATACGCGAGCGTATCGAGGCCGGCAGGTTCAGGCTTTCCGACCATGCCCAGGGACGGCTGAACGAGCGAGGAATCCTCCTGTCAGACATTCTCGCGAGTATTCCGACATGGACTGTCGTCGAAACCTATACAAAGGGACGGATGGGACCGTCGTTTCTCGCACGGCACATCCTGCCGGCTGGCACGATCCATGCTGTTTGGGGTATGATCAACGACAATGCGGTCCATGCCGTCCTCGTGACGGTCTATCTGCCCGACAAGGACAAGTGGGATGAGCACTCCACAACCCGACGCAAGGCGTGAGCACGTTACAAAGCTCGTCGAGGAAGGCGGCTATGTCGCCAGGGTTCCGGTCGAGCTCATCTACGAGCCCGACGACCAAACCGGCTGGGGTCCGTACCTCTCCGCCGCGGATGCACTCAAGCTCGACGAAGTCCGCCAGGCACTGCGCCGTCGCGATTTCGCTGGCGCGGCCCGGCATGGGGAAGTGTTCGAGCTGACCAAGGTGGCATGACGGGCGGCGAACTGGTGGCGGAAGGCCGCCAGTTCTTGCCTGGCTCAAGGCGGGCGGTCGTGGATACCAGACGCGTCTGAACACGATCCTGCGGGGCGCGATGGAGCGGGAACTCGACCGGAAGGGGCGCCCACGCTGAAAGGCATGGGCACCCCCGCGTGCGGGCTCTTCGCGAAAGCCTTCCTCAACCACGGTGCCTGCTTCCGGTTGTAACAGCCAGCCGCATTGGCGAGTGTGTTGGCAGCCGAATCGCAGATCCGAAGGATGGGACATGAGACGATCGACGCAAAGACTGAGCGCCGCCGCCATCCTCGCCGCCGCGCTCCTGTCCGCCTGCCCCGCCTTCGCGCTCGACGACACGGCGCGCCAGCCGGTCGTCGTCACCCCGCTCGCCAGCACCAGCGTCACCGCCGCCGGCCAGCCGCTCGTGCTGCCGCAACGGGACGCGCGCGTCATCGCCTCGCTGTTCGAGATCGCGCCCGGCGCGACGCTGCCGGTGCACCGGCACCCCTCCCCGCGCTATGCCTACGTGCTCGAGGGCGAGCTCGTCGTGACCAATGTCGAAACCGGCGCGGCCACCACCTACCGCGCCGGCGATTTCATCGTCGAGATGGTCGACATCTGGCACCAGGGCAGCGCGGTCGGGCCAGGCGCGGTCCGGCTGGTCGTGATCGACCAGGTCGAGGGCGACGCCCAGAACACGCTGCTGCGGGCGAAGGCGACGCCCTGAGCCGCCCGCCGGCCGCGCCCGCGCGGGCAAGCCTTTATCTCCGCGCCCGTGCGTTCTAGGTTCAGGGCGTGCGCAATTCCGCGCGATCTGGCAGTCCGGCCGCCGGAAGGCGCCGAGGCATGGCGAAACGGAGGACTGAGCATGGGCATCTTCGACAAGATCAAGAACGCCATCTGGGGCGGCGGCGAGGACGAGGCGGCGGCGCCCACCGTCGCCGACACGTCGTCCAAGCCCGTGGTCGCCTCGGCCGCACCCGCGCCGTCGTCGGCCACGCCCTCGGCCGCGCCGAAGGCAGGCGCGACCTCCCCGACGCCGGCCGCCGCGCCGGTCGACGTCGCGGCCATCCTCGACGCCGCCGTCAAGCGCAGCGGCCAGAAGCTCGACTGGCGCAAGTCGATCGTCGACCTGATGAAGGCGCTCGGCCTCGATTCCAGTCTCGCCGCGCGCAAGGAGCTCGCCGCCGAGCTCGGCTACACCGGCAGCACCAGCGATTCCGCCGCCATGAACATGTGGCTGCACAAGCAGGTGATTCAGAAGCTCAGGGACAATGGCGGAAAGGTCCCCGCCGACCTGCTCTGACACCCGCGCCGGGTCTCGCCTTGCCCGCGCGGCCCGGTACGCTTCAGGGCCTGTCAGCAGCCTCGCCGCCCGAATTCGAACCGGGTGGACATTCGCCGGCCCGGCGGCAACGCTCCGCGACGACCGATCGGACGCGGAGCGAGAACGAGGATGGCCCCTTCAGGACGAATTCGCGCCGGCATGGGCGGCTGGACCTTCGAGCCCTGGGAAGGGACGTTCTACCCGGCCGACCTGCCGAAAAAAAGGCAGCTCGAATACGCCGCCGGCCAGGTCGCCACCATCGAGGTCAACGGCACCTATTATCGCGGCCAGACGCGGGACACCTTCGCCAAATGGGCGGCCGACGCGCCGGAGGGGTTCGTCTTCGCCCTCAAGGGCAACCGCTTCGTCACCAACAAGAAAATCCTGTCCTCCGCCGGCGAATCGTTGGCAAAATTCTTCGCCCAGGGCATCGAGGAACTCGGCGACAAGCTCGGCCCGATCGTCTGGCAGTTCGCCAACACGAAACGGTTCGAGCCGGACGATTTCGAGGGTTTCCTGAAACTGCTTCCGGAAAGCCATGCCGGGCTCAGACTGCGGCACGTCCTCGAGGTCCGGCACGCGAGTTTCGTCGACCCCGCCTTCGTCGCGCTGGCGCGGTCATACGGCGCCGCCATCTGCTATGCCCATCACTTCGACTATCCCGAAATCGCCGACGTGACGGCCGACTTCGTCTACGCCCGGCTGCAGCGGGGCGACGACGGCGTGCCGACCGCCTATCCGCCGGCCGAGCTCGACGCCTGGGCGCGGCGCGCGCGCATCTGGGCGGAGGGCGGCGTGCCCGGCGACCTGCCGCTTGCCGACCCGTCCGCCGTCGTCCCGAAGGCGCCGCGCGACGTCTACGTCTACATCATCCACGAGGGAAAGATCCGCGCCCCGCAAGGCGCGATCGGGCTGCAGCGTCTCGTCGACGGCTGATCACGCGTCCGCGCGAGCGGGCGTGATACTTTCCATGATCCCACCCTCGAAATTCACGCCCGCCATGGTAAACCCTGTCCATCGCACGGCCAGGCAGGCGGACCCTTCTTCATGACTCAGCACACCCCCAAACCGGCACGCTCCGATCTCGACGAGGCGGCGCTCTTCTTCCACCGCTACCCCGAACCGGGAAAGCTGGAGATCCAGGCGACCAAGCCGCTCGGCAGCCAGCGCGACCTCGCGCTCGCCTATTCGCCGGGCGTGGCCGCGCCCTGCCTCGCCATCGCCGACGATCCGGCGGCGGCCGCGCTCTACACCATCCGCGCCAATCTCGTCGGCGTCGTCTCCAACGGCTCGGCGGTCCTCGGACTGGGCAACATCGGTCCGCTGGCGTCGAAACCGGTGATGGAAGGCAAGGCGGTCCTGTTCAAGAAG
>JBKBRJ010000035.1:0-40804 GCA_046292285.1 Mesorhizobium sp. | reverse complement strand
TTCAAGAAGTTCGCCGGCATCGACGTCTTCGACATCGAGATCGACGCGCCCGGCATCGACGCGATGGTCTCCACGGTCGCTGCGCTCGAGCCGACCTTCGGCGGCATCAACCTCGAGGACATCAAGGCGCCGGAATGCTTCGAGGTCGAGGAACGGTTGAAGGCGCGGATGAACATCCCCGTCTTCCACGACGACCAGCACGGCACCGCCATCATCGTCGCCGCCGCCGTGCTCAACGCGCTGGAGCTTGCGGGCAAGTCGATCGGCGAGGTCAAGATCGTGACGTCGGGCGCGGGCGCGGCGGCGCTCGCCTGCCTCAACCTGCTCGTCTCGCTGGGCGCGCGGCGCGAGAACATCTGGGTCACCGACCGTTTCGGTGTCGCCTACAAGGGCCGCGTCGACGAGATGGACCGCTGGAAGGATCCCTACGTCAAGGACACCGACGCCCGCACGCTTGCCGATGTCATCGGCGGCGCCGATGTCTTCCTCGGCCTGTCGGCGGCCGGCGTGCTCCAGCCCGACCTCCTGGCGGGCATGGCCGCGAACCCCTTGATCCTGGCGCTCGCCAATCCCGTCCCCGAGATCATGCCGGAACTGGCGCGCCAGGCGCGGCCGGACGCGATGATCTGCACCGGCCGGTCGGATTTTCCCAACCAGGTCAACAACGTTCTCTGCTTCCCCTACATCTTCCGCGGCGCCCTCGACGTCGGCGCCACCGCCATCAACGAGGAGATGAAGATGGCGGCTGTGCGCGCCATCGCCGCGCTCGCCCGCGAGGAGCCCTCGGACGTCGCCGCCCGCGCCTATGCGACGGAGACGCCGACCTTCGGCCCCGACTTCCTGATCCCCTCCCCCTTCGACCCGCGCCTCATCCTGCGGATCGCGCCGGCGGTCGCCAAGGCAGCCTGCGACAGCGGCGTCGCCACGCGCCCGATCGCCGACATGGACACCTATGTCGACCGCCTGAACCGCTTCGTCTTCCGGTCGGGGCTGGTCATGAAGCCCGTTTTCTCGGCTGCCCGCGGCGCGGCGGCCAAGCGGGTCATCTATGCCGACGGCGAGGACGAGCGCGTGCTGCGCGCCGCCCAGGTCGTGCTCGAGGAGGACATCGCCCGGCCCATCCTGATCGGCCGCCCGAGCGTCATCGACACGCGCCTGCGCCGCTACGGCCTCAAGATCAGGCCCGGCATAGACTTCGATCTCGTCAATCCCGAGGACGACCCGCGCTACCGCGGCTATGTCGACCATCTGATCCATCTCGCCGGCCGTCGCGGCGTCACCCAGGAGGCGGCGCGTACGCTGGTGCGCACCAACACCACCGTCATTGCCGCGCTGGCGCTGGTGCGCGGCGAGGCCGACGCGATGATCTGCGGTCTGGAGGGGCGTTTCGAGCGGCATCTGCGCAATGTCGACCTGATCGTCGGCCGGCGCGAGGGCGTGCGTGACCTGTCGGCGTTGTCGATGCTGATCATGCAGCGCGGCGTCACCTTCTTCACCGACACCTACGTCTCGGTCGACCCCACAGCCGAGGAGATCGCCGAGATGACCCTGCTCGCCGCCGAGGAAATCCGCCGCTTCGGCATCGAGCCGAAGGCCGCCCTGCTCTCGCTCTCCAATTTCGGCTCGCGCGACACGCCCTCCACGCTGAAAATGCGCCGCGCGGCCGCGCTGGTCGCGGAGATGGCGCCGGAGCTCGAGGCCGACGGCGAAATGCACGGCGATTCGGCGATCTCGGCGGTTCTGCGCAACCGCGTCTATCCGCACTCCAAGCTGAAGGACGAAGCGAACCTGCTGGTATTCCCCACCCTCGACGCCGCCAACATCGCGCTGACGACGGTCAAGGCGCTGACGGACGCGCTCCATGTCGGCCCCATCCTGCTCGGCACGGCGCGCCCGGCCCACATCCTCACGCCATCGGTGACCTCGCGCGGCGTCGTCAACATGACGGCGCTGTCGGTCGTGGAGGCGTCCCAGTCGGCATGACGCCGCTGCCTGTCCAACGAAGGATTAACCATGAGGCGCTAGCATCTCGCGGCGCGTGTACGATGCGAACGGGACGGACGACGGTATGGTGATGGCGGGCAGACGCAAAGGGATGATGCGCGCCGCGGTGCTCGCCTTCGTCCTGCTCGTCGCCAACGTCCTTGCCATCACAAACGCCACCGCCTCGTCGCGCCTGTGCCGGGATCTCGAAGGGCAGCTCGCGCGCGCAGGAGGCGGCGGCGGATCGCCTGCCCGGGCGCGGCAGTACGAGAAGGCCCTTGCCGACCAGCGCCGGCAGATCGACCGGGCCGAGGGCCAGATGCGCCGTGCGGGGTGCAACGGCATCTTCGGCGGCAACTCGGGAAGCGCCTGCCGCTCGCTCCGCCAGACCCTGGACCGCATGTACGCCAATCTGGCGACCCTCGAACGGAACCACCGCCAGGTTTCGGGCGGCGGACGGGATGGGGGAGCCTCGCGGGCGCGTATCCTGGCGTCGCTCGACGCCAATGGCTGCCGCCCGGCGTCGGCTTCCCGCCGGGCGGATGCCCCTGTCGGGCGCACGGCGTCCGCGCTCTTCGACCGTCTGTTCGGCGGTGGAATACAGGAGCGTCGCCCCGACGAATTCCTTCGCGAGCCGGCGAACGAGGATCGCCGGCGTCAGCAGGTGGTGATCCAGGACGGCAGCCGCATCGAGATCAGGCCGCGCTTCGCGGGAACGTTCCGAACGCTTTGCGTCCGTTCCTGCGACGGCTACTTCTTCCCGATCGCCTACTCGACGCCGGGTGACGAACTCGATCGCGATGCCGCGGCCTGCCGCGCCCAGTGTCCGGGAACGGATGTCGAGCTCTACATCCATCGCACGCCTGGCGAGGAGACGAACGAGATGGTCTCCCTGTCCGGCAGGCCTTACGCGCAACTGCCGACGGCGTTCAGCTATCGCAAGGCGGGTTTCGTGCGCCCCGAATCCTGCGGCTGTGGCGTGCCGAAGAACTTCTCCATCATCGCCGGAGATCATTCGGCTCCGACCCCGGTCGACCCTCCCGGCGTCGCCGAGCAGCCCCTCGAAGCAGCGCCCGTTCCCCTGCCCCGCCAGCGCCCGGACCCGGCCGCCGATCCCGAGTCGCAGGCGAACCGCGACGGCGGGCTCGATCTTGCCGCGATCCGCGACGTCCTCGACACGATGAAAGCCGATCCGGCCGCGACGGCATCCACCGCTTCGCTGGCGCCTCCAGGCGAGCGGCGGATCAGGGTCGTCGGGCCAACGTTCCTTCCCGACCCAGAAGCGGCAAAAGATCCGCGAGCTCCGGCCCCGAATCTCGTCCAGTGAGGGCGAGGCGCAAGGGCATGAACAGCGCCTTGCCTTTCCGGCCGGTCTTCTCGCGCACGGCGCCCATCCAGGATTTGAACGTGCCGGCGTCCCAAGGCTCGTCCGGCAGAAGGTCGAAGGCCTCGCGCAGGAAGCTCGTGTCCGCCGCGCTGAACTCGACGCCGGGCTCGGGCTTCGCCGTGACGATCCTCCACCAGGACGTGACGTCCTGCACCCGGTCGAGATTGCCACGGATCGCCAGCCAGAAGGCTTCGGCCTTCTCGCCCATGACCCCATAGGCGACGAGCCGTTCGCCGACCGCCTCGTAAGGCAACGCCTGGACAAGGGCGCGATTGAGGCCGGTCAGGTCGGCGGGATCGAACTTGGCGGCGGACCGCGACGTTGCCGCGGGATCGAAGCGCTCGGCAAGCTTGAGCATGTCGCCTTCCGGCACCACGTTCTCGGAGGTTCCCGTGAGAACGGCGAGCGACGCGACCGCCATCGGCTCCAGCCCGCTCTCGCGCAGGCTGCGGATCGACAACGCGCCTGTCCGCTTCGACAGGCCCTCGCCCGTCGTGGTGGTCAGCAGGTTGTGGTGCCCGAAGGCCGGCACGGTGGCGCCGAGCGCCTGGAACAGCGCGATCTGCACGCCCGTGTTGGTCACGTGGTCGTCACCCCGGATGACGTGCGTGATGCCGAACTCGATATCGTCGACGACGGAGGGAAGCGTGTAGAGGTAGGTGCCGTCCTCACGCACGAGGATCGGATCGGACAGCGAGCCGAGGTCGACGGTCTCCTCCCCCCGAACGATGTCTGTCCAGCGAACCTCCGTGCGCTCGGGATCGAACGGGTCGCGACGGTAGTTCGGCAGACGGAAGCGCCAGTGCGGCCGACGGCCCTCGGCCTCGAATCTCGCCCGATCCTCTTGCGAATAGGCCAGGCCTTCCCGGCCGTAGATCGGCGGCAGCTTGCGCGACAGGCGGATCTTGCGCTTCAGCTCCAGTTCCTCGGCGGTTTCATAGCAGGGATAGAGCACCCCGCTCTGCTTCAGCCGTTCGACCGCGTCGGCGTGCGAGGCGCCGCGCTTCGACTGATACTCGACCGCGTCGGGAAAGATGTTGAGCCAATGGAGATCGTAGAGCGTCTGGTCGGCATACTCCTGCCGGGAACGCTCCGCATCCGTATCGTCGAACCGCAGGATGAAGCGGCCGCGGTTCTTCAAGGCGAACAGCCAGTTGAAAAGTGCCGTCCGAGCATTGCCGATGTGGATCTGGCCCGTCGGCGAAGGAGCGAAGCGTACGGTGACAGTCATGAGCGCGGCGTAGCCGAAGGGTGCAGCGCTGGCAAGCTTCGTCACCGCTCCCGACAGGTCACGATGCTCACGACCGACAACATACTTCGTTAGAAAAGATCCCGGACGAAGATCCGCGCCGCGCGACGCATGACGCGACGTATTTCCGGGCGCGGAGCAGAAGTTCTGGCGTGTCGATCGGTCTGGTCACGGGTGTCTCGAAAGGAATTGTCCTCCCGAAGACCTGTCGGTCAGGCCCCCTCGATCGCTACTCTCACCCATGCGAACAATGTAGATCGGAGTTATCCGCGGCCGTTGCCGTTTCCCGGCCCGACGCCGTTTCCTTCGTTGCCGGTGCCGTTTCCGCCGCCGTTGCCGGCGCCAACACCGCTGTTGCCGCTCCCTCCGCCATGGCCGTTCCCGCCGCCATTGCCGTTTCCGCCGCCATTGCCGTTTCCGGGCCCGACGCCGTTGCCCTCGTTGCCGGTGCCGTTTCCGCCGCCGTTGCCGACGCCGACGCCGCTGTTGCCGCTACCGCTGTTGCCGCCACCTCCCGGGTTCCCGCCGCCGCCAGGATTTCCGCCGCCGCCAGGGTTGCCCGGTCCGGGCGGATTGCCGGGAACTGTGCTCCTCTGGTAATTGTCGGAAGGGATCGTGGCAATGGAACTCGACAGGCCACAGCTGTCACCGGTCTGGAAGCGCCGCGACAGCCGTTGATCGCCAGTCAGAAACGGCAAGGCCCGCATGTTCGCGACTTGCCGCAGGACGGCCTGCTGCACACGGGCAGGACGGCTTATCCCGCCGCGAGGCGTCGCGACGACATAGTCGCAACGGCGCTGCAATTCCTGGCAGCCGTTCCGGCTGCAGAAGCGCGCGGCGCCCTTCAGCAGCACGACTGCGGTCACTCCTCCCGCGCCGACGTAGACGTCGAGCGCGGTGCCGCGGATGCCGATCGTGCCCGACGGCGTATTGATCTTGTAGGCCGATGATGGAGACCCGCCACTGATCCACCGGAAACTGCCCTTGGCTGCATTGATCGTCAGATCTTTGAACGATCTGCTGTCTGCATAGACGAACTTGTCGATAACGACCGACGAGTTCATCCCAAGCGCGAACTTGGTGCCGTCCAGGAAGACGAACTCGCCAAGCCCGGAGCTGGACGTCCTCAACTGCTCATCGCGATGAACCGGAGAACTGGTCGCCAGGGTCCGGCCATCGCCGGTCACGCTCGTTTTGATGAGGACAGCTTCTCCGACTCGCTCGGCTGCAACCGCAGCGCTCGCCGCATAGGCGAACACACTTATAGCTAGAAGAGCTTTGAGCTGATTTGACATCGCAATTTACGCTCTACTTGATTTACGATTTCTTAATTATAATCGAAAAGCATGGTTTACGCAACGTCAGCACCATAAACCTTGGATTGTGGAAAGAATTTCATCGTACATGCACGAATTTTGATCATTTCCTGAACAGTCACCAACAAGGTGATATCTTGAACGAGAACATTTTCGAGCGGCTTCCCCCGTTCGGCGCAGCGGTGGTCGCCGACAGGCGACCGGTCGATATGGTCCGCTTCGTGCTGGAAAGTTGACGATGACCGAGCCCTGCAAACTGTGCTATGGGCGCGTCAACCTCCCGTTCCGCCTATCGAAAGTCTTTCAATGAACGCTCCGCGCGTCTCCTTCGTCAGTCTTGGTTGTCCCAAGGCGCTGGTCGATTCCGAACGCATCCTCACCCGCCTACGCGCCGAAGGATACGAGATCGCGCGCAAGCACGATGGCGCCGATCTGGTCGTCGTCAACACATGCGGCTTCCTGGATTCGGCGCGCGACGAGTCGCTTGCCGCGATCGGCGAAGCCATGGCCGAAAACGGCAGGGTCATCGTCACGGGATGCATGGGCGCCACGCCGGACTTGATCCGCGAGAAGCATCCCAATGTGCTGGCGATCACCGGACCTCAGGCTTACGAGAGCGTCATGGCGGCGGTTCACGAAGCGGCCCCTCCGGCGCACGAGCCCTTCGTCGACCTGATCCCTCCGCAGGGCGTCAAGCTGACCCCACGCCACTACGCCTATTTGAAGATTTCCGAAGGCTGCAACAATCGCTGTTCCTTCTGCATCATTCCGGCGCTGCGCGGCGACCTCGTCTCGCGACCGGTCGGCGACGTGTTGCGGGAAGCGGAGCGTCTGGTGAAAGCCGGCGTGAAGGAACTCCTCGTCATTTCGCAGGACACCAGCGCCTACGGCGTCGACCTCAAATACGCCCCGAGCCTATGGCACGACCGGGAGGTGCGCACGCGCTTCCTCGATCTGTCGCGCGAACTGGGCGAACTCGGCGCGTGGGTGCGGATGCACTATGTCTACCCCTATCCGCATGTCGACGAGGTCATTCCGCTTATGGCCGAGCACAAGATCCTGCCCTATCTCGACATCCCCTTCCAGCACGCCTCGCCACGCGTCCTGAAGAACATGCGCCGTCCGGCGCACCAGGAAAAGACGCTCGAGCGTATCGGCCGCTGGCGCGAAACCTGCCCCGACCTGGCGCTGCGTTCGACTTTCATCGTCGGCTTCCCCGGCGAAACGGACGAGGATTTCGACATGCTGCTCGACTGGCTTGAGGAGGCGAAAATCGAACGGGCCGGTTGTTTCAAATACGAACCGGTCGGCGGCGCGCGGGCGAACGACCTGGGGCTGGAGGCCGTGCCGGAAGAGGTCAAGGAGATCCGCTGGAACCGCTTCATGGCGCGCCAGCAGAAGATTTCAGCCAATCTCCTCAGGAAGAAAGTCGGCAAGCGCCTGCCGGTCATCATCGACGAGGTCAACGGCGCGACCGCGAAAGGCCGCAGCAAGTACGACGCGCCCGAGATCGACGGCGCGGTTCACGTGCAGTCGCGCCGGCCGTTGCGCGTCGGAGACATCGTTACCGTCAAGATCGACAAGGCGGATGCCTACGACCTGCATGGGCAGGCCGTGTAGCGTCCTCAGGCCGCCTTGCTCATGACGCCATGGAGGCGGCGCACCAGCCCGATGACGTGCTGCCGCTTGTCGAGATTGTAGGTTTCGGTCTCGGCGATCGTCCGGCTGGCCTCCTGCCATAGCGCCGACAGCGCCTCGGCCCGGACCAGATCGCCTGCCAGGGCCGCCGCGGTCGCCTGCGCGCCGACCTGGTCGAGCGCATGGGCATTGAACAGCGCGAACGGGATGGCCTGGTCGCGCCCCGCCACGGCATCGGCGAGCTTCGCCGCCGCCGCCGGATCGAAGCGGCCGCCGCGAACGATGGTTTCGAGCGCGTCGGCGATCTCGAGGCCGCCATACTCCGTCAGCAGGATCGCTTCGCGCACGCTGCCGCCGGCCCGCGCGGCAAGCCCCGCGGCATCCGCCACCGCCATCCCGAAACCGGAGAGGACCCGCGCCAAATCGTCAGGATGCAACCCGTGAAGCCGGACGGTCTGGCACCGAGAGCGGATGGTCGGGAGGAGCCCGCCCGCGGCGTGGGAGATCAGGATGAAGAGCGTGCGCGACGGCGGCTCCTCCAGATTCTTGAGCAACGCATTGGCCGCGTTGGAATTCATGTCGTCGGCCGGATCGATGATGACGATCCGGTAACCGCCGTCGTGGGACGTCATCGACAGGAAGCGGTTGACGCGACGGATTTCCTCCACCGTGACGGCGGACCGAAACGCCTTGGTCTTTTCGTTCAGCGGCCTCGCCAGGTAGAGAATGCCGGGGTGGGCCCCGGAGGCGATCATGCGATGGAGCGAGGAACTCGGATCGGGCTTCGCCAGCGTCTCTGGCGCGATCGTCCGGTCGGGGAACTTCAGCAGGTGGTGCGCCAGGTGGAAGGCGAAGGTCGCCTTGCCGATGCCGCGCGGTCCCGAAAGGATCAGCGCATGATGCATCTTGCCGACGCGATAGGCGGTCGCGAGCCGCTTCGCTTCTTCGTCATGCGCTACAAGCAGCGGATTTTCGGCGGGTTCGGGAATGCCATCCAGCGTGTCGTGCTGTTCGGGCGCCAGTCTCTCGAAACTCATTCGGCTGCCGCCTTGCCTTCGCGATCCGAAAGCAGGCGATCGACCGCCGCCTGGATGCGGGACGCGACCTCGTCCTCCGTCCCGCCTGCGTCGACGAGCACGCAGCGTTCGGGTTCCCGCATGGCAATGTCCAGGAAGGCTTCCCGCCTGCGCTCGTGGATAGCGATCGTCTCCTTCTCGAACCGGTCGGCGGCGGCTTCGACGCCCCGACGCTCGCCCGCCCGACGCAAGCCTTCGGCGGGATCAAGGTCGAGGATCAGCGTCAGGTCCGGCATCATGCCGTTGACGACGACGCGCTCCAGCGCGGCCACGAAGGCCGGATCGAGATC
Source organism: Mesorhizobium sp. (assembly GCA_046292285.1). Lineage (GTDB taxonomy): Bacteria > Pseudomonadota > Alphaproteobacteria > Rhizobiales > Rhizobiaceae > Aquibium. The sequence continues at coordinate 31,865 of JBKBRJ010000035.1, read as the reverse complement.
GCCCGTGACGCCCTGGTAGACGCGGGTCGAATCGAGGAACCGGTCGCACAACACGATGGCGCCGCGCTCGACCGCGGGGCGGATCACCTGCTCGACATGGTCGGACCGGGCGGCGGCGAAGAGCAGCGCCTCCATGCGCGGCCCGAACGGCTCGGCCGCTCCCGACAACAGGACGTGGCGCACGGCCTCGGCGCCCGGTGAGCCGCCAGGCTCGCGGGTGACGAGGACATCATGTCCCTGGCTCCGCAGGTGGGCGGCAAGCCGTCGGATCTGCGTCGACTTGCCGGCCCCTTCGCCGCCTTCGAATGTGATGAACAGTCCACCGTTCAACGAGGCTGATTCCGATCGCGATAGCATCCGTCTTCTTAGTCCCACGCGCCTGCCAGGTCCACGGCGCAGGACGGGTGCGGCACGCGCCCTGCCCCGTCGCGGCTGCCGGTCAGCGCATCCAGCCCACCAGCAGTTCGCCGATGGCGTCGATGGCGCGGCTGTGCAGCGAACCGGTTCCGACGCTCTCCGCGGTGTAGAGCGGCGTCTCCTGGCTGAGCGTGTCGCCAATCCACACCTTCAGCGTCCCGACAGGCATTCCTTCCTCCACCGGCGCCTGCAGCGGTCCCTGGTAGACGATGCGGGCCACCAGGCGCTCCCGGTTCGTGATCGGCACGAAGATGGCGACCGGGGTTTTCGCCTTCAAGGCGACGCTGCCCTTCTCGCCGCCGTAGAGCTTCGCTTCGCCAACCACCTCGTCGACCGCGAAGACTTCGTGTTTCTGGAAGGCGCGCACGCCCCAGTCGAGAATTCTGCGGGCCTCCTCGGCCCGCGCGTTCTCGCTCGGCAGCCCGCTGAGGGCGACGAACAGTCGGCGGCCCTGGCGGTCGACCGAGCCGACGATCGCGTAACCGGACTCCTCGGTGAAGCCGGTCTTCAGTCCGTCGGCGCCGATGTCCATCCTGAGCAGCGGATTGCGGTTGGTCTGGCGGATCTTGTTCCAGGTAAACTCCGTCTGGCCATAATACCTGTAGTAGTCGGGATACTCGCGCCACAGATGATGCGCGAGCATCGCAAGCTCCCGCACCGTCACGAGTTGCCCTTCGGCCGGCAATCCGGTTGCGTTCTTGAACACCGATTTCGTCAGGCCGATCCGGCGCGCGCGTTCCGTCATCAGCTGCGCGAAGTTCTCCTCGGACCCGGCCATGCCCTCGGCGATGATGATGCATCCATCGTTGGCGGACTGCACGACGACGCCTTGGATCAGATCTTCGAGCCGGATCGACGACTTCAATGCCGCGAACATCGTGGAGGTGCCGGACGGCGCGCCGCCCGTACGCCAGGCATGCTCGCTCACCGCGAACTGGTCGTCCATGGAAAGCCGCCCCGTCTTCAACGCGTTGAAGACGACTTCCATGGTCATCAGCTTGGCAAGCGAGGCGGGCGGGATGAGTTTGTCGGCATCCTTCGAATAGAGCACCGTTCCCGTTTCGGCATCGATCATGAAGGCTTGTTCGGCGCGCGTCTCGAAGATCTGCGCCCGTGCTGGCAGCGCCAGGAGGAACAGAATGGCGATCGTGGTCGCCAGCGTCCTGAAGTGACGGAACATGATCGCGGATCCTGTTTCACTCATCGCCAGCCGGCGCATTGCATTGCATACCGTCGGATTGCGGCCAAACGGCAGCCGTTTGATGGAGGCTAGCAATCGGAGACGGAACGAGCAATCGATGCCGTCGCGACGAGGTCGCGGGGACCGGGTAATCCTCGACCGCTTGCGGGCGAGACAGGCTTGAGACGCCGGAAACGGATCCGCTACTCGCGCACGATCATGGCATCGACCGCGCCCGCCGCCCAGGCGGCGCGGAGCATGCCGTCGAGGCTGGCGCGTCCGTCGGAACGAAGCGCAATCGTGTACCACGTCGTTCCTCCGTCCGGCTCGGCCGCCAGTTCGACATCGCCGACCGACGAGAGGCCCCGCGCCAAGGCTTCCGCTCCCGCGCGATCGTCGAACGTGCCGACGGCCACGTAGGGACCGGACACGGATGCTGCCGACGCGGCGCGGCGACCACGTTCCCAGGCGGCCACGATCTGGGCGGGCGTCATGCCGTTGTCGAAGGCGCCGAAGGGATCGGCGGAACGCGCGACGCGTTCGTCCGCATAGGAGAGCGCGGCCAGCCTCACGGTGCTGCCGTTGAAGGCGATCTCCGGTCGCTCCGGCACCGCAGGGCCGAAAATCGGCAGCGAAAGATCGCTCGCCGAGGCGACGAGGCCGCTGGACGCGAAGGCCTGTCCGGCGTCCGCGCGCGCAGTCGGGGTCGGGCCGTTCATGGCGACCATCACGCCGGTCGCGATTTCGCCCGGCAGTTCGAACGGGCTGCCGCCCTTGCCCGGCCGATAGGACGCCATGAGGTACTGGTCGTCCTGGCCATGCAGCGGTGCGCGGCCGACATACTCGACCTTCACCTTCGCGACGCCTGCGTGCTGGTAGTCAAGAAGTTCCGCCGCGCGCTTCGACAGGTCGATGATGCGATCGTTGGCATAAGGCCCCCGATCGTTGACGCGCACGATCACCGAGTGGCCGTTGCTCGTGTTGGTCACGCGGGCATAGCTCGGCAGCGGCATGGTGGGATGCGCCGCCGTCAGGTGCGTCATGTCGTAGACTTCGCCATTGGCCGTCAACCGGCCGTGGAAGGCATCGCCATACCAGGACGCGGCGCCGACCTTGACGTAGTTCGGATCTTCCTTGGGCTTGTACCACTGGCCTTTGACTTTGTACGGCTTGCCGAGCTGGTCCCGTCCACCGCCGCGCGGAACCTGCGCGGTCTTGTCTGCGATGACCAGCGGGCTTGCCTTCACCCCGTAGACCGACTCTGGAAAATATTCCTTGGACCGCTTCGAGACCTTCGCCTGGGCAACCGGCGACTGGCTGGAGCAGGAAGCGAGAACAAAGCCGCAAAGCGCCACCGATGCGAGGGAGAGCAGTCGTCCCTTGCGCGAGCGCACCTGTTGCAGCATGCGGAATTCCCCGGTTCACCCTCTGTCGCGCCATACGATGGCGGCGAACTTGCCTTCGTTGCTGGCCGATCGCCCCCGCGACACGGCCTTCGGACAAGCTCTACCGAGCCAATGCTTAGCGACTGGCTAATTTTGTGTGACCGAAAGGGGGCGAGATTGTGACATTGTGCAAACGCCGGGATCGCCAATGGCTTTCGGATCGATCTCGGCGACCGGATCGGCGCGAGTGCAACGCTCGGCCTGGCGAAGCCCGGCATTCTTCCCGCCGGTTTTGGGCGGGAATTTGCCGTCTTTCACCGCATGACGAGCACCGAACACTTGGAATGGCGCACCACCCGCGCCGCCGTCGAGCCGATCAGATAGTCCTGAAAGCCCGGCCGGTGCGATGCGATCACGATGACGTCGGAACCATGTTCGTCGGCGGCGGCGAGAATTGCCGAAGCGGGCTGGCCGATCCGCACGTCGATCGCCGCCTTCAGTTCCTCGCGGCGGGACAAGTCCTCCAGTCTGCGGATGGACTCGTCCTTCTGGTTGGCCGTGATGCCGGTGGGCAATTCGACAGCGACATAGCTCGGGATGTCTTCCACGACGTGCAACAGCACGATCTGCCCGTTCTCCTGGCAAAGCTGACGCGCCGCATCGATCATCGATTTGGCTTTCCCATCATCGTGCAAGTCGATCGGAACGAGAATCCGCGAATACATGGCCAAACCCTCCAGCTATCAAATGGCGGGCGATACTTTGCGGCTGGCTCCGGCAAACGTCCTTGCGCTGGATCAAGCACCCCGATGACGACGGCGCAGAACCGTCACTCGTGCAGCGGATGTGCGGCCAGGAACTCGAGAACCCGCTTCTTGAACGTTCGATCGCCGACCGAGAGCATATGGTCCCGCCCCAGGATCGCAAAGGATTCGGCATTCGGCATCAGCGTCGCCAGACGTTCCGGCGAGCCGGCGATATCGTCGGTGGTGCCCACGGCCACCAGCGTCGGTTGGGCGATCCGTGCCGCATCGGCCTTCGAGACGAGGTCGCGCGAGGTGGCGATGCAGGCGGCAAGCGCCTTGCGGTCACTTTTGGTCTGGTCGGCGAATGCCCGGAACATCCGCCCTCGCGCATCCGGAATTGTCGCGGGATCGTCGGCCATGAGCGCTCGCGCAATCGGATCCCAGTCGCCGACGCCCTCAACCATTCCGATGCCCAGCCCGCCGAGGACGAGCGTCGCGACCCTGTGCGGGTGTTCCAGGGCGGTGAAGGCACAGATGCGCGCGCCCATCGAGTAGCCCATCAGGTGCGCCCGTCCGATACCGAGATGGTCCAGCAGCGCGGCGGCATCGGCCGCCATCCTCGATGGTCGATAATCCTCGGGCTCGTAGCTTTTGTCGGATTGCCCGTGGCCGCGATTGTCGATGGCGATGACGCGGTAGCCGGCGTCGCGCAATGTCTTCACCCAGCCGGGCGCCACCCAGTTCACCCGGATGCTCGACGCGAAGCCGTGGATCAGCAGGACGGGATCGCCCTCGCCCTCGTCGATATAGGCCAGTTCGATGCCGTCGTGGTGAAACCTGGCCATGCCGGGGAGATCGTCCTGTGGTCAGCCGCCACGGGCGGCATCGATGATGGGATGGGAGAGGCGGTCGCCGACGGCGATGCCTTGACGCTCGGCCGTCCCGGCATTGAGTTCGAGGACGAAGCGGACCGGTTCGCCAGGCGAGATCGTGTCGGTCGAAAACGGCACGCCCGGCAGGATCGCGCGAACTTCGCCGTCTTCCGCGACGAAGAGGAGGTCGAGCGGCAGGATCGTGTTCTGCATCCAGAAGCCGACCGGCTGGCTTTGGGAAAAGACGAAAAGCATGCCCTGGTTTTCCGGCATGCGTTCGCGGAACATCAGCCCACGGCTTCGTTCCTCAGGCGTGTCCGCGACCTCGATCTGGAAACGTATCTCCCCTTGGTCCGTGGTCGCCACCAGCGGCGCCGGATCGACGGGCAGGATCATCGGGCTGCCCGCCTCCTGGGCGAAGACAGCCGCGGCCGGAATCAGGAAGGCGAAAAGAAGAAGGGCTGGAACGAGAGCCAGCCCGGTCAATCGAGACATCGGAAACCCATCCTGTCAATTGGAGAACGGCAGCGTCCCAACATCGGGATGAATTTCGGCGGCCATAAGGCCCTTGTCGCCGCGCCCGAAGCGCACGAGCACGACCTGCCCGGGTCTCAGTTCGGCGATACCGAACTGGCGCAGGGTTTCCATGTGAATGAAAATGTCTTCCGTACCTTCGCCGCGGCTGAGGAATCCGAAACCCTTGGTGCGGTTGAACCACTTGACCAGGGCCCGCTCGAGCCCACTCTCGGGCCGTACGCTGACATGGGTCCTCTGAGCGGGATGTTCCTTGGGATGCGTGGCGGTGCTGAGGTCCATGGACAGGACCTTGAAGCACTGGAATCCCCGTTCGCCGCGCCGCACGAGGCACACGATGCGCGAGCCTTCCATGGCCGTCTGAAAACCGTCGCGCCGAAGGCAGGTGACGTGAAGCAGGATGTCGCCGTAGCCCGGATCGTCGGGGAGGATGAATCCGTACCCCTTGGCGACGTCGAACCACTTGATGGCGCCCGCAATTTCGGTGAGATCCTCGGCCTCGTTGCTGCCACCAGCGTTCACGAACCCCGCCTTGACCAGATCTCGCCCTTCCGAAGAGGATTTGTCCCCCATCCGAACGCACCTTCCGTCGCAAACTCGACTGATTCCCGCATTCAGGATACCACCCTGCCTGCCCCTGTCAGCATGCGAAAGACATTTTTTTGCGGTCGTTCCACCGCCAATTCAAGGCTCGCGCAAGCTTCGGAAAGCTTAGCCCGCGCTTCATTGCCACCCGGCGCGGAGAGCGCCATATGCTCTACCGTGATCCCACACCGACAATGTCAGGATATCAAGACATGCGCTACCTCCACACCATGGTTCGCGTCACCGACGTGGAAGCCTCGCTCGACTTCTACTGCAACAAGCTTGGCCTCGAGGAAGTCCGACGGATCGACAACGACAAGGGAAGGTTCACGCTGATCTTCCTGGCCGCCCCGAAGGACAAGGCGACCTCCGCGGCGAACCGCGCGCCTGAGCTCGAACTCACCTTCAACTGGGATCCCGAGGCCTATTCGGGCGGCCGCAACTTCGGCCATCTCGCCTACAAGGTCGACAACATCTACGACACCTGCCAGCGCCTGATGGATATGGGCGTGATCATCAATCGTCCTCCGCGCGACGGCTACATGGCCTTCGTCAAATCGCCCGACAACATCTCGATCGAACTGCTCCAGGAAGGCGAGGCGCTCGCACCAAAGGAACCCTGGGCTTCGATGCCGAACACCGGCAGCTGGTAGACGGCGGCGACCGACGGTCGGAAATCCCGGCGGGGCCGCCTTGAACTCTTCACTGGCCCTCATCCGTCGCCGCTGTGCCCATGGGGATTGCGCTCGGCATGCGCCGTGCTAACACGGTGCCCAACGCACAGTGCGACGTTTGAGAGGTGCATCGGATGAAGGACGTCCTGGTCGAGCTGGAACGGCGGCGCGAGATCGCCCGGCAGGGCGGCGGCGCCGAGCGTATTGCCGCGCAGCACAGGCGCGGCAAGTTGACTGCGCGCGAACGCATCGCCGTTTTCCTCGACGAGGGCTCCTTCGAGGAGTTCGACATGTTCGTCGAACACCGCTCGACCGATTTCGGCATGGAGAAAACGAAGTATGCCGGCGACGGCGTCGTCACGGGCTGGGGCACCGTCAACGGCCGCACCGTCTTCCTCTTCGCCAAGGATTTCACCGTCTTCGGCGGCTCTCTCTCGGAGGCGCATGCCGAGAAGGTGGTCAAGGTCCAGGAGATGGCGCTCAGGAACCGCGCGCCGATCATCGGTCTCTACGACGCCGGCGGCGCCCGCATCCAGGAGGGCGTGGCGGCGCTCGGCGGCTATGCCGAGATCTTCCAGCGCAACGTGCTCGCGTCCGGCGTCATCCCGCAGATCTCGCTGATCATGGGCCCCTGCGCCGGCGGCGACGTCTACTCGCCGGCGATGACCGACTTCATCTTCATGGTGCGCGACACCTCCTACATGTTCGTGACCGGACCGGACGTGGTGAAGACCGTCACCAACGAGACCGTGACAGCCGAGCAACTCGGCGGCGCCTCGATCCACACGACGAAATCCTCGATCGCGGACGGCGCCTACGACAACGACGTCGAGGCGCTGCTGCAGATGCGCCGGCTGATCGACTTCCTGCCAGCTTCAAACACGGCTGAAATCCCCGAGATCGAGTGTTTCCAGTCGGTCGATGACGCGGACATGTCGCTCGACCGTCTGGTGCCCGACAGCGCCAACAAGCCGTACGACATCAAGGAACTGATCCTCAAGACCTGCGACGAGGGCGACTTCTTCGAGATCCAGGAGCGTTTCGCCAGGAACATCGTCACCGGCTTCGGCCGCGTCGAGGGCCGCACGGTCGGCTTCGTCGCCAACCAGCCGATGGTGCTGGCCGGCGTTCTGGATTCCGACGCGTCGCGCAAGGCGGCGCGCTTCGTGCGCTTCTGCGACTGCTTCAATATCCCGATCGTCACCTTCGTCGACGTTCCCGGCTTCCTGCCCGGCACGGCGCAGGAATATGGCGGGCTGATCAAGCACGGCGCCAAGCTGCTCTTCGCCTATGCAGAGGCCACCGTCCCGAAGATCACCGTCATCACCCGCAAGGCATACGGCGGCGCCTACGACGTCATGGCCTCCAAGCACCTGCGCGGCGACATGAACTATGCCTGGCCGTCCGCCCAGATCGCCGTGATGGGCGCCAAGGGGGCGGTCGAGATCATCTACCGCAAGGACATCGCCGATCCCGAAAAGATCGCCGCCCACACCAAGGCCTACGAGGACCGTTTCCTGTCGCCTTTCGTGGCCGCCGAGCGCGGCTATGTCGACGAGGTGATCATGCCGCATTCCACCCGCCGCCGCGTCGCCCGCGCACTGCGGATGCTGCGCAACAAGGACCTCCAGAACCCCTGGAAGAAGCACGACAACATCCCGTTGTGAGGGCGCCCTCATGGACGGCGACATCGACGATAGAGATGCGCCGCACATCTTTCGTTCAGCCGACGGCCATGTTGCAGACACGCCATCAAATCGGGAACTTCTGTTATCGACGTATCGTCCTGCCCATCTCCTCGGTCGGGACCGCTTCGGCAATGCATGGTATGCTAGAAATCTTCCGGACGGACGGCAGGTGTGGGTTCAATGCCGCGGAGACCGGATCAGGAATGGCGGCGTGAATGCCGTTCCGCGTCAGTTCCACATCCTGACGGGGCTGTCGAAACCGGAGAAGTCCAATGTCACGGAATAGCAAGAAAATCCTTGCCGAACGTGAGGCCTACCAAGCGATGCTCAGGTTCCTGGAACGGCACTTCGACCGAAGCCAGTCGGACGACATCGCAGTGCTTCTCGGCAGTGCCTCGCTTCTCGACGACGGATCATCTGCTGATCCGGCGCTTACGAAGGAGTGGCACGAATGTGTCGCGGAGGTGCTCGAAGCCGAGAAGAACCGCATCGCCGCCGAGTAGCGCCGCCGCTCACCGCACCCCGAACGGCGTCACCGCTTCGTATCCCGCCGCCAGGTTCAGCACCGCCTGGTCGGCGCGCGGGCGGCCGATCAGTTGCATGCCCATCGGCCGGCCATCGGCGGCGAAGCCAACGGGCACGTTGACAGCCGGGCAGCCGGCCATGGTGGCGAGCGCGGACACCTCCATCCATCGGTGATAGCTGTCCATCCTGCGGCCGGCGATCTCGTCGGGCCAGTGCCGCTCGACCGGGAACGGGAAGACCTGCGCCGTCGGCAGCGCAAGTATGTCGAAGCGTTCGAACAGTCCCAGGACATGCCGATGCCATGCCGTGCGCACCTGCGAGGCGGCGAAGATCGGCGCGGCGCGCAGATCGAGCCCGCCCTCGACCTCGAAGATCGCTTCGGGCTTCAGGAGCGCGCGCTTGTCCGGATCGTCGTAGAGGACCTTCAAGGCGCTGCCCGAGGTGAAATGGCGCAGCGTGACGAAGGCCTGCCACAGCGCCTCCATGTCGAAGGAGGGCGCATGCGGCTCGACAGTCGCGCCGGCTCCTTCCATCAGGCCGAGGGCTGCCTGGCAAAGATCGAGGATGCCGTCCTCCATGGCAACCTTCCCACCCAGGTCGCCGAGCCAGGCGATGCGCAGACCGGACATTTCCGGCTTCAATCCGGCCACGAAATCCGGCTTGCCGTCGAGCGACAGCGGCGCGCGGGCGTCGTAGCCGGCCTGGACGGAAAGCAGCAGCGCCATGTCGCGCACGTTGCGCGCCATCGGGCCTTCCACGCCCATCTGCGCCACGAAGCTTTCCGGCGCGAGGCCGGCGGGCACCCTGCCCTGGCTCGGCCGGAAGCCGTAGACGTTGTTGAAGGCGGCGGGGTTGCGCAGCGAGCCGCCCATGTCCGAGCCGTCAGCGACCGGCAGCATGTGCAGCGCCAGCGACACCGCCGCGCCCCCGCTCGACCCGCCCGCCGTCAAGCCGTGGGAATAGGCATTCAGTGTCGGCCCGAAGACGGGATTATAGGTGTTCGAACCGAAGCCGAATTCGGGAACGTTGGTCTTGCCGATCAGGATCGCGCCCGCCGCGCGGATCCGCTCTACGAAGATGTCGTCGACGTCGGGAACGTGATTGGCGAAGATCGGCGAACCGAACGTGGTGCGCAGGCCCTTCGTCTGGGCGAGGTCCTTGATCGCCATCGGCACGCCGAACAGCGGTCCGGCGGCTTCCCCGCGCGCGAGCCTGGCGTCGGCCCCGGCTGCCTCGTCGTGCAGCGCCTCGCGGTCGCGCAACGACACGATCGCGTTGACGTGCGGGTTGATCGTCTCGATGCGGCCGAGCACGGCGTTCATCACCTCGACGACCGAAATCCGGCGCGACCGGATTTCGGCGGCGAGCACGGTGGCGCCGAGGCGGCAGATGTCGTCGGGCGCCTCGAAACGGCCCTGTCCCGGCTGCGGCATCCCGGTCATCGCGCCTCCTCCCCGTCGCGCCTCACGGGCAGGGATTGCCCACCCGCTGGTGGATGTCGTCCACCGCCTTCTGCATCTCTTCCGTCCATCGAATGTCGGCCGAGTCAAGCGCGAGGCGCAATTGCTCCATCGTCGTCGCGCCGATGATGTTCGAGGTCATGAAGGGACGATGGGTGACGAAGGCGTTTGCGAAGAGCGCCGGCTCCATGTCGAAGCGTCTCGCCAGTTCGCCATAGGCGCGGAAGGCCTCCGCCGCTCCCGGCGTCTCGTAGCGCTGCAGGCGATCGAAGAGTTGCTTCCGCGAGCCCGCGGGCAGCGCGCCGTGATCGTACTTGCCGGAGAGATACCCCTGCGCCAGCGGCGAGTAGGCGAGCAGGCTCACCCCCTCGCGGCGGCAGACCTCCGCGAGGTTCACCTCGTAGGTCCGATTGACGAGGTTGTAGGCGTTCTGCAACGAGGCGACGCGAGGACCGACGCCCTTCTCGCTCTCGGCGAGATAGCGCATCACGCCCCACGAACTCTCGTTCGACAGGCCGAAATGCCTGATCTTGCCGGCCTTCACCAACGCGTCGAAGACGGCGAGAGTCTCGGCGATGGGGGTCTCGTCCTCGACTGCGGCGGGCGGCGTGGTCACGCGGGTCGGATTGGCGCCCCATGGCACCGGCCGGTCCGGAAAATGGATCTGGTAGAGGTCGATGCGGTCGGTCCGGAGCCTTGCCAGAGACTTGTCGACGGCGTCGAGGATATCGGCCCGGACCAGCTTCGACGGACGCCCGCCGCGGAACCAGTCATTGGCGGTGCGCCCCACCACCTTGGTGGCGAGCACGATCTGGTCGCGCTTGCCGGTGAGCCTGAACCAGTTTCCGATGATGGCTTCGGTACGCCCCTGGGTCTCGGGCTTCGGCGGGACGGGGTACATCTCGGCCGTGTCGAAGAAGGTCACGCCGCGCTCGACGGCCAAGTCCATCTGCGCGAAGCCCTCGGCCTCGGTGTTCTGCTCGCCCCAGGTCATGGTGCCGAGGCAGATGGCCGACACGGACAGGCCGGTGCGGCCAAGTGGGCGCTGCTGCATGGAAAGCTCCGTCGGGATTGGGCATGGGCGGGGACTAGCCCCGGGGTGGGAGCCCGATCCTACGGTCGCGGGAGCGGCAAGGCAACCGCGGCATCCGCAAGGAGGCGTTCAGTTCCAGGCGATGGTGGGCGTGTCGCGGAAGGCGAAGCGCTCGAGATGGCTGGCGATCACGCCGCGCATGCGTCCCAGGTCTTCCTCCGTCGCCGCCGACACGTCGAGCGCGAGAATGTCTCCGTCCGCCTTCAGGGCGCAGGTGCCGAAAGGAAAGCTGATCGTCCCCTTCTCGGAGGTGAACTCCGCCGGGATCTTGTGCGCGAAATGCTTGCAGAGCTGCTGCAGATAGCGGCTCGCCATCTCCGTGCGCACGTCGGCGTGGGAAGTCAGGGCATAGGGGGGTTGGCTCATTCGTATCGTCTCCGTTCGTCGATGGAGAAGAGATTGGACGAACGACCAAAAAATGCAAATGAAAAGTGGACGTTAAGATGAAACTTTCGTCATCGGGCCCGGTCAGGCACGAGCGGTCGCCTTCCGCTTCTCGCGGTCGATCAGCATGTTGGCGATCTGCATGCGCACGACAGCGCGTTCCCGCAGATGCGGTTCGACCTTGTCGGGATGGTTGACCAGCGCGAACTCGCGGCGGATGCGGTCAAAATCCTTCGGCCAGCGGGCATTGGCCATGCGCAGTTCCGCGGCGATGTCCTCGGGAGCGATCGACGGAAGCGGCTCGGGGGTCTCGATGCCCGGCGTGGCCTCGACGAATTCGCGTTCGGCCGTCTCTCCGTAGACCTTGGCCACGAAATCCGAAGGAACGCTCTTCCAGAGCTCCTCGACTGCGGCGTCGGGCGTCACGAAGCCGAATGACATTGCGGGTCGCGCCGGTGCTTCGTCGGCCTTTTCCGCTTCCGCGCGAGCCAGAAGCTCGTCGAGGAGCGAAGTGAAGTCGCTGGTCGAGAAACTGTTCATGCCTGGGTCCTGCGACCTTGAACGCCGCGATACTCGAATAGGTTGCCAAGCCTAAGTCCGGAACGATTAACATTCCGGTCTCGAAACCGGTCGGAATTGAGACGCCTTCGATCCGACGGTCAGGATTTGATTTCGCAGCCCGCCGGGAACCCGGGGCGAGACGGCTCCCGGCGCATGACAGCCATGCGTTATGCTGCACTGCAAAAAAGTCACGAATCTCCGATATAGGAAGGGTCGGGAGGAGTAAGACCTGGAGCATCGAAATGGGTTTCATGACCGAACTCTTCGCCCGTCCCCGCCCCACCGAAGAACAGCGCTATCGCGTGGCCATGGCGCTGCTGACAGGCATGAGCGGCGCCGAGCGGGCCGACATCAACATCAAGCCGGCGGACTTCCCCCGCATCGCGCGGCAGATGGCGGTTCGCTGACCGGCATCCCCACGCGACGGCGCAGCCCCGGCGGCGCATCCACCACAGATGCGCCGCAAACGGTCGGAAGACTGGCTTCCTCGTTCAGGGGAGATTCGCGGTGAATACGACGCTTGCCTCCGCCATGTTTTTCGCGGGCGTCGCGCTCTGCGCGCTTCCCGCGATCGCCCAGAATGATGCCGCCCCGGACACACCGCCAGACGCTACGTCAGCACCGATGTCGGACGAACTGCTCGAGCAGGCGCGCGCCCTGTTCGAGGCGGCGCGTGGCGAGGAATGCAATGGCGCCGCGTTCGGCGACGAACCGCCCGCCGACGTCTATGCCATTCCCTTCCGGCCGTCCTACGTCGCCGACGACGCGCCGCTGGAGGAAGCGACGCTGATCCGCTTCTCCTGCAGTGCGGGCGCCTACAACGAGAGCCACGTCTACTACCTGTCGACGGAGCTCGACGGCCTGCGCCAGATGTCCTTCGCCGAACCCGAACTCGACATCCGGTACGAGGATGACGATTCCGAGAAGCCGGTCGAGGACATGCGCATCATCGGCTTCACCTCCGGCCCGACCCTCGTGAACTCGGACTTCGTGGCCGAGGAACAGTCGATCGTCTCGCACTCGAAGTGGCGCGGCCTGGGCGATGCTTCGGCGACCGGGCTCTGGCTCTTCCGCGACGGCAGGTTCACGCTGGTCAAATACGAGGTCGACGCGACCTATGACGGCGAGATCAACCCGGAGACCGTGCTGGACTACCACACGGCGCCGTGATCCGGGCGTCGCCCTCGAAACGGGCCGTTTCGCGCGGCCTCACTCGCCGAAACCGTCGCCCGATGCGCGGGGCGCGAGCCGGATCAGCCGGGAATCGAGCACCGCGGCCTGACGGTGCACGACGGCTTTCTGGTAGTCGGGGTCCTTGACCATTTCGACGAAGGCTGCGCCGGACGGATACTCCGCGATGAAGCAACGGTCCCAGCGTTCCTCCTCCGGTCCGATCAGCATCAGGCGGAAATCGCCGGACCAGGCGATGCGTCCGCCGACCCGCCGGAAGATCGCGCCGCTTTCTCGGCCATAGGCGGCATAAGCCTCCGCTCCCGTCGCCTTGCGGCCGTCGGGATAGGCCGCGTCGTCGCGAAGGCGCACGAGGTTCAGCATGTGGATCGGCCCCTCCTCCGGCAGGCGACGGAATGCCCCGAACGTCTCTCGCGTCGGATCGACATATCCACTCATTGACCCCTCCTCCCTCGGTGACGGTGTCTGCCGTCTACCGCGCCGACATCATCCAGTTCAGCGTCTCGCGCCAATCCGTCATGCGGATCGGCGTGCCGTGCGTTCCGCTCTCGAAGCTCACCATCCGCACCGGATAGCCGGGCGCTGCCGAACGGATCGAACGATAGAACGCCTCCATCCGCTCAACCGGGAAAACCCTGTCGCGGCTTCCCTGTCCGATGAAGAGCGGCACCCTCGCCTTGAAGGCAGCGCTTCGCACATATCCGTCGTCCCAAAGCGATCCGAGCAGAAGTATGCCGCCAAGCCTGCCGACGATCTGCGCCTCGTTGGCGATCCGATGGCACAAGGCACCGCCAGCCGACCCACAAGCAATGAAAACGGAAGCTTGCGGCGATTTTTTCATGTAGTGGTCGATCAATTTGGCCACCGCCGCCGCACCTGCCGCGCCGAAATCGGGAAAATCGGGCGAAAGGTACAATCCGCCATTCTCGACCATCAGGTTCTTGATGCGGTTGAAGTTGCCGCCAAAGGTGAAGTCGTCGATGCCCTGCTTGCGGCTGCCGCCCTGGCCGTGAAGATAGACGGTAATGAAACGCGCGCCCTCGGTGCGGCCGACCGCGACGTGTCCAATCCCATCCAGCGACAGGTTCTCCTGCTGCCGCCGCACACCGAGCGAGACATACTTCGCATGCGCGCGCCGTTCCGGCACCTCGTCGCGGCCGTTGATGTCGCGCATCTCGCGATAGTCGACGACGCGGTAGGCGCCATCGTCGCGACTTTCCAGGATGCCGGGATAGACGAAAAGCTCGTCCTTGAACGGCTTCAACTGGTCGGCCGCGAGCGCGACGGTTGCGGCGAGGGAGACGCCGCCGGCCAGGATGAAATGAAGGATGCCGGGTATCGAACGCATCATGGCCAATGAATAGGCAATTCGCGCCATCCGACGCAACCCGCGGCGACCGGTTTGGAGAGGTGCTCGATCATCCCTGAAGCACCCCGCCGGCGACCCGCATGGCCTCGGGCGTGTCCACGTCCAGGAACGCGCCCTCCCCGATCTCGACGTCGACCACATCCGCGCCGCCGCTCTCGACAATGTGCCGCGCACCGGTATCGCCAGACAGCGCCTCGACGGCGGCGAACACGGTTCGCGGCAGGATTACCGGATTGCCGCGCTTGCCGTTGAAGGTTGCCCTGACGATCGATCGGCCGCCCGACGCCTCGAATGCCGCGATGAGCCGGTCGAGGTCGGCAGCCGTCACGCCTGGCATGTCGCCCAGCACCACCAGGGCTCCGGCCGCGTCGGCGGGCAAGGCTCTGATGCCAGCCTTCAGCGACGACGAAAGGCCTGTCGCATAGTCGGGATTGACCACGATCTCGACGCGCAGGCCGTCAATTGCCGCGCGCGCGCGGTCTGCCTGGTGACCGAGCACGGCGACCGCGCCCCGCGCGCGGCTGGCGAGCACGCGCCCGGCGGTCCGCGCAAGCAACGGCTCGCCATCGAACTCGGCCATCAGTTTGTTCGGTCCGCCCATCCGGCTCGATCGCCCGGCCGCGAGCAGTACGGCGTGGACCCGCGGCTTTTCAGGGCTGGCCGCATGCTCGCGCGGCTGCGGTCGGGTGGCGATCTCCATCAGCAGGCCGCCCACGCCCATCCCCGCGATCATCGCCGAATCGACCGGCACGCCCGCGATCAGCCGGTCGAGGATCCAGTCGAAGCCATTCTCCTTGGGGCTGCGCGCGCATCCGGGCGCCCCGAGCACGGGCACGTCGCCGATGGAGCCGAGGACGAGCAGGTTGCCGGGATCGACCGGCATTCCGAACCGCTCCACCGCACCGCCGGCCCTGCGGATCGCGGCGGGGATGACGTCGTCGACGTCGCTCACCGCCGACGCGCCGAACACCAGGACGAGATCGTTTCCGACGGCGGCCTCGGCGATGGCGCCCGCCAGTTCCGCCTCGTCATGGGCGGTTCGTCGTTCCCCGGAAACGGCGCTCTCGGAGCGCGAAAGTCGCGCCTGAGTGACGCGCACGGTCTTGTCGAGCACGCTCGGCTTGATGCCCGGCAACACCGTCTGGATGAGGCCGACCCGTTTCGGCCGGAAGGCATGCACGGCAAAGGCTTCCCGCCCTGTGCAAAGCTTCGTGACGTCGCCGACGAGATCGGAGGCCACGGCAAAGGGGATGATCTTCACCGTCGCCACCATCTGGCCGGCGGCGACGGCGGCATGCTCGGCGACGGTGGCGATGGTGATCGAGGGGTCGACGGCGTTGATAGCGTCGATCAGCGCACGGTCGACGGTGAACACGCCTGCCGCCAAGGCGTGCAGATTGACCCGTCCCGTCGCCGGCGTCCTGGTCTCGACGTTTCTCGTCTCTAGCGCCGCCGCGACGCGGCGCGCCGCCTCGTCCTCGCCGAGATCGCCCTCATCGAGCGAGGCGACCACCACGGCGCCGACGCCGGCGGCTTCCAGCGCAGCAATGTCGTCGGTCGCCAGAACGTGGCCCTTCTGCAGGCGCCTGCCGCCTGCCGCCGTCGCATGGGCGAGGATCGCGCCCAACGCCTTTGCGACCGGGACGGAACCGAACTTCATGCCGCGCGGTTCTCGGCCTCTTGCGCAAGGCCGCGCGAGCGGAAGGCCGCAATGACCTCCGCCAGCACCGCGACGGCGATCTCCGCCGGGCTCGCCGCGCCGATGTCGAGGCCGATCGGCGAATGAATCCGCGCGATCGCCGCGTCGCTCGCGCCCATCGCGCTTAGCCGTTCGACGCGCTTGGCATGGGTCTTCCGGCTTCCCAGCGCGCCGACATAGAAGCAGGCGGCATCGAGCGCCGCCTTCAGCGCGAAGTCGTCGATCTTCGGATCATGCGTGACAGCCGCCACCGCCGTATAGGCGTCGAAAGGCCGCTCCCGCAGCACCGTCTCCGGCCAGTCGGCGAACAGCGCAACGTCGGGGAAGCGCTCGGGCGTGGCGAACGCCGTCCGGGGGTCGATGATCTCCAGGTCGTAGCCGGCGATGCGCGCCATCGGCGCCAGGGCCTGGCTGATATGCACGGCGCCGATCACCACCAGCCGCGGAGGCGGCAGGTGCACGTTGAGGAAGAACGTGCGGCCGTCCGCCTCCACCGTGCCCGACTTGCCCGAGCGGAACGCCTTGCCGATCGCCGAGCCGAGTTCTCCGGCCACGGCATCGCCCTCGCGCACGACCCGATCGCGTCCGTCGGAAAGGTCGGTGACCAGGATCGCCGCCCGGCGCGCCTTGCGTTCGGCGTTGATCTTCTTCAGCGACAGGGGATCCATCGAGGCCTCCGCTCAGCCCAGCCGTTCGACATAGACCTTGATGCGGCCGCCGCACGACAGTCCCACCTGCCAGGCGGTCTCGTCGGCGACGCCGAACTCCAGCAGGCGCGGCTTGCCGGTCTCGATGATGTCGATGGCTTCGGCGACGACCGCGCCTTCCACGCAGCCGCCCGAAACCGAGCCGTGAAAATTGCCCTTCGCATCGATCACGAGATGGCTGCCGACGGGGCGCGGCGCCGAACCCCAGGTCTCGACCACCGTCGCGATGGCGACGTCGCGGCCGTCCTTCATCCAGCCTTCCGCGATCAGCAACGGGTCGCGCGTCTCGTCGAGTGTCGGATCAAGCATGGTGCGTGTTCTCCCGCCCCGAATATGGTCACGCGGCCCGGCGCTTGCCAAGGGCCATGAAGCGCCGCGGATCGGCATCGCCCGCGCGACCGTCGGAGAGCGAGGCGCACAGGTCGGAAAGCGCGTTCAGCGTATGGACCGGGCGGAACTCGTCGACATGCGGCAGCATGGCCCGGACGCCGCGCGCCTTGGCCTCGAACCCGTCGAAGCGCAGCAGCGGGTTGAGCCAGACCAGCCGCCGGCAGGACTTGTGCAGCCGCTCCATCTCGACGGCGAGCGAATCGACGTCGTCGCGCTCCAATCCATCCGTGATCAGCAGCACGACGGCGCCCTGCCCCAGCACCCGGCGCGACCAAACCCGGTTGAACTCGTGCAATGTTTCCCCGATGCGCGTGCCGCCTGACCAGTCGCGCACCGCAAGCGAGCTGTCCGCCAGCGCCTCGTCGGGATCGCGGTGGCGCATCTGGCGCGTCAGGTTCGTGAGCCTCGTCCCGAAGACGAAGGTGTGCACCCGCCTGCGCTTTTCGGCCAGCGCGTGCAGGAAATGCAGGAAGATGCGCGTGTACTGGCTCATCGAGCCGGAAATGTCGGCCAGGATGACGAGCGGCGGATGGATTTCGCGCGGCGATCGGAACTTCGGCAGGATGAGGTCGCCGCCGGTTCGCAACCCCGATCGCAGCATGGCGCGGGGGTCCGCCCGCCGGCCGCGCGGATCTTGCCGGTAACGACGCGTTCGCACGAGATCGAACGGCAGCTTCAGGTTGGCGATCGCCCGTTTCGCCTCGGCGATCTCGCGCGCGGTCATCTGTGCGAAATCCTTGCCGCGCAAGACTTCGCTGCCGGAGAAGGTAAGCCGCGCATCCACCTCGATCTCGGGGATTTCCTGCGGCTTCCGCTGCTTTTCGTGCCCTTCGAACATGGCGTCCGCCACGCGGCTCTCGGCGGCGCGCGGCTTCTGGCGCTCGCGCGTGTCGGGCGCCTTGGGCGAGAACATGGCGAGCATCTTCTCCACCAGTTCGCGCGACTTCCAGAACAGCCGGAACGCTTCGTCGAAGGTCGCGTGATCCTCGCGCCGCTTCACCAGCACGGAATGCAGCACCCAGTAGAAATCCTCGCGGCTTCCGATCCCTGCCGCCAGCACCGCCTCGATCGCCTCGGTCACCGAGGCCGGACCGACCCGCATCCCCGCCTTGCGCAGGGCGCGGGCGAAATAGACGATGTTGTCGGCCAGCCGCCCGTCGGCCTTCGCGGCATTGGGAAAGGCGTCGGCCAACCACCCTACTCCGCGTTCGCCAGTTCCGACTGGACTTCCTTCAGCAGGCGGCGGCCCTCGCCTTGCTCGATCCGCGCGATGTCGTCCTGGTATTTGAGGATGACGCCGATGGTGTCCGACACCGTTTCGGGGTCGAGCGCGATCTTGTCGAGTTCGGTCAGCGCGCTCGCCCAGTCGATCGTCTCGGCGACGCCCGGCACCTTGAACAGGTCGATCTCGCGCAGCTTCTGGATGAAGCGGACCAGTTCGGCGGATAGCCGCCTGTTGGCCTGCGGCACCTTGCGCGCGACGATCTCCAGTTCGCGCTCGGCATTCGGGTAGTCGACCCAGTGATAGAGGCAGCGCCGCTTCAGCGCGTCGTGGATCTCGCGGGTGCGGTTGGTGGTGATGATGACGATCGGCGGTTCCGCCGCCTTGATCGTGCCGAGCTCCGGCACTGTCACCTGGAAATCCGACAGGATCTCGAGCAGGAAGGCCTCGAAGGCCTCGTCCGTGCGGTCGAGTTCGTCGATCAGCAGCACCGGCGCGCGACCGCCCGTTCCCTCGAGCGCCTCGAGGATCGGCCGGCGGATGAGATATTTCTCCGAGAAGACGTTCTTCTCCATCCGGTCGCGGTCGGTCTGGCCGGCCGCCTCGTCCATCCGGATCTCGATCATCTGCGCGGCGTAGTTCCACTCGTAGACGGCCGACGAGACGTCGAGGCCCTCGTAGCATTGCAGGCGGATCAGCTTGCGGCCGAGCGACCTGGCGAGAACCTTGGCGATCTCGGTCTTGCCGACGCCCGCCTCGCCTTCGAGGAACAGCGGCCGCTTCATGCGCAGCGACAGGAACAGCACGGTCGCCAGCGCCCGATCCGCAACGTAGTCGGCGCTTTCGAGCAGCGCCATCGTCTCGTCGATCGACTGCGGGAGCGCGGGGCTGGTTTCCTCGGACATGCCGTCTCCTGGCTGGGTTTCTGGCGTCGCTTCAGAGAACGCGGTAGGCGCGACGATGATAGAGCAGCGGCGGCAGGTTATCCCCGACCCGCAGCCCTGTCACGCGGCCGAACAGAACGCGGTGGGTGGCGAAATCCTTCGCTTCCATCAGTTCGCAGTCGAAGACCGCGAGCGCGTTCTTCAGCGTCGGAGCGCCCGTCGAGATCGTCTCCCAGTCGTCGCCGTCAAAACGCCTCTCGCTCGGCTTGCCGGTCAGGCCCGCGAAGTCGGCCGACAATTCCTGATGCTCGGCAGCCAGCGTATTCAGCGCGAAAACGCCATTGTCCCGGAACACGTCGTTCTTCTCGTTCTCACGGTTCAGGCAAACGAGGATCGTGGGCGGATGGTCCGAGACGGAGCAGGCGGCGATCACGGTCACACCCCGCCGGCCGGCTGGCCCATCGGTGGTAACGATATGCACCGCGCCGGCGAAGTTCGCCATTGCATCGCGGTAGCGAGCCGGTTCGATATCGTTCTTGTTCAACACCCGGCCGTGCCCCTGCTCGCATCTTCGACTTGCAGGTCAATATAGAGCCGGGCGACGGGGCCACAAGCCACGCAGTGTGCATTGCACATGAACGCTTCGTTCTTTACCAGTTGATGCGACACAGGCTTTCCCAGCCTGGGCGAGGACTGGTCCGACCCGAGACACGATGCACAAGGCAGCCTCCACAGCGCTGGTGATCTTCGCCATGGCCGGCGCAGCAGTCCTGCCGGCCCAGTCCGCCTCCATTGGCCTCGCGGCCCCCTTGTCCGGCACGAACAGTTTGCTCGGCGAACAGATGCGCGCAGGCGCGGATGCCGCCATCGCGGCTGCCAGCGGCGATCACCTGCTCGAAGTGATGGATACGCGCTGTTCGGCGGAAGGCGGTATCGACGCCGCCGAGTATTTCGTCGTCGCCGAAGTGGCCGCTGTCACAGGCTTCCTTTGCATCGAGGCGATAGAGGCGGCGATGCCGATTCTGGCCAAGGCCGGGATTCCGGTCATCACGACCGGCGTGCGGATCGCCAGCCTCACGGACCGCCGCGACCGGACCGGCTGGCCGGTCTACCGCCTCGCGCCGCGAGCGGACGGCGAACTTGCCGCAGTCTCCCGTATCCTGACCGAACTCTGGCGCGATGAGCTCTTTGCCATCGTCGACGACGGAACGATCTACGGCCGCGAACTGGCCGAAGGCTTTCGCCTCGCCGCCGAGCAGGCCGGATTGAAGCCGGTCTTCACCGACACCTTCCGGCCGCAACTGGAAAACCAGATCGCCCTCGCCGGACGCCTGCGCAGGTCGGGCGCGACCCATGTCTTCGCCGGCGGCGACCGGAGCGACCTCGCCATCCTCGGCCGCGATGCGCGTGAACTCGGCTACGACCTCGTGATCGCGGGCGGCGAAGCCCTGCGGGCGGCGCGCGATACCGTCGACCTCTCGCCCGGAACGCTGATGATCGCGCCGGTCGACTGGGCCGCCACCGCCGACACGGCTGTCCTCAACCGGCTAGCCCAGCGCGAGATCCTGCCGGCTGGCTACGTCCTGCCGACCTACGCCGCGATCGAGATCGCCCTGCAATCGCTGGCCTCGACGGCGGACGACGCCGGTTCGGTCGCTCGTGCTCTGTCGAACGACACCTTCCAGACAGCAATCGGCCCTGTCCGATTCGACGAAAAGGGCGATTGGGTCGGCGAGCATTACCGGCTCTTCCGTTACGACGGCACAAGCTTTCAACCCACGGACTGATCTCACATGGCATTCAAGGCGGGCACCCGCAATCTTCTCACCGACGTCGCGGGACTGCGCGTGGGCAACGCCGAGGACGCGCGCATCCGCACGGGCGTGACCGTCGTGCTCTGCGACCAACCGGCCATCGCTTCCGTCCAGGTGCTCGGCGGCGCGCCCGGCACGCGGGAGACCGACCTGCTCGAGCCGCACAACTCCGTCGAGAAGGTGGACGCAATCGTTCTTTCGGGCGGCTCCGTCTTCGGCCTCGATTCCGCGTCCGGCGTGCAGGCCTTCCTGCGCGAACGCGGCGTGGGCGTGAAGGTGCACAACCTGTCGATCCCGATCGTACCGGCAGCGATCCTCTTCGATCTCGTCAACGGCGGCGACAAGGATTGGGGGCGCTACCCGCCCTATCGGGACCTCGGCTATGCAGCTGCGGAAAGGGCGTCCGGGGATTTCTCCATCGGCTCCTCCGGGGCTGGTTTCGGCGCCCTGACCACGGGCCTCAAGGGCGGCCTCGGCTCGGCCTCGACCGTGCTCGACAACGGCATCACGGTCTCCGCCCTCGTGGCGGTCAATCCGGTCGGATCGGTGACGGTCGGCGACACGCGTCATTTCTGGGCCGCGCCCTTCGAAATCGGCGACGAATTCGGCGCGCGCGGCATGCCTGCTTCTCCACCCGCCGAAGCGACCGATGTCAGGCTGAAGTTCCGCAGCGGGAATTCGCCTTCCGCCAACACCACGATCGCGGTTATCGCCACGGATGCCGCGCTCACCAAGGCTGGCGCGAAGCGCCTGGCCATGTCGGCCCATGACGGGTTCGCCCGTGCGATCTGGCCGGCTCACACCCCCGCCGACGGCGATCTGGTCTTTTCGCTGGCGACAGGCGGCAGTGGCGTGGTTCCCGAGGGAGACGCGGCGATCGAACTCGGCGCGGCCGCGGCCGCAACCATGGCGCGTGCGATTGCCCGCGGCGTTTTCGCCGCCGAGCCTGCTACCGATGATCTCTTTCCCGCCTGGCGGACGCGCTGGGGAAAGTGACGCGCCGCGAGAAACGGTAGAGTGGAAATTCCCGGGTGGCAGGGGCTGGCCGATCGGTGGCACAGTGCGATGGGGCGCGGAATCGGGAGAAGACTTATGATCCTAAGGCTTGCCAAAGTCGCTATCGCCGCCCTATTGGCGCCGCTATTCGGCCCGCCCGCCAATGCGGGGACCATCTCCGATCTCGATATCCTCGGCTTCAGCGCCGACGCCTCGATCTTTGCCTTCGAGGAATACGGAATCCAGGACGGCTCCGGCTTTCCCTTCTCCAACCGCTTCTACGTCGACGTCGCGACCGACGGCTTCGTCGCTGGCACGCCGATCCGCGTGAGGATCGACGACGAGAACGCATCGCTGGGCCAGGCTCGCGCGCAGGCCAAAGCTGCTGGGCAGGCGATCGTGCCCGATGACGAATTGGCGAGGAACCGTGGCCACACGGTCGGGTTCAACGCAATCACCGAGCTTTCGGCCGATCCTCATCGGATGGCCGTCAATCCGCGTCCGGTCATTCCGCCGATCGATGAGGCCGTGGAGTTCCGGATCGAAGAATACACGCTCGACGCTGCGGGATGCGAAAACCTCGGGCCGACGATGGGCTACCGTCTGCTGCGCATCGACCTGACGCCCGGTGGCACGGTCGGGCTGCTGCACGAGGATTCGCGCATTCCCGCCAGCCGCGGTTGCCCGCTTGGCTACCGGATCGGCGCGGTCCAGACCCTGTACCCAGATGGCGGCGCGCCGTCCTTTGCCGTCCTCATCGCGGTTCGCTCCTTCGGCTTCGAGGGGCCCGACTATCGCTGGATCGCGGTCACCGGACGCCTGTGACCAGCGACCATTCCGAGCGTGCCGTGGCGGCGACCGCGAGAAAGCGAACGCGATCCGGCGGCAGCCTCCGAACCGCCACCCGGCTCGCCGCGGGATCGTTCGCCTGGGCCGTCGCGGTGGCAACCTCCTCCGCGCTGTCGTTGCTGCAACGCGACTGGCAAAGCGTCGACGCCAAAATCGTCGTCGTGCTTCTGTTCGGACTTGGCGCCTTCCTGGCCTATGCGCCGGCCACGGTCATTGCGCGTCAACTCGCAGGCGCGCGCTGGGAGACGCGTTTCGCCGCCACCATGGTGGTGTTGGCCGCGGCCACCATCGGCCTCACCGCCGTGCTGTTCGCCTTCTGGTATCGTCTCTACTACGCCCAGTGGCACGAGCCGGCCTTCACGATCGGCTGGACGTTCCAGTACGTCTTCACCATGGCGGCGGCCTGCTACCACTTCCTCGTGCTCGGTCTGCGGATGTACCTGCCGCTTGGGCTGCCGGCGCTGCTGGTATTTTCCCTGCTCCATGCCGGCCGTCGCCGTTGAGGCCGAACGCCGCGTCTGCTACGGGGTCGGCCAGGCTTTCCTGACAAGGACCGACGCATGATCCCGCGCTACTCGCGGCCCGAAATGGTCGCCATCTGGTCTCCCGAGACGAAGTTCCGCATCTGGTTCGAGATCGAGGCGCATGCCTGCGACGCGCTGGCCGAACTCGGCGTGATCCCGAAGCAGGCCGCCCGCACCATCTGGGAGAAGGGTGGCGCGGCCACGTTCGACGTCGCGCGCATCGACGAGATCGAGGCGGTGACCAAGCACGACGTCATCGCCTTCCTGACCCACCTCGCGGAATTCATCGGACCCGACTCGCGCTTCGTCCACCAGGGCATGACCTCGTCGGACGTGCTGGACACGACGCTGAACATCCAGCTGGTCCGCGCGGCCGACATCCTGCTCGCCGACATGGATCGCCTGCTGGCGGCGCTCAAGGTCCGGGCCTTCGAGCACAAGGACACGGTCCGCATCGGCCGTTCGCACGGCATCCACGCCGAACCCACCACCATGGGCCTGACCTTCGCGCGCTTCTACGCCGAGATGAGCCGCAACCGAACCCGCCTTGTCAACGCGCGCGCCGAGATCGCCACCGGCGCGATCTCGGGCGCGGTCGGCACCTTCGCCAACATCGATCCGCGCGTCGAGGAGCATGTCTGTGCAAAGCTCGGCCTTGCCCCCGAGCCTGTCTCGACCCAGATCATACCGCGCGACCGCCATGCGATGTTTTTCGCCACGCTCGGCGTCATTGGCTCCTCCATCGAGAACGTCGCGACCGAGATCCGTCACATGCAGCGCACCGAGGTGCTGGAAGCGGAGGAGTTTTTCTCGCCCGGCCAGAAGGGCTCGTCGGCCATGCCGCACAAGCGTAACCCGGTGCTGACCGAAAACCTGACCGGCCTCGCGAGACTGGTTCGCATGGCGGTGGTGCCGGCGCTGGAAAACGTGACGCTCTGGCATGAGCGCGACATCTCGCATTCGAGCGTCGAGCGCGGCATCGGCCCCGACACCACGATCACGCTCGATTTCGCGCTCAACCGGCTGGCCGGCGTGATCGAGAAGCTGGTGATCTATCCGGAGAACATGCTGCGCAACATGAACAGGTTCCGCGGCCTCGTTCATTCGCAGCGCGTTCTACTTGCGCTCACCCAGGCGGGCGTGTCGCGCGAGGACGCCTACCGCCTGGTCCAGCGCAATGCGATGAAAGTCTGGGAGCACGGCGCCGACTTCCTGGAAGAGCTTCTCAAGGACGACGAAGTTCGCGCGGCCCTCTCCGAGAGCGACCTGCGCGAGAAGTTCGACCTCGCCTACCACACCAAGCACGTCGACACGATCTTCGCGCGGGTCTTCGGCTCCGCCTGAGGCGGAACGGAGACGCATGGTCGGACGTTTTTCCGCGAAGACAATCGCGGAGGACGCTCATGACGGATCGCGACTACGGGTTCGACGACCGGCCGCGCGGCGGCATCATGCCTTACGTCGTCTGGACGACCGTCGCCTGCCTGGCGGTCGGCGCCTTTCTCTATGCGGACGGCTACTTCGACGAGATCATCGAGGAGGTGACCGAGGCGGTCACCGATGTGCCAAAGGACGGCTGAACCCGCCCTCCGCCTCGCAACACCCGCCTCGATACGATGCATTCACCTTGTCGCCAAGATGAACGCCGCATGAACGGGTGACTCAGTCTTCGTTCAACCTTGCTATGCCAAAAAACTCACAGACGGTCGAAACCGATCGGTGTCTAACGCGTTTCAAGGGCAAGGAGAACGATGCCATGCTGATCACAATGCTTGCTACGGCCATGACCATCGCCATGCTGATCGCCACCGCTTTCGGCTTCTACGAGGAAGCGCAGCGCGCCAAGCAGGACGTACGCGTCGCGCGGAAGAACCCTTTCGGCAACTTTCGCCGCTGAATCGACCAAGTTTACCTGGGCCTGACCTCCCAAACGGATCGGCCGCCTCTCTGGGCGGCCGTTTCCATTTCCGGGGTTCGAACGTTCCGTCCGCTCAGGTCTCGTCCGGCGCGTCCGTCCCGGAGGCAGGCGCGCCCGGCGTCTGTTCGGGCGCGGCTTCGACGTCCTCGTCGGATTGCGGTTCGGAGATGCGCTCCACCGAGACCACCTTCTCGCCCTCGCCGGTTCGGAAGATGGTGACGCCCTTGGTCGCGCGGCCGGCGAAGCGGATACCGTCGATCGGCACACGGATGACCTTGCCGGCATCGGTGACCAGCATGATCTGGTCGCCCGTGGCGACGGGGAACACGGCGACGAGCTTGCCGATCTCGCCTGTCTTCGACGTGTCGGTGGCGCGGATGCCCTTGCCGCCACGACCGATCAGGCGAAAATCGTAGGAAGACGACCGCTTGCCGTAGCCGAACTCGGTGACGGTGAGAACGAATTGCTCGTGCGCCTTGAGGTGCTCGTAGCGCTCGTCGTTGAGGTCCGTCTCCTCGCCGATGTCCTCGTTGGTGAGCGCGACGTCCTCGTCGCCCTCGCCGCTGTCGGCCGACGCGGCCCGCCGTTCGGCCACCGAGCGCTTCAGATAGGCCGCACGCTCGGCCGGCGTCGCGTCGACATGCTCCAGGATTGTCATGGAGATGGCGCGATCGCCCTGCCCCAGCGCGATGCCCCGGACACCCTGCGACGATCGACCGGCGAAGACACGCACGTCGGTGACGGCAAAGCGTATGCACTGGCCGCTGTCGGCGGTCAGCAGCACGTCGTCGTTCTCGGTGCAGGTCTCGACCGCGAGGATGGCGTCGCCCTCCTCCTCGAACTTCATGGCGATCTTCCCATTGCGCTTCACGTCGGCGAAGTCCGACAACTTGTTGCGCCGCACGGTGCCGCGCGTGGTCGCGAACATCACGTCGAGGTCCGCCCAGCTCGCCTCGTCCTCCGGCAGCGGCAGGATGGCGGTGATGCGGTCGCCGCTTTCCAGCGGCAAGAGATTGCGCAGGAACTTGCCCTTCGACTGCGGCGTGCCGATCGGAAGCCGCCAGACCTTCTCCTTGTAGACGATGCCGCGCGAGGAGAAGAACAGGATCGGCGTGTGCGTGTTGGCCACGAACAGGCGCGTGACGAAGTCCGTGTCCTTCGTCGCCATGCCCGAGCGGCCCTTGCCGCCGCGCGCCTGCGCCCGGTAGATCGAAAGCGGCACGCGCTTGATGTAGCCCTCGTGCGTGACCGTGACGACCATGTCCTCGCGCTGGATGAGGTCTTCGTCCTCCATGTCGGCGCCGCCATCGACGATCTCGGTGCGGCGCGGCGTCCCGAACTCGTCGCGAACGGCGGCGAGTTCGTCCTTGACGATCTGCTGGATGCGCGCGCGAGAGCCCAGGATGTCGAGATAGTCGCGGATCTCCTCGCCGATCTTGTTCAACTCGTCCGCGATCTCGTCGCGGCCGAGCGCGGTCAGGCGCTGCAGCCGCAGTTCCAGGATCGCGCGGGCCTGCTCCTCGGAGAGGTTGTAGGTGCCGTCCTCGTTGATCCGGTGACGCGGATCGTCGATGAGGCGGATCAGGGCCTCGACGTCCGCCGCCGGCCAACGCCGCTCCATCAACTGCTCGCGCGCCGTCTGCGGATCGGGCGCGGCGCGGATCAGCTTGATCACCTCGTCGATGTTGGCGACGGCGATGGCGAGACCGACGAGAACGTGGGCGCGCTCTCGCGCCTTCTTGAGGAGATACTTGGTGCGCCGGCTGACGACCTCCTCGCGGAAGTAGACGAAGGCCTTCAGGATGTCGACGAGGTTCATCAACTCCGGCTTGCCGCCGTTCAGCGCCACCATGTTGGCGCCGAACGATGTCTGCAGCGGCGTATAGCGATAGAGCTGGTTGAGCACGACCTCGGCATTGGTGTCGCGCTTCAGCTCGATCACGACGCGGTAGCCCTGTCGATCGCTCTCGTCGCGGATGTCGGAGATGCCCTCGATGCGCTTGTCGCGCACGAGTTCGGCCATCTTCTCGATCATCGTCGCCTTGTTGACCTGGTAGGGAACCTCCGTGATGACGATCGCCTCGCGGTCGCCGCGCATCGGCTCGACGTCGACCTTGCCGCGCATCATGATCGACCCGCGGCCGGTCATGTAGGCGCTGTAGATTCCGGCGCGGCCGAGGATCAGTCCCCCGGTCGGGAAGTCCGGCCCGGGAATGATCTCCATCAAGGCCGGCAGGTCGATCGCCGGATTGTCGACGATCGCGATGGCGGCATTCACGACCTCGGCGAGATTGTGCGGCGGAATGTTCGTCGCCATGCCGACGGCGATGCCGCCCGACCCGTTGACGAGCAGGTTGGGATAGCGCGCCGGCAACACCTTCGGCTCGCGCGACGAGCCGTCGTAATTGTCCTGGAAATCCACCGTCTCCTTGTCGATGTCTTCCAGGATCTCGTGCGCGCCCTTGGTGAGGCGGGCTTCGGTGTAGCGCATGGCCGCCGGAGGATCGCCGTCGATCGAGCCGAAATTGCCCTGTCCGTCGATCAGCGGCAGCCGCATCGACCAGTCCTGCGCCATGCGCACGAGCGCATCGTAGATCGAGGCGTCGCCGTGCGGATGGTACTTACCCATCACGTCGGAGACCGGACGCGCCGACTTCACGTGCTTGCGGTTCCAGTGATAGCCGCTCTCGTGCGAGGCGTAGAGGATACGACGGTGAACGGGCTTGAGTCCGTCGCGGACATCAGGCAGGGCGCGGCTGACGATCACGCTCATGGCGTAGTCGAGGTAGGAGCGCTGCATCTCCTCTATGATGGAGATCGGCTCGATACCGTTTGCGCCACCGGCGGGCGGTTTTGTGAGATCAGACAAATTGGACCACGTTCGTCACAGGAATCAATGGCTCCTTATATAGGAAGCCAGCGCGATTCTCCAACTTCGCCGGACGTTTGGCGGCGGCCATTCCTGTAGCGTTTTCAAAAGGTTGAGAAGCGCCTTCACAGTACGACGGAAAAGTCGTGGCGAAATAGCCGGAAGGAGGGAGAATCAGCCGACGAATCTTCCCTTCAAGGTTGCGCCGACTTGCCGTGTCGTGGGAACATCCCCTGCCGGTCGAAGCAGGCTCGACCGGGTCCCGGGGAGGAACATGCCGTCACGAAGCACCGCGTTCGATGCCTATCTCAGAGAGGCCTCGGGCGGCCGAAACGGTGTGCCGCGCCTCATTGCCGCCATCACGCTGATCGTCGTTTCCTATACGATACCGATCGCCGCCGTCGTGATATTCGCAGGCGGCTCCGGCCGTCTCGCATTCGAGGATCCAAAGAGCAGAACAGGCATCGCCCTGATGCTCCTGAGCATCGTGTGGCTCGTTCCGGCTACGGCATTCGCGCTTCGCCTCGTGCACCGGCGCCGGTTCGCGGGCGTTCTGGGCATCGGCGGTGGTGTGTCATGGCGCCAGTTCTGGCGCGCCTTCATCCTGATGGCGATCGTGCTGGTCGCTATGACGCTTGCCGGGCTGCTGTATGATCCGCGGATCGATCGCGGGCCGGCATCGCTGAGCATGTGGGCCGCATTCGCACCATTCTTCATGGTCCTGATCATGCTGCAGACCGCGGCGGAGGAAGTGTTCTTCCGCGGCTATCTCGTCCAGACGCTCGCCTTGCGCTTTCGTGGCCCTTGGATCTGGTGCGGCTTTCCCGCGCTCGTCTTCACGCTGCTCCATTGGAACGGCGACGTGAGCACGGCGATGAACCTGGCGGGCCTGGCGTCGGTGGCGGCCTTCGCCGTTGCCGCCACGGTGCTGCTCGTTCGGACGGGAAATCTGGGCGCCGCGATGGGGTTCCATTTTGCCAACAACACGGTCGCACTGCTGTTCTTCTCAAGCTCCACGGCGTTCAATCCGATCGCTCTTTTCGTGCTGCCGCCGATCGAAAGTCCCGAGTGGAGCGCCTTCGATGCAGCGCTCTTTGCAGTCGTGCAGATCGCGGCTATCGTGCTCGTGGCGATCCTGCTCATCCACGAGCGCTCACCGTTCAGGATCGCCGCCGACGTTGCGAAAATGGAGGTTTCCGGTGATCCGGAACCGATGGAGGGCGCGCCGGACCGCTGAGAGGTTCCCGTGCCGAGCTTCGACCTCGTCTTCAACGCCTTCGTCACGATCCTGGTGACAATCGATCCGCCGGGCCTTGCGCCGCTCTTCCTGGCGCTCACGCGCGGCATGGATCGCAGCCAGCGCCAGCAGGTGGGCCTGCGCGCCTCGATCATAGGACTACTGGTCCTGGCGCTTTTCGCGGTGGCCGGCGCTGCGATCCTCTCGGTGTTCGGGATCACCCTCCCCGCATTCCGCGTCGCGGGCGGGCTTCTCCTGTTCTTCATCGCCTTCGAGATGATCTTCGAACGCCGCACCGAGCGGAAGGAGAAAACCGCCGACGTCGCCATCACGCGCGATCACATCCACAACATCGCGGCCTTTCCGCTGGCGATACCGCTGATCGCGGGTCCCGGCGCCATCTCGGCAACGGTGCTCCTGTCGGGTTCGTTCGAAGGGCCGGCGGCAAGTGCACTGCTTCTCGTGGTCATCGCGCTGGCGATCGCGATCACCTATCTGGTCTTCCTGCTGGCCGAGCGGGTGGACCGCTACCTCGGCCAGACAGGGCGGTCGATCCTGACCCGGCTTCTCGGCGTCATCCTGGCGGCGCTCGCCGTCCAGTTCGTCGCCGACGGGATCAAGGCGCTCGCCGCCGCCTGACCGGCGGCGGCGCATCTGCGCGAGAGGACCGGTCAATCGCGCGGCTGGCGGTCCTTCGGCGGCTTGCCTGCAACGCTGCCGGACGTGTGCGACACCGGATCGCTGGCCGGGAAGGTGTCTTCCAGCCCCTCCTGTAGTTCCTGTTCGGCATCGGGGCGCGCCGATCCCTCCCTCGCACGTTCCTTGCGGAACGCCTCGGCGGGTTCGGAGGTTCGCTGCTGCGGAACGGCGGTTGGCTTCATCGACATGGATCGGTCTCCCTCAAGGTCTCGAGATGAATCGCGAGGGAAACGTCGGCGGCGCGCGCGGGTTCCGGCTGCGCGAACCGCAAAGCGTTCTGATCCCGCAAGGACCAGGAACATACGGGCCGCTTCAGCGGCATGAGATCAAACCGTGAGGAACTTCCGCACCTGCGGATCGTCGAGATCCTCGGCCGGCCCGCAATGGACGATCTGGCCGCGATCCATGATGTTCACCTCGTCGGCCAGTTCGCGGCAGAAATCGAGATACTGCTCCACGAGCAGGATCGCGATCCCGGCCGTGTCGCGCAGGAAACGGATCGCCCGGCCGATATCCTTGATGATCGAGGGCTGGATGCCCTCGGTCGGTTCGTCGAGCACCAGCAGCTTGGGGCGCATCACCAGCGCCCGGCCGATCGCCAGTTGCTGCTGCTGGCCGCCCGAAAGGTCGCCGCCGCGTCGCGACAGCATGCTTTTCAGCACGGGAAACAGCTCGAACACATGCTCCGGGATGTGCCGGTCGGCCCGCCTCAGCGGCGCGAAGCCCGTCTCGAGGTTCTCCTTCACCGACAGGAGCGGGAAGATTTCCCGCCCCTGCGGCACGAATGCGATGCCCGACCGGGCGCGATCGTACGCCGCGCTCCGGTCGAGCGCCTTCCCCTCGAAGGCTATTTCTCCGCTCGTCAGCCGGTGGTGGCCGACGATCGCTCTCATGAGGCTGGTCTTGCCGACGCCATTGCGGCCGAGCACGCAGGTGATCTTCGCCTCCCCGGCGGTGAGGGAGACGCCGCGCAGCGCCTGGGCGGCGCCGTAGTGTAGTGTCGCGTCCTTGACAGTCAGCATGCCCTCACCTCCCCAGGTAGACTTCGATGACGCGGTCGTCCGCCGAGACGTGGTCGAGCGTGCCTTCCGAGAGCACGGAGCCCTCGTGCAGGCAGGTGACCTTGACGCCGAGCTCGCGCACGAAATGCATGTCGTGCTCGACCACGACCACCGAGTGCGTCTTCGCGATGTCCTTGAGCAGCCGCGCGGTCTCCTCGGTCTCGGCGTCGGTCATGCCGGCCACCGGCTCGTCGACGAGCAGAAGCTTGGGTTCCTGCGCCAGCAGCATGCCGATCTCCAGCCACTGCTTTTGACCGTGGCTGAGATTGGCCGCGAGATCGTTTCGCCGCACCTCGAGCCGGATCGTCGCCAGGATTTCGTCGATCCGCCTG
>JBKBRJ010000034.1:36936-46081 GCA_046292285.1 Mesorhizobium sp. | reverse complement strand
CGATCTCCTTGTTGCGATCCTCGAGCGCGCACACCGCAGAACCCGCCACGATCGGAATCTCGTCGCCCGGGAACTCGTACATCGACAGAAGCTCGCGAACCTCGAGCTCGACCAGCTCGAGCAGTTCCGGATCGTCGACCAGGTCGACCTTGTTCAGGAACACCACGATCGACGGAACGCCGACCTGGCGGGCCAGCAGGATGTGCTCGCGCGTCTGCGGCATCGGGCCATCGGCGGCCGAAACCACGAGGATCGCCCCGTCCATCTGCGCCGCGCCCGTGATCATGTTCTTCACGTAGTCGGCGTGGCCCGGGCAGTCGACGTGCGCGTAGTGGCGCGCCGCCGTCTCGTATTCCACGTGCGCCGTCGAGATCGTGATGCCGCGCGCCTTCTCCTCCGGCGCCGCGTCGATCTGGTCGTAGGCCTTGAACTCGCCGAAGTACTTCGTGATCGCCGCCGTCAGCGACGTCTTGCCGTGGTCCACGTGACCGATCGTGCCGATGTTCACATGAGGCTTGGTGCGCTCGAATTTACCTTTTGCCATGTGAGGTCTCCATTTCTGCTGCCCGCGAGGGGCGTTGAATTCTGTTGTCTGCCAATCCCGCGGGATTTATGCGTATTTCTTCTGGATTTCCTGCGCGACGGCGTTCGGAACCGGCTCGTAGTGGTCGAACAGCATCGTGTACTGGGCGCGGCCCTGCGACATCGAACGCAGGTTGTCGACATACTTGAACATGTTGGCGAGCGGCACCATCGCGTTGATGACGGCGGCGTTGCCACGCGCTTCCTGTCCCTGGATCTGTCCGCGGCGGCCGTTGAGGTCGCCGATGACCGAACCCACGTAGTCCTCAGGCGTCACCACCTCGACCTTCATGATCGGCTCGAGCAGCTGGGCGCCGGCCTTCTGCGCGCCTTCGCGGAAAGCCGCGCGGGAAGCGATCTCGAAGGCGAGAACCGAGGAGTCGACGTCGTGGAAGGCGCCGTCGATCAGGGTGGCCTTCACGCCCAGCATCGGGAAGCCCGCGACCGGACCCGACGACATGACGCTCTGGATGCCCTTCTGGACGCCCGGGATGTATTCCTTCGGCACAGCGCCGCCGACGATCTTGGATTCGAACACGAAATCCTCGCCCTCGGGGTTCGGCTCGAACACGATCTTGACGCGGGCGAACTGGCCCGTACCGCCGGTCTGCTTCTTGTGCGTGTAATCGATCTCCGCGGTCTTGGTGATCGTCTCGCGATAGGCGACCTGCGGGGCGCCGACATTGGCCTCGACCTTGAACTCGCGACGCATGCGGTCGACGATGATGTCGAGATGCAGTTCGCCCATGCCGGCGATGATCGTCTGGCCGGATTCCTCGTCGGTCTTGACGCGGAACGACGGATCCTCGGCGGCGAGGCGGTTGAGCGCGAGGCCCATCTTCTCCTGGTCGCCCTTGGTCTTCGGCTCGATCGCGATTTGGATGACCGGATCGGGGAACTCCATGCGCTCGAGGATGACCGGCTTCAGCGGATCGCAGAGCGTGTCGCCCGTGGTCGTGTCCTTGAGGCCGGCCAGCGCGACGATGTCGCCTGCGAAAGCCTCTTCGATGTCCTCGCGCGAGTTGGAGTGCATCTGCAGCATGCGGCCGATGCGCTCCTTCTTGCCCTTCACCGTGTTGTCGAGCGAGATGCCCTTGGTGAGCTTGCCCGAGTAGATGCGGCAGAAGGTGAGCGAGCCGACGAACGGATCGTTCATGATCTTGAAGGCGAGCATCGACAGCGGCTCGTCGTCCGAAGACTTGCGAATGACCTCGGCTTCGGTCTTGGGGTCGACGCCCTTGATGTCCGGAACCTGGTTCGGAGCGGGCAGGTAGTCGACGACGGCGTCGAGCAGCGGCTGCACGCCCTTGTTCTTGAAGGCGGAACCGCAGAACATCGGGAAGAACTTGACCGCGATCGTGCCCTTGCGGACCAGTGCGCGCAGCTCGTCGTTCGACGGCATCTCGCCATCGAGGTACCGCTCGAGCGCGCCCTCGTCCATCTCCACGGCCGCCTCGACGAGCTTCTCGCGGAATTCCTCGGCCCGGGCCTTCAGGTCGGCCGGAATCTCGACCACGTCCCACTCGGCGCCGAGATTCTCGGACTTCCAGACGAGCGCTTTCATCTCGACGAGGTCGACGACGCCGACGAAATCGTTCTCCGCGCCGATCGGCAGCTGCATGACGACGGCCTGCGCGCCGAGGCGCGACCCGATCATCTCGTAGGAGCGGTAGAAGTCGGCGCCGATCTTGTCCATCTTGTTGCAGAAAATGAGACGCGGCACGCGGTACTTGTCGGCCTGGCGCCACACGGTCTCGGTCTGCGGCTCCACGCCGGCATTGGCGTCGAGGAGCGCGATGGCGCCGTCGAGCACGCGCAGAGACCGCTCGACTTCGATGGTGAAGTCGACGTGGCCGGGCGTATCGATGATGTTGAAGCGGCGCATCCTGCCGTCGCGACCCTTCCAGAAGGTCGTCGTGGCGGCCGACGTGATCGTGATGCCGCGCTCCTGCTCCTGCTCCATCCAGTCCATGGTCGCGGCGCCGTCATGGACTTCGCCGATCTTGTGGGACTTGCCGGTGTAGTAGAGCACGCGCTCGGTGGTCGTCGTCTTGCCGGCGTCGATATGCGCCATGATACCGAAATTTCGGTAGTCTTCGATCTTGTACTCGCGGGCCATGGGGAGGTGCCTCTCGCTTGCGTGTCGACCTGGGATTACCAGCGGTAGTGCGCGAAGGCGCGGTTGGCTTCCGCCATCCGGTGCGTGTCTTCGCGCTTCTTGACGGCGGTGCCGCGGTTGTTGGCCGCGTCCATCAGCTCGCCGGACAGCCGGTCCACCATGGTCGTCTCGTTGCGGCCGCGGGCGGCCGTGATCAGCCAGCGGATGGCCAGCGCCTGACGGCGCTCCGGCCGAACGTCGACCGGGACCTGGTAGGTGGCGCCGCCGACGCGACGCGACCGCACTTCGACGTGCGGCGCGACATTGTCGAGCGCCTGATGGAACACCGTTACCGGCTCCTGCTTCGTCTTCGACTGGATCTGGTCCAGCGCGCCATAGACGATCGTCTCGGCGGTCGACTTCTTGCCGTGGAGCATGACGGCGTTCATGAACTTCGTGACGATCAGGTCGCCGAACTTCGGGTCCGGATTGATCTCACGCTTCTCTGCACTATGACGACGGGACATGGGTCTCTCTGCCTCGCTAAGCTCTGGTCACTTCGGACGCTTGGCGCCGTACTTGGACCGGCGCTGCTTGCGGTTCTTGACGCCCTGGGTGTCGAGCACGCCGCGGATGATGTGGTAGCGCACGCCCGGAAGGTCCTTCACGCGACCGCCGCGGATCATGACCACGGAGTGCTCCTGAAGATTGTGGCCTTCGCCGGGGATGTAGCCGATCACTTCGAAGCCGTTCACGAGGCGAATCTTCGCCACCTTGCGGAGCGCGGAGTTCGGCTTCTTCGGCGTCGTGGTGTAGACGCGCGTGCAGACGCCCCGCTTCTGCGGGTTCGCCTGCATGGCCGGAACCTTGTTGCGCTTCACCGGCGCAACGCGCGGCTTGCGGATCAGCTGGTTTACGGTAGGCATTCAACCTTCCCTCTTGTTCAAATCCGTGTCCAAAGCCCGTTTCGGGGCCGTCAGAAGCGCCGTTTCCATACGCAAATTCGGGCCAAACACCGCTTTCGCGGTCCTGCCCGAACAAAAAGCAGAGGAAGCGCCTTGCGCTTCGTGCACGCCGGAAATGTCGTCGCTCGTAAAACGAACCCTGTTTGAGACGAACTTCAGAGCGCGTCGCTCCGAAAGGCCAAGTCTCACATCGGCTCAGACGAGGCGGCTTCTACTCGGAACGATCGGCATCGTCAAGCCCGACGGGACAATTATCGCGCCACAGCCATGAATGCAGCGCAGATCGGTCATGCGGAACTGAATTCTTACGAACTTGGGACCGCTCTTAATGGAATGTGACCGATTATCGCCTGTCACAAAGGCGCTTTCGGTGCGAAGAAGACGATCGGCGGGGCGACGATCCCCGCGTCCAAACGATTCGGAAGCATAATTGTATGAACGACAACGAAGTTCGCCCGGTCACCATCATCACCGGCAGGGTCTGGCGCCGGAAGGGCGGCGATTCCGAGGGCGTGCACGTGTTGCTGATCGCGCCGGATGACGATTCGGCGGTGCGAATCGCCCTGGAATCGCTGGCGCGCGAAGGCTACGCGGAGGCAGAGTTCGACCAGATCGGCGATCTCGACGGCGTTCCCGACGATGAGCCGCACCTGTCCGCCTATCAGGGCGCGCTTGAAGGCGAGGTTTCGATCGTCACCTTCGACGAACCTGCCTGAACGCCATCCCCGATCCCCGTCACTATCCGGATCGCGATCCGGCCCGAGGATGGACAGGCGTGGGACAATAAAAAAGGCCGTCCGGCGGGGCATTGTCCGGACGGCCAGAATGCGGCTGGGAGGTCATTGACCCGATCGACTGCCGCGTTTTCGTCTCTAGCGCGGCCGATGTCACGTCGTATGTGATCTACTTCACTTAGCGTCAGCCCGGCAAAGAATCCTCCGGGGCGACGGAATTGCGGCACTGGTGGACGATCAGATCCTGGTCGCGCCGCCGCCATCGCCAGGCGGCGCAGCCATCGGCTATGTCCCCGCATGTCCTCGTCCCCGGCACGCACCGATCACCATCGGGATGTCAGGGCCGTCGAAACCATCCGCCAAGAACGGTAAGGGCCGCCGGAGCGATCCGGCGGCCCTTCCTTATGTCTTCGAACCGGGCAGGCCTATTCGGCCGGCGTCTGCGTCATGTCGGCCAGCATGGCGTCGGCAGCCTCCCTGCCGTCCGTCTTCCGGCGCTCGTCGAGGATGAGCTCGTCGCGGGCCCTGGCGATGCGCCGGATCTGGCTCATCGTCCCGCCCGTGCCGGCCGGAATGAGGCGACCGACGATGACGTTCTCCTTCAGGCCCTGCAGCGTGTCGGTCTTGCCGGCCACGGCCGCCTCGGTCAGCACGCGGGTCGTCTCCTGGAAGGAGGCGGCCGAGATGAAGGACGGCGTCTGCAGCGAGGCCTTGGTGATGCCGAGCAGCACCGGCTGGCCCTGCGCCGGCTTCTTGCCGTCCTCGACCAGGCGCTCGTTGATCTCGTCGAACTCGATCACGTCGACATGGTCGCCCGGGATGTAGACCGAGTCGCCCTGCTCCGTGATCTCGATCTTCTGCAGCATCTGGCGAACGATCACCTCGATGTGCTTGTCGTTGATCAACACGCCCTGCAGCCGGTAGACTTCCTGGATCTCGTTGACGAGGTAGGAGGCCAGCGCCTCCACGCCCTTGATCGCCAGGATGTCGTGCGGCGCCGGGTTGCCGTCGAGGATGTAGTCGCCCTTCTCGATGGCGTCGCCGTCCTGGAGATGGAACGGCTTGCCCTTCGGGATGAGGTACTCGACCGGCTCGGCCCCTTCCTCGTGCGGCTCGATGATGATGCGGCGCTTGTTCTTGTAGTCGCGTCCGAACCGCACCGTGCCGTCGATCTCGGCGATGATGGCATGGTCCTTCGGCCGACGGGCCTCGAACAGTTCCGCCACGCGCGGCAGGCCGCCCGTGATGTCCTTCGTCTTGGCGCTTTCCATCGGAATACGCGCCACGACGTCGCCCGGCCGAACCTGCGAACCGGGCTCGACCGAGAGCACGGCCTCGACCGAGAGCATGAAGCGGGCATCGCCGCCCTTGGCGAGCTTGCCGACCTTGCCCTTGGCGTCGAGGATGGTGATCGCCGGCTTGAGATCCGAGCCGCGCGGCGTCGACCGCCAGTCGATGACCTCGCGCTTGGTGATGCCGGTCGATTCGTCGGTGGTCTCCTGCACGGAAATGCCGTCGACCAGATCCTCGAACTCCACCCTGCCCTCGATTTCCGTGAGGATCGGACGGGTGTACGGATCCCACTCGGCGACGCGCTGGCCGCGCTTCACCTTGTCGCCCTCGTCCACGAAGATGCGCGAGCCGTAGGTGACGCGGTGGACCGCCCGCTCCTTGCCGCCCTCGTCGAGGATGACGATCGCCATGTTGCGGCCCATGACGACCAGGTGGCCGTCCGAGTTGCGCACCACGTTGCGGTTGCGGATCTGGACGGTGCCCTCGTAGGACGCCTCGAGGAACGAGCTGTCGACCACCTGCGCAGTGCCGCCCATGTGGAAGGTGCGCATGGTGAGCTGGGTGCCCGGCTCGCCGATCGACTGCGCGGCGATGACGCCGACCGCCTCGCCCTGGTTGACGGGCGTGCCGCGCGCCAGGTCGCGGCCGTAGCAGACCGCGCACACGCCGACCTTCACCTCGCAGGTGAGCGCCGAACGGATGCGGATGGTCTGGATGCCCGCCTTCTCGATCGCCTCGACGTCGCGTTCGTCCATCAGCGTGCCGGCCTTGACGATCAGGTCGCCGGTGACCGGATGGTTGATGTCGTCGAGCGCCGTGCGGCCGAGCACGCGCTGGCCGAGCGAGGCGACGACCTGGCCCGCATCCACGATCGGCTGCATGGTCAGGCCCTTTTCGGTGCCGCAGTCGACCGCATTGACGATGCAATCCTGCGCCACGTCGACGAGACGACGCGTCAGATAGCCCGAGTTCGCCGTCTTCAACGCGGTGTCGGCCAGACCCTTGCGGGCGCCGTGGGTGGAGTTGAAGTACTCCAGAACGGTCAGGCCTTCCTTGAAGTTCGAGATGATCGGCGTCTCGATGATCTCGCCCGACGGCTTGGCCATCAGGCCGCGCATGCCGGCAAGCTGGCGCATCTGGGTCGGGGACCCGCGCGCGCCGGAGTGCGACATCATGTAGATCGAGTTCATCGGCTTCTGGCGGCCGTCGGGGTTGAACTCGACCGCCTTGATGCGGCCCATCATCTCCTCGGCGACCTTCTCCGAGCACTTCGCCCAGGCGTCGACCACCTTGTTGTACTTCTCGCCCTGGGTGATCAGGCCGTCATTGTACTGCTGCTCGTATTCCTTCGCGAGCGCCTCGGTCTTGGCGACCAGGTCGGCCTTCGCGTCCGGAATCAGCATGTCGTCCTTGCCGAACGAAATGCCGGCGCGGCAGGCATGGCCGAAGCCGAGCTGCATGATGCGGTCGCAGAAGATGACCGTCTCCTTCTGACCGCAGTGGCGGTAGACGGTATCGATCATGCGCGAGATGTTCTTCTTCGTCATCTCCTGGTTGCAGATGTCGAAGGGAACGTTGGCGTTCTTCGGCAGAAGCTCGCCAATGATCATGCGACCCGGCGTCGTCTCGTAGATCTTCGACGTCGGCTTGCCCTCGGCGTCGACCGACTTGAAGCGGCCCTTGATCTTGGTGTGCAGGGTGACGGCCTTGGTTTCGAGCGCGTGGTGCAGCTCGCCCATGTCAGCGAAGGCCATGCCCTCGCCCGGCTCGTTCTGGTTGACGATCGACAGGTAGTAGAGGCCCAGCACCATGTCCTGCGACGGCACGATGATCGGCGCGCCGTTCGCCGGATGCAGGATGTTGTTGGTCGACATCATCAGCACGCGGGCTTCGAGCTGCGCTTCCAGCGACAGCGGCACGTGGACCGCCATCTGGTCGCCGTCGAAGTCGGCGTTGAAGGCCGTGCAGACCAGAGGATGCAGCTGGATCGCCTTGCCCTCGATCAGGATAGGCTCGAAGGCCTGGATGCCCAGGCGGTGCAGCGTCGGCGCGCGGTTGAGCAGCACCGGATGCTCGCGGATAACCTCGTCGAGGATGTCCCAGACTTCCGGCTTTTCCTTCTCGACCAGCTTCTTGGCCTGCTTGACGGTCGAGGAGTAGCCCTTCGCGTCGAGGCGGGCGTAGATGAAGGGCTTGAACAGCTCGAGCGCCATCTTCTTCGGCAGGCCGCACTGGTGCAGCTTGAGCTCCGGACCGGTCACGATGACCGAACGGCCGGAATAGTCGACGCGCTTGCCGAGCAGGTTCTGGCGGAAGCGGCCCTGCTTGCCCTTCAACATGTCGGACAACGACTTCAGCGGACGCTTGTTGGCGCCGGTGATGACGCGGCCGCGGCGGCCGTTGTCGAACAGCGCGTCGACAGCCTCCTGCAGCATGCGCTTCTCGTTGCGGATGATGATGCCGGGCGCGCGCAGCTCGATCAGCCGCTTCAGACGGTTGTTGCGGTTGATGACGCGGCGGTAGAGGTCGTTCAGGTCGGACGTCGCGAAGCGGCCGCCGTCCAGCGGCACCAGCGGGCGCAGGTCCGGCGGGATGACGGGGATGATCTTCATGATCATCCACTCCGGCCGGTTTCCGGACTCCATGAAGTTCTCGACCACCTTCAGGCGCTTCAGGAGTTTCTTCTGCTTGAGGTCGGAGGTCGTGGTCGCCAGGTCGTCGCGCAATTGCACGGCGATCTTGTCGAGTTCCATCGAGGCCAGAAGCTCGTGGATCGCCTCCGCGCCGATCATGGCGGTGAAGGAGTCCTCGCCGAAATTGTCGACGGCGGCCATGTAGTCCTCTTCCGACAGCAGCTGGTGCTGCTTCAGGTCGGTGAGGCCCGGCTCCGTGACGATGTAGTTCTCGAAGTAAAGGACGCGCTCGATGTCCTTCAGCGTCATGTCGAGCAGTGTGCCGATGCGCGACGGCAGCGACTTCAGGAACCAGATGTGGGCGACCGGCGCGGCTAGCTCGATGTGGCCCATGCGCTCGCGGCGAACGCGCGACAGCGTGACCTCGACGCCGCACTTCTCGCAGATGATGCCCTTGTACTTCATGCGCTTGTACTTGCCGCACAGGCACTCGTAGTCCTTGATGGGACCGAAGATGCGCGCGCAGAACAGGCCGTCACGCTCGGGCTTGAACGTGCGGTAGTTGATGGTCTCGGGCTTCTTGATCTCGCCATACGACCACGACAGGATCTTGTCGGGGCTGGCGAGAGAGATCCGGATGGAATCGAAAGTCTGCGCCGGAACCTGCGCGTTGAAGAGATTCATGACCTCTTGGTTCATGCCGTTCTCCTGTTGGGAACCGCCGCCGGTTCCCTTTTCGAAATTCTCCGGGCTTCAGGCCCGGACTGCCGGTGAACGAAGGACCGCAAGTCCCTCGCCACCCTGAAACCCTCCCCCCCCCCCCGCCCGGCGACCAGGAAG
>JBKBRJ010000034.1:0-36926 GCA_046292285.1 Mesorhizobium sp. | reverse complement strand
GTGCGCCGCGATCGGCGCACCCGGGAGCGATTACTCGGCCGCGTCGGGAAGGCGGGCCTGAGCCTCGTCGACGCGGCTGTTCTCGAGCTCCACGCTGAGGCCCAGCGAACGCATTTCCTTGACGAGCACGTTGAAGCTCTCCGGAATGCCGGCCTCGAAGGTGTCGTCGCCACGAACGATCGCCTCGTAGACCTTGGTGCGGCCCGCGACGTCGTCCGACTTCACCGTCAGCATCTCCTGCAGCGTGTAGGCCGCGCCGTAGGCTTCCAGCGCCCAGACCTCCATCTCGCCGAAGCGCTGGCCGCCGAACTGCGCCTTGCCGCCCAGCGGCTGCTGGGTGACGAGCGAGTAGGGTCCGATCGAACGGGCGTGGATCTTGTCGTCCACCAGGTGATGCAGCTTGAGCATGTAGATGTAGCCCATCGTCACCTTGCGGTCGAACGGTTCGCCCGTGCGTCCGTCGTAGAGCACCGACTGGCCGCTCGTGTGCAGGCCCGCCTGTTCCAGCATCGCGTTGATGTTGGCTTCGTTGGCGCCGTCGAAGACCGGCGTGGCGATGGAGACGCCGCGCTTCATCTGGTCGGCGAGACGCACGATGCTCTCGTCGTCGTAGCGGCGTACCGGCTCGTTGCGGTCGTTGTCCGGGATCAGCTCCTCGAGCGTCGCGCGCAGCGGCTGGATGTCGCCGCCCGAACGATAGGCCTCGACGAGGTCGCCGATCTTGCGGCCCATGCCCGCGCAGGCCCATCCGAGATGGGTCTCGAGAATCTGGCCCACGTTCATGCGCGACGGCACGCCCAGCGGATTGAGCACGATGTCGGCATGCGTCCCGTCTTCCAGGAACGGCATGTCCTCCACCGGCACGATCCGCGACACGACACCCTTGTTGCCGTGACGGCCGGCCATCTTGTCGCCCGGCTGGATCTTGCGCTTCACCGCGACGAAGACCTTGACCATCTTCATCACCCCGGGGGGCATCTCGTCGCCGCGCTGCACCTTCTCGACCTTGTCCATGAAGCGCTGCTCGAGCGCCTTCTTGGAATCGTCGTACTGGCCGCGCAGGGCCTCGAGCTCGCTCTGCAGCTTCTCGTCCTCGACGGCGAACTGCCACCACTGCGACCGCGGATAGTCGTCGAGCACCGCCTTCGAGAGGGCCGAGCCCTTCTTGAAGCCCTTCGGCCCGGCGATCGCCTCCTTGCCGTTCAGCATGTCGACCAGGCGCGAATAGACGTTGCGGTCCAGGATCGCCTGCTCGTCGTCGCGGTCCTTGGCGAGACGCTCGATTTCCTCGCGCTCGATCTGCATCGCGCGCTCGTCCTTCTCGACGCCGTGGCGGTTGAAGACGCGCACCTCGACGATCGTGCCGAAGGTCCCGGGCGGCATGCGCATGGAGGTGTCGCGCACGTCGGACGCCTTCTCGCCGAAGATGGCGCGCAGGAGCTTCTCCTCCGGCGTCATCGGGCTCTCGCCCTTCGGCGTGATCTTGCCGACCAGGATGTCGCCCGGCGCCACTTCCGCGCCGATGTAGACGATGCCGGCCTCGTCGAGGTTCTTCAGCGCTTCTTCCGAAACGTTCGGGATGTCGCGCGTGATTTCCTCCGGTCCGAGCTTGGTGTCGCGCGCGGCGACCTCAAACTCCTCGATGTGGATCGAGGTGAAGACGTCGTCCGACACGATCCGCTCGGAGAGCAGGATGGAATCCTCGTAATTGTAGCCGTTCCACGGCATGAACGCGACGAGCACGTTGCGGCCGAGCGCCAGATCGCCGAGATCGGTCGACGGGCCGTCGGCGATGATGTCGCCCTTCTCGATCCGGTCGCCCACGCGAACCAGCGGACGCTGGTTGATGCAGGTGTTCTGGTTCGAGCGCTGGAACTTCATCAGACGGTAGATGTCGACGCCCGACTTGCCGGGATCGAGGTCCTCGGTCGCGCGGATGACGATACGCGTCGCATCCACCTGGTCGACGATGCCGGTGCGGCGGGCCGCGATGGCGGCGCCCGAGTCGCGCGCGACGATCGGCTCCATGCCGGTGCCCACGAACGGGGCCTCAGCGCGGACCAGCGGAACCGCCTGGCGCTGCATGTTCGAGCCCATCAGCGCGCGGTTGGCGTCGTCGTTCTCGAGGAACGGAATCAGCGCCGCGGCGACCGAGACCATCTGCTTGGGCGACACGTCCATCAGGTCGACGTTCTCGCGCGGGGTCATCATCACCTCGCCGGCATGGCGGCAGATGACGAATTCCTCGGAGAAGCGCCCTTCGGCATCCAGCTCGGCATTGGCCTGCGCGACGTAGTGCTTGGCCTCTTCCATGGCCGAGAGATAGACCACTTCCGGGCTCACCCTGCCGTCGATGATCTTGCGGTACGGGCTCTCGATGAAGCCGTACTTGTTGACCCGGGCGAAGGTGGCGAGCGAGTTGATCAGGCCGATGTTCGGGCCTTCCGGCGTCTCGATCGGGCAGATGCGGCCGTAATGCGTGACGTGCACGTCGCGCACCTCGAAGCCGGCGCGCTCGCGGGTGAGACCGCCGGGTCCAAGCGCCGACAGGCGGCGCTTGTGGGTGATCTCCGACAGCGGGTTGGTCTGGTCCATGAATTGCGACAACTGCGAGGATCCGAAGAACTCGCGCACGGCGGCGGCCGCCGGCTTGGCGTTGATCAGGTCCTGCGGCATGACCGTGTCGATCTCGATCGACGACATGCGTTCCTTGATCGCGCGCTCCATGCGCAGCAGGCCGACGCGATACTGGTTCTCCATCAGCTCGCCGACCGAGCGGACGCGGCGGTTGCCGAGGTTGTCGATGTCGTCGATCTCGCCCTTGCCGTCGCGCAGCTCCACCAGCGTCTTGACCACGGCCAGGATGTCCTCCTTGCGCAGCACGCGCACGGTGTCCGGGCAATCGAGCTCCAGGCGCATGTTCATCTTGACGCGGCCGACGGCCGACAGGTCGTAGCGCTCCGCATCGAAGAACAGCGAGTTGAACATCGCCTCGGCGGTGTCGAGCGTCGGCGGCTCGCCGGGACGCATCACGCGGTAGATGTCGAACAGCGCGTCCTGCCGGCTCTCGTTCTTGTCGACGGCGAGCGTATTGCGGATGTAGGCGCCGATGTTGATGTGGTCGATGTCGAGAACCTGGATCTCGTCCAGGCCGGCATCGAGCAGCACCTTCAGCGTCTTCTCGTCGATCTCGTCGCCGGCTTCGAGGAAGATCTCGCCGGTCTCCATGTTGACGATGTCCTCGGCCAGATAGCTGCCGAAAACGTCGTCTTCCGTGGCGCGGATGAACTTCAGGCCCTTCTCGGCGAGCTGCCGGGCCTGGCGCGCGGTGATCTTCTTGCCGGCTTCGACGACGACTTCCCCGGTGTCGGCATTGACGAGTTCCGTCACCGCCTTGCGTCCGCGGAAGCGGTCGGCGGAAAACGGCAGGCGCCAGCCGTCGCCGTCGCGCTGGAAGGTCAGTTTCTCGTAGAAGGTCGACAGGATTTCCTCGCCGTCCATTCCAAGCGCCATGAGCAGCGAGGACACCGGAATCTTGCGGCGCCGATCGATGCGCGCGTGCACGACGTCCTTGGAATCGAACTCGATGTCGAGCCACGAGCCCCGATAGGGAATCACGCGAGCCGCGAACAGGAGCTTGCCCGACGAGTGCGACTTGCCCTTGTCATGGTCGAAGAACACGCCCGGCGACCGGTGCATCTGCGAGACGATGACGCGCTCGGTGCCGTTGACGATGAAGGTGCCGTTCGACGTCATGAGCGGCATGTCGCCCATGTAGACGTCCTGCTCCTTGATGTCCTTGATCGACTTGGCGCCGGTGTCCTCGTCGATATCGAACACGATCAGGCGCAGCGTCACCTTCAGCGGCGCAGCATACGTCAGGTCGCGCTGGCGGCACTCGTCGACATCGAACTTCGGGTGCTCGAACTCGTACTTGACGAACTCCAGCATCGAGG
Organism: Mesorhizobium sp.; assembly: GCA_046292285.1. Lineage (GTDB taxonomy): Bacteria > Pseudomonadota > Alphaproteobacteria > Rhizobiales > Rhizobiaceae > Aquibium. The sequence continues at coordinate 32,970 of JBKBRJ010000034.1, read as the reverse complement.
CGCCCGAGAAGTCGGAGATCGGGAACACGGACTTGAAGACGGCCTGCAACCCCTCGTCCGGCCGTCCGCCTTCCGGCTCCTCTACCATCAGGAACTGATCATAGGATGCTTTCTGAACCTCGATGAGGTTCGGCATTTCCGCAACTTCCGGAATCTTTCCGAAGAACTTGCGTACGCGCCTGCGACCGTTGAACGTGTGGGTCTGGGCCATCGTCGCTCCTTGCTGCCATACTGGCTTGTCGTTCGTCGCCGCCGCTTCAAGGCGCGGCGGTAGTCTGAAACAGGTGAAAACCCGTTTCCGGAAGGCCGTTTCCGGCCGTCAGGAAATGGGTTCCCGGATTACGCATCCCGAACACAGGCCCTTCGGGAAGGGTCGGCGGACGGGACTGGCCCGTCCGCCTGCAAGCGTATGCTTACTTGAGGTCGACCTTGGCGCCGGCTGCTTCCAGCTGGGCCTTGAACTTGTCGGCGTCGGCCTTGGACACGGCTTCCTTGACGGCCTTCGGCGCGCCCTCGACCAGGTCCTTGGCTTCCTTGAGGCCCAGGCCGGTGATGGCGCGGACTTCCTTGATGACGTTGATCTTCTGAGCGCCGGCATCCGTCAGGATGACGTCGAACTCGGTCTTCTCCTCGACGGGAGCAGCGGCGGCGGCGGCGCCACCGGCGGCAGCCACGGCCACCGGAGCGGCGGCGGAGACGCCCCACTTCTCTTCGAGCATCTTCGACAGCTCGGCCGCCTCGAGGACGGTGAGGCTGGAAAGGTCGTCTACGATCTTGGCGAGATCAGCCATTGTTGTGTTCCTTCAGTGAGAATGTGTTCGAACGTGTGTTGGTATGTCCGAGGACCGGCCTCATGCCGCCTCGTCCTTCCGGGCGTAGGCGCCAAAGACGCGGGCAAGCTGCGCTGCCGGCGCGTTGACGACCTGGGCGATCCGGGTTGCCGGCGTGGAGATCATCCCCACCAGCTTGGCGCGAAGCTCGTCGAGCGACGGGAGCGTCGCAAGCGTCTTCACACCCTCGACGTCGAGCGAGGTCTCACCCATCGCGCCACCGAGGATGACGAGCTTGTCATTCCCCTTGGCGAATTCGGATGCGATCTTCGGCGCGACGACCGGATCTTCCGCATAGGCGATCAGGGTCTGTCCGACGAACAGGTCCTGCATCGCTTCTGACGGCGTGCCCTGAAGAGCGATTTTGGCGAGACGGTTCTTCGCGACTTTGACGGAACCACCGGCTGCGCGCATCTTCGTGCGAAGATCGTTCATTTGCGCAACGGTGATGCCGGCATAGTGGGCCACGACCACCGAGCCGGAAGTCTGGAAGACTCCGTTCAGGTCCGTGACGAGTTCGCGTTTTTCCGCTCTGTCCACTGCCTATCTCCAGTTGGCGATCCCTCCCGGGGGAGAGACTGCCGGGTTGCCTTTTGCCGGCCGGGACAATCCGCTAGAATCGCCCGAGCGGCGCTCGAGGATCCTGCCCCCTTTCGCCTCGCCCGCCGGACGGTCGTCCGTCGGAGCGCGCTGACAAAAGGCACACACGGTTCGAAACCTTCTCGGAAGCGACGCGTTCGCTTCTTCGTTGGCCCGACCCCGTCTCATGCAGACCCATTTGGATTAAGGACCGGAACGAGCCGGCCCGCCTGCAATCTCGGACAGGATTGCGGGAAGTTTCCCTCCCGCAAATCCGGGCCCGAAAGCCCGGAATTCGCTTGTCGGAGGCGGCGTATCGCCTCCGGGAATTCGTCAGGACGCCGCGTTGAGCGTCGCCGGATCGATCTTGAGGCCGGGGCCCATCGTCGAGGACAGCGCGACGCGCTTCACGTAGTTGCCCTTGGCGCCGGTCGGCTTGGCCTTGATGACCGCATCGGCGAAGGCGCGGACATTCTCGACCAGCTTGTCGACGTCGAACGAGGCCTTGCCGACGCCGCCATGGATGATGCCGGCCTTCTCGACGCGGAACTCGACGGCGCCGCCCTTGGACGCCTTGACGGCGGCCGCGACGTCCATCGTCACGGTGCCGACCTTCGGGTTCGGCATCATGCCGCGCGGGCCGAGCACTTTGCCGAGACGGCCGACCAGCGGCATCATGTCCGGGGTCGCGATGCAGCGGTCGAAGTTGATCTCGCCCTTCTGCACGATATCGACCAGGTCTTCCGCGCCGACGATGTCGGCGCCGGCCTTGGTGGCTTCCTCGGCCTTGGCGCCGCGGGCGAACACGGCCACGCGCACGGTGCGGCCGGTGCCGTTCGGCAGGTTGACCACGCCGCGGACCATCTGGTCGGCGTGACGCGGGTCGACGCCGAGGTTCATGGCGACTTCGATGGTCTCGTCGAACTTGGCGGTGGCGCGCTCCTTGAGCATCTTCACGGCTTCGGCGAGGTCGTAGGACTTGTTGACGTCGATGCCCTCGCGGGACTTGGCGACGCGCTTGGCGATCTTCTTGGCCATGATCTTACCCCACCACCTCGAGGCCCATCGAACGGGCGGAGCCTTCGACCATGCGCATCGCTGCGTCGACGTCGTTGGCGTTCAGGTCCTTCATCTTCTTCTCGGCGATCTCCCGGATCTTGTCGCGGGAGATCTCGCCGGCCTTCTGCTTGCCGGGCTCCTTGGAGCCGGACTTCAGATTGGCGGCCTTCTTGAGGAAGTAGCTCACCGGCGGCGTCTTCATGACGAAGGTGAACGACTTGTCCTGGTAGTAGGTGATGACCACCGGGGTCGGCTGGCCCTTCTCCATCTCCTGGGTCTGGGCGTTGAACGCCTTGCAGAACTCCATGATGTTGATGCCGCGCTGACCAAGCGCCGGGCCGATCGGGGGCGACGGCGTCGCCGATCCCGCTGCGACCTGGAGCTTGAGCTGGCCCACGATCTTCTTAGCCATTTCTCTTCTGCCCTTGTTGTGCCGGTCTCATCCGGCGGTTGCAGTCGGGTGGTGCGGGTCCGGGGCCGGCTTCAGCCCTTTGTCCCTTCCACCCATTCGAATTGGGGCTTGAAACCCCGCTTCACCCGCCAGCCAAGGCCGGCCGGGATTTTCCGGTCAGCCCTTCTCGACCTGACCGAATTCCAGGTCGACCGGCACGGCCCGGCCGAAGATCGACACCTCGACCTTGAGGCGCGAACGCTCCTCGTCCACTTCCTGGACGAAGCCGTTGAACGAGGCGAACGGGCCGTCGGAGACGCGCACCTGCTCGCCGATCTCGAAGGTGATCGAGGGCTTCGGCCGCTCCACGCCCTCCTGCACCTGGTGCAGGATGCGGTCGGCCTCCGCGTCGGTGATCGGCACCGGGCGCGAATCGCCCAGGAAGCCCGTGACCTTCGGCGTGTTCTTGATCAGCGAGAAGACGGCGTCGGACAGGTTCGCCCGTACGAGCACGTAGCCCGGGAAGAACTTGCGCTCGGAGTCGACCTTACGGCCACGGCGGATCTCGACGACCTTCTCGGTCGGAACGACGATCTGCTCGATCTGGTCGGACAGGCCCTTGCGCTTGGCCTGGTGCTCGATGTCCTCAGCGACCTTCTTCTCGAAATTCGAATAGGCGTGGACGATGTACCACCGCGCAGTCATGTCAGATGCTCTCCTTAGTCGCCGGCGTTATCGACCGATGCCGAGAATCAGCTCGACGCCCAGCGCCATGATCTGGTCCGCGGCGAAGAAGAAGATTGCGGCGATGAAGGCGAAGGCCAGCACCATGACGGTGGAGATCAACGTCTCACGGCGGGACGGCCACGTGACCTTCGCCGTTTCCTGACGCACCTGCTGTAGGAAGGTGAAGGGATTCGAAGTCTTCGACGCCATCTGCCGCTCTGCTTTCCCGAACCCGTGGACCGGGTCTTCTGGATCATCCCGCGAACGGGAAACTTGCCTTGTCACGAGGAACAGCCACTTCACCGAAGCGGACATCCGCCCATGCAATAAAGGCACGTAAAGCCGATCGTGGCTCCACGCACCGCTTGTCTGGATAGCGCTACATAAAGACGATTCCGCCGGCACGCAAGGGAGGATGTGCAAAATGTTCCCGGGCGGCCAATAGCTCCGCTGCCAGAACCATTGCCGCATCGCCCAGACCACCTGCTTCAGAGACTTCTCATCAGCCTGTGACGGCCTTGTGAATGGAAATCGAGGAACTGGCAGGGGCAGCAGGGCTCGAACCTGCGACCTGCGGTTTTGGAGACCGCCGCTCTACCAACTGAGCTATACCCCTAGGCGCGAGCGGCTTCATACACAGTCGTTCGCCCGCGCGCAACGCCGTTTTGTCGTGTCGGGCGGTCGATTCGCCGCAATCGCGGGTCAGCCCTTCAGCGGGCGCGGGAAAGCGGCTGCCCCCTCACCCGCCGACGCGCGTGAACCAGGCGTCCTCGTCGATCACCTCGATGCCGAGGTCAGTCGCCTGCTTGAGCTTGGACCCGGCGCCGGGTCCGGCCACGACTAGGTCGGTCTTCTTCGACACCGAGCCCGCGACCTTGGCGCCCAGCCGCTCCGCCATCGCCTTTGCCTCGTCGCGCGACATCCGTTCCAGCGCACCGGTGAAGACGACGGTCTTGCCCGCGACCGGCGACGAGACCTCGCCGACCGGCTCTTCGTCGAGCGGCGTCACTCCTGCTTTCAGAAGCGCATCGACCGCGTCGCGGTTGTGCGCCTCGGCGAAGAAATCCACCAATGCTTCCGCAACCACCGTTCCGATGCCGTTGACGCCGACGATCTCGCGCCATTCGTCGTTGCCGGGATCCCCCTTTCCCTGCGGCGGGACCGCCTTCTCGGCCGTCTCGCGCAGCTTGCCGAACGACAGGAAATGCCGCGCCAAGCGTTTGGCATTGGTTTCTCCGATATGGCGGATGCCAAGCGCGAACAGGAATCGCGACAACGCCACCCGCCGCCGCTCGTCGATCGCGGCGAGGAGCTTGCGCACCGAGACTTCACCGAAGCCCTCGACCTTGTCGAGCCGCTGCATCGAGCCGTCCAGCGTGTCGGGCAAGGCCTCCTGGCGCGCCTTCAGCGTGAAGATGTCGGCCGGTGCAGCGATGCGCTGCGCATCCTTGTCGGTGGTGAAGAAGAACTCGATCTGCTTCTCGCCCAGCCCCTCGATGTCCATCGCGTTGCGGGAGACGAAGTGGCGGAGCCGCTCCATCGCCTGCGCCGGGCAGACCAGCCCGCCCGTGCAACGCCACACGGCTTCGCCTTCCTCGCGCACGGCATGGCTGCCGCAGACCGGGCAGGCGTGCGGGAAACGGTAGGGCTCGGCGCCCGAGGGCCGCTTTTCCGGTACAACGTCGAGGATCTGCGGAATCACGTCGCCGGCGCGCTGGACGATCACCGTGTCGCCCTCGCGGATGTCCCTGCCCTCGCGGATCGGCTGGCCGTCATTGCCGATGCCGCGGATGTAGTCCTCGTTGTGCAGCGTGGCGTTGGTGACGACGACGCCGCCGACTGTCACCGGCGTCAGCCGCGCCACCGGCGTCATCGCCCCGGTGCGGCCGACCTGGATGTCGATGCGCTCCAGCACCGTCGTCGCCTTTTCGGCCGGGAACTTGTGCGCGGTCGCCCAGCGCGGGCTGCGCGAGCGGAAGCCGAGCCTTTCCTGCAGATCGAGCCGGTCGACCTTGTAGACCACGCCGTCGATGTCGTAGGGCAGCGCCGCCCGCATCGCCTCGATCCGGCGATAGTGCGAAAGCATGTCCTCCAGCGACCCGCAGCGCTCCATCAGGTCGTTGGTCCTGAAGCCCCAGTCGCGAAGCCGCCGCACGGCATCGTACTGCGTGTCGGCCAGCGGCGAACTCGTCTCGCCCCAGGCATAGGCGAAGAACTTCAACGGCCGCGACTTCGTGACCTCCGGATTCTTCTGGCGCAGGCTGCCGGCGGCCGAGTTGCGCGGGTTGGCGAAGGGCGGCTGGCCGTTCTCGGCCATGCGGGCGTTGAGCGCCATGAAGTCGTCGCGGCGCATGTAGACCTCGCCGCGCACCTCGATCACGTCGGGAACGCCGGCCGGCAGTTCGTCCGGAATCTCGTCGATGGTGCGGATGTTGTCGGTGACGTTCTCGCCCGTCGTGCCGTCGCCGCGCGTCGCCGCCGTCACCAGCCGCCCCCGTTCGTAGCGCAGCGACATCGACAGCCCGTCGATCTTCGGCTCGGCGGTGAAGACCAGGTTCGCCTCTGCCGAAAGCGACAGGAAACGCCGCACCGAGCCGACGAAATCGGTCACGTCCTCGTCGGAAAACACGTTGTCGAGCGACAGCATCGGCTTGGCATGCCGAACCTCCGAGAACGTGCCGGAGGGCGCGGCGCCCACGGAGCGCGTTGGAGAGGCCTCACTTGCCAGTTCCGGAAAGGCCTCCTCCAGCGCCAGCAACCGCCGCCGCAGCGAATCATACTCGGCATCGGAAATCTCAGGCGCATCCTTGCCATGATAGAGTTCGTCATGGCGTGCCACCTCCGCCGCCAGCCATTTCGCTTCGGCGGCGGCCTCGCCCAGCGTCAACGTCTCGATCGGCTTGGCGGAAGGGGTCATGGCGCGGATTCCGGACTGTCTGCGAACGGCGGACTATGAGCAGCGGCAGGCGATGGGTTCAAGGGGGCTCGCGGGACTGCTGACGGTTGCTGCCGGGCCTCGCCGGTCCTACTCCGTCTCGGCGAGAAGCCGACCCGCCGCGGCGCGCGCCTCGTCGGTGATGGTCGCGCCGGCGAGCATCCGGGCGATTTCCTCCTGCCGTGCCGGGCGAGGCAATTGCGCGACACCGGTCGCGACGCGATCCGTGCCGCCGGACTTCGAGATCAGGAAATGCGTCGCGGCGCGCGCGGCGACCTGCGGCGCGTGCGTGACCGAGAGAACCTGCACGCGCTCGGCCAGCCGCGCCAGCCGCGCGCCAATGGCGTCCGCGACCGCGCCGCCAACGCCCGTGTCGATTTCGTCGAAGACCAGCGTCGGCGCCGAGCCGCGATCGGCCAGCGCCACCTTGAGCGCGAGCAGGAAGCGAGAGAGTTCGCCGCCCGACGCGATCCTGGCCATCGGCCCCGGCCGCGAGCCCGGATTGGTCCGCACCCAGAACTCGACCTGGTCTATGCCCTCCTCGCGCCGATCGTCCGGCTCGGTCGAAATCTCGACGATGAACTGCGCGCGTTCGAGCTTCAGGGCCGGAAGTTCGGCCATCACCGCGCCGGACAGCGCTGCGGCCGCCTCGCGCCGCAGCGTCGAAAGCCGCGCCGCAGCCGTGTCATACGACGCACGGGTCTCCACGGCCGCCTTCTCCAGCCCGGCCAGGCGTTCCTCGCCGGCATCGAGATCGGCGAGATCGGCGGTCATGCGGTCGCGCAGCGCGGGCAACGCATCGACGGCGACGTTGTGCTTGCGGGCGGCCGCGCGCAGCGCAAACAGCCGCTCCTCGGTCTGCTCCAGCACCCGCGGATCATATTCCGACGCGCGCATCGCCGCATCGATGCCGGTCTGCGCCGCATCGAGCGAGATCAGCGCTTCGTCGAGCGACTTGACCACCTCGTCGAGCATGCCAGGCACTTCCTGCGCCTTGCGCTCGAGCCGGCGAAGCAGGCTCGCGAGCACCGGCACCGGCGACTGGTTGCCCGAAAACACCTCCTGCGCCTCGCCGATGTCGGCGGCGATCTTCTCCGCCTTCATCATCTGCGCGCGAATGCCGGCCAGCTCCGTTTCCTCACCCTCGCGCGGATCGAGCTTGCGCAATTCCTCTACGGAGGCGCGCAAATAGTCGGCCTCGCGGGCGGCGGCAGCGACGCGGGCGCGGTGCCGGGCAAGTTCCTGTTCGGCCTGCCGCCACGCCGAAAATGCCCTGCCGGTCGCCGCCAGTTCGCCGCCATGCCCACCGAACTGGTCGAGCACATCGCGATGCGCGTCCGCGTCAACCAGGGCTCGCTCGTCGTGCTGGCCATGGATTTCCACCAGCGCGCGGCCGATGTCGCGCATCAGCGCAACGCTGGCGGGGCGATCGTTGACGAAGACGCGGGAGCGGCCGTCGGCATTCTGGACGCGGCGAAGCAGGATGTCGCCCTCGTCCTCGATCGCGTTGTCGGCGATCAGGCGGCGGGCGGGATGGTCCATCGGCACGTCGAACACGGCCGTGACCTGGCCCTGCGCGGCACCGTGGCGCACGAGCGAGGCGTCTCCGCGCCCGCCGAGCGCGAGCGACAAGGCATCGAGCAGGATGGATTTGCCGGCGCCGGTCTCCCCGGTGAGAACCGAGAGACCCGGCGCGAACTCGATGTCCAGCCTCTCGATCAGGACGATATCGCGGATCGACAGTTGGACGAGCATGCGCGATCCGTGGCGGTCAGGTACCGACCAGAAGGGCTCCGGCCTTCGAGATCCACGAACCCCTGTTTTCCCGCGGCTCGAGGCCGCCGGTCTGCAGCAGCTTGTAGGAATCGCGGTACCACTGGCTGTCCGGGTAGTTGTGGCCGAGCACGGCGGCCGCCGTCTGCGCCTCCGACGTCAGACCCATCGCGTAGTAGGTTTCGGTCAGGCGCGCCAGCGCCTCCTCGACGTGCCGCGTGTCGGAATAGACCTCGACGACGTAGCGGAACCGCTTGACCGAGGCGATGTATTCGCGCCGCTCGAGATAATAGCGCCCGATCTGCATCTCCTTGCCGGCCAACTGGTCGCGCGCGAAGCGTTTCTTGGCCTTGGCGTCCTCGACATATTGCGACTCGGGCCAGCGCGTGATGACCTCGTCCATCGCCTCGACGGTGCGGCGGGCTTCCTTCTGGTCCTGCGTCACGTCGCGAATCTGGCGGAACCAGCTCAGGCCGACGATGTACTGGGCATAGGCGGCGTCGGGATGCGACGGGTAGAGGGTAACGAAGCGGGAGGCATTGGCGATCGAGTCGTCGTAATTGCCCTGCCGGTACTGCGCGAACGCGGTCATCACCAGCGCCTTGCGGCCGAACTCCGAATAGGGATGCTGCCGGTCGATGGACTGGAACTTGGCGACCGCCTCCTTCAGACGCCCCGCCTCCAGGTTGGCGAGGCCCTGATTGTACAGCACGTCCGCCGGTTCGACGTCCTCGACATAGCTCGTCAGGTCGAGGTCCTTCTCGGACATGCAGCCCGAAACCAGCAAGCTCACCGCCGTCATCGGCGCTGCGAGCAGCATGAGTCTTGCCCGTCCGGCAGTCCGCTTGAAGATCATCGTTCGCTCAATTCCCTCTGGCGCGAGCGCAAGCCAGCACCCGTGGCCATAAATCATACCCGTCCCCGGGGAACAACGCTATCGCCGTTCTTTCGCGCTTTTTTGTGGCACGGGCACCCGGGTCCCGCCACATTTCCTGATATGCGCAAGCATCGATCGAGGCGTGAGCGGTGGTTTGCAGAGGCCGGCGGGCGGCATCCGGCGCACCGATGCGCGGCGTTCGGCCCGAAGCGGCTCAGAGAGCCCAGGGTGCGAAGACGGGCGCGTTGACGGCGATCAGTTCCGCCGCGCGACCACGCTCGCGGCGGGTCGTCTCGACGATCTCGAAGGCGCTGCGGTCGGACAACAGGCGGCGAAGCGCCGTCGCGTTGAGCTTGTGGCCGCCGCGGTAGGAACGGAAGCAGCCGATGAAGCGGGCGCCGGCGAGCGCGAGGTCGCCCATTGCATCAAGCGTCTTGTGGCGCACGAACTCGTCCTCGTAGCGCAAGCCTTCCAGGTTGATGACCCGGTCGTCATCGCCGATGACGACGGAATTTTCGAGCGAGGAACCCAAAGCGTATCCCGCGGCCCAGAGGCGCTCGACATCCTTCATGAAGCCGAAGGTGCGCGCCCGCGCGATGTCGCGCTTGAAGGCGTCGGCCGTAATGTCGCCCGCATAGAGCTGGCGACCGATAGACGGCGACTCGAAGTCGATCTCGACCTCGAAGCGCGTTCCCGTATAGGGGAGGAATTCCGCCCAGGAACCGCCCTTCTCGATGCGGATCGGCTTGACGACGCGGATGTAACGGCGTTTGGAGGCCAGCGGCCTCAGGCCCGCCTGCTCGATCGCTTCGACGAAGAGCTCGCTCGATCCGTCGAGGATCGGCACTTCCGACCCGTCGATGTCGATGCTGACATTGTCCACGCCCAGCGCGAACAGCGCCGCCATCAGATGCTCGACGGTGGCGACATGCACGCCGTCCATGTCGCCAAGCACAGTGCAGAGGTCCGTTCCGCCGATTTCGGAGACCAGGCCCCGGATTTCGCGGCAATCCTCGCCGTCGACGCTGCAATTGAAGATGACGCCGGTATCGGCATCGGCGGGATTGAGATGAAGGGTAACCGGCTTGCCGCTATGCACGCCGACGCCGGAAAGGGTGGCACGCGAGTTGAGGGTCGTTTGATAGTCGTGCAAGTCTATCCCCATGATCCCGCCCCGTTCAGGACCGCTTTCGCCAACCGGCCGCGGTTCTTGTCTCGCAAGGTTACGAACCCCCGGTATCCCCAAACCCACGCGCCGGACGCTCTCGATTGGTCGCGAAGATAAAGGTGCCATCGGCAGTCGCCAAATCACGGTTTCTTACCTTCTGTTACGCACAAAAAGAATGAAAACACGCCCCCAACCTATTGTCTACGCTACGCATTTGAAAAAAGCGGAGCGACTGGATCACAGTCGCTCCGCCCATTTGTTAACGCATCGTAAGCGGCAGCCCGGATGGATCAGTTTGCCTGCCGACGCAGAAAGGCCGGAATCTCCAGCTGATCGTCCTCGCTGACAGCGCGCTGCGCGGGAACAAGGCGGCCGTGATCGTCCAACTGGCCGCGGCGGGGTGCGTAGAGTTGCGCATCGGGACCGGCGAGACGGCGTGATTCGGCCTGCGGCTGCACGAACTGCGGCTCACGCGGCGCGGCCGGCTTCTGGCGCACGACCTCTTCCTCGCGGCGCGACGAGAGGCCGGCCGTCAGGCGCTTCAGGAGCCCGCCCATCGGTCCGCGATCCTCGACGGGTTCGGCGACGGCGGCGCGGGCGTTCTGATGTGCTTCCATCTCCGCCTTCACCAGCGGCGGAAAGTCCTCGACGCGCGGCATGCGGGGCTGCTGCATGACGGGTTCAGGGCGCTGCACGGGCGCCTGGGCCGCGGGCTGCACCATCGGGCGCTGCTGGATCTGCGGCTGAGGCTGCGGCTGCGGATCCGGAGCCCGGAACAGCCGGTTCTGCGGCACGAACTCGTCGGCTGGCGCGGCGGGACGGAGGCTGGCGCGCTCGGCCTCGCGAATCGCCGCCGATGAAGGGTCGCTATCCATCTCCATCTCCATCGCGGCGGCGACCGGAGCCTCGTAATGCTGCTGGACGGGCGCCGGGGCGGGAGCGGCGGCGACCGGCGCCGGGCGGACCTCGGCCTGCGCAGGACGCGGCTGCGGCCGCGGCGCCTGGCGGATTTCGATCGGAGCAGCCGAGATCTCGTGCGCATTCTTGTCGATGCCGGTGGCCACCACCGACACGCGGATGACGCCTTCGAGTTCCTCGTCGAAGGTCGCGCCCAGGATGATGTTGGCGTCCTGGTCGACTTCTTCGCGGATGCGGGTCGCCGCCTCGTCCACCTCGAACAGGGTGAGGTCGCGGCCGCCGGTGATCGAGATCAGCAGACCGCGCGCGCCCTTCATCGACGATTCGTCGAGCAGCGGATTGGCGATCGCCGCCTCGGCCGCCGCCATCGCGCGGCCCTCGCCGGAGGCCTCGCCAGTGCCCATCATCGCCTTGCCCATCTCGCGCATCACCGAACGGACGTCGGCGAAGTCGAGGTTGATGAGGCCTTCCTTCACCATCAGGTCGGTGATGCAGGCGACGCCCGAGTAGAGCACCTGGTCGGCCATCGAGAAGGCGTCCGCGAAGGTGGTCTTGTCGTTGGCGATGCGGAACAGGTTCTGGTTCGGGATGACGATCAGCGTGTCGACGTTCTTCTGCAGTTCCTCGATGCCGATGTCGGCCGTCTTCATCCGGCGCTGGCCTTCGAAGTGGAACGGTTTGGTGACGACGCCGACCGTCAGGATGCCCTTTTCGCGGGCGGCGCGGGCAACCACCGGCGCGGCTCCCGTGCCGGTGCCGCCGCCCATGCCGGCGGTGACGAAGCACATGTGTGTGCCGGCCAGGTGGTCGACGATCTCGTCGATGCACTCCTCGGCCGCGGCGCGTCCGACCTCGGGCTGCGAACCGGCGCCGAGGCCTTCCGTCACGTGGGCGCCGAGCTGGATCAGCCGTTCGGCCCGCGACATCGTCAGCGCCTGCGCATCGGTGTTCGCGACGACGAACTCGACCCCGCGCAGGCCGGCGTTGATCATGTTGTTGACCGCATTGCCGCCGCCGCCGCCGACGCCGAAGACCGTGATGCGCGGCTTGAGCTCGGTGATGTCCGGCTTCTGAAGATTGATGGTCATGTCCTCGTCCTTTTCGCCTGTTCTTGCCGCAACGCCGCCGCGGCTGCCTTGGGGCAAGCCCCTTGATACTAGAAACTGTCTTTCAACCACTGACCCACGCGCCCCAGCCGACCCCCGGTTCCGGTGGAGCGCATACGCAGGAAGCCCGTAACCCGGCCGCTCTCGAACGAAGCGACCTGCGGATAGATCATCAGACCCACCGCCGAGGAAAATGCCGGTCCCTTGGCCGCCTCGGGCAGACCCGCGACGCCGAGCGGCCGGCCCACGCGCACATTGCGACCGAGGATCCGGCGCGCCGCGTCGGGAAGCCCCGACAGCTGGCTCGCGCCACCCGTCAGCACGACCCGCTTGCCGACCGTCGGCCCGAAGCCGGACTGGGCGAGCCGGTCGCGCACCATCTCCAGCGTCTCCTCGACGCGGGCGCGGATGATGCGCGTCATCACCGCGCGGGGAACCTGAAGCGGCATGTCGCCGTCCTCGGCGCCGACCGGTGGCACGTTGACGACGTCGCGGTCGTCGGCGCCCGTGGGCAAGGCCGAGCCGTGCATGACCTTGAAGCGCTCTGCCGTCTCGACGCTCGTCGACAATCCGCGCGCGAGGTCGAGCGTGACATGGATGCCGCCGACCGGCAGCGAATCGGCGTGGACGAACTTGCCCTCGGAGAAGACCGATATGGTCGTGGTGCCGCCGCCCATGTCGATGCAGGCCGCACCCAGCTCAGCCTCGTCGTCGACCAGCGCGGCGAGCCCGCTCGCATAGGGCGTCGCCACCATGCGTTCCACCGACAGGTGCGAGCGGTTGATGCACAGCTCCATGTTGCGGATCGGCGCGGCATCGCCCGTCAGGACATGCATGTCGACCCCGAGCGTCTCGCCGAGCATCCCGCGCGGGTCGCGGATTCCCTTCTCGCCGTCGAGCGAGAAGCCGGTCGCCAGCGAATGAACCAGTTCGCGCTCCACCTGCAGCGCCTGCTTGGCGCCGGCCGCCAGCACCTTGGTGATGTCGGAGGCATCGACTTCATGACCGCCCAGATTGACGGTCGCGGTCGAGATCTGGCTCTTCAGCCGACCCGCCGAAAGATTGACGATCAGCGAATCGACCGTCAGCCCCGCCATCCGTTCGGCCGCGTCCACCGCCAGCCGGATCGCCTGCTCGGCCCGGTCGAGGTCTACGATCATGCCGGACTTCACGCCCTGGGACTTCTGGTGCCCGATCCCGATCACCCGGACCTGGTGCGTGCGCCCGCGGAGGGATTCCCCGCTCTCGATCGGCTTAAGCCTGCCGATGATGCAGCAGATCTTGCTCGACCCGATGTCGAGGACCGTCACGACGCCGGAGCGCCGCGATGCGTTGGAACCGTTTCCGCCGAGCCAGCTCATGTGCGCCGCCCCGCCGCCTTCTCGGCCTTCTGGCTGGCCTTGACGTCGGCCTCCCGCTGCTTCACCCCTTCCGGCGTCAACTGGACCACGAGCCGATCCGACAGCCGCAGATCGACGGAAGCGATGTCGCGCGACAAGAGCGCGTCGGAGCCGTCGACCTTCATCAGCCAGTCGAGCGCAGCCGCCTCGCCCGTCTCCGGAAGCTTCAGCACGACACCCTCGTCCAGCAGCAGGTCCCACCGGCGGTCGGAGATGCGCACATAGCCGCGGACGCGCTCCGCAAGCGCCGGATGGCCCGCGACGAGCGCGACGATGTCGGCTGCGCGGCCCGCCGCCCCCTTGCCGACGACGAGCGGCAACGAGGCGAAGCGTTCGCTCGCGAACGGCACGATCGGCGCGCCGGAACGCTCGACCAGCGAAAGCTCGCCGTCGTGCTGCCAGATGGCGAAGGGCTGTTTCTCGACGAGCGCGATCTCCAGCGTGTCGGGATAAACCTTGCGCACGGTGGCGCTCTCGACCCAGGGCAGCGCCACGACGCGCTCGCGCACTTCGTCGGCGCCGAGCCCGATCAGGGAGGTCCAGCCATCGAGGGAAAGCACCTGCAGGACGTCGATGTCCGACACTTCCCGGTTTCCCGAAACGCGGACGTCGCTGACGGCAAAGCCGCTATGCGCGGTGAAGCTCTGCACGAGTTGCGGATAGTGACCGCCGAGCGCCATGCCGTAGATCGCCGTGGCGGCAAACAGGGCGCCCGCCAGCATCATGCCCGCGTGGCGCGGCGCCTCAACCTCGCCCGATGTCAGGCGCCCGAGCAGACGGGCGGGACGCCGCAGAAAGCGCGGCAGCACGCCGGCGCCCAACCTCGCGGAAGGCGTCCCGGAGGCCCGCGCGAGCGGCGCCCGGAAATCTCGCCCGGACCTCAGCGCAAACACGATGCGTCCTCCACCATCCAACTCAAGAGCTCACCAAAACTGTGGCCGGCATGTGCGGCGATCTCGGGCACCAGCGATGTCGGCGTCATCCCGGGCTGCGTGTTGATCTCCAGCCAGATCACCTCTCCATTTTCGGAGAAGCGATCGTCGTACCGGAAGTCGGATCGACTCACGCCGCGGCAGCCCATGGCTTGATGCGCCTTAAGGGACAGTGTCTGTATTTTTTGGTAAATATTCGGTGAAATTTTTGCCGGGCATTCGTGTTTTGACCCGCCCGCCGCGTACTTCGCATCGTAGTCGTAGAAGGCATGGCCGAGCGGCACGATCTCCGTCACGCCAAGCGCGACATCGCCCATCACCGCGCAGGTCAGTTCCCGCCCATGCACGAATCGCTCGACCATGACGGCGTCGCCATATTTCCACTCAGCGGAACCGATCACCTGGGGCGGGTTGGCTTGCCCGTCCTTGACGATCACGACGCCGAAGCTCGAGCCCTCCCGGACCGGCTTGACCACGTAGGGCGGCTTCATCGGGTGCTCGTGACCGATGTCGAACCGGTCCATGACCCGCGATTCGGCAACGGGAATACCCGCCGCACGGGCGATCTTCTTGGCGCGCTCCTTGTCCATCGACAACGCCGAGGCGAGAACGCCGGAATGGGTGTAGGGGATTTCCAGGTATTCCAGCACGCCCTGGATCGTACCGTCCTCGCCGAACGGACCGTGCAGGGCGTTGAACGCGACGTCGGGGCGAAGCTCCGAAAGAACCCGAACCACGTCGCGACCGACATCCACGCGCGTTACGCTGTAACCCTCGGCTTCGAGCGCATCCGCGCAGGCATTGCCGGAGGAGAGCGAAACGGGCCGCTCGGACGAGAACCCTCCCATCAGAACGGCGACGTGTTTGTTCGACATACCCCCGACTTTCCCTCTCTCGCGGGCCGCACAGTGGCGGATCGTGGCGTGAATCAAAACGTTCCGGAGACGAAGTCCCCAGAGGGTACGCGGTGGACGCGTGCACGAATCAAACCAGGAAACGCTATGAGGGTATAGGAATCAGAGGATGAATCCCGTGGCAAGTCCGAACTGCCCGAGGCGGCCGAGTTGACCGCCCAGCCTGGTCGTTCCGTGCCGAGCGGCGGTCCGGCTAGAACCCGAACATGCGCGGCAGGATCCGTCCTCCACCGAAGAAGTGGTCGTGGATGAAGACCACTGAGAACACGTTGGTGTGGAACACGAACACCATGCCGACCAGGCCCGACAGCCAGGAATCATGCAGGAGGAACCGCTTCCCGAGCGCGTCGATCCTGCCGCCCCTTGCTTCCTGTTCCTTCCAGAAAGCGGTCCAGCGCATCGTCAGTTCGATCAGCACCAGTTGCAGCACGGGAAAGGCGAGCGCCGCGCTCAGCGACGGAAAGTGCCAGAAGCCGCTATAGGCAAAGACGCAGAAGAAGCCGAGTTGCGCCTTGCGCAGCCCGCCGACAGGGAAGAACACCTCCTCGCGCAGGAACACGCCTGCCTGGATGTGCCAGCGCCGCCAGAACTCGAGGATGTCGCGCGAGAACAGCGGCCAGTTCGAGTTTTCCGGCACGCGGATGCCCATCAGCAGGTTCATGCCGATGACACCGTCGCTGATCGCCGAGATGAAGAGCACGATGCGAAGCATGAACAGGTAGAGCATCAGCCACAGATGCCCGGGATCGGCGCTGTCGGCATTGGCGAAAAGCGCATCCGCGAAGGGGCCGAAATAGCCGTTCGGGTAGAAGTGGTCGAGATTGAACAGGTGGAAGACGACCAGGAACTTCGCCACGCCGATGAGGATGCGAAGCCAGCCCCTCGCCTGGTTGCGCAGCGTCTGCCGTTCCTTGCAACTGTCCACCTCCGACGTGAACTGTTTGAATTTCTGGTAGGGTCCGAACCAGAAGGATGCAAAGTGCACAATGAAGTGCAGGAATTTTCCGAACGCGCCCCGCTCGAACGGATCGACGCGGTCCTTGCAGGCCAGGTGGATGTAGTGAAGCGAGCGGAACACCATGAAGGCCGGCCCCCAGAACAGGACCAGTTCGCCCACCGTCATGTAGCCCTCGAAGGCCGGCATCGTGATGAAGAACAGTGGCGAGTAGAGCGCGTTGACGACGATCCAACCGGCGAGCAGCGGCACCCCCGGAGCACCGCGGCGCAGGGCCCATCGATGGAGCAGGCGAGCGAGCCCGAACACCACCGCGCAGGCCGCCAGCAAAATGGCCGTGAAGACCAGCCCCGTCATGACCAGCAGGCATCCGAGGCTGAAGGCCGTGAGACCGGCGCGAACATTGCCCGCGCGGCAAAGCCAGACCACGACGCCCCCGAGGATCCCCAGGTTGATGGCAAACGGCGTCCGCATCAGTTCGAGCAGCGGGATCTTGTTGATCCGCATGGTCTGCGCGAAATCGAGCGCGAACACGCCGTTCAGAAGCCCGTCCAGCATGCCCTTCCTCTTCGCGGCGATGGCCGGCGGCGGCCGGCGAGCCCGTCTTCGGACGCGTAGAGCGCGCGTCGTCTGCTTGACCGGATACTTCCGTCCCCCGCAACCATCATGGCTGCGTATGCTTTCGATCGCCGGAAGGAACCTCCGCCGCCGTTGGGTCTTGCCGCTTGGGCGCCGTCCGCCCCGTCAAAGCAATTGGCCCAGATAGGGCTGCACCTCGTGGCCGGGGCGAAACTCGCCGATCCGCTTGATCTCCCACTCGAGCCTGATGCCGGATGTCTCCAGGACCCGCGCCCGCACCGTCTCGCCCAGATACTCGAGGTCGTAGCCGGTCGCGTTTCCGGTGTTGATCATGAAGTTGCAGTGCATCGGCGAGATCTGCGCGCCGCCGATCATCAGGCCGCGGCAGCCCGCCTTGTCGATCTCCTTCCAGGCCGAGGTGCCGGGCGGGTTCTTGAAGGTGGAGCCACCGGTCTTCTCGCGGATCGGCTGCACCGTCTCGCGGTGGTGCTGCACCTCGTCCATCGCCTTGCGGATTTCCTCGCGGTCGGCCGGATAGCCTTCGAAGACCGCCGAGGTGAAGACCAGGTCCTTCGGCGCGGAGGAGTGCCGATAGGAATAGCCCATCGCCGCATTGTCGAGAACGTGCACGTCGCCGTTACGATCGAGCGCCCTGACCTCGACGACACGCTCGCGTGTCTCGACGCCGTTCGCCCCGGCATTCATGCGCAGCGCGCCGCCGATCGAGCCGGGAATGCCATGGTAGAAATGGAACCCGCCGATGCCGGCGTCGAGCGCCACCTGCGCCACGCGCTTGTCGGGCGTGGAGGCGCCTCCCCTGATCCGCGTCGTCGAAAGGGCTTCCGCCTCGCCGAAGCCCTTTGCCGAGAGACGCACGACGAAGCCGCGGATGCCGCCCTCGCGCACGAGCAGGTTCGACCCGATGCCCACGATCGTCAGCGGCACCTCGACGGGCACCGCCTTCAGGAAGGCCGCAAGATCCTCCTCGTCGGCCGGCTGGAACAGCACATCGGCCGTGCCCCCGGCCCGGAACCAGGTGATCTTGTCCATCGACGCGTCGGGCGTCAGACGTCCGCGCAGGCCGGACAGCCGGTCGCCGAGCCGGTTGAGAAGGGCCGTCCCGCCGCCCATCATGTCCCGGCCTCGAGGTTCTTGGGCAGTTGGTAGGCCCACTGCGTGATGTTGCCCGCGCCGAGGAAGACGACGAAGTCCCCCTCCTTCGCCAGTGCCCGAATGGCCGGCGCGATCGCTTCCGGCCCCTCGATGAAGCGCGCGTCGCGATGTCCGCCGGCCCGGATCCGCGAGACCAGCGCTTCCGACGTGACGCCCTCGATCGGGTCTTCTCCGGCCGCATAGACCGGCGCGATCATCACCGTGTCGGCCTCGTTGAAGCAGGACGAGAAATCATCGAACAAGTCGCGCAGTCGGGTGAAGCGGTGCGGCTGGGCGATCGCGATGACCCGGCCGGGCGCCGATTCGCGCGCCGCCCGCAGCACCGCCTTGATCTCGACCGGATGGTGGCCGTAGTCGTCGAAGACGCGCACGCCGTTCCATTCGCCCGTCGGCGTGAAACGCCGCTTCACACCGCTGAAGCCGAGCAGCCCCTTGCGGATTGCCTCCGGCCCGATCCCCAGTTCGTGCGCCACGGCGATCGCTGCGGTCGCGTTGGCGACATTGTGGTGTCCGGGCATCGGCAGCTTAAGCCCGCCGATCTCGGTCACGGCGCCGGTCTTCCGGTCGCGAATGGTAACGTCGAAGCGGCAGCCGCTGGCGTCGGTCTCGATGTTGCGGAAGCGCACCGCTGCCTGCGGATTGCCGCCATAGGTGACGACGCGGCGATCCTCGATGCGGGACACCAGCGCCTGAACCTCCGGATGATCGATGCACATGACGCCAAAACCGTAGAACGGCACGTTCTCGACGAACTGCCGGAAGGCCTCGCGCACCTTGTCGAAGCTGCCGTAGTGGTCGAGGTGCTCGGGATCGATGTTGGTGACCACCGCGATCTCGGCCGGCAGCTTCAGGAAGGTGCCGTCGCTCTCGTCGGCCTCCACCACCATCCAGTCGCCCTCGCCCATCCGCGCATTGGTGCCATAGGCGTTGATGATGCCGCCATTGATGACGGTGGGGTCGAGCCCGCCGGCGTCGAGAAGCGCCGCCACCATGGAGGTCGTCGTGGTCTTGCCATGCGTCCCGCCGATCGCCACCGCCTGGCGGAAGCGCATCAGTTCGGCCAGCATTTCCGCGCGCCGCACGATCGGCAGGAGCCGCTCGCGGGCGGCCAGCAGTTCCGGATTGGACTTCCTGATGGCGGTGGAGACCACCACCACCTCCGACTCGCCCAGGTTCTCCGCCGCATGGCCGACGAAAACCGCAATGCCCTTGTCGCGCAACCGCTGAACGTTCGCCCCGTCGGACTGGTCGGAACCCTGCACGCGATAGCCGAGGCTGTGCAGCGCCTCGGCGATGCCGCTCATGCCGATACCGCCGATTCCGATGAAATGGACGAGGCCGATCGTCTCCGGCATCTTCATGGCAGGCTCCTCAGTGTCTTCTTGTCGTTGGAACTATGCTGCGGCGGTCTTGCCCGAAGCAAGCGCTTCGACCAGATCCGCGAGCGATCGCGCGGCATCCGGCTTGCCCGTCTTCTGCGCGGCGACCGCCATCGCGGCGAGCCGGTCCGGTTCTGTCATGGCCTTCTCGATCAGTTCAGCGAGGCGTTCTGTGGTCAGCGTCGACTGGACGTGCACGTCGGCCCCGCCCGCGGCCGACAGCGCGGCGGCGTTCGCCGCCTGGTCGTGGTCGAGCGCGTGCGGATACGGCACCAGCAGCGACGGCCGGCCGATCACCGCGATCTCCGACACCGTCGAGGCGCCGGCGCGCGAAATCACCAGATGCGCCGCCGCGATTCGATCGGCCATGTCGGTAAAGAAGGGCGCGATCTCGGCCGCGACACCCATGCCCGCATAGGCCTTGCGAACCGCCTCCTCGTCTTCCGGCCGCGCCTGCTGCGTGATCCTCAGACGCATGCGGGCGTTCTCCGGCAGCGCCGCGATCGCGGGCGGAATCGCCTGCGAGAAGAACTGCGCGCCCTGACTGCCGCCGAAGATCAGCAGGTTGAACCGCGCATCGGGAATCGACGCGAAATAGGGCGTCCGCGCGGCCTCGATGATCGCCGGCCGCACCGGATTGCCGGTCGCGACCGTCTTGCCGCCGGCCGGCAGGAATCCGCCTGCGATGGCGGTCACCCGCGCCGCCAACGCCTTGTTGGCGCGCCCCATCACCGCGTTCTGCTCGTGGATCAGCGTCGGCAGCCCACGCCGCGTCGCGGCAAAGAGCGGCGGCAGCGTCGGATAGCCGCCGAAGCCGACGACCACCTTCGGCTTCAGGCGGTTGATCAGCTTCGTGGAGGCCATCACGCCGGACCAGATCGTCAGGCCGGCCCGAATGAGCGTGATCGGGTTGCGCGAGCCGATCGTCGCGGACGGAACGGTATGGATCGCATCGGCGGGGAACCGTCCGGCATAGCGCTCGGCGCGTCCGTCTGTGACGAGATGCACACTCCAGCCGCGATCCTTCAGTTCATGCGCCAGCGCCTCGGCTGGGAACACATGTCCTCCGGTTCCGCCCGCCGCCAGAAGGATCAAGCCCTTCGCCGTATCGCCCCTCTCCATCGAGCCCTCGCCCAATCATTCCGCCGGCAGGACGCGCGGCGGGAACACGAAGTCCGACGTCTTGCGCCGCTCGGGTCGGCGCGTCGTCAGCGCGAGCACCATGCCCATGGAGATGGCCATCGCCACCAGCGACGAGCCGCCATAGGAGATGAACGGCAGCGTCATGCCCTTGGCCGGCATCAGTTGCAGGTTCACGCTCATGTTGATGACCGACTGGAACCCCATCAGGATCACCAGGCCAGACACCGCATAGCGCGTGAAGTCGTCTTCTTCCTTCAGTGCGAAGCGCAATCCCTTCAACACGATGAAAGCGAACAGGCCGACGACGATGAAGCACAGAACGATGCCGAACTCCTCGGCCGCGACCGAGAAGATGAAGTCGGTATGGCTGTCCGGCAGGATGCGCTTGACCGTACCCTCGCCAGGTCCCTGCCCCCACCAGCCGCCACGGATGATCGCCTCGCGGCCGGTGTCGACCTGGAATGTGTCGCCCTCGCCGGTGAGAAAGCGGTCGATGCGGCCGGCGACGTGCGGAAAGACGCTGTAGGCGGTGTAGGCGCCGGCCAGTCCGATCGCGCCAAGCGCGATGATCCAGAACCACGGCATGCCGGCCATGAAGAACATCACGCCCCACGTACCGAGCACCAGCATGGTCTGACCGAGATCGGGCTGGGCGACCAGCAGCGCCAACACCACCACCAGCAGGATCATGGCGAACAGGTTGCCCGGTATCTCGGGCTGCCGTCGGTGCTCGGCAAACAGCCAGGCGCAGATGATGACGAAGGCAGGCTTCATGAATTCCGACGGCTGCACCGAGACACCGGCGAGCGAGACCCAACGGCGCGCGCCCTTCACCTCGACGCCGATGAACAGCGCCGCGACCATCAGGACCAGCGAACCGGCCAGGATGAGCAGCGACAGCCGCCGAACGTTTCGCGTCGACAGGAAGGAGACGCCGATCATCGCGGCAAGCGCCGGGATCATGAACAGGATCTGGCGTTCCACGAAGTGGAAGCTGTCGAGCCCGATCCGCTCGGCCACGGCCGGACTAGCCGCGAAGGACAGCACCACGCCCAGCACCATCAGGCTCAGGAACGCGGCGAGATACCAGCGGTCCACCGTCCACCACCATGTCGCGACCAGTCCCCTGTCGACGCGGCTTGCCATCAGACTTTCCCTCCGATCGGTCGGATCCCCTCGAGCGCGTTCACGGCGGCCCGGAAGGCTTCGCCACGCACCTCGAAATTCTTGAACTGGTCGAAGCTGGCGCAGGCCGGCGAGAGCAACACGACCGGTTCCAAAGCTGCGTCGCGCGCAGCGTCGGCCGCGGCGTGCCGCACCGCCGCTTCCAGCGTGCCGGAAATCTCGTAGGGCGCATCCTCGCCCAGCGTCGCTGCGAAGGCGGGCGCGGCCTCGCCGATCAGGTAGGCGCGCGCGATGCGCGGGAAGAGACCGCGCAGCGGTTCGATCCCGCCTTCTTTCGGCAGGCCGCCGGCGATCCAGTAGATCCGCTCGAAGCTCGACAGCGCCGGCGCCGCCGCGTCGGCGTTGGTGGCCTTGGAATCGTTGACGAACAGCACCTTGCCGACCCGGCCCACCTGTTCCATCCGGTGGACGAGACCGGGAAAGCTCGACAATCCGGCCTGGATCTCCTCGGCTTTCAGCCCGACCGTCAGGCAGGCCGCCACCGCGGCCAGCGCGTTCTGCGCATTGTGCTGGCCGCGCAGCGATCCGATGCCGTCGAGCGAGGCGATCGTCTTCGTCCGCCCAGCCTTCGCGAGCTTCAGCGACGATCCCTCGGCGAAAAGGCCGTCCGTCAGGGCCAGCCGCTTGGAGATCCGCAGCACCGGCTTGCCGGTGCGTTCCAGCCGGTCGGCGATCTGCGCGCACCAGCTGTCGTCGATGCCGACGATCGCCGTGCCGCTGCCGGCCACGAGCCGTTCCTTGATCTCGGCATAGTGCTGCATCGTCCCGTGCCGGTCGAGATGGTCCGGGGTCAGGTTGAGCAGCACGCCCGCCGTCGGGTCGATCGAGGGCGCGAGATCGATCTGGTAGGAGGAGCATTCGACGACATACACCCGGCGCGGCGCAGGCGGTTCGAGCGTCATGACCGCTCGACCGATGTTGCCGCCCATCTGCGCGTCCCGGCCGGCCGAGGCGAGGATGTGGGCGGTCAGCGCCGTGGTCGTCGACTTGCCGTTGGTGCCGGTGATGGCGATCAGCGGCGCGTCCACGGCCGACGCGGCGCGCTCGCGCACGAAGAGCTCGATGTCGCCGATCACCTCGACCCCCGCCGCCCGCGCCAATTCGACGGTCCAGTGCGGCTTGGGATGGGTCAGCGGCACGCCCGGCGACAAAACGAAGGATGCGAGCGTCGACCAGTCGGCGCCCCGCAAGTCACCCGTCGGCACACCCTGCGCGGTGGCGCGGGACACGCTTTCGGGGTTGTCGTCGAAGGCCAGCACCTCGGCGCCGCCGGCCATCAGCGCGTGCGCGGTGGCAATGCCCGACCCGCCGAGACCGAACAGGGCGACGCGCTTGCCGGAGAAGGAGGTGGCGGGGATCATCTTATCTGAGCTTCAGGGTGGAGAGGCCGATGAGGGCGAGGATCACGGCGATGATCCAGAACCGGATCACGATCTGGCTCTCGGTCCAGCCCATCTTCTCGAAATGGTGGTGGATCGGAGCCATCAGGAAGACCCGCTTGCCGGTCATCTTGAACACCGCGACCTGGATGATCACCGACAGCGCCTCCATCACGAACAGCCCGCCGATGATGGCGAGGACGATCTCGTGCTTGGTGGCGACCGCGACGGTGCCGATCAGCCCGCCGAGCGCCAGCGACCCGGTGTCGCCCATGAAGATGGCGGCCGGCGGTGCGTTGAACCAGAGGAAGCCGAGCCCCGCCCCGATGACAGCGCCGAGCACCACGGCGAGTTCGCCCGTGCCGGGGGTGAAATGGATCTGCAGATAGTCGGCGAAGACCGCGTTGCCCGACAGGTAGGCGATGACTCCGAACGACGATGCCGCGATCATCACCGGCACGATGGCGAGCCCGTCGAGGCCGTCCGTCAGGTTGACCGCGTTGCCGGCGCCGACGATCACGAAGGCGGCGAAGGGCACGAAGAAGATCGACAGGTTGATGATCAGGTCCTTGATGAACGGGAAGGTCAGCGAGGAGGAGAACGGCGCCTGGCCGTTCTGCATGATGATGTAGGAGGCCATTCCCGCGATCAGGAACTCCAGCGCGAGCCGCGTCTTGCCCGAGATGCCGAGATGGCTCTGCTTGGTCACCTTCTGGTAGTCGTCGTAGAAGCCGATCGCGCCGAAGCCGAGCGTCACCATCAGCACGACCCAGACGTAGACGCTGGAAAGGTTTGCCCACAGCAGCGACGAGCCGACGATCCCGCTGATGATCATCAGGCCGCCCATGGTCGGCGTGCCGGCCTTCTTGAAATGCGTCTGCGGCCCGTCGGCCCGGATCGGCTGGCCCTTGCCCTGCCGTATCCGGAGCGAATTGATGATCATCGGGCCGAACATGAAGACGATCAGCGCCGAGGTGATCAGCGCGCCGCCGGTCCGGAAGGTGATGTAGCGGAAGACGTTGAAGGCCGGAAAGTCGGCGGCCATCCCCACGAGCCAGGTCAGCATGAAAAGGAATCCCCCCGGTTCATTGGTCGGCCCCCGCGGGGCTTGTCGCACAGTCTGCGGGAAACCGCGCGGCCAGCGCGTCGACGATCTTCGAAAAGCCCACGCCGTTAGACGACTTGATCATCACCGCGTCTCCCGGCCGCAGCTCGGAGACGAGCAGCGGGACGAGTTCCGCGCCGGTCTCGCGGTACTCCACGGCAAGGCCATCGGCGAGTTCGGCTTCCAGCGCCGCCATTTCCGCGCCGGCCAGGAACACCAGGTCGGGCGCGGCGGCGCGCAACGGTTCGGCCAGCGCCGCGTGCAGCTTGTTGGAGTGCACGCCGAGTTCGCGCATGTCGCCCAGAACGGCGATCCGCCTGCCGCTTCCGCTCACCTCGGTTCGCGCCAGGAGGTCCAGCGCCGCCTTCATGGAGGCCGGGTTGGCGTTGTAGCTTTCGTCGATCAGCGTGAAGGGGCCGTCCGGATGCATCAGCGTCATGCGGGCACCGCGCCCGCGCTCCGCCGATAGCGTGGCGAGCGCCTCCGCGCCCATGCCGACGTCCGCGCCGACGAGGTGTACCGCGCCGAGGACGGCGAGCACGTTCTGCACCATGTGGCGTCCGGGCGCCCCGACCCGCGCCTCGAAGGTCTCGCCGCCAAGCTTCACCGAAATCGTCGACTGGTCGGGACCGAGCGTGCAGGCCATGAGCTTCACCTGCGACCGCGAATGCTCGCCAAAGCCCACGATGTGCTGGACGCCGGCCTCGCGAGCGAGCTTGTCGAGGATGCGCCAGCGATGGTCGTCGCGGTTGATCAGCGCATGGCCGCCCGGCACGATGCCCTCGAAGATCTCCGCCTTGGCGCGCGCAATGTCGTCGAGCGAGTGGAAATGGCCAAGATGCGCCGCGGCGATGATCGTCACGATCGCCACGTGCGGGCGCACGAGCTTGACCAGAGGGCGGATTTCGCCGGCATGGTTCATGCCGATCTCGAACACCGCATAGTCGACGTCGGCGGGCATGCGCGCGAGCGTCAGCGGCACGCCCCAGTGATTGTTGAACGACTTCTCGGCCGCGTGCACCGTGCCGGAGGCGGAAAGCGCCAGCCGAAGCGCTTCCTTCGTCGACGTCTTGCCGGCCGATCCGGTCACCGCGATCACCTTGGCCTTCGCGCGCGCGCGGGCGGCGATGCCGAGCATCCCCAGCGCCGCGAGCACGTCCTCGACCACGATCATCGGAATTGTCAGCCGTCCCAGGGCCGCCAGCTTGCTGTCGGCGACCACCATAAGGCTCGCGCCCGCCGCCATGGCCGCGGTTGCGAAGTCATGACCGTCGAAATTCTCGCCCTTGATCGCGAAGAAGGCCTCGCCCGGCTTCAGCGTGCGCGTATCGATCGAAATGCCGGAGACGCCCCGCGGCATCGTGCCGAGCGGACGTCCGCCCATGGCCGCGATCATCGCATCGCTGGTCCAGAGGTCGGTCATCGGGCCACCCCGGCCAGCGCCGAGCGCGCTTCCTCATGATCGGAGAAATGATGCGTCTCGCTGCCCACCGTCTGGCCGATCTCGTGCCCCTTGCCAGCGATCACCAGCGTGTCGCCGGCGCGAAGCATGCCGACGGCCTCCCGGATCGCCTGCCGCCGGTCGCCGATCTCGATCGCGCCGGGCGCGGCGGCGAGGATCTGCGCGCGGATCTCGGCGGGAACCTCCGAGCGGGGGTTGTCGTCGGTGACGATGGCGACGTCAGCCAGCCGCGAGGCGATTTCGCCCATGATCGGCCGCTTGCCCTTGTCACGGTCGCCGCCGCAGCCGAACACCACGACCACGCGGCCCGTCGTGAATGGCCGCACCGCTTCGAGAACGTTCTCCAGCGCCTCCGGCTTGTGGGCATAGTCGATATAGACCGGCGCGCCCGCGGCCGTGGCGCCGACGAGGTCGAGCCGGCCCGGCGCGCCTTCGAGGTGCTCCAGCGCCTTCAGCGCCGTCGCGGCATCGATGCCGGTCGAGATCGCCAGCCCCGCCGCCACCAGCGCATTGGAGATCTGGAAATCGCCCGCCAGCGGCAGCACGATCTCGTGGATGACGCCGCCGGCCTCGATTTCGGCGCGCTGGCGTCGGCGCTCGTGCTCGACCCGCTTGAGCGCGAGGAACGTCCCTTTTCGGCCGACGGTGCGCACGTCGAGGCTGGCGCCCCGCGCCGCGTCGATCGTCGCGTCCGACCAGGGATCGTCGGCGAAGACGATGGCCGGGGCGCCCTTCGGCATCAGTTCGGTGAACAGTCGCATCTTGGCCGAATGGTAGTCTTCGACCGTCGGATGATAATCCATATGGTCGCGGCCGAGATTGGTGAACCCGGCCGCGGCGAGCCGCACGCCGTCGAGCCGGCGCTGGTCGAGGCCATGGCTCGACGCTTCCATCGAAGCATGCGTGACGCCTGCCTCGGCGAGTTCGGCCAGCAGCCGGTGCAGTTCGACCGGATCGGGCGTCGTCAGCGATCCATAGTCGTTGCGGCCCGGCGCGACGACGCCCGTCGTTCCGATGCTCGCCGCCGGCTTGCCGGCGCTTGCCCAGATCTGGCGAACGAAGGCTGCGACCGACGTCTTGCCGCTGGTGCCCGTCACCGCCACCATCGTCTCCGGCTGGCGCGCGAAGAAACGCGCCGCCGCTAGGGCGAGCGCCCGACGCGGATCGGCTGCCCGCAGCACAGGTGCGGAGAGCGTCGATGCGTCTGCGTCCTCGGCCGCGATGACCGCGATCGCGCCGCGCGCGACCGCGTCGGCCGCGAAAGCCATGCCGTCGGTCTTCGTGCCCTTCAACGCGGCGAAGACGAAGCCCGGCCGCACGGCGCGGGAATCCGACGTGATACCCGCGACGGTCGCCTCGCCATACGCGGCGGGACCGTTGGATACGATGTCTGCGAGATCGCCGAGTTTCATCCGTTCACTGTCTTGGAGTTCGCGCGCGCCATCCCCACGGCGCAACGATCAGAATCATCGGTTCGAGACCAGCAGGGCCCCGCTTTCATGGCCGAATTCGGGCTTCACGCCAAGCAGCGGCGCGGAGCGACGGATAATGTTGGCGACGATCGGAGCCGCGTTCAGGCCCGAGGTCGCGCCCATGCCCGGCTTCTCCGGCTTCGGCTCGTCGATGATCGACAGCACCACGTATTGCGGGTCCTCGATCGGAAAGGCCGCCAGGAAGGCATTGAAGCGCTTGTCCTTGGCATAGCGGCCGTTGACGACCTTTTCCGCCGTGCCGGTCTTGCCGCCGACGCGGTAGCCGGGCACCTCGGCGCGCTTGCCCGAACCCTTCTCGGCATTGAGACGGTAGAGGTAGCGCATGTCCATGGTGGTCTGCGGATTGAGCACCTGGACCGCGACCTTATCCGCCTCCTCCTGGCTGCGCGGAAGGAAGGTCGGCGGGATCAGCTTGCCGCCGTTCATCAGCGCCGCCGCCGCGACCGCAGTCTGCAGCGGCGTCGTGGCGAAACCGTGGCCGAAGGCGATGGTGATGGAGTTCAGCTGCTTCCATTCCTTCGGCTCGGTCGGCGAGGCGACCTCGGGCAGCTCCGTCCTCATTCGGTCGAGCAGGCCGAGCCGCTTCAGGAAGTCGCGATGCCCGGCGATGCCGACATCCATGGCCATGCGTGCCGACGCTATGTTGGACGAATAGATGAAGACCTCCGGCACCGTCAGCACGCGGCCCTTGCCATGGAAGTCGCGGATGGTGAAGCGGCCCATCGAGAGCGGGCGCGACGCGTCGTAGGAACTGTTCAACGTCGCCTTTCCGGCGTCGAGCACCATGGCGGTCGTGAAGCTCTTCACCGTCGAACCCATCTCGTAGACGCCGGCCGACATCCGGTTCAGCCGGTCCTTCTCGTGCGCGTTGAACGGGTTGTTCGGGTCGAAATCCGGCACCGAGGCCATCGCCAGGATTTCGCCCGTGTTGACGTTCAGCACCACCGCGCCGGCCGCGATCGCGTGATAGCGTTCCATCGCGGAGGCGATCTCGTCGCGCACGATGTGCTGGACGCGCAGGTCGATCGACAGGTTGACGGGCGCCAGCGAGGATGCCGAGACGAGACCGGTGGCACGCAGGTCGGCGAGCCCCTGCCCGTCGACATACTTCTCCATCCCCGCGATGCCCTCGTTGTCGATGTTGACGAGGCCGAGGATGTGCGAAGCCGTCGGGCCGCCCGGATAGAAGCGGCGCTTTTCGGGGCGGAAGCCGATGCCGGGGATGCCGAGCTGGAGGATCTCGTTCTGCTGGCGCGGCGTGATCTCCCGCTTCAGCCAGGCGAAGCCCGAGCCGCTGGTGAGCTTGCGGTAGGTCTGCTCGTAGTCGAGCGAGGGCAGAACGGTCGAAAGCAGTTCCACCGCCTCGTCGGGGTCGACGATGCGGCGGGGTTCTGCGAACAGCGAGGCCGACTTGATGTCGGTTGCCAGCACCTGACCGTTGCGGTCGAGGATGTCGGGCCGCGACGCTGCGAGGCGGCCGCCGCCGAAGAACTGCCCGGTTTCCGGCTCCTGCATGCCGAGATAGACGAGTCGCCCGGTGATGGTGGCGTAGATGCCGAAGAACACCGCCATGGTGATGAAGACGCGCGATCGCCCGCCATGCGCCTTGCGCGCCCCCTCGACCACGATCCCGCCCTGCGCGTCGGCGCCCTTGCCCGTCCGCCGTGGACGGCCTGCGCTCACGGCCTTCAGCCAGCCTTTCATCGCGGTGTACTCCCCGTGGTGGTTGCGTCGGTGCCGCCAGAGGCCAGTCCGCCGGTTGGTTTCCGTGCCGGATCATCGAGGTCGACGGGGGGCATGGGGATGTCGCCGGGATCGACGATCTGCCGCGCGTCGACGGGCGCGAGGTTCAGCTCGTCCTTGTAGACCTCGACGAGCGTCTGCAGCCGCGCCGGCTGCGTGAGCAGGCTCCAGTCTGCCCGCAAGAGGTCGGCCGTCTCCTCCTCGAAACGGATCTGGCTCTCCAGCCTGCGCAGGGCACGCAGCTCGTCCTCGGCGTCATGCTTGGTCTGATAGGTGAAGGCGGCGGCGGAAACCATGACCGCGATCAGCACGATATCGGTGGTACGAAACACGTCAGCGCCCCTCGCCCGAGGATCGGACGTCCGGAAGGCGCGGAAGTCCGAAGATGGAATGGTCCTCGCGCCGGGCCGGCGCGTCGGTGCGGATGGCGGCGCGCAGCTTGGCCGAACGCGCGCGCGGATTGCGCTCCGCCTCGTCGTCCGAAGCGGCGATCGCCTTGCCCGCCTTCTCGAAGGTCGGCGCATCCTCCCGCACCTCGGGCATGTGGCGCGAACCGCCAGTGCCGCCCGAGCGGTCGGCGATGAAGCGCTTGACGATCCGGTCCTCCAGAGAATGGAAGGTGACGACGACGAGCCGGCCGCCGGGTTTCAGCGCCCGCTCGGCCGAAAACAGCGCCCGCGCCAGTTCGCCGAGTTCGTCGTTGACGAAGATGCGCAGCGCCTGGAAGACCCGCGTCGCCGGATGGATGCGGTCCTTCGGATGGCGCCCGACCAGCGCCTCGATCGCCTCCGCGAGGTCGCGCGTGCGCTCGAACGGTTGCGCCACCCGCCGCTTCTCGACCATGCGTGCGATGCGGCCGGCATGCCGCTCCTCGCCCAGCAAGCCGAAGATGCGCGTCAGGTCGCCCGCCTTGATCGTATTGACAACGTCGGCCGCCGTGGGACCGGCCTGCGCCATGCGCATGTCGAGCGGTCCGTCGAATCGGAAGGAGAAGCCGCGCTCGGCCTGGTCGAGTTGCATCGACGAGACGCCGATGTCGAGCACGACGCCGTCGACCGGCTCGCCGGCGTGGATGTCGAGCTGCGAAAACGCCCCCTGTACGAGACGAAGCCGGCCGCCGCTGGCCGCTTCCAGCGCCCGCCCGTTGCTGATCGCGTCGGGATCGCGGTCGATGGCGATTACCGATGCGCCCGCGTCGAGGATGGCGCGCGTGTAGCCGCCGGCGCCGAAGGTGCCGTCGACAATCGTATCGCCGGGCTTCGGCGCCAGCGCGGTCAGCACCTCGTCGAGAAGAACCGGAATGTGGAGGGCCGGCCCGCCACCGGCGTCCTCGCGGCCGCCGTTGCCCGCCATCATTCCGTTCCTCCCAATGCTCGTTCCACGACCTGGTTCCCGCGCAGCCGCGACAGCCGCGTCCGCGCTTCCTCGCGGTAGGCGTGGAAGCGCCCCGGCTCCCACATCTGGAAGAACTGTCCACGTCCCACGAAGGCCACTTCCGCCTCGATCCCCGTATGCTCGCGCATGAACTCCGTCACCGTGATGCGCCCGTCCCCGTCCAGCTTCAGGAAGGCCCCGTCCCCATGGCAGAAGAAGGACATGTCGTCCGCCGCCTGCGCGAAGGGATCCTCCAGCGCGATCCGAGCCTCGTAGCGGTCGAGAAGGTCCAGCCCGCCCACGTCCAGCGCCGGCATGTCCAGCGCGCGAAGGGCATAGAGATCGCTCTCGCCCCGTTTCGCCAGCACCGAGCGAAAATGCGCCGGCACGGACACGCGACCCTTGGAGTCGATCCGGTTCACCGCGTTGGAAAGGAAGCGATCCATCACCCGCCAATGCCGCCCGCGCCGCAACGCATTCGTTCGAGTTCGCCGCCGCGCCGGGGTGCGAAGCCCGCACGCATCCGACCGCAGCGACAGCCAACGCCGATCGTCCCGCCGCCACGAGGACCGCGGTGATTTCGGACGTCGAACGCGCCCGCATGACGGAGACGTGATTACGCTCAAGGGATAACATGGGCACTCATGGGCGTCAACGGGACGAAGCTCCACCGGATCGACAGGCAGGCCGATTCCGTCGAGTCGGCCGATTCGTCCTTTATGCTTCATTAGGCCTAACGAAGAGTTGAGATCGGCCGGACGGAGACGCCTCCACTGGCGCTCTCACGGCTTGTCGAATAGACGGTGATCAGTTGAAAGGATCACCGCCATGACCGACCAGTCCGCCCGCGCCGCCGACCTCCTGCACCTGCGCCGCCGCCATCTGGCCAAGGGCGATCCGGTCGCCCTGCCGCTGACGATGACGACCATGTTCCACCTGCCCGGCGACCCGGCTGGGTTCTCCCAGTACGGCCGATTCGACAACGCCACCTGGGAGGCCGTGGAAGACGCGCTCGGGCACCTCGACGGAGCCCGCGCGCTCGCCTTCCCGTCCGGCATGGGGGCGATCTCGGCCGTACTCACCGCGCTGTCGAAGACCGGCGACCGCATCCTGATGCCGTCGGACGGCTACTACACGGTGCGCGTCTTCGCCGACCGCTTCCTGTCGCGCCTCGGCATCACGGCCGACCGGCGGCCGACCGCGTCCTTCCTCGACGGCGGCTTCGATGGCTACTCCATTGTCTATGTCGAGACGCCGTCGAACCCCGGCCTCGACGTCTGCGACATCGCCGCGATCGCGAAAGCAGCCCATGCGGCAGGCGCGCTCGTCGTCGTCGACAACACCACCATGACGCCCTATGGCCAGCGCCCGCTCGACCTCGGCGCCGACATCCTCGTCTCCGCCGACACAAAGGCCGCCAACGGCCATTCCGACGCGCTGTTCGGCCACGTGTCGAGTCGCGACGAGGCGCTGATCGCGGCCATCGCCGAATGGCGCAAGCTGTCGGGCGCCATCCCCGGCCCCTTCGAGGCGTGGCAGGTGCATCGCGGACTGGAAACGCTGGAACTGCGCTTCGACCGTATGTGCTCCACCGCCGAGAGGCTGGCGCCACGGCTGCGCGATCACCGGGCCGTGGCGTCCGTCCGCTTCCCGGGCCTGCCGGAAGACCCCGCGCACAACCTCGCATCCGTGCAGATGGACCGCTTCGGCTTCCTGATCGGCCTGACGCTGGAAAGCGCGGAAAAGGCCGAAGCCTTCATCGACGGCTGCCGCCTGCTCCAGCCGGCCACCTCCTTCGGCGGCGTGCACTCCTCGGCCGAACGCCGCGCCCGCTGGGGCGACGCGGTCGCGCCGGGCTTCGTTCGCCTGTCGATCGGCTGCGAGCCGGCGGAGGAGCTGTGGTCTGCGCTGGAGGAGGCGCTGGATGCGGTTGGGTAAACATCCCAAGAAGAAAATGCCAGCCGGCCTGTAAGCCGGGTTCTGTATGGCCCCGGCGCATTGCTGCGCCGGAACGTGGCGGCCATTCATCTGCGGCGGACATTGCTGTCCGCCTGGTGCAACCTACCCGGATGGCTGGGCCGGAAACTGCCCGGGAGCGAACTCCCGCGCCATCCCTATTCGGTCTTGCTCCCGGTGGGGCTTGCCGTGCCGCTTCCGTTGCCGGTCGCGCGGTGGGCTCTTACCCCACCCTTTCACCCTTGCCCCGCCGGCGTTCCGGTCCGCCGAGCGATCGACGGGCCGGAAGGCAGGCGGGGCGGTCTGCTCTCTGTGGCGCTATCCCTGGGGTCGCCCCCGCCGGCAATTAACCGGCACCGTGTTTCCATGGAGCCCGGACTTTCCTCGGACGCGGTCTTTCGACACTTGCGCCCGCGGCCGCCCGGCCAGCTGGCAG
>JBKBRJ010000033.1:44259-46596 GCA_046292285.1 Mesorhizobium sp. | reverse complement strand
GCGCGCCTCTCTACAAGAAGAGTGAGCGAGGAGGAACAAACGCACACCGAAAACAAAACTGAGAGACAGATCGCTCGCAACTTTTGAGCGCGCTCTTGCTCCAACTGGGCAGCAAACTTGGATCCTTGCCCCTTGCACACCTGCCCCCGCGCGGGGCAAACCTGCCGCGACAAGGGAGACGGGCATGGAACTGGGATTGAAGGACAGGGTCGTCGTCGTGACGGGCGGCTCGCGCGGCATCGGCCTGGCCTGCGCCGAAGCCTTCCTGCGCGAAGGCGCGCGCGTCGGCATCATCTCGCGCAGCGATGCGAACGTCGCCGACGCGAAGGCGCGGCTGCCGGGCGTCCTCGGCACGACCGCCGACCTCGTCGACGCCGACGCGGCCCTGCGCGCGATCGACGCGCTGGAGCGCGAGCTCGGGCCGATCGACGTGCTGGTCAACAGCGCCGGCGCGGCGAGGCGCACGCCGCCCGACGAGCTCTCGCCCGCCGCCTACCGGGCCGCGATGGACGCCAAGTTCTTCAGCTACGTCAACGTGATCGACCCGGTGGTCAAGCGGATGGCCGCGCGCGGGACGGGCGTCATCGTCAACGTCGTCGGCAATGGCGGCAAGGTCGCGTCACCGACGCACATTCCCGGCGGGTCGGCGAACGCCGCCCTGATGCTGACGACGGCGGGACTGGCCAATGCCTACGCGGCGCGCGGCGTGCGGATCGTCGCGGTCAATCCCGGCATCACCGAGACGGAGCGCATGACCCAGGGGCTTCAAGCCGACGCGCGGTTGGCCGGCATCAGCGTCGAGGAGGCACGCGAACGGGGCCGCGCCCGCATCCCGCTCGGCCGCTTCGCCGCGCCCGGCGAGATCGCCGACGTGGTCGTGTTCCTCGCCTCGGCAAGGGCGAGCTACGTCACAGGCGTTTCGATCAGCATGGACGGAGCGACGAACCCGATCGTCGTCTGAGCGGCCCCCGGAGAGAACTGGCAGGTGCGCATAGCGACGAAGCCTTCCGACAGCACGGAGGGCTGAGCAACGCGGACAAGTTTTTACGTCGCTTGTCGGCAACGCACCTTGTTACCCGTCAGACCCGGTCCATGAAATCCCGTCGAATGCCGCTGGGGTCGTTGCGGCCCGCCCCTGAAAACGTTGAAAGGCTGAAAAGACCATTTTTAACGTGGCAGAGGTGATCGACACGTCGATCGAACTCCTCGGCTATGGCCTGATCAGCAACGGCATCGAGGTGATGCGGGACCACGACCCGTTGTCGACGCAGGTGATCGCCGATCGTGACCAGGTTCAGAACATCGTGGTCAATCTCCTCGTCAATGCCATGCAGGCGCTCGACGGCATGTCGCCGCCTCGCCGCGTTCACGTCTCGACGCGGGTGGATGCCGAGGTGGGGCTGGTCGTGATTGTCGACGACAACGGTCCGGGAATTCCTGAAAAGATCGCGAGTCGCATCTTCGATCCGTTCTTCACGACAAAGCCGCAAGGCGTAGGAACAGGCATAGGTCTCGCCATCTCGCGAGGTCTGGCCGAGGCCCAGGGCGGACGGCTGTCGTTGGGCACGTCTCGGCAAGGAGGCGCGGCATTCGAACTTTTGTTGCCCTTGCGTGAGCCGGGAACCCCCTTGGCGCAGCCCACGACGCCGAGCGGTTTTTCCCGCGGAGCAATCGCACGACCGCGCGTTCTGATCATCGACGACGAGCCGGAGATCACGAAGCTCCTAGCCGACACGCTCCATCGAGCGGGCTACGACAGTGACATGGCATTCGGGGGTCGTCTGGGGCAGTCATTGATCGACGCGGATCCTGCTCGATACGATGCGGTCGTTTGCGACATGCGCATGCCAGACCTCGATGGTCCAGGCCTGTTTCGCTGGATCGCCTCGCGGCATCGACATCTTGTCGACAAAACGATCTTCATGACCGGCGATGCGCTTGGGCCATTCGCCGGCCAGTTCCTGGCCGAATGCCGTCGCCCCGTTCTGGAGAAGCCGTTCACACCCGCCGAAGTTGCGCGTGTCCTGAACGAGTTTGTCCCGAGCACCGGCGCTTCGTGAACGCTGGAAACAACTGAAACAAAACTTCCGCCGCAAGACATCGTCCAGAAGCACAATTGCACGATTCTGCCTCCGTCGCCCAACGACGACACCGGCGAACCCGCTGCGGTCTCGCGGTTCAACCGTCCCGGCAAGGACAAGGAACTCCGCCGGGCGCACGATGGAGGTAGTCATGCCAGTCATTTCGAAGATCACACTCGGGCTCGCGAGCCTTGGCGTCCTCGCAGCCGTCGGTCTCCACGGCGTTGGCGCGGGCGCGCGCGGCAACGCCAGGCCG
>JBKBRJ010000033.1:0-44249 GCA_046292285.1 Mesorhizobium sp. | reverse complement strand
GGCGGGGTGCGGGGCCGTCCCCGCGCCGGGGGCCCCCCCCGGGGTGGCGGCGCGCGCGCGCCCCCCCCCCATGCCGGTGGCCGGGCTCAAGGCGGCGCAGGGCGTCCAGCCGGGCGACTGCAAGCGCACCTATTCGGTCGCGATGGGGCAGAACCCCGCGATGGCCCAGGCCATCTGGGTCGGCAATGTCAGTGCGCAGTATGGCGCCAAGTGGGCCCACTGGGTCGGCGCGAAGAACAAGGCGATCGTTCAGCACGGCAGCGGAGCCGGCGCTCAGTTCGAGGCGCGCGCCATGCCTTGCTTCTACCAGCCGGTGCCCTGACCAACGGGACCGAGCCCACGAGAGCCGGCATTGTTCTCCGGACGGGATGGCGACCGTTTGCGAAATAGCCGTTCCCTCCGGCTCTCTCTCGTCGGAGGCGAGATCCACACGGTTTGACAATTCGGTGGCGCGAAAGGGCTTTCGCGCCATGGGATCCGCGATGAAACGGGCGGAATACGGCCCAGGGCGAGCGCATCCTTCGCGGACTGTCGGACGGGAGATGCGCCGCAACCAGTCGGCTGAGAGCAACCGGGCGAATTGCTTGTCCTTGCCGCGGTCCTCCGCCATGCAAGCCCCAGTCGAGTCACTCGCGAACACCTTGCTCTCGCTGAAACGGCGCGAATGGTGTAGCATTTATTTATTCTGCGTTGACCGTCATGGCTGCGATGCGACCGTGCCCCGGTACACTCCCCTGGAGCCATATCGGCGAACATGAGATCGTGCTTCCAATCGGCAAGCGGTCGGCCGTGAATCCCCTCTACGATGACCTGAGGGCCATACTCGCGGGTAGTCCGCGAAAGGCGACCACGGTGCTCTCCTCGAGCAAGGAGCGCCCTTTCTCTTGCGCCGGCCGTGATGGGCACAGATGGCGCTGAACTTCCTGTGGACGCCCGTCCATTTCGGCGCGCATCAGATCGGGCTGGCTTTCGTCGTCATCCTGCTGATGTTCGCTGCCATTCTCGCCTTCATCGCCACCGCATGGCGACTGGATCGCGTGGCGGCGTGGCTGTTCGTTCCCTATGCCGTCTGGGTGGCCTTCGCGTCGCTGCTGAACGGCTCGATCTGGATGCTGAACTGATGCGCGGAAAGGTTTGCAACACGAAATGAGCGAACCCCAGCCACCGCGCATCTCCTGGATTCGGCGGCTTGGCCCCGGCCTCATCACCGGCGCGGCGGACGACGATCCGAGCGGCATCGCCACCTATTCGCAGGCGGGCGCACAGTTCGGCGTCAACATGCTATGGACGGTGGTGCTCACCTTTCCGCTGATGGTGTCGATTCAGGCGATCTGTGCACGGATCGGCCGCGTCACAGGCGAGGGCCTAGCCGCCAACATGGCGCTCGTCATGCCGCGACCGCTGGTCCATGTCATCGTCTTCCTGCTCTTCGTCGCCAACGTCGTGAACATCGGCGCCGACATCGTCGCGATGGGCGCGGCGGCGCGCCTGGTGCTCGGCTGGGGCGAAACCCTGTTCGCCATCCTGTTCGCGGCCGGCTCGCTGCTGTTGCAGGTCTTCGTGCCCTATCACCGCTATGTGCATGTGCTGAAATGGCTGACGCTCGCGCTATTCGCTTATGTCGGCGTGCTTTTCGCCGTGCAGATCGACTGGCGTGCGGTGGCGCTCGGCACGGTCTGGCCGCAAATCGCCTGGACGCAGGAGGCATTCACCATCGTGGTCGCGGTCTTCGGCACGACGATCAGCCCTTACCTGTTCTTCTGGCAGAGCGCCGAGGAGGTGGAGGACGAGCGATTGGCGGGCGCCGGTTCACTGCTCGATCATCCCGACGAGGCGCCTGGTGAACTGCGCCGCATCCGTATCGACACCTATGTCGGCATGGCGTTCTCGAACCTGATCGCCTTCTTCATCATCCTCACGACGGCCATGACGCTGCACAAGGCGGGAATCACCGACATCGCGACATCGGCGCAGGCGGCCGAAGCGTTGCGGCCGATCGCCGGCGAGTTCGCCTTTCTGCTGTTCAGCCTCGGCATCATCGGCACCGGGCTGCTTGCCTTGCCGGTGCTGGCGGGCTCCGCCGCATATGCGATTGGCGAATTGCGCGGCTGGCGCATCGGGCTTGAAGAAAAACCGGAGAACGCCAAAGCCTTCTATGGCGTCATCTCCGTTGCAATGGCGCTCGGACTGCTGATGCTGTTCCTGCCGATCGATCCGATCAAGGCGCTGTTCTGGAGCGCCGTGCTGAACGGCCTGATCGCGGTGCCGCTGATGGTGGCGACCATGATCGTCGTGTCGAGCCGTGTGCATCTCGGCCCGTTCGTCGCATCGCCCGGCCTCAAGTTCATGGGCTGGCTCGCCACGGCCGTGATGACGGCGGCGGCGGTCGCGATGTTCGTCCTTTGATGGGAGTTCGCGTCTTGACGACCTTCGCCCGCACGATCGGCATCGACTATTCCGGTGCGGAAACGCCGACCGCCAGCCTCAAGGGCTTGCGCGTCTATCTGGCTGAAGGCGACGGGCATCCGATGGAAGTGCCGCCACCGCCGAGCCCGCGCAAATATTGGACCCGCAAGGGTATCGCCGAATGGCTGGTGGAACGGCTGGCCGAAGACATGCCCACGCTGGTCGGCATCGACCACGGCTTTTCCTTTCCGCTGCGCTATTTCGAAACGCATGGGCTGCTGCCCCACTGGCCGCGCTTTCTCGATGATTTCCAGCGCCATTGGCCCACCGACGAGGATCACGTCTATGTCGATTTCGTTCGCGACGGCATCGCCGGCAACGGCGCGGCGCGCTCGGGCAATGCTCGCTGGCGGCGCCTGACCGAGGAGCGCGCGGGCGGAGCGAAATCGGTGTTTCACTTCGACGTGCAGGGATCGGTGGCGAAATCCACCCATGCCGGCATTCCCTGGCTGCGCTTCATCCGCCAGCGCCTCGGCGCCCGCGTCCACTTCTGGCCCTTCGACGGATGGGACATTCCGGCCGGACGCTCGGCGATTGCCGAGGTCTATCCGGCCCTGTGGTCCCGCGACTTCGTCAACGAGGGCCGAACCGGCGACCAGCACGACGCTTTCAGCATCGTCGCCTGGCTTTCGCGCGCCGATCGCGATGGCAGCCTTGCTGCGCTCCTTAACCCAGATCTGTCGCCACCCGAGCGAACAGTCGCTCAGGTTGAAGGATGGATCCTTGGCGTCACAAATTCGGCAACTCGGCCAGTTGGTAAAAAAAGGACTAAGAAATTCGGATCCGTCGCCACCGACGCTAAAACCGACCGAGCCGAAGATCATGAAGACCTGCCCCGAATGCGGTCGTGCATTTCGAGGCGGAACTTGGGGCGGGATCGATGCTCATTGGAAGGCTTTCCATGACGAGATCATGCCGTATAGCCACGCGTGGCCGATCATTCGTGAGGGTGGTAAGCCTTCATCGACGCTGACGCGCAATTTTTCCTAGGGAACCACGACGAGTCGAGGCGCTGTCAACGAGACGCCGCACGAAAACATCGACTACTACTCGGAGGTGAACGCGATTTGACGCTCGGGGAACGCGTCCCGCAAGCCATTCATCGCGGCCAACCAGTCCGAACCGCCCCATTGCGTGGAGAAGGCATAGGTGCGGCCGGCGAAGACGACGAGTTCGCCCTCGCCACAGAAATAGCGACCTGGGTCGAACCGCCGACCCTGATCTATTCTGGATTGGCTGGCCGAACGGATAAAAACTTCGGGCCCCACCGCGCCTTCGACCGACACGAGGACGCGTCCAGCTCGGGTCGGCTGCGTGCTTCGACGTCGATCCAATCGCCAGGAGCGTCTTGCCTTGCGAACGAAGCACGATCATCCGGCGTGATTTACGGTGTGACTTCGAGCCTCGAAACTCACACCGGAACCCCATTTGTTTCCCACCCGCCATATTTCTCGATTTAGGCCTTGCGCCTGAACCCTTGAGAATATAGGGCTTCCCACGGTTCGGAGCGTAGCGCAGCCCGGTAGCGCACTTGACTGGGGGTCAAGGGGTCGTGGGTTCGAATCCCGCCGCTCCGACCAATTTTCATTGGTCCGTCCCAGTCCAAATAGCCACGACCTTCCAAGGTCCTCGCCCGGAATGGGCAGGCCTCATCGCGATCGCGAGACTCGTGGCGCGCTTGACGATCGAGGCGGAATCGCGGACGTAGCGCGGGTCAACGATCGCCTCGCCAGCCTCCGTCCAGCATCGGGCGCGCGCAAGGCGGCACAATGCGCTTCAGGCACCGGGCCGGCGCGAGGGAGCCAGCGATGCAGACCGTTTTCATCCTCAACGGACCCAACCTGAACCTGCTCGGAAAGCGGCAGCCCGAAATCTACGGCCGCGACACCCTCGCCGACGTCGAGGCGGCGTGCCGGTCGCTGGCCGGTGAGTTCGGTTTCGCCATCCGGTTCGCGCAGTCGAACGCCGAGTCCCAGATCATCGACTGGATCCACGAGGCGCGGGAGGCGGCGGCCGGGGTCATCATCAATCCCGGCGCCTTCACGCATACGTCGATCGCCATTCTCGATGCGCTGAATGCCTTCGAGGGGCCCGTGTTGGAGGTGCACATCTCCAACGTCCACAAGCGGGAGAGTTTCCGGCACCATTCCTACGTGTCGTTGCGGGCGGACGGGGTCATTGCCGGCTTCGGTGTCGAGGGTTACGCCATGGCCACGCGCCGCATGGCGACGCTGCTCCGCGCCGCCTGACGGCCGGCAGCGCGGCCTGCAGCGGTGCGGAAACAGAACGCGCCGCCACGACTTGCGTGACGACGCGACCGCCGCAGTCGGATGTTGGGCCAAGTTTGCGCCGGCTCGCAAGGAACCCGCGGACCGCCCCCGGGGTTCCCAATCGATATCGACGGGTTCGACATCGCAGGAAAGGTTCGGTCGATGCGTCCTGGATCGCCACGGCCGTTTCGGGCGCCCGCTCTTTCTCGAGACTCTTCCTCTTCCCGGATCAGGGAACCTGACGTCGATCCATTCGTTCTGCAGCGTTCGCGAATGCGATCGCAACGACTTGTGGGGGTTTGATCTTGTCCACCTTCGACGCTGTGAGGCTGCGGGAAAACGGGCGCGCGGGCACGTCGCGCATCCTGCTGATGGATCCGCCGCCGGCCGGCGCCGATGCCGGACCATCGACCGATACGCATCGCTTCGATCCCCAGCCGCTGATCGCCTCGCTGGAAAGGCGCGACGCCCTGTCGGACACGGAACGGCAGGCGCTGCGCGATCTGCCCTGGCGCGTGAAGCGGTTCGGGGACAGCGCAGAGATCGTCGCCGAAGCCGAGCGTCCCACCGAAAGCTGCCTGCTCGTCGAGGGGCTCGCGGCGCGCAGCCGGCATCTCGCCAATGGCAACCGCCAGTTGACGGCGCTGCATGTTCCCGGCGACTTCATCGACCTGCATGGCTTCTTCCTGAAGGTCATGGATCACGCGGTCATCGCCCTCGAACCGGTGACCGTGGCCTTCGTGCCGCATCGCGACATCGAGCGGATTGCGACCGCGATGCCGCATCTCGGCCGCATGCTGTTCCTGACCGTCGCCATCGACGCTGCGATCCAGCGCAACTGGATCGCGTGCATGGGGCGCATGGAACCGATCCGCCACCTCGCCTACATGGTCTGCGAGGTCTACAAGCGGCTGGAGGTCGTCGGGCGCGTCGAGAACGGGACGTTCGATTTCCCGCTGACCCAGGCTGAACTCGCCGACCTGGTCGGCCTGTCCATCGTGCACGTCAACCGGACGCTTCAGGACCTGCGGGCCACGGGGCTCGCAACCTGGAAGGGCAACCGGATCGTGATTCGCGATTGGGATGGCCTTGCCAGGCTCGCCGACTTCGATCCGACCTACCTGAATCTGTTCCACCATCCTCGCTAGAATCGTTTGCGGGCAAAGGTATCGAATCTTGCTTTGCCGAGCGGAGAGTCTGCATCGATTTTATTCAAGCTCGACTGTTCTGCCTTAGAATTGGGCGACCACGTGTTTCCAAAACGACACAGTGCGAAGCAAAGCCTGAGACAAGAGCGACCGCCGCAATCTCCAATACGTTGACTCTCCTGTTGCACTGACCCAACGTCAGCGCCGACTGGTTGCCGGCTTCCGGAGGATTTGGTGCGCGTTGGGATTCCAGCTATCTTGGCGGCGGGCGCGGCCCTGTTCGTCACGCCCGCCGCGGCTCAGACGGCTCCGACCGTGGCGCCGAAAACGGTCGTCGCGCCGCAGGGCGGCGCTGACGTCGCAACCCTCCAGGCACAGCGCAGCGCCTTGTTCCAGCGCATGCTGGACAAGCCGGACGATCTCGACGCCGCCTTCAAATACGCCGCCCTCTCCGCGCAGGTCGGCGACCTGGAGGCGGCGATCGCCACCCTCGAGCGTATGCTGATCTTCGCGCCCGGATTGCCGCGGCTGCAGCTCGAACTCGGCGTCCTCTACTATCGCCTCGGCGCCTTCGAGACCTCGCGGACCTATTTCCAGGCGGCGATCGCCGGGCCGCAGGTGCCCGACGAGGTCCGCCTCAAGGTCGAGCAGTATCTGTCAGGCATCGCCGATGCGGAGATGGATACCCGCTTCTCCGGCCAGATTCGCGCCGGCGTGCGCTACCAGACCAACGCCAACCGGGCGCCGGGCCTCGGAACGGTCTTGACCACAAGCGGCCTGATCATCGATCCCGGCTCGGTCGGGGCGGCGGACGCCAATGCCTACGCCGCCGGCCTGTTCCACCTGAGCTACGACCTGCCGAGCCAGGGCGATTCGCTTGAGGCCGATCTCGTCACCTATGCCTCCAAGCAGTTCGAGCGCGACGAACTCGACACCGCGCTGGCCGAATTGACCTTCGGCCCCGCCTTCGACATGGGCCGGTTCGGCATCGACAACGCGGTGCTCGGCGTCTACGGCATCGCCTCGGGCGTGTTCGTCAACGAACATTTCTATTCGGCGGCCGGCGGCATCGGCACGCGCTTCGTCATCCGCCCGAGCGCGCGGATGTCGAGCCTCACCGCCTTCGAATACCGCTACCGCGACTATCTGGAGACGAGCGTTGCGCCGACGGCCGACCGGCGCGACGGCAACGAGTACCGCCTCTACTCCAGCAACAGCTACATCGTCACGCCGACCTTCCTGCTCAACGGCGGCGGCTACGTGCAGCGCACCGAATCCGACTACGGCTATCTCGCCTACATCGAGGCCGGCATCTCGGGCGGCTTCAGCTACGCCTTCGCCTCGCCGTTCGGCGGGCAGTACGGACCTTGGATGATCTCGCCGACGGCGGGCTTCATCTATCGCGAGTATGACGACCCGGACCTCGTCATCAATCCGACGGACGCCGAGATCGACCACGAGGCCTATGTCGGCGCGAGCCTGCTCGTGCCCGTCGCCAAGAGCTGGTCGCTGATGGCCGACGGCGAATACCGCGACGTCAGTTCCAACTACGCCATCCGGGACTACGACAATCTCTCCGTCTCGCTCAGCGTCGTGAAAAGGTTCTGATCATGGCCGCGTCCTCCCGCAAGACCGTTTTCCTGCGTACGCTGGCCGCCAGCGTGGCCGCCGCCGCGCTTCTCTCGGCGCAGACGCCGGCCATCGCCAAGGTCGGCGTGGCCGCCGCCGTCAACACCGACGCCAAGGGCCGCCCGCCGGGCGGAGCGCCGCGCGTCATCTCGCTTGGCCAGACCGTCATCTTCAACGAGCAGATCACCACTGACGCGCGCGGGCTGGTCCAGGTGCTGCTGCTCGACGGCACCACCTTCACGGTCGGCCCGAACAGCGAGCTCACCATCGACGAGTTCGTCTACAATCCCGCCACAGGCGACGCCAAGGTGGTTGCGTCGGTCGCCAAGGGAGCGTTCCGCTTCATCGGCGGCCAGACCAGCCGCCGGCCGGACGGCGCGACGATCAACACGCCGGTCGGCACCATCGGCATCCGCGGCGCCATGGTCGAGGGGCGCGTGGAGTCGTCCGACAAGGCCCTGTTCTCGATGATCTTCGGCAACGAGGTGAATTTCAACGGCCGCGACGGCAAGCGGTCGCGCATCTACGAACCGGGTTATACGCTGGTGGTCCAGGGCGGCGGCGGCGGCGGGCTCGACACCAACGTGCGGCGGCGCACCGAAAGCGACGCGTCGACGTTCCAGACAGCCCTTTCCGGCGGCGACGGACAGAATGGCGGCACCGACGACCCGCCGACGGACAACACGGTCCGGCAGAGCCCGCTGCCGCAGTCGAACTCGAACCTTCCCAACACCGTGCCGATCCCGACGCCGCGGTCGATCGCGGTGAAGTCGACCGACATCAAGGACGTGGAGACCGGCGTCGGCGACGCCGATACCCGCGGCACCGTGATTCCGCCGCAGACCACGTCGGGCATGGCGTATTACGTGCCGGACCCGAACGCCGCGTCCGGATTCAGCATGATGAGCTTCAATTCGCCCGCGCCATTCACGCAGGAACTCGTCACCCTCAACAAGACCAACGGCCGCCTCGTTGCGGGCAACAACCTGATCAACCTGCCCGATTACACC
This sequence comes from Mesorhizobium sp., assembly GCA_046292285.1. Classification (GTDB taxonomy): domain Bacteria; phylum Pseudomonadota; class Alphaproteobacteria; order Rhizobiales; family Rhizobiaceae; genus Aquibium. The sequence continues at coordinate 35,726 of JBKBRJ010000033.1, read as the reverse complement.
GGCTCGCAGGGTGACTCGGGCCTGCAGACCTTCAGCGTCGGCGACGGCGTCTTCAACGGCAACACGCTGACCGGCTACGCCTATGCCGGCAAGGGTGATTTCGCCGCCTACCTGCTCGAATACGGCACCGAAACCGCCTACCCGTTCTACATGATCCACGGCACGGGCACGGATCTCGTCGCCGCGTCGGACCAGACGCTCGACGACATCCGCCAGTATACGCTGACCTCCGATCCGAGTTCCGGCGGCGTGCCCTTCTTCGCCCCCACCAATTACGGGCCGGTGACCAACTACAACTCGACGAACTTTTACGTCGTCGAACCCGGCAACTCGACGACCGGCGAGTTCGAGACCTTCATGAGCTGGATCTCGATCGAGGGCGACGGTCTGGAACAGAAGAGCGCCGTCTTCGTCACCGCTTCGGCGAATGCCCAGGACGAGGGGGGAACAGATATCCTCGCCGGTGCGCGCCGCGGCAGCTACCGCACGTCGTCCTACACCGGCGCCGTCAACATGCGCGGCTCGATGACGACGCTCGCCGGGCCGGACGGCTCGCACTTCTTCGGCGACAACGCCGATCATTTCGTCATCGGCTCCTCGCTCGATCCCACGGACCCGTTCTTCGATTCCGCCGTCGACGGCTACGAGAACGACGAGGCTTTCGGCTCGCACCACGTCGCCGCCCTGGTCGAGGAAACGCCGCAGGCGGAGGTCGCGCGCACGACGCGCACCGTCACCGGCTTCATGGCCGGCGTGGCGGAATCCGATTTCGACCCCAACTACCCCTATGCGCTCGCCAGCGACGTCGGCCCGAACTTCTTCATGCAGCTCAACGCCGAGAACCATTCAGTCGCGGCTGTGGGCGTCGTCGGCGACGTGTATGACAACGATTACCAGGTCGACAAATACCTCCTCAGTTTCGGCGCGGCGCCGACCGGCGTCGATGGTCTCCCCATCGGAGAGTTCTCGCCCCTCCTGACCACGGGAGAGGGCGCCACCGGCGGCAACACCTTCGTCAACGACGACATCTATGGCGCCGCCCAGAACAATTCACCGCTGAACACCCGCATCCTGACCGACGGCGATCCCTATTACGAAATCGACGGCGAGGAAGTGGCGCACACCGACACGACCAACGCCGGCAGCTACCTGGTTTCCGGTCGGGCCGTGCCGATCGAGGGCTACTCCCATTGCGGCGACTGCGATTTCATCGACTGGGGCTGGTGGGGCACCCGGGTCGTGGTGCTGCCGGGAGAAAGCGAATCCCTGCCCGACGGCCGGCGCGACTACGTGCACATGGGCACGTGGGTGGCGGGCGACATCACCGCCGACGTCGACCTGCCGACGAACGTGCGCGCGACCTATGAAGGCACGATGCTGGGAACGGTCGTCTCCTATCAGGGAGAAGCCGGCGCCGCGCAGTACATTGCGTCGGGCACCTTCGGCATGACCTACAATTTCAACGACCGCGAGGGTGATTTCTGGATCACGGACTTCGCGGGCATCTCGCTCTCGGGCAACGCCTACGGAATCGGCGAGTCCCAACAGGCGCTCTTCTACGCGACCAACGGGGAAAGCCAGCCGTACTTCTACGTCAACGGCGCCTTCGTCAACAACGGCGACAACATCGCGGGCGGCGTGATCGGCGACTTCACGATCTACGACCCGAGTTTCTACGCGGTCGGCACGATCGCCGGCAAGCAGACCGAGCGGGTCGAGTTCCTTACCGCCCGGGTGCTCACGGCGCCGGACATCTTCGTGCCGATTGGAAGCGAGGACGAGTACGACGACGCAGGTCCGCGCGGCCTCGTCGGCGGAACGGAGACGAGTGACCGGATCGTAACCTTCGACAAGATCGGCGGCATGCTCCTCAGCGAATCCGAAGTGTCGATCCTGCCCGATGTCACCGGCACGCAGGGCGACAACGGCCTGGAGGCCATCGCGATCGAGGGCTACGCATATGAAACCGAGGTCTCGGGTACGGCCTATGCCGGCGCGGGCGACTTCGCGGCCTACCTGCTCGGCTTCCACGGGGATCCGACCGATCCCTACTACCTGATCACCGGCACGCCGACGTCGGCGGAGGTCGTTGCCAGCCTCAACACCGGCACCAACATCCGCGAGTACACGCTGACGCAGGATCCGATCGAAGGCATCGACGCCCCCTTCTTCTTCGACGATCTGTTCGGCGCGATGGACAGCCAGCACCTGAATTCCTCGAACCTCTTCATCGTGGAATCGGACACGGCGGCCAACAACAGTCCGGGCGAGCCCAACTGGGACGCCAAGGTTTTCCAGTCCTGGATCTACATCGAGGGCGAAGGCGAGAACCAGAAGAGCGCGGCCTTCGTCCTCGCGACGCCGATCGGCATCGACGAGGCCGGCGAGGCCACGCTCGGCGGAGCTCGTCGCGGGTCGTTCCGTTTCGACGCCGGCGAGGGACCGGCCAACATGCGCGGCTCCGTCGTCGCCACCGAAGGCCCGTCCGGGAACACCTTCTTCGGCGCCAATGCCGACCACTTCATTCTCGGGGCCAGCATCACGCCGCCGGACGGCTTTGCCGATACGACGCTGAACAATGCGGGCTACACCGGCAACCAGCAGGACGGCTACCTCGCCGACGGCTTCCCCTTTGCCACCCACCATGTGGCCTCGCTCGTCGGCACGACGCCGCAGGACCAGCTCGGCCGCACGACGCGGACATACCAGGGCTTCATGGCCGGCCTTTTCGAATCGAGCGCCGGCGGCGCCGACGAACCCTACATCGGCATGAGCGGTGTCACGCCGACCCTGACGATGTCACTGGACGCATCGAACAACTCGGTCGCAGCCTCGGCTGTGCTCTACGACACCATCCAGGTGCCGGGCGAGTATTGGCCGAGCACGAACCCTGTCGTGGACTATTACGAACTGGCTTTCGGCGGGACGAGCGGCGGCGCCTTCGTCGACGACGACCGTTTCGGCGCGATCCACAACGGCGACAACGAGACGACTCGCCTCGTCACGGAGGACGAACAGAATCTCCCCAACAAGGCCGGCGACAATCCGGGAAGCTATATCGTCTCCGGGCGCGCCAACCCGATCGAAGGCTACGCGCATTGCAGCGATTGTTCCTTCCTCGACTGGGGCTGGTGGGGCACTCGGGTCCGAACCGAATACGACACCGGGGAAGGCGTCGTAACGCGCACGGACTATGCCCACATGGGCACCTGGGTCGCGGGCGACATCACCCATCCGGACGACCTGCCGACGAACGTCGTCGCCTCCTACTCGGGCACGGCGATCGGCAACGTCACGCGCCAAAACGAGGGCGGGACAGCCACCTACATCGCCTCCGGCGCGATGGACATGACGTTCGATTTCAACAACCGCCAGGGGACCGTGAATATCAACAATTTCGACGGCTTGACCCTGTCCTCCGGCGTGAGCGACGCCTCGACTTCGGACCAGGCGCTGTTCGCGGGCTACCTGACCGGCTCCGGGATGAACGGCGGGCTGAGCGGCGCCTTCGTCAACAATGGCGACATCAAGGCCGGCGGCGTGATCGGCAATTTCGGCTTCCAGGGCATCAGCGGCGGCGACAACGTGATGGCGACGGGCACCATCGCCGGCCGTGCGACGTCGGGGATCGGCAACTGATTCAGGCGATGGCCTCACGCTGTTTCCGGACCGACGCTGAAGGTTGTGGCGCATCGGTGCTGAGTGCTGGATCGACCAGGCCGTGACCAACCTCGCCAGGAGCCTCGGCAACGCCCTGCGGCGCTATCGCCGAATGTCCATCTGGGCATCCGGCCTGTTGTCGGCGGCATTGGTGATCGTGGCGGCGTTCTCGCCGTTCAGCCCGGTCGACCGGCTGAATTTCATGGTCTTCGACGGCTACCAGGCGCTCAAGCCGCGGCAACTGGCCGGCAGCCCGATCACCGTCATCGACATCGATGATGCGAGCATCGGCGAACTTGGCCAGTGGCCGTGGCCGCGCACCACGCTCGCGCGCATCATCGCCAACATGACCAATATGGGCGCGGCCGCGATCGGGCTCGACATGCTGCTGGCCGAGCCCGACCGGACCTCGCCCGCACTGGCGCTTCAGGACCTGCGGCGGCAGGGCTTCCAGATCGTCGAACCCGGCGAGGGCGCCATCCTCGACAACGACGCCTATCTCGCCGACATCTTCGCGCAGGCGCCGGTGATCGCCGGCCTGGCGCTGGCCGAGACGACGCGCACGCCACCGCCCGATCCGAAAGCCGGCTTCGGCTTCGGCGGCGCCAGCCCGGTCGAGTACCTGCCGGGCTACGAGGGCAGCGTGCGCAACCTGCCCATCCTCGACGCAGCGGCGCCCGGTATCGGACTGATCAATTTCCCCGCGGCCCGGGACGGTGTCGTGCGGCAGATCCCGCTCATTGCCCGCTATGGCGAGAAGCTCTACCCGGCGCTGTCGATGGAATCCCTGCGCATCGCGCAGGGCGCATCGACATACGTGATCCGCAGCACGGGCGCGCATGGCGAGCAGGACACCGGCCTGCCGGGCATGGTCGCCGTGAAGAACGGGCACTACGAAGTGCCGACCGGAGCGGATGCGACCATGTGGGTCTATTTTTCCGGGCAGGAGGTCGCCAACATCGTTCCCGCGGTCCAACTCGCGCGCGATCAGATCGATCCCGCGCTGGCCGACGTCATTGCCGGCCACATCGTGCTCGTCGGCACCTCCGCCATCGGCCTGCGCGATCTCGTCTCCACGCCGCTCGCCTCGGGCGTGCCGGGCGTGCTGGTGCATGCCGAGATCATCGACCAGATCCTCGGTGGCAACTTCCTCAGCCGGCCAGACTGGGCCGTGGGCGCCGAGGTCGCGCTCGCCATCATCCTAACCCTGCTCGTGCTGGCGTTCCTGCCGGCGCTGCCGGCGCTGGCGAATGCGCTCGTCGCCGCCGCCGCGATCGCGATCGCCGTGGTCACCGGCTGGCTCGCCTTCGCCTGGTACAGCATGCTGCTCTCGCCCATCCTGCCGGCCCAGAGCAGCCTGCTTGCCTATGGCATCGCATCCGGCGTCCGCCTGCTCGTCAGCGAAAGCGAGAGGCGCTACATCCGCTCCGCCTTCAGCCATTATCTCGCGCCGTCCATGGTCGAGAAGCTGATGGACAATCCCCAGAGCCTCGTGCTTGGCGGCGAAAACAAGGAACTGACGCTGCTGTTTGCCGATATCCGCGGCTTTACCAGTCTGTCGGAGGGGCTCGGCGCGCACGAGCTCACCGAGTTCCTCAACAACTACCTGACCCCCATGACCGACGTTCTGATGGAGCGTGGCGCGACCATCGACAAATACATGGGCGACGGCATCATGGCGTTCTGGAACGCACCGCTCGACGTGCAGGACCATCGGCGCAAGGCCTGCGGCAGCGTGCTTGCCATGCAGGCGGCGCTGGTCGAGTTCAATCGCGAGCACGGCACCAACATCTCCGTCGGCGTTGGCCTCAACACCGGCATCTGCTGCGTCGGCAACCTCGGCTCGCGCCAGCGTTTCGACTATTCGGCGATCGGCGACCCGGTCAACGTCGCCTCGCGCGTCGAGGGCATGACCAAACAGTACGGCCTGTCGAACCTGATCTCGGGCAGCACGGCCGAGGGCCTGGACGATCTGGCGCTGCTCGAGGTCGACCGGGTCAAGCTCGTCGGCCGGGCCGAGCCGACGCCGGTCTTCACGCTGCTCGGCGAGCGCGACGTGAAGGACAGCGAGGGCTTCAAGACGCTGAAGGCAAGGCACGATCGGTTCCTCGGGCACTATCGCGCGCTCGAGTTCGACGCCGCGGACGCCGCGCTCGACGAACTCGACGCCAACGCGCCGCCGGAACTCGCGAAGCTCTACAAGATCATGCGCGGTCGGGTGGCGGCGCTGAGGGCCGATCCCCCGCCCGCCGGCTGGGACGGCGCCTATACCGCGCGCGAAAAGTAGCGCCTCTCCAGGCCGGGGAAGCGCGCGGCGCCCCTGCTCTCCGCGCCTGTCGGCCGTACCACCCACGCCCGCCTCGTTGCGGCGATCGTGTCTGTTGCGCGGTCGCCGGAACTGCGCCACCACATTGGCGTTCTTCCGCGCAGGCGGTTAGGATCGACCGCGTCGAACAGGTTCGGGAGGGGTCCGTGGGCGAGCAAGCCGTCATCGTCGAATTCGAGATCGAGGAAGGAAGCGCCGAAGCCTTTCGTGCGCTGATCACCGAACACGCGCGCCGCACGCTGGAGGAGGAACAGGGCTGCCTGCGCTTCGAGATCCTCGAGCCGGTCGAGCGCGGCGGCGAAGCCATCCCGAACCGCATGATGGTGTACGAGATCTACGCCAGCCCCCTCGCCCTCACGCAGCATGAACAGAATCCACGGCTGGAGCGGGTCCGGTCAGCCATGGCGCCGCTGGTCAAGTCGCGCAGGTTCGTCCTCGCCCGCGTGCTCGATCAAAAGCCGGCCGAGGAGGGCATCCGCCCGGAGAACCTGTCCGCCGCGAACGACGACTGATCGTCGCGGCGCGCGAAATCGCTCGCTTTCGGCGTCGCGACCCTATCGCACCTGGTCGAGCAGGCGCTTACACTCCAGGAGGTCGAACAGAGCCTCCTGCAGCAGCGCGCGATTGTCGCGCGTCAGCTTGCCCCCGTCCGGCTGGACCGCGCCGTCATCCTCGGCCTTGCCGAGGCCGAAGAAACGCCGGCTCGGTCGGACCCTCGGCTCCCCCACCAGCATTTCGTCGTCCTGTCCACGCGGCTGCGGGGTGGCCGGAGCCGGGGACGCTTGATGCTTTCGCTGTGCGATCACCTCCGCGGCGGCGAGATCGCCCGCGCCGATCGCCGCGACGAAATGGTTGCCATTCTCCTTGAGAAGTTTCTGCACGCCCTTGATCGTGTAGCCCTGATCGTAAAGCATGCTCTTGATGCCCTTGATCAGGTCGACGTCCTGGGGGCGGTAGTAGCGGCGTCCGCCGCCGCGCTTCAGCGGCTTGATCTGCGAGAAACGCGTCTCCCAGAAGCGCAGGACATGTTGCGGCAGGTCAAGATCCTCCGCCACCTCGCTGATGGTTCGGAAGGCGTCGGGGCTCTTGTCCATATCGTCGGCTTTCCTTGCGAATCGACGCCCATTTCATCCGCTTGCGGCGGACTGTTCAAGAGCGAGGGTTCAGGAAAGGACGGGCGGCGGGAGAACCGATCCCCGCCGAAACGTCAGGCCTTCGCCTTGGCCTTCTTGTGCGTTTCCAGGATGCGGTTCTTCAGCACATTCGATGCCTTGAACGTCATGACCTTGCGCGGGAGAATCGGCACCTCCTGCCCGGTCTTCGGATTGCGGCCGATGCGCTCGTTCTTCTCCCGGACATGGAACGTGGCGAAGGAAGACAGCTTGACGGTCTCGCCCGCGACAATGGCCGAACAGATCTCATCGAGCACCATTTCGACGAGTTGCGCCGATTCCGTCCGCGACAAGCCGACTTTCCGATAGACGGACTCGGCAAGGTCGGCGCGCGTCAGAGTCTTTCCCCCCATCGGACCGTCCATTCTCATGAAAAAAATTGTAGTTATTCAATAGGCATAGGTTAGGAAATCGAACCGGTGCGGTCAAGGCAACCTTCGTCTGACCCGCGCGATGATTCTACCAGCGAATCAGCACCGCTCCCCACGTGAATCCGCCGCCCATGGCTTCCAGCAGGACGAGATCGCCGCGCTTGATACGGCCGTCCGCGACCGCCACCGAAAGCGCCAGCGGCACCGAGGCCGCGGACGTGTTGCCGTGCAGGTCGACGGTCACCACGACCTTGTCCTCGGCGATGCCGAGCTTCTTGGCCGACGCGTCGATGATGCGCTTGTTCGCCTGATGGGGGACGAACCAGTCGAGGTCGTCGGCCGAAATCCCGCCAGCGGCGAAGGTCGCCTCGATCACGTCGGTGATCATGCCGACCGCGTGCTTGAAGACCTCCCGGCCCTCCATGCGGAGATGGCCGACCGTCTGGGTGGTGGATGGTCCGCCGTCGACATAGAGCTTCTGCTTGTGCGTTCCGTCCGATCGAAGCGAGGCGGCAAGGATGCCGCGGTCGTCGAGCGTGCCCTGCCCTTGCGCCGCCTCCAGCACCAAAGCGCCCGCGCCGTCGCCGAACAGCACGCAGGTCGAGCGGTCGGACCAGTCGAGGAGACGCGAAAACGTCTCGGCGCCGATCACGAGGACGCGTTTGGCCAGACCGCCGCGAATGTAGAGGTCGGCGGTCGTCACCGCGTAGACGAAGCCGCTGCAAACGGCCTGGAGGTCGAAGGCGAAGCCGTGGCGCATGCCCAGGCGTTCCTGGATCTCGACGGCGGTCGCGGGGAAGGTGTGGTTGGGCGTCGAGGTCGCGAGAACGATCAGGTCGATGTCGGCGGCGGTCAGGCCCGCGGCGTCGAGCGCGGCCCGCGCGGCTGCCTCGCCGAGCGAAGCCGTCGTCTCGTCGTCGGAGGCGATGTGGCGCTGCCTGATGCCGGTGCGCTGGACGATCCAGGCGTCGGACGTCTCCACCATGCCTTCGAAATCGGCGTTGCGCATGATGCGCCGAGGCAAGGCGGAGCCAACGCCGCGGACTACAGAACGAATCATTTCCTGCCCCTATAAGTCGGTCTGGTCGCCATCGGTTCGCGAGCCGGCACGCCCGGTGGGCATGGCGGCATGGAAGGCGTCGATATCGGCGCGGATCTTGTCGATGAGCCTGTTTCGGGCCATGTCGTAGCCGAGTTCGACAGCCGCCGCAAAGCCCTCGTCGTCGGTGCCGCCGTGGCTTTTCACCACGATGCCGTTGAGGCCGAGAAAGACGCCGCCATTGATCTTGCGGACGTCCATCTTCTCGCGCAGCCGCTGGAAGGCGCTGCGCGCGAACAAGTAGCCGACCTTGGCCATCAGCGTCCGGCTCATCGCCGCGCGAAGATACTCGGCGATCTGCTTGGCCGTTCCCTCCGCCGTCTTCAGGGCGATGTTGCCGGCGAAGCCTTCGGTTACGACCACGTCCACCGTGCCGCGCCCGATGTCGTCGCCCTCGACGAAGCCATGATAGCGCATCGACGTCAGATCGGCCTCGCGCAGCAGGCGACCGGCTTCGCGCACGTCCTCCTGTCCCTTGACCTCTTCCACGCCGACGTTCAGCAGGCCGACCGTCGGGCGTTCGACCTGGAAGAGTGCACGCGCCATGGCGCTGCCGAGGATCGCGAAGTCGATCAACTGATGCGCATCGGCGCCGATCGTCGCGCCGACGTCCAGCACGATGCTCTCGCTCTTGGCTGTCGGCCAGATCGCCGCGATCGCCGGCCGCTCGATCGCGGCCATGGTGCGCAGGCAGAATTTCGACATCGCCATCAGGGCGCCCGTGTTGCCGGCGGAGACGCAGACATCGGCGTCGCCCGCCTTCACCGCCTCGATCGCCTTCCACATCGACGATTTCCAGCGACCGTGCCGCAACGCCTGGCTCGGCTTGTCGTCCATCCGGACCGAAACTTCGCAATGCGTGAAATCGGAGATCGCCGCGACGCGGGGATACTTGAGGAGGACGGGGGCGACGGCGTCCTCGCGTCCGAAGATGAGGAACCGCACGTCGGTCCGGCGTTGCGCGACGTTGTCCAGGCCGTGGAGGATTACCTCCGGACCGTGGTCGCCGCCCATCGCGTCAATGGAGATTCTGATCACTCTTGTCTCATCGTTGGTTGCTGGCCGTCTGCGCCTCGCCAAAGCCCGGCGAAAATATCCTTTTTCGGGACGCGCACAACCGGAATCGGTTCCTGGAACGCCATTCAGCCTTCCGGCTTGAGGCTTTTGAGCTTGTCGAAGGGAGAAACGGGCCGTTCCGGCTCCTCGTCGGCTGATATCGCGGACGTCACTGCTGCCCCGCTGCTGCGCGGGTAGGGATCTATGCCGAGAGCGAAGAATTCCTCGGCCAAAGCCCCGACGTCGATCGTGTCGCCGGCAAAGAGCTCGGGAGCGTCGGGGCCATCGGGATCGACGAGGATTTCGCCGGAGGGATCCGAAAGCCGCTTCGCCAATCTCGAGCCTTCCGGAATGAAGATCGCGTCGATGGCCTCCCGGATCGAAGCCGCCACTGGCTCGAGCGTCACCACGCAGGCCTGGGCGATCTCGGCCTCCACGTGACCGGTCACGCGCACGCCATCGCTTTTCCAGGGGACCACGAGGAGGTCCGCGTGAAGTCGATCCACAGACAGGAGATCGTGTTCGACGGCGAGCGCGGCGCGCTGCTTCTCGTCCGCTTCGATTGCTACGGGCATGCCCTTGCGCGGCAGCCGCAATACGTTTGCCTTGAAGGAGATCGGGCTCTGGGTGCTTGCGTTCGTGGTCATGATCGAGCGGCAGTTAATCGTGGCGGATCGGAAATTCCACCCGTCCCGCGGCGATGTCCTCCGCGGACTGCGCGGCAAGCGCGGAATTCGCCTCGACCACGTAGGACGCGAGCAGCGCCGATTGGGGCCATTCGGCCGCGTCCGGCAGGATGTTGCGGGCGAGCGCCCGGGAAAGTGCCGCGCCGTCGCCTGCGTCGATCGCCTCGCCATAGGCCTGGGCGCGGCCATAGAACATTCTGGCGAGCCTCTTCATGCGCTTTGGGACGCCCATATCGCCAATGCCCAGTTCGCGCAGCGAATGGTCCACGTCGGTGAAGAAATCATCGGTGAGCTGCTGGGCGATGTCGCGCAAGGCCGCATCGTCGCGGCGGCAGCGATGCAGGAACAGGAACATGTGCAGCGACAGCATCTCGAACCGGCCGAGCGGCGTATCGGGCACATTCCAGTGCGAATAGAACACCGGCTGCCGCGCGGCCGCCACGATTCGTTCGTAGAGACGGTCGACGACATCCCGGTTCGAGTTCCGCCAACGGCCGAAGAGGCGTGAGAGCATGCCGGGGTCTCCACGAGCGCCGTTCCCGGGCTTCCGGTTGCATCGGCGAAGAAGCTGGTTTACCGAGTTCACGGCCCCGCGCAAGCATGTCGGCCGCATTTGCATGGAGATGTCGGTGCCCTTTCACGATTTCAAGCCCAGGAAGATCGTTCTGCCGGGTCTCGCGGTCGCAGCCGCGATGGCGCTGTCGGCTTGCAGCACCGATGCGCTGAACCCGCGCGAGACGATCACCCAGGGCTATGTCGCCGACGAACAGGCACTCGAACTCGTTCCCGTCGGCTCCAGCCGCGAGCAGGTGCTGCTGGCGCTCGGCACGCCGTCGACGACGGCGACCTTCGACAACGAGGTCTTCTACTACATTTCCCAGACCCGCGTGCGGCAAGCCGCCTTCATGAAGTCGAAGCTCGTCGACCAGCGCATCATGGCCGTCTATTTCGGGCCGGACGGCCGCGTGGAGAACATCGCCAACTACGGCCTGCAGGACGGCAAGGTGTTCGACTTCGTCTCGCGGACGACACCGACCGGCGGCAAGGACCAGGGCTTCATCGGGCAGTTGCTGTCGGGCGTCGGCGGCGGCGCCGCGGCGGCCTCGCAGGCCGGGCGCATCCTCGGCGGCGGCAGCGGCATGTGACCGTCAGGCCGCGCTGGCTGATCGGTCGCGCGCTTTCCCCCTAAAAAGGCAAGACCCGCGGGATCGCTCCCGCGGGTCTTTCTTCGTTCAGGGGTGGTCCGGTCAGCTATGGGCGAGAACGGCCAGCAGCAGCAGCGCCATGATGTTGGTGATCTTGATCGCCGGGTTCACGGCCGGGCCGGCGGTGTCCTTGTAGGGATCGCCGACGGTGTCGCCGGTCACCGACGCCTTGTGCGCCTCGGAGCCCTTCAGGTGCTTGACGCCGTCCTTGTCGACGAAGCCATCCTCGAAGGACTTCTTGGCGTTGTCCCAGGCGCCGCCGCCGGAGGTCATCGAGATGGCCACGAACAGGCCGTTCACGATGACGCCGAGCAGCGAGGCGCCGAGCGCCGCGAAGGCCGAGGCCTTGGAGCCGGAGATCAGCAGCACGCCGAAGTAGACGACGAGCGGCGCCAGAACCGGCAGCAGCGAGGGGACGATCATCTCCTTGATCGCCGCCTTGGTCAGCATGTCGACCGCCCGCGCGTAGTCGGGCTTCGAGGTGCCGGCCATGATGCCCGCATCGGCCTTGAACTGGCGGCGGACCTCCTCGACGATGGACCCCGCCGCGCGGCCGACCGCCGTCATCGCGATACCGCCGAAGAGGTAGGGGATAAGGCCGCCGAAGATCAGGCCCGCCACCACGTAGGGATTGGAGAGCGAGAACGAGACGTTCTCCATGCCCTGGAAGTAGGTGTAGGTCGCGCTGTTGGCGATGAAGAACTCGAGGTCGTAGGAATAGGCGGCGAACAGCACCAGGGCGCCGAGACCGGCGGAGCCGATGGCGTAGCCCTTGGTGACCGCCTTGGTCGTGTTGCCGACCGCGTCGAGCGCGTCGGTCGACTGACGCACTTCCTTCGGAAGACCCGACATCTCGGCGATGCCGCCGGCATTGTCGGTGACGGGGCCAAAGGCGTCGAGCGCCACGATCATGCCGGCGAGGCCGAGCATGGTCGTCACCGCGATCGCGGTGCCGAACAGGCCGGCCAGCTGGAACGTGACGATGATGCCGCCGACGATGACGATCGCCGGAAGCGCCGTCGATTCGAGCGACACGGCGAGGCCCTGGATGACGTTGGTGCCGTGACCGGTCACCGAGGCCTGGGCGATCGAGTTGACCGGGCGCTTGTTGGTGCCGGTGTAGTATTCGGTGATGACCACGATCAGGCCGGTCACGATCAGGCCGACAATGCCGCAGATGAACAGGTTCGTGCCGGTGATCGCGACGCCGCCGCCCACGCCGACTTCGCCCCAGCCGATCGTCAGCGAGGTCGCCGCGCCGAGACCGATGATAGAGAGCAGCCCGGTAACGATGAGGCCCTTGTAGAGGGCGCCCATGATCGAACCGTTCGAGCCGAGCTTCACGAAGAAGGTGCCGATGATCGAGGTGAGGATGCAGGCGGCGCAGATCGCCAGCGGATAGATCATCACGCTGCCGAGGACGGCGGTGCCGCCGAAGAAGATCGCGCCGAGCACCATGGTGGCGACGACGGTCACGGCGTAGGTCTCGAACAGGTCGGCGGCCATGCCGGCGCAGTCGCCGACATTGTCGCCGACGTTGTCGGCGATGGTGGCCGGGTTGCGCGGATCGTCCTCGGGAATGCCCGCCTCGACCTTGCCGACGAGGTCGCCGCCGACGTCGGCGCCCTTGGTGAAGATGCCGCCGCCGAGACGCGCGAAGATGGAGATCAGCGAAGCGCCGAAGCCGAGCGCGACCAGGGCGTCGATCACGACGCGATCGTTCGGCGCGTTGCCCATGGGGCCGATCAGCACCCAGTAGTAGACGGCGACGCCCAGAAGCGCGAGACCGGCGACGAGCATGCCGGTGATGGCGCCGGACTTGAAGGCGATGTCGAGGCCCGCCGCGAGGCTGTTGGACGCGGCCTGCGCGGTGCGCACGTTGGCGCGCACGGACACATGCATGCCGATGAAGCCGGCGGCGCCCGACAGGATCGCACCGATCAGGAAGCCGATCGCCGCGAGCCCGGACAGAAGCCACCAGGCGAGCAGGAAGACGACGACGCCGACGATGGCGATGGTGGTGTACTGGCGTGAAAGATAGGCCTGCGCACCCTCGCGGATGGCGCCGGCGATTTCCTGCATGCGTGCATTGCCCTGGTCGGCCGCAAGGACCGATTGCGTCGCCCAGATGGCGTAGACGACCGACAGCACGCCGCAGAGTATGACGACATAGAGCATGGTCATTGCGGAATTCCTCGAATGGTGGCCCGACTAAACCCCTCCCCGGGCCTTTGGGTGACTGAGCGAAAACCGGCGAGTCCGGTTTGCGCACAGCGTCCGGCTTTATCCGGAACAGCCAAGCCAACGTCAAGGATTTGTTATAGTTTTGCTCGCCTTTCGCCATGTTCGGCGACAGTTTGGCTGGTGACCGATCGCCCGCGAGCCGATTGCCGCGCGAGCGACCTCAGGCCGGGCGGTGCACCCGGTCACGCGACAGGAGCCAGAGCCAGCCGAGCGCCCCGAGGCAGAGCGCGATGACCGGGAAGGTGATCCAGGCCAGCATGTCCCATCCCCAGGCGTTGTAGACCGCGCCCGACATCAGCGACCCGAAGGCCACCGAGCCGAAGAGCAGGAAGTCGTGCAGGCCCGAGACCTTACCCTTCTCGGCGTCGGTGTAGGTTTCCGACACCATCGCCGTCGCGCCGATGAAACCGAAGTTCCACCCGACCCCAAGCAGGATCAGCGCGGTCCAGAACTGCCAGAGCGCGATGCCCGACAGCGCCACGATGGAACAGGCGACGAGGAGCAGCAGCCCGACGGCCACGATCGCCTCCTTGCCGAAGCGCGCGATCAGCCGGCCGGTGATGAAGCTCGGCGCGAACATCGCCATGACATGCCAGGAAATGCCGAGCGCCGCCTCGTCGGGCGTGAAGCCGCAGCCGACCATGGCGATCGGCGCGCCGGTCATCATGAAGCTCATCAGCGCATAGGAGCCGATGGCGCAGATCAGCGCCACCATGAAACGCGGCTGCGTGAAGATCTCGTAGGTCGAACGCGCCGGCAACGCCGATTCGACGGCGGGTCTCGCCTGCTTGTCGTGCAGGCGAAGGAACGAGAGGATCACGGCGCCGAGCGCGGCAAGGATGATGATCGCCACGAAAGAACCGGCGAACATCACCGGCGCGAAAAGCTCGCGCGTGAAGATCACCACCTGCGGTCCCAGGATCGCCATGACGACGCCGCCCGTCAGGACCGTCGAGATCGCCTTGCCCTTGTAGGTCGAGGGGGCGTTGTCGGCCGCCGCGAAGCGATATTGCTGCACGGAGGCGCCGCCGAAGCCGATGATGAGCAGTCCGAACCCGAACAGCCAGAAATCGGCGCGAAACAATGCGAGGGCGGCGAGCGCTCCGCCCGCGGCGGTGGCCAGCGTTCCGCCGATGAAGCCGTTTCGCTGGCCGAACCGGCGAACGACGAAGGCCAGCGGCAGGGCGCCAAGGGCGACGCCGATGTTGTAGGCGGTGACCGGCGCGGTCGCGAGCGACTTGTCCGCATCGAGAAGATAGTGTCCGGCAAGGCCGCCGATGGAAATCGAGATCGGCGCCGCCGAACCGACGATCGCGCTGGCGCAGGCGAGGATGATCGCGGTGCGGCGCGCCTCCCTCTCCCGTGCGGCCAGCCCCTCGGTCACGACGCGTCCTTGCCCCGGCCTTCGCCGCGAATGCGGCGCGAGACGCGATCGAGCACCGCGTTCACCAGCTTCGGCTCTTCCTCCTCGTAGAAGGCCTTGGCGATGTCGACATATTCGGAGACGATGACGGCGACCGGAACGTCCTTCCGCTCCATGAGTTCGTAGACGCCGGCGCGCAGGATCGCCCGGAGCGTCGAATCGAGGCGGGACAGCGGCCAGTCCTCGGTCAGCGCCTGGCGGATCACCGGGTCGACGACCTTCTGGTTCTCGACCACGCCGGCGAGAATGGCCCGGAACCACTGCGGATCGGCCTCGCGATAGAGCGCGCCGTCGATCTCCTTGCCGAGCCGGAAGGATTCATACTCGGCGGTGATTTCCAGCAGGCCGCTGCCGGCGACGTCCATCTGATAGAGCGCCTGGACGGCCGCCAGCCGCGCGGCGCCGCGCTTGTTGGCCTGGCGCGGTCCGCCTGGGTTCGATTTTTCGTCCGCTGCCACGTCAGGCTCCGAGTTTTTCGCGCAGCGCGATCATGGTGAGCGCGGCGCGGGCGGCGAAACCGCCCTTGTCGCCCTCGTCCCGTCGCGCCCGGGCCCAGGCTTGCGCCTCGTTCTCGGTGGTCAGGATGCCGTTGCCGATGGCAAGCGATTCCTCGACAGCCAGGTCCATGAGCTTGCGGCTGGATTCGTTGGCGACGATGTCGAAATGATAGGTCTCGCCCCGGATGACGGTGCCGAGCGCGACGAAGCCGTCATAGTCGGTACCGCCGTTCTCGGCGCCGTCCAGCGCCATGGCGACGACGCCCGGAACCTCGAGCGCGCCGGGCACGGTGACGACGTCGTAGGTCGCGCCGGCTTCGTCCAGCGCCGCCTTGGCGCCGTCGAGCAGGGCGTCGGCGAGATCGTCGTAGAAGCGCGCCTCGATGATGAGAAGATGGGCCTTGCCTTCAGGCTTGATGAAGGCCGAGCCCTGATGCGTCGTGGATGCCATGTCTGTCTCCGGATCGCGGCTGACTTAGGCCGATCGGCGTCCTCCCGCAAGCCATTTGCGCATGGTCGCGGTGCGACCACGGGGCGCTGGCCATTCGACCTGGAGGACCGCGGGACGTTCAGCCGAGTTCCTTCTCGGCCTCCACCAGCCGCGCGGCATAGCGCGCCATCGTGTCGACCTCGATGTTGACCGCATCGCCGACCTGTCGCTCGCCCCATGTCGTGACGGAGAGCGAGTGCTGGATCAGGAGGACGTCGAAGCGCCGCCCCGCCACCTTGTTGACCGTCAGCGACGTGCCGTCCAGCGCGACGGAGCCCTTCGGCGCGATGAAGCGGGCGAGTTCGGATGGCGCTTCCAGCGTGAAGCGCACCGCGTCGCCCTCGTCCTTGCGAGCGGCGATGGTCGCCATGCCGTCGGCATGGCCCGAAACGATGTGGCCGCCCAGTTCGTCGCCGATCTTCAGGGCGCGCTCGGTGTTGATGCGGGTCCCCACCCGCCAGTCCGCCACCGTGGTCAGCCGCAGCGCCTCCTCCCAGGCCTCGACCTCGAACCAACGTGCGTTGGAGCCGGCCGGCGGCAGCGTCACGACCGTCAGGCAGACGCCGGAACAGGCGATCGAGGCGCCGATGGCGATGGTCGCCGGATCGTAGGCGGTCTCGATCCGGAAACGCACGCCTTCGTTGAGCGCGCGCCGTTCGGCGACGGTTCCGACATCGGTGATGATACCCGTGAACATGATCAAGCCCTGTCGTAGAT
This sequence comes from Mesorhizobium sp., assembly GCA_046292285.1. Lineage (GTDB taxonomy): Bacteria > Pseudomonadota > Alphaproteobacteria > Rhizobiales > Rhizobiaceae > Aquibium. The sequence goes on along the minus strand of JBKBRJ010000033.1, from coordinate 18,780 downwards.
GCGCAGACGGTCATCGCCGAAAGCAGCCGTTTCCGTCAACCGATAGCCCGAAGGAACCGAATCCGGGGCGATGGGAGATCGGATCCGGCGAGCCGGGTCAATCCCCTCCCCGATCGGCCTTGCCCCGGCAAACAGGGCGATCCGATCCACCAGCCCCGCCCCCAGGAAGGCTTCCGCCACGCGGGCGCCGCCTTCCACCATGACGCTCTGGACCCCGCGCGCGCCAAGATCCTCGAGCAGTTCGGGAAGCGCGACCCGACCGTCGGTGAAATCGCAGGCCAGGAATTCCGCGCCGCTGTCGGCCAGCGCCGGATTGACCGGGCCGGCGACCAGCAACGGAACCTCGCGCGCGCCGGAAACCAGCTTCAGTCCCGCATGGAGCCTGGCATTCGCATCCAGAACGATACGCTGCGGCGAGTGATCCTCCAGGCCGGCCAGCCGGCAGGTCAGTTCCGGATCGTCCTCAATGGCCGTACCCGCGCCGATCAGGATGGCGTGATGCTCCGCGCGCATCAGGTGAACCTGCGTGCGCGCTTCCGGGCCGGTGATCGCCACCTGCCGCTCGCCGCGTATCCCCAGCAGCCCATCAGGAGAAACGGCGAGCTTCAGCGTAATGAAGGGCCTGCGAAGACTCTTGTGGACGAGGTAGGCGGCCAGGTCGCGCGCGGCCTCCGCCTCCAGCACGCCGGTCTCGACGGCGATGCCCGCCTCGCGCAGCATGGCGTGGCCCTTGGAGTTCACGCGCTCGTCGGGATCGACCACCGCCGTCACGACGCGGGCGATGCCGGCGGTGATCAGCGTCCGCGCGCAGGGCGGCGTGGCGCCGTGATGGGCGCAGGGTTCCAGCGTGACATAGGCGGTCGCGCCCCTTGCCAGTTCCCCGGCCTCGGCCAACGCGACGGGCTCGGCATGCGGCCGACCGCCGAGCGCCGTGACGCCGCGCCCGACGACCATGCCGTCGCGCACGATCAGGCAGCCGACCGATGGGTTGGTGCCCGTCCGCCCGAGGTTGCGGCGGGCCAGCCTGATCGTGGCCTCCATGAAGCGGATGTCGTCGTCTGTCGTGCTCATGGCCGACGCCATAGCGCAAGCGCATGGGGCGGGGGAAGCGCCAGAACGCGCGCGCCGATCAGTCCTGCTTGTCCATCTCGCGCAGGAAGCCCTCGAAATCCTCGGCCTTCTGGAAGTCCTGGTAGACCGAGGCGAAGCGGACATAGGCCACTTCGTCGATGTTCATCAGCCCTTCCATCACGAGGCGGCCGATCGTGCTCGACGAGACCTCGCTTTCGCCGGAACTTTCGAGCTGGCGGACGATGCCCGAGATCATGCGCTCGACGCGCTGCGGGTCGATCTGGCGCTTGCGCAGCGCCGTGTGCACCGACCGCTCCAGCTTGTCGCGATCGAAGGGCGTGCGCCGACCCGACTTCTTCATCACCACGAGATCGCGAAGCTGGACGCGCTCGAAGGTCGTGAAGCGGCCGCCGCAATCGGGGCAGACCCGGCGGCGGCGAATCGCCGCGCCGTCTTCCGCCGGACGCGAATCCTTCACCTGGGTATCTTCGGACTGGCAGTAGGGGCAGCGCATGGTTCCCTGTCGCGTTCGCTTCGGCAGGATTGGCTTAAGGGGATTCGCCGGCCGGTGCAAAGCCGCGGGCGCCGCGTCTCGAAACGAAACGGCCGGGTTGCCCCGGCCGCACGACAATAGCGTCTGACCGCCGCCGCTCACCCCATGAAGGGATAGAGCGGAAACCGGTCGGTCAGCGCGATCACCTTCGCCTTCACGGCGGCCTCGACGGCGGCATTGCCCTCGTCGGAGTTGGCGGCCTTGAGGCCGTCCATGACCTCCGCGATCAGCTGGCCGATCTCGCGGAACTCGGCCTGGCCGAAGCCGCGCGTCGTGCCGGCGGGCGTGCCGAGGCGGATGCCCGAGGTGACGAAGGGCTTCTCGGGATCGAAGGGAATGCCGTTCTTGTTGCAGGTGATGTTGGCGCGGCCGAGCGCGGCCTCGGCGCGCTTGCCGGTGGCGTTCTTCGGGCGCAGGTCGACCAGCATCGAGTGGTTGTCGGTGCCGCCGGACACGATGTCGAGGCCGGTCTCCTTCAGGCTCGCCGCCAGCGCGCGGGCATTGGCGACGACCTCCTGCGCGTAGACCTTGAAATCGGGCCGCAGCGCCTCGCCGAAGGCGACGGCCTTCGCGGCGATCACGTGCATCAGCGGCCCGCCCTGCAGGCCCGGGAACACCGCGGAATTGACCTTCTTGGCGATGTCCTCATGGTTGGTCAGGATCATGCCGCCGCGCGGGCCGCGCAGCGACTTGTGCGTGGTGGTGGTGACGACATGCGCGTGCGGCAGCGGCGAGGGATGCACGCCGCCCGCCACGAGGCCGGCGATGTGGGCCATGTCGACCATCAGCCAGGCGCCGACCGAATCGGCGATCTCGCGGAAACGCTTCCAGTCCCAGATGCGGGAATAGGCCGTGCCCCCGGCGATGATCAGCTTCGGCTTGTGCTCGTTCGCCAGCCGCTCCACCTCGTCCATGTCGAGGAGGTGATCCTCCTTGCGCACGCCGTAGGAGACGACGTTGAACCACTTGCCGGACATGTTGACCGGCGAGCCGTGGGTCAGGTGGCCGCCGGAATTCAGGTCGAGGCCCATGAAGGTGTCGCCCGGCTGCAGCAGCGCGAGGAACACGGCCTGGTTCATCTGCGAGCCGGAATTGGGCTGGACGTTGGCGAACTGGCAGTCGAACAGCTTCTTGGCGCGCTCGATGGCGAGTTCCTCGGCAATGTCGACGAACTGGCAACCGCCATAGTAGCGCTTCCCGGGATAACCCTCCGCATACTTGTTCGTCATGATCGAGCCCTGCGCCTCGAGGACGGCGCGGCTAACGATGTTCTCCGAGGCGATCAGCTCGATCTCGTGCCGCTGGCGACCGAGTTCCTTGCCGATGGCGCCGAAGATTTCGGGGTCGGCCTGCTCGAGCGGCAGGTTGAAGGGGTTCTCCTCGATCATCTTCGCAGCGGTCGCGGTGGCCATGGGCATCCTTCCTCGGACGGTGGTTGCGGTTGCGGGGCGCAGTATCACATCGCCGAAGGCCCTGCCATGCGGCGCCTTGCGAAACAAGCTGTCGTGAATGCGGCAGATCGTCGGCCCGAGTGGGCTTTTCGGGAGCCACCGGCTTCGCGCCGGCGACTTTGTCGCTGCCTATGAAAAAGGCCGCACATGGCGGCCTCTCCCGTCTGTTCCCGCGGCTGCTCTCAGAGCGCGGCGGATAGCATCAGTTCGTCGACGCCGTCGCGGCCGTAGATGTCGTTGCGGAAGTGCACGACGCGGTCGCCCGTCGACCAGGCCGAGACGTAAGTGAAATAGACCGGCACGGGCACCGTGAGCGCCACCGGCGTGCTTTCGCCGCTCTTGATCGATTGCTCGAAGCGCTGGCGGTCCCAGCCCGGGGTGTCGCGCAGCAGCCAGGTCACGAGATCGCGCACGTTCTGGACGCGCACGCAGCCGGACGAATGGAAGCGCTCGATCTGGTTGAACAGGCTCTGCTGCGGCGTATCGTGCATGTAGACGGCATGCGGGTTCGGGAAGTTGATCTTCACCGAGGCCATCGCGTTGATCTTGCCCGGATCCTGCCGGAAACGCAGCTTCGCGGCCTCCTCGGTGTTCCAGTCGATGGTCATCGGATCGACTTCGCCCTGAGGTCCGAGGATCCGGATGTTGTTTTCGGTCAGGTAGTTCGGGTTCTTGCGCATCAGCGGAATGATGTCCTTGCGGACGATGGATTCCGGCGCGTTCCAGAACGGGTTGACGATGATCTCGTTGATCTTGGAATTCAGGATCGGCGTCTGCCGGTCGATCTTGCCGACGATGGCCGTGTGCCGCAGCACGACCCGGCCGTTCTCGACGGCTTCGATCTGGGCGGCGGGGATGTTGACCATCACGTAGCGGTCGCCGAGGAAGCCCGACATGGCGCGCAGGCGCACGAGATTGGTCTCGAGCTGTCCCAGGCGCACCGGCGCGGACACGTTCATCGCGGCATAGGAATACTCGCCCATGACGCCGTCGGAGGGCAGGCCATGGCGCAGCTGGAAGCGCTTCACGGCGGCGTCGACATAGGAATCGAAGGCCGGCGAAATGCCGGCGCTGGTCGACAGGTCGCCCGAAATCATCAGCCGGCGGCGCAGGATCTCGACGTCCGGATCGACGACGCCGAGACGCAGCTTCTTGCCCGCCGGAACGACCGGCCAGCCGCCCTGCGCGACGATGCCGTGATACTGGCCGATGGCCATCTCGACATGGGCCACGGTCTCGGGGCTGAAGATCGGCAGGCTGGTCGCGACGCGTGCGCCGTCCGAGGCGCGGGCGTCGAACTGATCGTCCCAATTGCCGCGGCGCGGCGACAGGATGAGGTCACGGATGAGGTCCTGCGCATGCGCCGAGCCGGACGCCAGGGTCGCGGCGACGGCGCCAGCACCGGTCAGGAAGGAGCGGCGATCAGTCTTCATCGTGCAAACGGCCTCACTTCTTGGACGCGGAAGTCCGCGACGGACGGGTCTCGACGATAGGTGGGGTCCGTTAAGAAAGAACCAACCATACCGGACGTGCGACGCCGAAATCCTCCCAAGCGAAGTCCCGCCATCGCACCGCTAGGCTTGACCATTTGAATATGGCCGCAAAATGGCCCGCCGAGCACACAAACCGGTGAAGTCGCCGCAACCGAAAAGGGCCGGCCACTTACTTGAATGTGGACGCGATTCCGGTTCTGGCTACGGGACCAGCTTGCTTGACGGTTCCGTGACCACATTCAAGTGTGGCCGGGATTTCGGTTCCAGGGTGTCGTAGATGTCGCGAAGCGAAATGGAGGCTTCCACTTCCGGAAGCGCCACGGTCTGGTCGAGGCTGTCGTACTTCTCGACGTTCCAAAGGCCTTGTGTGTCGCGCCTGTAGACTTTGACGAAGATGACATCCGGCTCCACGAGCATGATAACCCGGATATCGTCGTGAGCTTGATATTCATCGATCTTGTCAGTCAGATCGACGGCCAAGGTCCCGGGCGAAGAGACTTCCACGACAACAGTAGGCTGTATGGCGGCCTTGGCTGACGGGTCGGGTGGGCCGCAGTCAACAACAATGTCCGGATACCGTACTCCGAAGTTTCCTGTAACGACGGCAGTGTCGCTGGAAGTCGTGCGGCAACCCTTCGCCTTTGCGCGAGGTGCGAGCGCCACCACTATGTTGGTCGTCGCAACATTGTGGCTCTGCCTGGCTCCCGCCATCATGCGGATGGGAGCGCCTTCCACGAGCTCGCACCTCTCGCTTTGCCTCTCGACCCAGTCGAGAAACTCGGCGGCCGATACTCCTTCGTGTTCAGGGATACCCACCTAGACCCTCCTGCCGACGCCATCAGCCTTGTATAGCACTAAAGGCGGCAGGAAGTCCTGTTTCAGGTCTCTCCGCAGGACGAGAGAGCCGCACATCCAGCTATCGCGGCGCCTTGTTCAGCGAGACGCCACATTCGGGTCAGAGGCTGGGCCACCGGCCAGCCCCTTGTCGCCGCGCGGGCGATGACGCGTCGCTCGACCTACATCCGGTAGGCGATGGTGTCGTTCCAGAAGCGGTCGAGCCGCAGCAGCGCCTTGTTCATCGCCTGGAATTCGGCGACGTTGATGCCGCCGACCTGCTCGATCGAACCGATGTGGCGATCGTAGAGGCCAGCGACGATCTCGGCGATGTCCTGCCCCTTGGGCGTCAGGCTGATGCGGACCGACCGGCGATCGATGCGCGAACGCTGGTGGTTGATGAAGCCGAGATCGACCAGCTTCTTCAGATTGTAGGAGACGTTGGAACCCAGGTAGTAGCCGCGGGTGCGCAATTCGCCGGCGGTCAGTTCGGAATTGCCGATGTTGAACAGCAGCAGGGCCTGGATCGCGTTGATGTCGGAGCGGCCGTTGCGCTCGAACTCGTCCTTGATCACGTCGAGCAGTCGGCGGTGCAGGCGCTCCACCAGTTGCAGTGCCTCGAGGTAGAGCGAGCGGATGGCTTCCTTGCGATCGTCCTGTGCCGGGACGGGCTTCGGTGCCTGTCGGGTGTTGATCATGGTCGTGCCTCTCGTTTGACGCCTGGCGAGTATTTTTTCTTCCCGCCTTGACCTCAACCTAGCGGACACACCTAAAATTCGACTTAAACGTCAGGATTAACAAGGACTTTCGTTCCGACCGACAATTCGCGCGGTTAACGTTCCGCTACTTCCGACTCTTTCGGACATGCCAGACGAGGGCGGCCCGGAAGCCGACATAGAGCAGCGCGATCAGGATGTAGGAGAACACCAGCACCCAGCGGCTGCCGAAGACGTTCCCCATCGCGCCGTACATCACGATCTCGATGGCGGCACAGATGAACCAGATGACCGGCCCCCAGGATGCGGTCATCCACAGGCCGATTCCCGCCACGGGATACAGCGCCGCCAGGGTCACGGAGGCGACCTGCCATTCCACCGGCATCGTGTCGAAGCGCCACAGCGGCCCGGGGAAATAGCCGATCAGCCGAATCCAGTAGAACACCCCGAACAGCAGGCAGTAGGCGGCCACGATGCGCTGGAACGCCGCGAACAGGCCTTCGACCAGCGCGGGCTGCAGGACCGATGCCTTGATGCCGTCCTGCGTCACACCGCGAGTTCCCCGTTGGCGAGAGGCGCGAAGTAGGCCTGAATGTCGGCCGGGTCGACGTCCTCGATGCGGGCGGGCCGCCATTCAGGCGTCGAGCCCTTGTCGATCAGCACCGCGCGAATTCCCTCGTAGAAATCATGACCGGTCAGCATGCGATTGAGGATGCGGAATTCCATCCGCATGCACTCGTCCATGTCGAGCATGCCGCCGTCGAGGACCTGGCGGAGCGTCACGAACAGGCTGGTCGGCGAGCGGGTGCGAATGGTGGCCAGCGCGTCGCGCGCCACCTCGTCGCCCTGATCGGCCGCCTGCCCCAGGCTTGCGACGATGTCCCCCAGCTTCTCCAGCGAGAAATGCCGCCCGATGGTGCTGACCGCGGCGTCACCGGTCTCGCGCGGGACTTCGACGGCGAAGCGCGCGCATGCGGCGCCGGCATCGCCGGTTTCGCACAGCATATCGAGAAGCGCCGGCAGGTCGCTGCCCTGCGCCGCGTGCGTGGCCACGCCGGACCAGAGGGCGTCGCCGCGCTGGATACGGTTTCCAGTCAATGCCAGGTAGACGCCGAAGCTGCCCTTGAGGCGCGGCAGGAAATAGCTGCCGCCGACGTCCGGGAAGAAGCCGATGCCGACTTCCGGCATGGCGAAGACGGCGTTCTCGGTGAACACCCGGTGGCTGCCGTGCACCGACACGCCGACGCCGCCGCCCATCACGATGCCGTCGACGAGCGCCACGTAGGGTTTCGCGAAACGGGCGATGGCGGCGTTGAGGCGGTATTCGTCCGCGAAGAAGTCGAACAGCGGCGTGCCCGCCTTCCCCGCTTCGTAGACCTTGAGGATGTCGCCGCCGGCGCTGAAAGCGCGCCCCTCGCCGGTAATGACGACGAGCGCAACCGAATCATCGTGCGCCCAGGCCTCCAGCGCCCGCGACAGCGCCAGCACCATGTCGTGGGTCACCGCGTTGAGCGCCTTGGGGCGCGTCATGGTGACGACGCCCGCCCTTCCCCGGCGCTCGAACCGGATCTCCTGGCCTCCTCCGAAATCCATCCGCGGCCCTTCCTAAGATCAGCCACGAGGCTTAAGCAGGGATGGCCGCAGCGTCAATGCTGGCGAATGCGCGGCTTCGATGTGGCGAACGAAGGGCGCCGCAGGCAGTGCAGCGTCGCGGATAGTCGGAGGAAGCGACATGAACAGGATGTTTCGCGGGGCAGGCCCCGCTGCCCGCTCGGTGGACGAGATCACCGGCTCGCGACGGATGCGGCGCATGCGCAAGGCGGACTGGTCGCGACGGCTGGTGCAGGAGAATCGGCTGACCGTCGACGACCTAATCTGGCCGATCTTCGTGATCGACGGCGAAAACCGCCGCGAGCCCATCGACGCCATGCCGGGCGTCTTCCGCATGACCATCGACATCGCGGTGCGGGAGGTCGAGAAGGCGGCGCGGCTCGGCGTGCCGGCGATCGCCACCTTTCCGAACGTCGATCGTTCGCTGCGCGACCAGACCGGCTCGGAAATCCTCAACCCGGACAACCTCCTGAACCGGGCCTCGCGCGCCATCAAGGCGGCCGTGCCGGAGATCGGCATCATCACCGACGCGGCGCTCGACCCCTTCACCAGCCACGGCCATGACGGCATCCTGCGCGACGGCATCATCGTCAACGACGAGACGGTCGAGCAGATCGCCCGCGCCGCGGTGCTGCAGGCCGCCGCCGGGGCGGACATCGTCGCGCCGTCGGACATGATGGACGGGCGCATCGGCGCCATCCGCGACGCGCTGGACGACGCCGGCTTCCAGGATGTCGCGATCATGTCCTATGCGACGAAGTTCGCGTCGGCGTTCTACGGTCCCTATCGCGAGGCGATCGGCACGGCCGGGCTGCTCAAGGGCGACAAGAAGACCTACTACATCGACCACGCCAATTCCGAGGAAGCGGTGCGCGAGGCCGAGCAGGACGTCGACGAAGGCGCCGACATGCTGATGGTCAAGCCCGGCCTGCCCTATCTCGACATCATCCGGCGGCTGAAGGAGGAACTCGGCCTGCCGACCTTCGCCTACCAGGTCTCGGGCGAGTATTCGATGATCAAGGCCGCCGCGGCCAATGGCTGGGTCGACGGCGAGAAGGTCATGCTCGAGACGCTTCTCTCGTTCAAGCGCGCCGGCTGCGACGGCATCCTGACCTATTTCGCCCCTGAGGTGGCGGCGCTCCTGCACCAGCGCGGCTGACCGGCGGCGACAGGCATCCAAAGGAAAGGACCGAGATGATCGATCGGGTCGCGTATCTGCAAAGCCTGTTTTCCGGCGCGCGACAGGAGGACAGGTTCAACCGCCAGCACGAACTGTTCCCGGTCGCCACGATGACGGCGGCGCCGAAGCCGCGCCCGTTTCCGCGCGGGACGGCGATCGACCTGCCCGCGACCTACCGATTCGGCGACGCCGACAAGGCCACCGAAGCCTTCCTCGCCGAGACCGATACCGTCGCGCTGATGGTGATCCAGGGCGGCACGCTCCGGTACGAAAGCTACTGGCTGACCGGCGGACCCGATGTGACCTGGGTGTCGATGTCGGTCGCCAAGAGCTTCATCTCGGCCGCGCTCGGCATCGCCCAGGCCGAGGGTGGATTCGGCTCCGTCGAGGATCCGATCGTGGCCTACGTGCCCGAGCTGGCCGGATCGGCCTATGACGGCGCGCGCATCAAGGACGTGCTGCAGATGTCGTCCGGGGCGCGCTGGAACGAGGACTACAGCGATCCCAATTCCGACATCAACCGCTTCATCTCGGTCTTCGCCCATGGCGGCTCGTTCAACGAGTTCACCGCGACCCTCGAGCGGGAGCGGGAGCCGGGCACCTACAATCTCTACAATTCGACCGACACCCAGGCGCTCGGCATGCTCTTGAAGAACGTGACCGGAAAGCCGATCCGCGACTACGTCGAGGAGAAGCTCTGGCACCCGCTCGGGATGGAGGACGACGCGCATTGGCTGGTCGATTCGACCGGCATGGAGATGGCCTTCGGCGGCCTGAACGCCACCGCGCGCGACTATGCCAAGCTCGGCGAACTCTACCGACTCGGCGGGCGCTGGAACGGCCGCCAGATCGTGCCGGAGGCCTGGGTGAAGGCATCGGTCACCGCCGACGCGCCACACCTCAAGGCCGGCGCCGGCGGGCTCGCGGGCACGATCTTCAACTACGGCTATCAATGGTGGCTGCCGGGCGACGAGGGCGAGTATTCCGCGATCGGCGTCTACAACCAGTTCGTCTATGTCGATCCGAACCGGGATCTCGTCATCGCCAAGCTGTCCGCCAACCATCGCTACGGCACGACCAACGACGAGACCTCGTACCGCGAAGCCGAGACGATCGGTCTCTTCCGTGCGATCGGGCAGGCGCTGACTGGGTGAAACCCCGGTTCGCCCGGATGCGTATCTCGTGCGGCCGATGCCGTCGCATCGCTTGAAACGGCGCCGCGCGATGGGCATCTGCCTCGTGGGGGCACGGTAGGTTTCGAGGCGAGCCGAGGTCGGCGCCCGGAGGAGAACAGGCCATGGCAGACCCACTTCCGGACGACTTCTATGAACGGCTGAACCCGCAGGACGAATTCGACCGCCTCGCCGACGGCAATGCCTATGTTCCCCTCCCCGACGACTGGTATGTCGGCGCGGCGGACATCGTCGGATCGACCGCGCATATTGCGGCTGGCCGGTACAAGACCGTCAACACGGTCGGAGCAGCCGTCATCTCAGCCCAGATCAACGCCGCCGGCGGCATGACCTTTCCGTTCGTCTTCGGCGGCGACGGGGCCGGTTTCGCCTTCCCCGCCGGTCATCTGGCGACTGCGCGGGACGCGCTCGCCCGTGTGCTGCGCTGGGCCGAGGAAGCCTTCGACTTCGAGATGCGCGGCGCGATCGTGCCGGTCGCGGAGATACGCGCGGCGGGCCTGGACGTGTCCGTGGCGCGCTACCGTCCATCCACGTCGATCGACTACGCGATGTTTTCGGGCGGCGGGCTCGCCTGGGTGGACCGCCAGATGAAGGCCGGACGCTTCAGGATCGAACCCGCGCCTGAGGGAGCGCTGCCCGATCTCTCGGGTCTCTCCTGCCGCTGGACGCCGATGAAGGCCCGCAACGGCGCGATCCTCTCGGTGCTCGTGCTCCCGAAGCCGGGCGCCGACCCGACCGCCGTCGCGGCGGTGTCGCACCGCGTGGTGCAGATGACCCGCGGGCTCTCGGGCGGCGGACATCCGGTTCCTCCGGAGGGGCCCGGGGTCAAGTGGCCCAACGAAGGCATCACCATCGAGGCGCACGCCTCTCGCGGGACGCGATCGCTCCTGTGGCGCAAGATCGAGCTGCTCGCGACCACGCTGGTCGCGCATTTCTTCTTCATCACCCGCATGAAGGCCGGCGCCTTCGATCCGACGCACTACATCCAGGTGACGCGTGACAACGCGGACTATCGCAAGTTCGACGACGGCCTGAAGATGACGATCGACTGCGACGCCGCGACCCGCGCGGGAATCGAGGCGCTGCTGCGGGAGGCGTCCGCCGCCGGGATCGTCTCCTACGGCCTGTTCGAGCAGGATTCGGCGATCATGACCTGCATCGTGCCGTCGGTGACCAGCGACAACCACGTGCATTTCATCGACGGCGCGGCCGGCGGCTACACCAGCGCCGCCATGGCGATCAAGGACGGCTCCGGGACCGGCTTGCCGGGCTGACAGGCGTGCCGGACGGGGCCCTGACCGGGAGGACGGCGGTGCGTCGCGGCACCCGCGCCTCGGGGGCGTCGTTGCGACAGGATCGCGCACGATGTAATTTGTCGCGGCAAAGCGAGGCCACCCCATGAAACGCGACGAGACGAAACCGGCGCTGACGCTCGACCATTTTCTCTGCTTCGCGATCTACTCCGCGAACCATGCCTTCAACAGGGTGTACAAGCCCCTGCTCGACGAGCTCGGGCTGACCTACCCGCAATATCTCGTCATGGTGGTGCTCTGGGAAAGGGACGACGTCACCGTCGGCGCCATCGGCGAGCGGCTGTTCCTGGAATCGAGCACGCTGACGCCGCTGCTCAAGCGCCTGGAAGGGCTCGGGCTCGTGACACGTTCGCGCGATAGGAACGACGAGCGGCAGGTCCGGATCGGCCTGACCGACGCCGGTCGCGCCCTGCGCGAGAAGGCGGCCGGCGTGCCGGCCTGCATCTTCGAAGCCTCGGGCCTCGACGTCGAGACGGGGCTGCGCCTGAAGCGGGATCTGAACGCGCTGCGCGACCGGCTCGCCGGCTGACGACCGGCGCGCCTTCGCCTCGGCCGTACGGCGCGGCGACCTTGCATTCGTCGCGTCCGTCCCCATCTCTCCGGCGTGGCCCGAGGCCACGCGGAAGAGGCAGGCAAGATGAGCGAACGCATTCTCGACGGCGAAATCATCCACACCAGGCTGGACGACTGGCGCGCCTATGACGGCGTGCGGACGCGGCGCATCCTCGCCTTCCTGCTCGACTACCTGATCATCGGCCTGCTGTGCATACCCTTCGCCGTTCTGGTCGCGCTGCTCGGCGTCCTCACTTTCGGCGCCGGCTGGGCGCTCTATGGCGTGCTGGGTCCGCTGGTGGCGCTCCTCTACGTGTGGAACACGCTCGGCGGCGACAGGCAGGCTACCATGGGCATGCGCATGATGGGCATCCGCTTGGATCGACTCGATGGCCGGCCGGTCGACGGTCTTCTCGCGGTCGTCCACACGGTTTTCTTCTGGGCCGGCAACGTGCTCCTGACGCCGCTGATCCTGGTCGCCCCTCTCTTCGTCGACCGCAAGCGGACCGTGCACGACCTGCTGCTCGGCACCGTCGTGACGCGCGACGATTTCTGAAACGCGTCGCGGGGACCGGCGGCAATCCCGGCTGCGTCATTTATCGGCGAGGCGAGTCGTCACCCTGTTGACGTTTCGCCCCGCGCGGACGATTTTGCGGGATAGATTCCGAGTCCGCGATCGATGACGCACCACCCGACACAATCGCCGCAGTTCTTCCTCACCGCCCCCTCGCCCTGCCCCTACATCGAGGGGCAGTTCGAGCGGAAGGTGTTCACGCACCTCGTCGGGGACAAGGCGCCGGAGATGAACGACCTGCTCACGCAGGGCGGTTTCCGCCGGTCGCAGAACATCGCCTACCGCCCGGCCTGCGAGACGTGCCGGGGCTGCGTGTCGGTGCGCATCCTCGCCAACGAGTTCGAACCGTCGAGGAACATGAAGCGCGTCCTGCGCCGCAACGCCGATCTCGTCGGCGCCATGCATGACGCGGAGCCGACCACCGAACAGTATTCGCTGTTCCGCACCTATCTGGACGCCCGCCACCGGAAAGGCGGGATGTCGGACATGACGGTGCTCGACTACGCCATGATGGTGGAAGACACCCATGTCGACACCAAGGTGATCGAGTACCGGCGCCGCGGACCCGATAGCTTCATCACCGGGCGCGGCGAAGGCGAACTGATCGCGGTCGCGCTGACCGACCGGATGGCCGACGGTCTCTCCATGGTCTACTCGTTCTACGTTCCCGACCAGGAGGACCGCTCGCTCGGTTCCTACCTGATCCTCGACCACATCGCCCGCGCGCGGTCGGCCGGCCTGCCGCACGTCTACCTCGGCTACTGGGTCGCCGGCTCCCGCAAGATGGCCTACAAGATCCGCTTCGGGCCCCAGGAGCATCTCGGCCCGCGCGGATGGGAGCGATACGTCCCGCCCCCAGGTTGACCGCTGGACCAGTCCTTGCTCCGGCTGAAGCGCTGTCTGGCCGCGCCCGGCTTCCCTAGATTGTCGACATTCCCCGCGGAACAAGCCCGGCCGGACAAGGCCGCCGCCCTCCGTCAGCCTCCACCATGACGGAACGACCGCATGTCCAACTTTTCGACCGACCACACAAAGGGTCTCATCATCACCGCGATCGGCGGCATGGCCCTGACCGTGGACATCCCGCTGATCCGGCTCGCCGATGGCGAGCCCTGGTCCATCCTCCTGCTGCGTTGCGGGGCGACCGTCGCGGCCACGCTGGTCATATGGACCGCATGGCGGCTGCTGGGCGGCCGGCCGCCGGCGCTGGTGCCCGGGCGGGCCGGGCTCGCGGTGGCCGCGCTCTACGCGATTTCGACGCTGACCTTCATGACGGCGGTCTACAACACGTCGACTGCCAATCTCGTCTTCATCCTGGCGTTCAACACCATGTTCGCCGCGTTGCTGTCGTGGATATTCCTCAAGGAACGACCGCGCCCGGCGACGCTGGTCGCCATGGCGCTGATGATGGTCGGCGTCCTGGTCATCGTCGGCGACGGCATGTCCCGCGGCAATCTCTTCGGAGACCTGATGGCGCTGGCGTCCGCCTTCTTCATCGCCTGCGCGATCACCGCCACGCGCGCCTCGGGCGCCGAGATGGGGTTCACCGCCCTCATCGCGGTCGTGGCGCCCTTCCTGGTGGCCTTGGCGATGGTGGGCCAGGTCGGCTACAAGGTCGAGGTGCCCTGGTGGATCCTCTTCAACGGCGCGGTCGTCATGCCGATCGCCTTCTTCTGCCTGGCGACCGGACCGCGCTACATTTCCGGCCCCGAGGTCGCGATGTTCTACCTTCTGGAGACCGTGCTGGCCCCGGTCTGGGTCTGGCTCATCTTCACGGAAGTGCCCTCGCGCGCATCGATGATCGGCGGCACGATCCTGATCGTTACCCTCGTCGGCCACTCGCTGTGGCAACTCCACGCCGGCCGCCGCCGGCGTGCGGCGGCGGCGGTGCGCCATCCGGCGTGACGGCGCCACGAGCGGCCGGATGCGGCGCTTCTCGTCATTGCCGACCGGTTCGCGCGCCCCTATCCTTCACCTTCGCGCGGATGAGGTTTCACGCGCCTGATCCCAAGCCCGAGGCGAAACGGTTCGAAAGGGCCCTGGAGGCGACCACAGGATGATCGAAGTCGCCGGCTGGCTGTTCGACCTGAAAAGCGGCGCGCTCGGCGCCGTCGTCGATGCCGTGGCACTGGGGTTCTCGGCCCTGCGCTTCGAGCCGGGCGCGTTCCGCCTCGCCGCCTCGCCGGCGGGTCGCGATCTCGCGCTGCTGGTGGTCTTCATGGCCGGCATGTCGCAGGCGGCGGGCCAGGGCCTCGTGCTGTTCCTGAACCGCGTGCCGCTCGCCCGCTTCGCGCTCAGCCTCGTGCTCATGGCCTTCATCTACGTCGGCAGCGCCGTCGTCACCGCGGTCACCACGACGCTCGCCGTGGAATTCGCCTTCCGGCGCGAGGTCGCCTACGGGCCGGTGATCGGCATCATCGCGCTGGCGCAGGCGCCGCGGCTGTTCGGCATCCTGACGCTCGCGCCGTTCTTCGGCGAGGGCCTGAGCCGGCTGCTCGACGTCTTCGTCTTCGCCCTGATCCTGTTTGGCCTTCACCACGGCATCGGCATCCCCTTCGGCATCGCCGCCATGGCGGCTCTCCTCGGCTGGGTCGCCATCCGGCTGATGTCGCTGGCCTTCGGCCGCCCGCTCGGATGGGTCATCGAGCGGCTGCGCCACGCCGTCGCCGGCGGCGCGCTGCACGTCACCTCGCACAACCTGGTCGACCACCTCAAGACGCGGGCAAGCAAGCTGATCGGCGGCGGGAAGCCGCGCTCGTGACAGGCATCCTCGGCTCCATCGTCCTGCTCGCCGCGATCATCTTCGTCGTCTCGATGATCATGGCGCCGTTCGAAACGCTCGGATGGTGGGCGGGCTGGCTCGGCCCGCACGAAGAGCCCGGCGACAGGCAGGCGGCAAAGGACCTGCCGCCTCCGGCCGGGCCCTCCCCCGCGCATCCGCCGCGCGCGCATGTCGTCTATCTCTCGGGAATCGGCTCGATCTCGGGCGACGAGCCGCTCGCATCCGAGGAGGCCCTGCTGTCGGGCCTGCGCGCCAGGCTGCCTCGCCTGACGATCGTGCATGACGTGTTTCCCTATGCGCCCTCGGGCCGGCCGCTGTTCACCGGCCAGCGCGTCTTCCGCTGGCTTTGGCGGATCGCCCGGCGCTGGCGCAGCGCCCAGACGTTCCTGCTGCCGCCGATCCTGCACATGCGCAATCTCTTCCAGGTGCTGGTGGCGGCCGACAACCGCTACGGCCCCATTTACGGATACGGCCTGTCGCGCGTCATCCTCGATCGGCTGCTCGCCAGCGGCTATGTCGCGGACGGAAGCGGCCAGATCATCCTGCTTGGCTCCAGCGGCGGCGGCCAGATTGCCGTCAGCGCGGCGCCCTACCTCGTCGCGGCCACCGGCGCGTCGGTCTCGGTCGTGACGTTCGGCGGCGTCATGGCGTCCGACCGCGGCGTCACCGAGAGCGGCCGCCTGATATCGCTCTACGGCTCGCGCGACTTCATCTACCGCCTGGCGCACTACGCCTTTCCCGGCCACTGGCCGATCTTTGCGGCGTCGCACTGGAACCGGGCCCTGCGCGAGGGGCGGCTCGTCGAGCGAGACATCGGCCCCATCCGGCACAGGGGCAAGGGCGGCTATCTCGACGGCCAGTCGACCCTCGAAGGAAAATCCCACCTCGACCTGACCGTCGCCGAGATCGCGACGGCCATCCATTCCATCGTCGCGGATGCCGGCGCCGAGGCGCGGCAACCCGCCTGAGGCCGCTATTCGGCCGCGAGCGGCAAGCGCGGCGCCGGCCGGTCGGCCTGGGCTTCCACGTGATGGTCCGCCGACGGCGCGGCGTCGTCCGGCTCGTCGCGCTCGTTCGGGCGAAGCACCCAGCTCATCACCCGCCCGGTGAAGATCGAGGCGTCGTCCATGATCGTGTACATCGACGGAATGAAGACCAGCGACAGCACGGTCGACACCAGCAGGCCGCCGATCACCGCCACCGCCATCGGCGCGCGGAACTCGCCGCCGTCGCCGAGCGCCAGCGCCGCCGGGATCATGCCCGCCGACATGGCGATCGTGGTCATGATGATCGGCCGGGCGCGCTTGCGGCAGGCATCGACGATGGCCTCGGCGCGCGGGACGCCATGGCGGACCTCCTCGATGGCGAAGTCGACCAGCATGATCGCGTTCTTGGTGACGATGCCCATCAGCATCAGGATGCCGATGACGACCGGCATGGAGACCGCGGCGTTGGTGAGCCAGAGGCCGGCCACGACGCCGCCGATCGACAAGGGCAGCGACCCCAGGATCGTGACGGAGTGGAAGATCGACCCGAACAGCAGGATCAGCACGACGAGCACCAGCATCAGGCCGGTGATCATCGCCAGCGCGAAGCCCGCGAACACCTCGCCCATGATTTCGGCGTCGCCCGTCTCCTGCACGCGCACGCCGGCCGGCAGGTCCTTGACCAGCGGCAGCGCGTTGACCAGCGCCAGGCCCTCGCCGATCTCGTAGCCGGGCGCCATGTCGGCGCCGATGACGACCCGCCGCTCGCGGTTGTACCGCTGGATCGAGGACGGGCCCTGGCCGTAGCTGATCGAGGCGACCGACGACAGCGGCACGGTGGAGCCCGAGGCCGTCTGCACCGGCAGCGAACTGACGACGGACAGGTCGTCGCGCGAGGCCTCGTCGATCTGGACCCGGATCGGGATCTGCCGGTCGCCGACCGTATATTTCGCCAGGTTGGCGTCGACGTCGCCTATGGTGGCGATCCGCAGCGTCTCGGCGAGCGTTGCCGTCGAGATGCCGAGTTCGGCGAGGCGATCGAGGTCGGGCTCGACGATGACTTCCGGCCTGTCGAGGGCGGCGTTCGAGGTGATCGCGCGATACTTGCCGGTCTGCGCCATCGCGCTCTGGATCTCGCGGGCGGTGCTGTCGAGAAGCGGGCCGTCCGTCCCCATGACGCCGAACTCGAGCGCGCGCTGGCCGCGGTCGTTGACGAAATAGACGCGCAGGTCCGGCACCGCCTCGAGCCGCGTCAGGAGGATTTCCTCGATCTCTTCCTGCTTGATGTCGCGCTGCGACTTGTGGACGAGGTCTGCGATGACGGTCGCGCGACGCGGCTCCAGCGTTCCGGTCGGGCTCGACCCGCCGATCACGTAGACGTTCTCGACCTCGGGCAATTCGCGCATGATGTCGGACACGCGGTCGGTGGTCTGGCGCGTGTCCTCCAGCAGGCTCCCGGGCGGAAGCTCCAGCGAGAACACGATGCGGCTCGCGTCTTCCTTCGGGATGAAGCCGGACGGCAGCAGGCCGATCGCGTACATGGAACCGGCGAAGAAGCCGACGCCGGCCAGCATGGTCAGCCAGCGGAACCGCAGCGACGTCGCCAGGAAGCCGAGATAGCCGCGCATGATCGCGCCGGGCTTCGGCTCCTCGTGGCCGTGCCCGCGCAGGAAATAGGCGGCCAGCATCGGCGTGATGAGGCGGGCGACCAGCAGCGAGAAGAACACCGCGACGGCGACCGTCAGGCCGAACTGCTTGAAATACTGCCCGGCCACGCCGCCCATGAAGGAGACCGGCGCGAAGACCGCCATGATCGTCGCCGAGATCGCGATGACGGCGAGGCCGATCTCGTCGGCCGCTTCCAGCGAGGCCCGGTAGGGCGACTTCCCGAGCTTGATGTGGCGGACGATGTTCTCGATCTCGACGATCGCGTCGTCGACCAGGATGCCCACCACCAGCGTGATGCCGAGCAGGCTGACCAGATTGAGCGAGAAGCCCATCAGGTCGAGCGCCCAGAAGGTCGGGATGGCGGACAGCGGCAGGGCGGAGGCCGCCACCAGCGTCGCCCTGAAATCGCGCAGGAACAGGAACACCACGATGACCGCGAGGACGGCGCCCTCGACCAGCGTCTCCATCGCCGAATCGTAGTTGCCCTCGGTGAAGGTGACCGAATCATCCACCTTCTCGATGGACACGTCGGGGTTCTGCTGCCGGAGTTCGGCGATCGCGGCGGTGGCGCGCTCGTTGACCTCGACGTCGCTCTCGCCCTTGCCGCGGAAGATGCCGAAGGACACCACGGTCTGGTTGTTCAGCCGCGCGAAGGATTTCGGCTTGGCCCAGGAATCCGTCACCGTGGCGATGTCGGAGAGGATCACGCGGCGGCCGCCCGCGAGCGGGATCTCGAGGTTGCGCAGCCCCTCGATGCTGCGGGTGCTGCCCAGCGTGCGGATGGTCTGGTCGCGCCCGCCGAA